>JBATHK010000106.1:0-16721 GCA_049666725.1 Woeseiaceae bacterium
GCGACCGAGTCACGCAATCCGCAATCTCCGTGCGGACCCGCCCGGCCAACCGCAAGGTTGGCCGGGTTTTTTTGATGCTTACAGAAGGGGAGGTTTCGCAGTCCATGGCCGCGCCACTTTCGAACATCCGGGTCCTCGACATGAGCCGCATACTCGCCGGCCCGTGGGCGGGGCAGTTGCTTGGTGACTACGGAGCCGACGTCGTGAAAGTTGAGCGACCCGGTCACGGTGATGATACCCGGCAGTGGGGCCCGCCATGGCTGGACGGTCGTGCCGGCGGTGAATCGGCCTATTTCCTGTGCGCAAATCGCAACAAGCGCTCTGTCACCGTCGATATCAGTCGCGCCAGGGGGCAGCAGGTCATACGCGAGCTTGCCGCTAGCGCCGACGTACTCCTGGAGAACTACAAGGTTGGTTCGCTAAAGCGATATGGACTGGGCCCGGTCGAACTCTGCGCGCTTAACCCGAGACTGATCTACTGCTCCATCTCCGCTTTCGGCCAAAGCGGCTCACGCGCCGCGAAACCGGGTTACGACGCCATGATCCAGGCATCCGCAGGCCTGATGAGCATAACGGGCCCGGCCGGAGACGACAGCGAGGGGCCGCAAAAGGTGGGCGTTGCGGTCGCGGACATCATGGCCGGCATGTATGCAACGACCGCGGTACTGGCGGCGCTGAACGCGCGCGCCGTAACAGGGCTCGGCCAGCATATCGATGTGCCGCTCTACGACAGCCAGGTCGCCTGGCTGGCGAACCAGAACATGAACTACCTGGTTGGCGGGGAGGTTCCGCAGCGAATGGGCACCGCGCATCCGAATCTCGTACCCTATCAGGCCTTTTCGACCCGCGATGGCAACCTGATGCTCGCCGTTGGCAATGACCGTCAGTTCGCCGCATTTGCGGATTGTATTGGCCGGCCCGGTCTCGCGACGGATGCGAAATTCCGGCGCAACAGTGATCGCATTGCGCATCGCGGCGAGCTCATCGACCTGCTCGAACCGGTGCTGGCGACACAGGCAACCGCGTTCTGGCTGGAATTGCTGTCTGACAAGGGCGTGCCAGCGGGACCTATCAATTCAATCGACACCGTTCTCACCGATGCTTACGCCGAAGAACGCGGCCTGGTTCGCCAACTCACAAACTCGTGTGGACAGAAAGTAGCCACTGTTTCGAACCCGGTCGACTTCTCGGAAACGCCCGTAAGCTACAAGCAGGCGCCGCCACTTCTGGGCGAGCACACGGATGAGGTTTTGCGCGAGTGGTTGGGTTACTCTCACGACTTGATCGCCGAGCTTCGCGAACAGTCGGCAATATAGTATTCAACGGCCAGATTGACTGCACTATGGAACAACAAATCCTCACCAGCGAGACTCTGAAAGGCGTACGTTACGAGATTAGGGGTCAGCTGGCGAACCGCGCGCTCGAATTGGAGAAACGCGGTTACGAAATAATCTCTCTTAATATTGGTAATCCCGGGTTATTTGGTTTTCGCACGCCCGAGACCATGCGCCTGGCAATGATTGAAAACCTTGGTCAGGCCGAACCGTATTGTCATCAAAAGGGAATTTTTCCGGCGCGCGAAGCTGTCGTCATGCAGCAACAGAATCGCGGTATCAGCGGTGTCACGGCAGACGAAGTGTTCATCGGCAACGGTGTCAGCGAACTAATCGATCTGTCCTTACGTGCTTTGCTCAACCCGGGCGACGAAGTCCTGGTACCCAGCCCCGATTACCCTCTGTGGAGTGCGGCAGTGGCGCTCAATGGCGGCGTGGTTCGTCACTATGCGTGCAGCAGCGACAATGGATTTCTGCCAGACGTTGCCGATATCGAAAGCCTCGTCAATGCCAACACCAAGGCAATTGTGGTGATCAATCCCAACAACCCCAGCGGCGCTGTTTACGACCAACAGACGCTCGCGGGAATAGTGGAGTTGGCAGAACGACACAAGCTTGTGCTGATGGCCGACGAAATCTATGACCAGATGGTCTATGACGACGCTGAGTTCATCCCGATGGCAACCCTGGTGAACAACGCCGTATGCCTGACTTTTTCGGGGCTGTCGAAAGTCTACCGGGCTTGCGGCTACCGTGTCGGCTGGTGTGTTTTCAGCGGAGAACTCGATCGCGCAGAAGAATATATTCACAGCATGGAGCTGCTGTCGGCACTGCGCCTGTGCAGTAATGTGCCGGGGCAGTGGGCCGTGCAAACAGCGCTCGGCGGCTTCCAGAGCATCCTTGACCTCGTTGCGCCGGGCGGCCGTTTGTATCAGTCGAGGCAGGCCGTGATTGACCGTGTTGAGAATAGCCGCTTCCTCAGCGCTCAGCGTCCCATGGGTGCCATGTATGCCTTTCCTAAGCTCGACCCGCGTTTTGCCGGTCGCTTCGATGACCAGGCTTTTGCGCTTGAATTGCTCGAAAGCCACCACGTACTGGTTGCGCCGGGAAGCAGTTTCAATACGCCATACACCGATCACTTCCGCATCACGACACTGCCCGATACGGAAACCATCAATGTTGTTTTCGATCGCATCGAGACATGCCTGGAGCAACACGCCTAAGCGATGTATGAGTGGCTAACGGATGCGCTGCACGGTCCCTCAACCGTAGTCACTGCGAATCGCCGACTTACGAAAGTGTTGCGGGAGAACTTCGCGGACCAGCAACTGTCCGCCGGACAGGTCGCCTGGCCAAGCCCGGCAATTCATTCCTGGAAGGACTGGCTTGATAAGCAGCTGCTCGACGCGTCGGATCCGGTGTCTTTGCCCACGAGAATCAACGAACACCAGAGTCAGCTACTGTGGGAGCGCTGTCTGCGGAAGGAGATCGGAGTATCCACGGCGGGACTCGCGGCACTCGTTCGGCTCTCCCGCGACACCTGGCAGCGCCTGGCCGACTGGCGTGTAGGCATCCGCGAGATCGCACGCGCAGCGGCGAGCAGCGATCAACGGCTGTTTGCCGCGGCGGCTGGTCGATATCTCGGCATTCTTGAGCGTGAGCACTGGGTCGACGACGCCGGCCTCGGCGCCCTGATCGATGCATTGCTGCGCAATGGCCGCGTGACAAGCCACGGACGGGTTACGTTTGTTGGCTTCGATCGGGACCGACCGCTTGTAAGCTCGATAACGGCGGCACTGGCCGACAGCGGTTGTGATATCAGGTCGGCGCCGGTGCCTGATTTAGCCGCGTCGATTGTTCTGCAACGCTTCGAAAACGCGGATGCGGAAATGCGCGCGGCAGGGGCCTGGGCGCGTCAGCAACTTGAAATCAATCCTGCGCAAACGATTGCTATCGTTGCCGGCAATCTGGAGCAACAGGCCGAGCACAAGGCCCACCTGGTTCGAGAAGGCTTCGTACCTGGCTGGCAATATGCACCGTCCGTGGTGTCACAGTCGGTCAATGTTTCGTATGGGCGAAGGCTCGTTGATTATCCTGCTGTATCGATTGCCTTGCTGCTTTTGCGGTGGCTGGTTCGTGATCTTTCTGCCGGTGACATAGGCCATTTACTTCGTACACCGCTGATCCGTTCGGTGTCGACGGCAGGACGCAGCATTCTTGAGCTGCGACTTCGACAACTACCGGATCGCAGTTGGTCGCCGGCCATGCTGTCCTCCGCCCTGAGAGGTCGAACCGATGATGCGGATGTCGCGGACTGGCTCAGCCTGGTGGCATCACTGACGAAACGCCGCCGAGACCTGCCAAAAAGCGCATCGCCCGCGGAATGGGCACTATATGTCGATGAGATGCTGAAAGCCTGCCAATGGCCGGGCAAAGAGACCTTATCCAGCTTCGACTTTCAGCTCGTCAATCGGTGGCGAGACCTGCTCAATGATCTTGCGCGGCTGGATCTTGTCAGTCCGGCGATGAGTTACGAAGCCGCAGTTCGGCGTCTTGAATTGATGGCCGCAGGGACAGTCTTTCAACCGGAATCAGAAGGCAGGGCTGTGCAGCTCATTGGCCCGCTTGAAGCATCGGGCGCAGACTACGATGCCATCTGGATCAGTGGCCTTAGCGCTGCAAACTGGCCGCCGCCCGGCAACCCGTCGCCATTGGTATCTCGCAGTTTGCAGCGACAAAAGGGCATGCCGGATGCGGAGCCCTCTGACACGCTCGCCTACGCCCAACGTTTGCTGATCAGGCTCGGGAGTGCGGCCGACAAAGTGGTTTGCAGCTATGCAGAGACCGAGGACGATGCGGAGCAGTCTGCCAGTGGCCTCCTGCGGGTGCTGCGTGCCGGAATCGCGCCGGCACATCAAGATCCCGGCTGGCATGCGATTGCGCTGGCCAAGATCGTAGGCACGGCTGTCGTCGACGAGTCGATCCCAGCGATCGCGCCCGGAGAAAACATTTCCGGCGGCGCCGGGACGATTGCGCGGCAAATGGCAGATCCAATCACGGCGTTCATTGTCGGCCGCCTCGGCGTCAGAAATTTGCAGGCCCAGGCCGTCGGGCTTCCGGCTTCCTTGCGCGGCAACATCATTCACGACGCGCTGCACCAGCTGTATATTGACACGCCATCGCGTGAAGAAATTTGCGCCTGGTCGGACGACGACACGCGCGTCCGTATCGCGACCGCACTCGATGCGGCGTTCGCGCGACACGAACGTAACACCGATACAATGCTCATGAAGTTGTTTGAGCTGGAGCGTGTTCGCATCGGTAAGCTCTTGCGGCATTTCGTGTCCGTCGATATCGCGCGCGAAGAATTCTCGATCGCAGCAGTTGAGCGTGAGCTTGCGTTTGTCGAAGCCGATGTGCGCCTGCAGCTTCGTGTCGATCGCATCGATCGTTTGCCCGACGACAGCGTGGCAATCCTCGACTACAAAACTGGCGCAAAGAAGAAGATCCTGCAGGGCGACGGGCAACCGAAAGAAATACAGTTGGTCGCTTACGCTTGTGCACTTGACGATCCCGTCTCGGCCCTGATCCTGGTTAATATCGATAGTCGTGAGCTGAGTTTCGACGGCGCGGGGAGAGGCTATACCGATGATGCGAGCTGGGACGACTCACTGGCAGGCTGGAAACGACAGGTAGCCACCGCCTGCAAGGAAATGAGTCTTGGCGACGTGCGAATAAATCGTCTGCAGGGTGTCAAGGACGCCCGTTATTTCAATTTGCTCAGCCGCTACACGGAGCTGCGTCGCGATGGCTGAAGCCCATCTGCTCGAGGATGACCTGCAGGCGCGAAAGCATGCGCTGGATGTAACGCGCTCTTTCATCGTGCAGGCACCCGCGGGATCGGGCAAAACCGAGCTCCTGATTCAGCGTTACCTGAAGCTGCTTGCCAACGTGGATAATCCCGAGGAAATTCTCGCCATCACGTTTACGCGCAAAGCCGCCGCAGAAATGCAGTTTCGCGTGCTGGCAGCGCTGCAGGTTGCAGAGCGTGGCGAAGAGCCCGCGGAGGCGCATCAGAAGCTTACCAACGTGCTGGCGACCGCGGCACTTAAGAACGATTGCGAGCACGGATGGCAGCTGCTCGCGAATCCCCGACGCATGCGCATTCAAACACTGGATTCCCTCAATGCACTGATCGCAAGATTGCGGCCGATCAGTTCACCGGAAGGGGCCGTCGGCGCGCGCATCGTCACCGACGCCGAACTCAGCTCCCTGTATCGTGCCGCGGCACTGGCGACGCTGGACTGGCTTGCGGAGAGCGGGCCCATGAAGGCGGCAACACACGAAGTCCTGGTCCACGTTGACAACAACACGCAGCTTTATGTTTCTTACCTCGTGCAAATGCTTGGGACGAGGGACCAGTGGTTACCATTTATCGGTAGTGGCCTTCTGACAACGGACGAAGCCGATTCCCTGCGGCAGCGATTCGAACAAAACCTGGAATCTTCTGTTACGGATTGCCTGCAGCGCACGGCGTCGATTTTTCCGCCCGACATTGTCGATGCGCTGTCTCCGCTGCAGGTCTATGCGGCAGACCAGGTGCGTCGCAGCGGATCCGGGTCGAATCCGATTTGCGCGCTGAACAACCAGCAAGGATTACCGACAGCGCATTCGAGCGCAGCTCCAGAGTGGCAGGGCCTGGCGGAATTGCTGCTGACGAGGGCAGGCCAGTTTCGGAAAAAAGTCGACAAGCGCCAGGGTTTTCCGCCCGGCGACAGCGGACAAAAGGCGTCGATGCATGCCTTACTGGAAGAGCTGGCGCAGCAGGCAGAAATCGCCGAGTTGCTCGACAGCGTCCGCGCGTTGCCACCCGTGCACTACAGCGACGAACAGTGGAACGTACTGCTCGCGCTTTTCCGTTTGCTGCCGATGGCTGTTACCGAGCTGAAGCGTTTGTTTGCAGAGTTCGGCGTGGCCGATCATACCGAGATCGCCCTGACAGCGGGTGCGGCCCTCGGCACTGCGGAGAATCCGGGCGACGTTGCCTTGCTGCTCGACTACCAGCTGCGGCATCTCCTGGTTGACGAAATGCAGGACACGTCGAGCGCTCAGTACAGGATGCTGGAGGCATTAACAGGCGGCTGGGAGCAGGGCGATGGCCGCACTTTGTACTGTGTCGGCGATCCTATGCAGTCTATCTACCGGTTTCGAAATGCCGAGGTCGGGCAGTTCCTGCTTGCCAGGAAATATGGCATAGGAGGTGTAACACTTACACCGCTGCTGTTGCGAAGGAATTTTCGCTCGGGTGAATTCCTGGTGGACTGGTTCAACACCGTGTTCCCGGAAATTCTCGCACCGAGTGACGATCCATCCAGCGGCGCTGTTTCATATTCCGAAGCCGCAGGTGTTCCGCACCTGGCCGGAGTGGGCCATTGTCACGTCTATCCTTTATTCGGCAGTAGCGTCGAGCAGGAGGCTCGACTTGGCTGCAAGGTGATTTCCGAGGCTTTGGCTCGACATCCTGATGAGGAGATGGCCGTCCTCGTTCGTGGGCGGACTCAGCTGCCGAACCTGCTTGCCGAACTCCGCCGAGCGGGCGTCAGCTATCGCGCATTAGAGATCGATCGGCTCACGGACCTGCCGGAAGTGATCGAAGTGCTCGCGCTGACACGCGCCGCCGTGCACCAGGGCGATCGGCTCGCCTGGCTCGCCATTCTCCGTGCGCCCTGGATCGGCCTGGATTGGACCGACCTTCATGAGCTGGTTGTGAATGACACGGAAAGCACCGTGTGGGAGCTCCTGCACAACGACGAGCGCCTGCTGTCGCTGTCTGGAAGCGGCAGACAATCCATAGAGGATGCGCGGCATGTACTGGGCACATTGGTGGCACCAAGGCGTCTGCAGGGACTCAGGGAGCTTGTTGAGGTTGCCTGGATGACACTTGGCGGACCGGCGATTCTCGACGACGAGTACGCGGTCAGCAATGTCTATCGCTATCTTGACGTGCTCGGAAAACACGAACGTTGCGGGTCTCTGACGGACGTAGCAGAACTGGAGTCGATGCTCGACCTTGAACGAGTCTCGAGTGACGTCAATGCGCGACTGCAGGTCATGACAATGCATCGCGCCAAAGGACTCGAGTTCGAACACGTGCTGTTGTACGGACTGGGGCGCCTGCCCGGTAGCGGTGATCGCAGGGTATTGTCCTGGTTCGATGTGCCGGATGAGCATGGCGATGCGCGAAAGGTGATTAGCCCGGTGGGTCCTCGCAGCGAACTGAGTTCGGATCCGGTGCATCGCTTCATTGAATTGAGCGAGGCCAGGAAAGACCGATACGAGCAAGCCCGTTTGCTTTACGTGGCGTGCACCCGGGCGCGCAAGTCCTTACACATGATCGGCGCCACAGCGATCACGCCAGACGGTACGGCTTTTAAGCCGCCTGCCAAGAGAAGCCTGCTGAACCTGCTGTGGCCTGCAGTGGAGCCACAGTACGCGAACGCATTTCCCGGCTATGTTCCTGACGACGCCCACGACGAGGAAGCGGTCTGGATGCAGCCGCTGCTGCGCCGGTTCGAAAGGCCCTGGACGCTGCCTGCGGTCGCCTCGCTTCCCGGAACAGTGGCAGCTGCCGACGTTATCGAAACAGGGGAAGAGGTCGAGTTCTACTGGGTTGGAACGGAAGCACGCATCGCCGGTACGATCGTGCATCGTTGGCTGCATGCGTTTGCGGAGAATCGAGTGTCGCCAGATTCGGAGCTCCTGGCCAGCTACAGGCCGGTGACGCGGCGGTGGCTGAAAGAGACGGGTGTTGGCGACGATATGATCGAGGCTATCGTCCCGCGCGTCGAAGCCGCGCTGCGAAGCACGCTGACTGATGCGAAAGGAAGCTGGGTCGTCAACGGCGACGGGCATGCCGAAATGGCGTTAACCGGGGTCTACGAAGGCAAAATCGAGTCCATTATTCTTGACCGCGTGCGCGTGGATGACGACGGCGTGCATTGGATCATCGATTACAAGACCAGCACGCATGAAGGCGGCAACCTGGCGGGCTTTCTTCGTGCAGAAACGGATCGCTACCGGCCGCAGCTGAAAAAGTACGCAGCGATATACGAAGCCTATACTGGAACTGACGCGCGCTGCGCCCTGTATTTCCCGTTGTTGCAGACGTTCCTCGAGGTCGAGGTTTAGCAACGGCATAATTACCGGCTAGAGGCGCCCCTCGATGCGCAATTCGCGCTGGCCCCGTTCGTTCGCCGGTCCGAGGTATTCCATTTGCTTTCGCAGATTCGCCGGGGTTGCAGGTTGCGCAACTAACTGGGCGAGAAACTGGTAGCTGCGATCGTCTTTGATTTGCAGGCTACCTGCCAGCTCCATTACGCCGTCCGTGTCTTCAACGCTGGCCGCTACGCCATTATTTTGCGTAAAAAATTCCGCGCGGTATCCGCCAATCGATTCGCGGCTCAGCGACGGTACCAGCAGCTTACTCACCTGTACCGACCCGCTGGCTGCGATGGGCAGACCATCACGAATCTGAAGACGATCGAACTGAGCGCTGGCATCGCCGCGCAGACCGCGAATTCTCAAAGTCTGGGCGAGTGCAGCCAGCGGAAGTGATGCGGTCATGTCGGATACGGTCAACGTGCCGCCGATACCGATGCCGACATTTGCCTCGACAAAACCCGATATCGGAGCGCCATTTACATGGTAGGCCAGGGAACCCGCAAACAGGCTCAGCGGCCGTAATCGCCAGCTCACATCACTCAGGTAGATGCCTTCCATCGCGACGGCATCTGCCTTGCCGCTCCACACGGTTCCTTGCAGGCCGCTTGCGTCGAGTCCGGCTGGCGCCGCCCACCAGTAAGCGATGCGCGCAGGAAACAAAACAATCAGGGCAAGAAAAACTGTCAGCACTGCGACGAGCAGCAGGCCGCGTTTGCTGTGAATCAAAGAGCACGCTCCAGTGTCAGCGTCGCGTTCACCCGGCCTGGCGCAGGCTGGGATCCGGTCGAAAGGCTGCCTGCCTGTACGTGCATGGCATGCTGATCGCTAAGGTCGCCGAGCCACAAAACGAGATCATCGAATGCCACGTTTTCAAATTCGACGCGCACGCCGTTGCTGCTAGTGGGCTGACTTCGACGGCGAAATTGCTCGAGGCCGCGGCTGCGCAGCGTTTGGTCAACTACGATAATCGGGGATTGCTGGCTGGCTGTCGAAGTGGAACCGGTCCCCTGAGTACCGCTCTGTGCCAGTCCCTTGAGGGGGCGCAATTCTGCAAGTGATCGCTGCCAGTCGTTTACGTTGGTGGCCATGGAATCGTGGCTCTTGTCCAGGGGTGCCCAGACGAAACCAAAGACGACGGCGATGATAACGACCAAAGCGCCCAGGCCAACGAACAGTTGCTCTCGCGACTCCAGAGAATCGAACCAGTCTTTCATGATCCTGCCTCGCGAATCTGCAGCCGGCTGCTGATTTGGTCAGCGACCTGGTCGGTCGACTGAATTGACGCCTGAAACTGCCCTGAGGCACTCACTGATTTCTGTATCTTGTCCAGCGTTGCGACGTCGGGCGAGGTGATCCGCACATCGATCACACCGGCACGGTAACTTATGGTCTCGATACGCGCGTCTGAGTTCTTGGCCATCGCATCACTTAGCTGTCGCAACGAAGGCAGGAAAACCTGCGGACCGGTTGCGGTACCCAGTCCCTGTTTGATAGAACGCACGGCGTTGAGCGGGTCCAGAACCTCGCGCCCGTCGTTTGGTCGGATTTGCCGGTATTCCTCCATGAACTGCGCCTGCAGGTTTGATTCCTCCTGCGTCAAACGGTAGAGGTCCGCGCCCTTCGCCAACAGGCCAACGATCACGAGCCCGAGCAGCAGCACCGCTGCGTTCCGCCAGGGTTTAAACTGTGCGCGATAATCCGTCCTTACGCCGTATCGGCCTTGCAACAGGTTGACCCCGTTACCGCTGGCAACCGTAACGGCCAGCCTCGGCAGAGCGCCGTCGGGCAGAAGATTGATGTCGACACTGTGCAATTCGTGCCGCAGTGCGATCCAGTCGTGCGAAAGGCGGTCTTCGTCGGCAGCTTCGCAATAAGCAACAAGATGCCCGGACGGCTCGACGTCATTTGATTCTTCATCGCTGCGGTCGGACAACAGGCCCGCTGCCACCAGCGTATCGCTGGGTCGCACGCCCTGCATGACAAACTCCGTATCTGCACCATCGTTGAACATGACACATTCGCCGTCGACCAGAATCGTCATGGTCCCGGGAATTCTCGCAAGCCCGTAATTTTCGGGAATCATTCTGGCGGCGGAAATGCCTGCCTCTGCCAGCGCGTCAATCCACTCGTCCATTTTGGTGCGCGCCACTACGGCAACCGGCAGCTTGCCGTTTTCACGGCGTTCGCCCGACGCAAAATGCAATGTGTCGATGTCTTCAGCCAGGCTTTCTTCGAGTGCAAAGGGCAGGGCGGCACGGAGCCGTGGGCCACTGCGAATCGGGATTTCCACCGTAGTCGTCAATACTTCAGTCGCGGGCACGAGCACGACAACCGGCCGGCCACGAACATCCCGGGCGGCATCAGCCAGCGAGCCCGAGACCACTGGGCCGCGGCGCGTACCGTTGTCGTCTGCGACGATCCATTCGACCGCATGGTCTAATGTACGTCCCAGTCGGATGACCAGATACTCTGCCATGCTAAATGGTTCCCAGGCTGCGGCGAATTGGAGTTACATCAGGACTATTCGGATCCCGGTGTAACACGGTGAACATAGTTATCCGAACGGTATCAATCTGGACGACGGCCTTCAATTGAAAATAACTGGTTGTTTCCGAAATCCATTGCTGCAGTCCCTTGTCAACCAGCGGCGCGAACACCCCGCCATAGTCGACGAATCCGCCATCCTCGCGCAAATCGATAAGCCCCTCTGCGTCGGTTTCGCGGATGTTCGGGCCCAGTGATTGCAGGACGGGCAGCGTTGCCGTATTCACATTAATCGGTGTTCGTTCCGGCAATGCCGTCACGTGCGGCAGAAGAATCTCGAAGCTATCGCGGTCCATGCCGTCGAGTGCCGCGAGCTCTGTGACGTTCGCCATGCGTTGATTGGCGGTGCGATAGGCCGGCGTCAAACCCGAGTAGAGCGGATCTTCAGCCCCGTCAGGAATACTCTCTGTCTGATCCGCATCGAGCCAGTCAGCCGTTATGCCAGCGAGCCGCGGGTCGAGGCCGAGGGCAGCCAGCAAACGCTCATATTGCTCAAAAGAAGGCTGATCAATTTCGCCATTTCCGTCCAGCAAATTATTGATATTAAAGCGGCCCTGCAGATCCTCGATCTTGCCATAGATTTCTCCCTGGACCGCCTCGGCCTCGATCGGCAGCGCCGGGATTTCAGTAGCCCAGATTTCTCCCAGGTGATCGGAGGTGCTGCCGCTTGCAATATCGTCGCGCAGAATGCTGCGCACCCAGCCTTCGGAGCCAATGGCAACCTGGATTGCCTGGTCACGGTACAGCATTACCATCGTGCGCCTGACGTCCAGCGCATTGTTCCACGACAGTCCGGCGGCGACCGAACCCGCCAGTGCCGTGATCAGCAGCGCGGTGATCAGTGCTACGCCACGTCGGCGCCAGACGAGCTTCATGGCGATACCTCGACGAGGCGGTTTATTTCGCCTTCATCAGCCAGCGTCAGCACAATTTCGACAGCGCGTGGCAATGCCGAATTCGGACCTCCCTGTGCGGACAGCGGCGGCCATTGTTCAGTCCACTCATTCGTCACCTGCAGGAAACGGAACGTCAGGCTTTCGACATCTTCGAGCATGATCGTCGCCAATGGTGTGTTATTCACGGTTCGGTCGAGCACATTCCAGTGGTAGCGAATCAGTTCGCCATCTTCGATTCGATAGGCCGTCCGCTGCATCGTACTGCGCGGCACACCGGCCGGGTTAGGCCATCCGCCGTGGGTCAATTGCAAGGCGAACTCAGATCCGAAACTCGACTGCAGCGCCGGTACCGGCTCGTCGCCGAGTTCCTCGCGTACCGGTCTCGGTAACGTTTGCAGCAACTCGGTACTGAGATAGCTGATCGTTCTTTGTATTGCCTGGAGGCGATCCATGCGATCGTTCAACATATCGGCGTTTGCAAGCGTTTGTCCCAGCGACATATAGGCGAGCATAGCCATTACGCCAAACACCGTGAGCGCAACAAACACCTCGATCAACGTGAATCCTCTTTGCAGCGCGCACCTCAACTCGTTGCACCACTCGAACGCAGGCCGCGGGCCCAGATCTGATTGGCCCTGCCGGCGGGCATGGGCTCACCTATGAATCCAGTCACGGTTCGGATGTTGTATTCGCTTCCCGCCAGCGATACCGAAACGTCCAGACGGTAAAACCCTTCAATACCGGTTTCAGAAACATCAGCCCGCCATGACCATTGGCTATTGGCGTAGTCGACTTCGCCACTGCTTGAGCTGACTTCGGGTGTAACGTTCGCGAGGCGCAGTTCTGCTATTTTATTATGCGCGATCCAGCTTGCGTAGGTCCGTTCGCGCATCGTGTTTGCGGCATCGATCATCTGATTCATGCTGGCCGCGATCGCCGTCAGCGAAAACGCCACTATCGTGAGAGCGACCATCACCTCAACCAGGGTGAATCCACGTTGCATCCTGCGCATCCTCACGGCTCAGTAGTCCTCGTCCACAAATTCAATCTCGCCAAGCACATTGCCGCGCATCACGAGTTGCTGATCGTTTAGCGGGCGTTTGAGGCGTATTTCGAAAGATGTCGATTCACCGCTGGAAAAAACAAAGACATGCGGTGCGTAAGTTTCAACGTTCACCGATATCCCTGCCTCATCCGGATCCTCAATCGACTTGGGGTCCAGCTCCAGCGGAATACGTTTGTCTTCAACGTAGAGCTCGAATTCGATGCCCTCAGGCATTTGCCGCAGGCGGAACAGGTCATCGTCCAGTATTTCGCTCCAGCGCGACTCAAATGGATCGAACTCAACGAAGCGATAGGTCGATTGCATCAACTCAAGCCCGAATTCACGCCCCTGCATGACTGACTCATCCTGTGCCAGTTCAATCAACGTGGCGAGCCGTTTTCGCTCGGTGTCCAGCTCACGATCGTCGCCGATGAGATTCATGGACATCAGGGCGACGCCCGAAATTATCGCGATGATGATCACCACGACGAGAATCTCGATTAACGTGAACCCACGCTTTTGTCGAAATGTTGACATCGGGGCAAAGGACCCTTGCCGAGCAGGGATAGCTACTCCGGATCCCAGTTGCCAATATCGGCGTCCAGACCTTCGCCGCCGGGCCGGCCGTCACGACCAAGCGTGTAAATATCGATTTCGCCGTTGTTACCCGGATTCAGGTACTGGTATGGATTGCCCCAGGGGTCCTTGGGCAGGCGATCCAGATAGCCGCCCTGTTTCCAGTTGCGGATACTCGGGTCCGTAGGCTTCGTAGTCAACGCCTCGATTCCTTGCTCCGTCGTCGGGTAGGCAAAATTATCGAGGCGATAAAATTTCAGCGCGTTCTCGATGTTTGAAATCTCAGCTTTGGCCTTGGTGATCTGCGCATCGTCGATGCGACCGATAACGTTCGGTGCGACGATCGCAGCAAGAATACCGATGATGATCACGACGACCATTATCTCAATCAGCGTGAAACCCTGTTGCCGCGCCATGTGATCCTGTGTTCTCAAAATCTGACTCAATGTTGTTGCTCCGAAGTGGTCTCGCCAGGCTGCGGCGGGTCCACTTGATTGACTCCTGATTAATGTAAACGTAAGTATATCAAACATGGGGTTAGACAAACTTGATCGAAAGCCAGTGGAAGGGCGCGGAGCAGGGGCATGGCCACTGCCGATCCTCGTCCTGCTGGTTGCCTTTTTGCTTGCGCTGGCGGGCGAAACGGCGCAGCAGTGGATGCGGTTTGACCGCACCGGAATAAGCTCGGGTGAGCTCTGGCGTCTCGTCAGCGGTCATTTTGTCCACCTTGGCTGGGCGCATTTTGCGCTGAATGGGGCGGGCCTCCTGCTCGTCTGGTACCTGGTCGGGGAGGTTTTCGACTGGATCCGCTGGATTCTGGTTGGCGTTTTCACGGTTATTACGATGGACATCGGGCTGTGGCTATTCGTTCCCGGGCTCATGTGGTACGTCGGCCTGTCGGGATTGTTGCACGGTGTCCTCGCTGCCGGGCTCATGGAAAGGCTGAGGACACCTGACAGGGAAGCGCTGATCGTGATGGCGCTGCTGCTCGCCAAACTGGCATGGGAGCAGTTCAGCGGGCCCCTGCCGGGCTCCGAAAGCACGGCCGGGGGTCCGGTCGTCGTTGATTCACATCTGTTTGGAGCACTCGGGGGCGTTGTGGCGGCCATGCTGCTTCGGATTAGAGTCCGGCACACAGCGTCTATATAATTCTCGGCATCAGGCGGCAGCCTGAACGGCCAGACAATGGAGACGGTTTTGACAATAGCGATGGTTTTTCCCGGGCAGGGCTCCCAGTCACAGGGCATGCAGGCGGACCTGGCGGCCGAGTTCCCGGTCGTGCAGGAGACATACGCGGAGGCGAGCGAGATTCTGGGCTACGACCTCTGGCACTTGGTTCAGGACGGTCCTGCAGAACGTCTGGGGGAAACCGTGGTAACCCAGCCGGCGATGCTGGCTGCGGGCATGGCTGCGTATCGGGTCTGGCAGGCCGCTGGCGGGTCGCTTCCGGCGCAAATGGCAGGTCACAGCCTCGGTGAGTATACGGCGCTGGTGTGTGCGGGTGCTGTCGGCTTTGCGGATGCGATGCGCGTCGTCAAACGCCGCTCGGAACTCATGCAGGAAGCGGTGCCGGTTGGCATCGGTGCGATGGCGGCGGTACTCGGACTCGACGACGAGGCGATCGTCGCCCTGTGTGATGAAGCATCGACGATCGGTATTGCGGAACCCGTGAATTTCAACTCGCCGGGCCAGGTCGTGATCGCGGGGCATGCAACGGCTGTCAGCCAGGCCGTCGCATACGCGAAGGACCACGGGGCCCGGCGCGCCATTTTGCTGCCGGTCAGTGTGCCATCGCATTCATCCCTGATGCGTGACGCCGGCGTATCCCTCGCTGAGACCCTTGACGCAACAGAATTCAAGACGCCCGGGATTACAGTGATCAGTGCCGCTACGGCCGAGCCTTACTCCGATGCTGCTGATATTCGGAGCAAGCTGTCGCTGCAGGTGTACAGCCCCGTACTCTGGGTGCGGACCGTCGAGGCAATTATTGCCGGCGGTGCAACGTCGATTATTGAATGCGGGCCGGGCAAAGTCCTTGCGGGCCTGGTTCGCCGCATCGACAAGAACACGCCGGTCGCCTTTATCGATAATATCGACAGCCTGCAAAAAGCACTGCAGGGCTGACAACATTGCACAGCGAAGGATAATTCATGAGCCAGCTCTTCAGTACGGACGCCCTCGACGGCGAAATCGCATTGGTCACCGGTGCATCGCGCGGTATCGGCGCCGCTATCGCGGCGTCTCTTGGCGCGGCCGGCGCCACGGTAATCGGAACAGCAACGAGTCAGGGTGGCGCCGACGGAATTTCAAAAGCGCTGGGCAGTCATGGACGCGGCATGGTTCTCAATGTGGCGGACGAGGAATCGGTGCAGGCCGCCATAAAGGACCTCCAGGCCAACGAGGGGAATCCGACGGTCCTGGTCAACAATGCCGGCATTACTCGCGACAACCTTCTGATGCGCATGAAGCAGGAGGAATGGGACGAGGTCCTTGCGACCAATCTGACCGGTTTGTACCGTATGAGCAAGGCTTGCCTGCGCGGAATGATGAAAGCGAAGAAAGGACGCATCATCAGCATCGCTTCGGTAATTGCTGTCATGGGCAATGCCGGACAGGCGAACTACGCCGCGACCAAGTCCGGCATGATCGGCTTTTCGAAATCGCTGGCACGAGAAATCGGATCCCGCGGAATTACTGTGAACGTCGTTGCGCCGGGCTTTATCGACACTGACATGACCAAAATCCTGTCGGAGGAGCAGCGCGGAGCGATGTTGGCACAGGTGCCGCTGGGCCGGCTGGGAGCGGGCGAAGACATAGCTAACGCCGTATTGTTCCTGGCATCTTCGGCCGGCGCCTACATCACCGGGGAGACCCTGCACGTCAACGGCGGCATGGTGATGGACTAGGGATCGCGGCAGGCGCTGGGCACAGCGCTCGAATTGCAGCGAATTATCGTTCCGGGCGTGTAGATTGCCGCCAATGATTCACATACAATAGCCACCCACGACCGGGGAGCGCCTTGCAATATCAAGGACTTACGCTCGTTTCAGTCGTGTAAACGGACCAATCGGAGCGCCGTGCGAGTGACCCTTCAAGGTCGTACAA
>JBATHK010000107.1:0-13235 GCA_049666725.1 Woeseiaceae bacterium
GTTTTCCGACAGCCTGGAAAACCTCGGTTCGACCCCGGTTAGAAAACCTCGGTTCGACCCCGATAAGTCGTTGTTGGGTGCGGTCGGCTATGGTATAAAGCGCGCGCGCCGGTAGCAACCCAGTTGCCGCCAGGCGCAAAAAAACTACACACGCATACCGTCACGTCACGCAGGGTGCCCCACCAAAAAAGGGGTTGCGGGATGGGGTATGCGGAGGCCTAACCCGGAGATATAGAAATGGCAGACGTAACCATGCGCCAGATGCTAGAGGCTGGCGTGCATTTTGGTCATCAGACCCGTTACTGGAACCCAAAGATGGCTCCCTTCATCTTTGGCGAACGTAACAAAATCCACATCATCAATCTTGAAAAGAGCTTGCCACTGGCGCGCGAAGCGAGTGCGTTCGTGAAAGCGACCGTCGCCGATGGCGGCACCATTTTGTTTGTTGGCACCAAGCGGGCCGCTCGTGAAGCGGTTCAGACGCATGCAAAGCGCTGCACGATGCCTTTTGTGAGCCAACGATGGCTGGGCGGCATGCTGACCAATTACAAGACGATCCGTCAGTCCGTGAAACGCCTTGTGACGCTGGAGCAAATGTCCGAAGAGGGCGGATTCGAAGGTCTGACCAAGAAAGAAGTGCTCGGCCTCAGCCGCGAACAGGAAAAACTCGAACGCAGTCTTGGTGGCATCAAGAACATGCGCTCGCTACCCGATGCCTTGTTTGTCGTCGATGTCGATCACGAAGACATCGCCATCCGCGAAGCGAAAAAACTCGGGATTCCCGTGGTCGCCATCGTGGACACGAACTGCTCACCAGAAGGTGTCGACTATATCGTGCCGGGCAACGACGATGCGATGCGCGCCATTGAGCTCTACGCCGGACTGATTGCAGATGCGGTCCTGGACGGCAAGGCGTCGCTGCCTGAAGTCGCGCTCGGTGAAGACGAATTCGTCGAACTCGATGAGCACGGCAAGCCGAAGAAGAGTCGTGCCAAGAAGAGAACGGCCAAGAAGAAAGCGGCTAAGAAAGCGGTCGTGAAGAAGAAAGCGTCCGGCAAGAAGATCGAGCCTGAGGCGAAAGCGGAAGTCAAAGCCGAGGAAAAAGCAGGGCCGGAAGCCGCAGCGAAAGCGGAGAAAAAAGTCGAGCCGGAAGCCGCAGCCAAGGCAGAGAAAAAAGCCGAGCCGGAAGCCGCAGCCAAGGCAGAGGAAAAAGCCGAGCCCGTAGCGAAAGCGAAAGTGAAGAAAGCTGAGTCCAAGCCCGAAGGCGACGAGAAGGTCGAGGCCAAGCCAAAAGCCAAGGCAAAAGCCAAGAAGAAGGCCAAGAAGAAAGCAGAGGCGAAGCCCAAGGCCGCAAGCAAAGCCAAAGACGATGCCGCCCCGGCAAAGAAGGCAAAGGCGAAGGCCAAGCCCAAATCTGACGAGAAGATGGAGGACTAGGCAATGTCTGTTACTGCATCAATGGTTAAAGAACTCCGCGAGCGCACCGGCGCCGGCATGATGGAGTGCAAGAAAGCGCTCGTTGCTACCAAGGGCGATCTCGATGCTGCCGCTGAAGAACTTCGCAAGTCGGGCCAGGCGAAGGCCGACAAGAAAGCTGGCAGGGTTGCCGCCGATGGCCGTATCGTTGTCAACACAGACGGCGGCAAGGCGATCATCGTTGAGGTGAATTCCGAGACGGACTTTGTGGCCAAGGACGAAAATTTCATTACGTTCGCGGAAGCCGTCGCTACGGCAGCGCTGGCCTCAGGCACGACCGACGTCGCGGCTCTTTCTGCGCAGTCGATCGACGGTTCCAGGACGGTTGAAGAAGCGCGCACCGAACTTGTCACGAAAGTTGGCGAAAATATTTCGGTTCGCCGCGCCGCCATCGTCGAGAGCAGTGGCCCGATCGGTCATTACACGCACGGAGCGCGCATCGGTGCTGTCGTGGCGCTTGAGGGCGGCGACGAAGAACTGGCGCGTGATATCGCCATGCACGTTGCGGCGATAAACCCGGCCTGCATCGACGAAAGCCAGGTGCCGGCTGACACGCTTGATCGCGAGCGCCGTATTTATTCGGAACAAGCCGAAGCCTCGGGTAAGCCGGCCGAGATCATCGAAAAAATGGTCACGGGCCGCATTGCCAAGTTCCTCAAGGAAATTACCTTGCTTGGCCAGCCCTTCGTCAAGGATCCCGATGTCACGGTTGGCAAGTTGCTGAAGGGCGCTGGCGCCAGCGTGACCTCTTTTGTGCGCTTCGAAGTCGGGGAAGGCATCGAGAAAAAAGAAGATAACTTCGTCGAGGAAGTGATGGCGCAGGTTAAAGGTACTGGCTAAAGAAAACCCGCTTAAGTTGTTGATTTTAGTTAAGACCTTGGTCTGGGAATACGCTAGAATCAAGACCGGCCGGGTTCCGGCATTGACACGCAAGAGGGCTGTGTATGAGTGATTCTCCTGTTCAGTATCGTCGCGTACTGCTGAAGCTCAGCGGTGAAGCGCTGATGGGAGAATTGGATTACGGTATCGAGCCCAGCGTTATTCAGCGTATTGGCGCCGAGATTGCGACAGCGAGTGCGACCGGTGTCGAAATTGCGATCGTCGTCGGTGGCGGCAATATCTTTCGCGGCGCAGGCCTGGCGCGCTCCGGCATGGACCGTGTAACGGGTGACTACATGGGAATGCTCGCGACGGTCATGAATGCGCTGGCAATCCAGGACGCGCTGGAGTCGCTCGACGTGCATGCCCGTGTCATGTCTGCATTGCAGATTCACGACGTTTGTGAGGACTACATACGCCGTCGCGCCGTTCGACATCTCGAGAAAGGCCGCGTCGTAATTCTCGCTGCGGGCACCGGCAATCCTTTTTTCACGACCGATACTGCCGCAAGTCTCAGGGCGATCGAGATCGGTGCCGATGTATTACTGAAAGCCACCAAGGTCGACGGCGTCTACGACGACGATCCGATGACCAATGCCGCGGCGAAGCGTTTTGACAAAGTGTCATACGACCAGGTGCTGGCGGACAAGCTCTCCGTCATGGACGCGACGGCAATCGTCATGTGTCGTGACAATCAATTACCGCTGCGCGTATTCAATTTGAAACGTGGCGACGCGCTTGTTCGCGCGATGTCGGGCGATGACGTCGGTACGCTGGTCAGCAGCTGATTTGGGCGCAGGTTTTAACTGAGCATGAGTGGAAAAAGAGGGCACTAATCGTGTTGGAAGAAATCAAGAAAGACGCCGGTTCTCGCATGGCCAAGAGCGTCGCCTCTATGCAGCAGGATCTGACCAAGATTCGGACGGGCCGCGCACATACCAGCCTGCTCGATCATATTACGGTTGAGTACTACGGCAGCGAGGTGCCGCTGAACCAGGTATCCAATGTCGGCGTGGAGGATTCCCGAACGTTGATCGTGACGCCATGGGAGAAAGACATGGTGAAGGTCGTCGAGAAAGCTATTATGGGCTCCGACCTGGGACTGAACCCGGTATCCGCCGGTACCGTTATTCGTGTGCCGTTGCCGCCACTGACAGAGGAGCGGCGCAAAGACCTGATCAGGGTGGTGCGCCACGAAGCCGAAGGCGGGAGGATTGCGGTACGCAATATTCGCCGTGACGCGTTAAGCGACATCAAGGATCTGCTAAAGGAAAAGATGATTGGCGAAGACGATGAGCGACGCGCTGAAGGGGAGATTCAGGGCATTACCGATAAGTACGTCGCCGAGATCGATAAATTACTCGCAGACAAAGAAGCGGAGTTGATGGAGGTCTGAACGGCCGAATTCCGTCAGCAAACTCTAGTGGCCCCCGAAAAAACAAATCTACCGAGACACGTCGCTGTCATCATGGATGGCAATGGGCGTTGGGCGCGCGCCAGGCAGAAGCCACGCCACGCGGGGCACCGGGCCGGTGTCAAATCAGTTCGCTCGACGGTCGAAGCGGCGGCAGCGCACGGCATCGAGTGCCTGACGCTGTTCGCATTCAGCAGTGAAAACTGGGGCAGGCCGGAAGAAGAGGTCAGTAGCCTCATGTCTCTTTTTGTGGAAGCGCTGCGACGCGAAGTCGCCGAGCTGCATCGTAATAATGTACGGCTTCGGTTTATCGGCGCTCGACAGGAGCTAAGCCCGGCGCTCGTGAAGAAAATCGAGGCCGCGGAAGAAAAAACCCGCCGCAATACGGGATTGTTTCTCAATGTGGCGGTGGCTTACGGCGGGCGCTGGGACATCCTGACGGCGACAAAGCAGCTTGCAGCTGAGGTCGCGAACGGCGAGCTGGAGGTTGATGATATCGACGAGGGGAAAATGTCGGCGAAGCTGCAGTTGGCGGATTGCCCGGAACCGGACCTGTTGATCCGCACCGGTGGGGAACAGCGCATCAGCAATTTTCTGTTGTGGAATCTGGCCTACGCTGAACTGTGGTTTACCGATGTCTTCTGGCCGGATTTCGATACCGGGCAGTTTGACCTGGCGCTTGAATATTTTGCGCACAAGCAGCGCCGCTACGGGCACACAGCAGAACAGCTAGGAGCGGCGGAGTGCTAAGAACGCGCATAATTACAGCTGTCATCGCACTCGTCGTGTTGGGCGTCGTTCTGTTTGTGATTCCTCCCCGGTGGGCGGAGTTTTTCATTGCCGGCGTGGTTCTGGCCGGCGCGTGGGAATGGTCGGGGTTCCTCGGTGTATCAGGTTCTCTGTCGCGAAGCGCTTACACCGCTGTCATCGGGGGACTCATCGTCGCGACCTATATGCTGCTGCCCGTCGTGACGGTGGCGGTACTGCAAATCGCCTTCCTGTGGTGGTTCGCGGCATTCATCTGGACCCTGTTCTTTCCAACCCCGATTCCGCTAATCGTTCGCACGGTCGCAGGTGCGCTCGTGCTTGTGCCAATGTTCCTGGCTCTGATCGTGCTGTACCGCATGGGGCCGTTGGTCTTGCTGCTGGCGCTGTTAATCGTTTGGGCTGCCGATGCGGGCGCCTATTTTGCAGGCAAAAACTTCGGGCGCGTGAAACTCGCACCAAGCATCAGTCCGGGCAAGACCTGGGAAGGTGTTCTCGGTGGTCTCGTTGCCGTCGCGCTGCTCGCGCTTGCCGTGGCGCAATGGAGCGATCTCAGCCTGGCGGTGCTGTTACCTTTTTGCCTGGCTGTCGCTGCGCTATCCATTGTAGGTGACCTGACTGTCAGCATGTTCAAACGCACTGCCGGCGTGAAGGACAGCGGCAGCTTGTTCCCCGGCCATGGTGGTGTCCTCGATCGTGTAGACAGTGTTGCCGCTGCGGCGCCGTTGTTTGCGCTGGGCCTTCGCTGGCTGGAGCTCGTGTGATCATGTGTTCATCCGGAGTTCATGGTATTGCCGCTACCGTCTCTGATACGGCGGGAACTGCGGGGCGTTGCGCCGGTCGAAACATGAGTGGGTTTGCCCGCGGCCAGGGCGGCGCCAGAAGCCCGAATTTTGAAAGCATGAACAAACCAGGGATGTTTGCGAATAATGGCTAATGCAACAATCAGTCTTCTGGCGTTTATCGCGGCGATCAGCATCCTCGTCGCAGTGCACGAGTTTGGTCACTACATCGTTGGGCGATGGGCCGGCATGAAAGTGCTTCGATTCTCGATTGGCTTCGGCAAGCCGGTCTGGACGCACACAGCAGGCAAGGATCAGACTGAGTACTGCGTTTCCGCAATTCCACTTGGCGGTTATGTGCGATTCCTGGACAGTCGCGAAGGGCCCGTCGACAGCGCTGACGAAGGCCGGGCCTTCGATCATCGACCGATACCGGCACGCATCGCCGTGCTGCTGGCCGGACCGGCGTTCAATTTCATATTTGCCGTGCTGGCCTACTGGCTCTTGTTTTCCGGCGGCGTCATGGCATTGAAGCCAGCGGTAGGAGACGTTACGCCGGGATCTTATGCCGATCAGGCGGGCCTGTCGTTTGGCGACAAAATTGTCGCTGTCGGAGACACCGAGGCAAAGGACTGGGAGTCGACGCTGGTCGCGATTCTGGACAACATGGTTTCCGACGGCCGTGTGCCGCTGACGCTCGAGCGCGGCGACGGGCGGCAGCGTGCGGCGGTCATAAACGTGGGCGAAGACCGCACGCGTCTGACGGAGCCCGGGCTTCTGTTCGAAGGGCTCGGATTTGAAATCTGGCAACCCCCCGTTGAAATTGGCACGCTATCTGACGGTGGTGCGGCCGAGTCCGCGGGCCTTATGGTCGGTGATCGCATTCTTGCAGTCGACGATCAGCGAACGAAGACTTTCAGCGACCTTGTCAATGTGGTCTCAACTCGCGCCAATCAACGTGTTGCTGTCGAATACCAGCGCGGCGGCGTTACGACGACGATCGACGTCGTCCTGGGCGAGCAGGAAGTCGATGGCGAAAAGCGCGGTTTGCTCGGCATCAGCTTGCCGCAAGCAACGTCAGACTATTATTACCGCCGCACGTTTACGCCGCTGGAGTCACTCAATGAAGCGGCGATGAAGACCTGGACATCTACAGTTTTCACGCTGCACATGCTTGGCCGTATGGTAACCGGCGAAGTTTCCATGAAGAACATCAGCGGGCCGATCAATATCGGTCAGATCGCTGGCGAATCGGCCCAGCGCGGCGCCAGGTATTTTCTGAGTTTCCTTGCGATAGTCAGCATTAGCCTGGGTATCCTGAATTTGCTGCCGATACCGATACTTGACGGTGGCCAGATCGTATACCAGGTCGTCGAGATGATAAAAGGCAGCCCGATGACCGAGCGCGCCCAGATACTCGGACAGCAGGTGGGAATATTTGCGTTACTCTTGTTAATGAGCTTCGCCTTTTATAACGATATAGCGAGAATCCTGGGTTGACCCGGACGAATGGAATCACTTTGCAGATGAGACACACACTACTGGCACTGTTGGCGCTGCTGCCGATAACGACGTTCGCGTTTCCGGAATTCGTTGTCAAGGACATGCGGGTCGAGGGTCTGCAGCGCATATCAGAAGGAACGGTGTTTAATTATTTGCCAATTAACATCGGCGACAGCGTGGACGGCAATCGTATCGGTGAGGCCGTACGTGCGCTGTATTCGCAAAACTTTTTCGACAACATTGAAATGCGCCGCGATGGCGACTCGCTGGTCATTGTCGTTGTAGAGCGGCCGTCGATCGAGAGCTTCGAGATTGACGGTAACAAAGATATCAAGACCGAAGACCTGATGGAGTCGCTGCGTGGCGTCGGCCTGGCGAGGGGACGGACATTCGACCGATCCGTTCTCGATAATGTCGAGATGTTTCTGCGCGAGCAATATTACGATCGCGGCAAGTACGGCGTCGCCATCGATACCAACATCGAGGATCGTCCCAACAACACCGTGCGCGTGAAGATCACGGTCAAGGAAGGTGACCGCGCGAAAATACGCCAGGTGAATATCGTTGGCAACGAGACCTTTGAGGAAAAGGAGATTCGCGCGGACTTCACGCTCGATACGGCCAACTGGCTATCGTTCATCCGTCAGGACGATCGTTATGCCAAGGAATCACTGGAAGGTGACCTCGAAATTCTGCGTTCCTTTTACATGGACCGCGGCTATGCCGATTTCAAGATTGAATCCACCCAGGTCGCGATCTCACCAAACAAGAAAGACATATTCGTAACGATCGGCATAAGCGAGGGTGATCTCTATACGATTTCGGATGTCAAACTCGTGGGTGAAATGGTTGTCCCCGAGCAATATCTCCGCGGCCTGATTCTCGCCAAGCCGGGCAGCGTGTTCAACCAGCGAGCGCTGACTCAAACGAGCGAGCTTATGGCCTTTCGGCTCGGTGAAGAGGGCTACGCGAATGCTGAGATCGAGCCTGTGCCCGAGCTTGATCGTGAAAACAAAGAGGCGTCGGTGACATTTTACGTGGATGCCCGGAACCGTGTTTACGTGCGTCGTATCAGCTTCAATGGCGTCGACCAGGTGGATGATGAGGTATTGCGACGCGAGATGCGGCAGATGGAAAGTTCATACCTGTCCAACTCGTTGATTGACCGTTCCAAGGTTCGTTTGCAGCGTTTGCCGTACATCGAAAGTGCCGAGGTGAATAACATACCGGTACCGGGCAGTCCCGACCTCGTCGATGTCAACTTCGATCTCGAATACCGCATGCCGGGACAATTTTCAGGCGGCGTAGGTTACTCCGAGTCACAGAAGCTATTGCTGAACGGCAGTATTGTGCACACCAACTTCCTGGGCACTGGTAACCGCGTAGCGCTCGAACTGAACTCCGGCCGCTTCCAGAAGCTATACAGCCTTTCTCATACGGATCCTTATCGGTCGATGGACGGCATCCGCCGGACAGTGAGCGTTAACTACCGGGACATTACTCAGTTCACGTCGGCAGCCTCGGACTTCTCGACCACGAGCGCTGGCGCGACGATTGATTACGGTTACCCGATCTCCGAGTACCAGTCGATTTCTGTTGGCGCCACGTTTCAACATTCCGAGTTAGTGTCCTCGTCACGCAGCACGCAACAGGCACAGGAATGGGTTTCCAATAACGGTAATCAGTTTGTAGAGAACCTGCCTAATGGCGGCACCATCTTTGGCACGGAGTTCGATACCGTCGAGCTGATCGCCGGCTGGACCTACGACAGCCGAAACCGGGCGCTGTTTGCCAATCGGGGCATGCGTCAGCAGCTGTTCCTGGCAATGGCGGTGCCGGGTAGCGACGTTGAGTATTACCAGGCGCGCTACAGTTTTACGAAATACTTCCCGATCACGCGTAAGTGGATACTGCGCTTCAATTCGGAAGTGGGCATTTCCGAAGGCATCGGGGCCACGACCGCAGCGCCACCGTACAAGCAGTTCTACGGCGGTGGACCGCAGTCGGTACGCGGATTCAAGGAGTCCTATCTCGGGCCCCGCGATAGCTTTGGACGCCCGTATGGCGGTAACGTGTTGGTTGCAAGTCAGCTAGAGCTTATACTGCCGCTGCCGGACAAGTGGGCCAGCCAGGCGCGAGCCAGCCTTTTTTACGACGTCGGCAATGTTTTCAACACGGGCGAAGTTGCTTTTACGGACAAGCTGGGCAGCCCGTTCTCTTACGAACCCGATCTCGATGACTTGCGAACATCGATAGGAATCGGCGTGCAGTGGCTGGCACCATTGGGGTTGTTCCGCTTTAGCTATGCATACCCGCTAAATGCGTATGAAGGTAATGACAGGTATTACGGAGATGAACTGGAGCGATTCCAGTTCTCCATTGGACAAGCGTTTTAAGGAATGGGAAGTTTATGAGTCTTGTAAAGCAGAAAATGGTCAAAGCAGTATTTGGCATCGCAATGGTATTTGCGCTGGCACTGCCAGCAGCGGCACAGGAAACGAAAATCGGTGTCGTCAGTTTGCCTGCGTTGATTGAGCGCGCACCGCAAACCAAGATCGCGATGGATGCTTTGCAGGAAGAGTTTGCGCCACGTCAGCGTGAATTCCTGGCAAAGCAGAAGGAATTTGAAGATCTTACTGCCAAGGCGCAGAAAGATTTTGCGGTCATGGGTGAGACCGAGCGTCGCAATGCGGAAAAGGATCTACGGGATCTGCAGCGTGAAGTGGCTCGTTTGCAGAATGAGTTTCGGGAAGACCTGAATCTTCGTCAGAATGAAGAGTACGGAATTCTGCAGCGGTCTATGCTCAAGGAAGTTCAGGACTACGCGCAGCAGCAGGGTTACGACCTGATCGTTGGTGACGGCGTGCTGTTCGCCAGCACCGCAATGAACATTACCGAACAAGTGTTGCGGGCGGTTGAAGCCAACCACCAGGCAACGAGCGCTCGCTAGCTCGCAGTAAAGGCGTCGACCCTCATGCCGATCAGCCTCGGAGAATTGGCCACTCAATTTGGATGCGAGCTGATAGGTGATCCTGATGTTGTGGTGAGCGGGGTTGCATCGCTGCCAAATGCGGGTCCCGATTCGCTGAGCTTCCTGGCCAGCGCAGCGTACAAGAAGCAGCTGTCTTCGACGAAGGCGGCTGCTGTCATTTTGCGTACCGGCGATGCGGACGAGTCGCCTGTTGCAGCCATACTCCACGATGACCCTTATGCATGCTATGCGCGTATGGCTGCCGTTGTGAGGCCACCACCGACCTACACGCCAGGCGTGCACGCGTCGGCGGTCGTTGCATCGTCGGCGACGGTCGCGGATAGCGCGCATGTAGCGGCGAACGTCGTCATTGGTGAGCGCTCATCGGTTGGTGAAAACGTCTACCTGGGGCCTGGAACGGTCATAGGACCGGACAGCACGATCGGTGACGATTGTCGTTTTATCGCCAATGTCACGCTGGCGCGCAGCGTTGAGATCGGTGAGCGCTGCATTATTCATCCCGGCGTGGTCATCGGTGCCGACGGCTTTGGCAACGCGATGACGCCAGACGGCTGGGTGAAAGTACCGCAACTGGGCGGCGTGCGTATTGGCAATGACGTTGAAATTGGCGCAAACACGACGGTCGATTGCGGTGCATTGGAAGATACGGTTATCGACGACGGCGTGCGAATCGATAACCTGTGCATGATTGGACACAATGTCCATATAGGCGCGCACACGGCAATGGCGGGTACAACCGCGATCGCCGGCAGCACGGTCATAGGCAAGCGATGCATGTTTGCCGGAAGGTCCGGTGCGGTCGGTCATATCACGATTTGTGATGACGTCACTGTTGCCGCGATGACGTTCCTCTCGAAAGACGTCAAGACTCCCGGCACCTACGCAGCCAGTTTCCCGGCGGATGATGCGAGGAGTTGGTCAAAACAGCTTGCGAGGTTCCGGCGTCTCGGCAAATTGATCGAGCGTGTCACGAAACTCGAAAAGGGCGGCAAGTCGTCCCCGGATTAAATGCATGATTCATTCGACAGCGATTATCTCGAACAAGGCGAGCCTGGCGGACGATGTCGTCGTTGGCCCGTATGCCGTTATCGGTGACGACGTAGAAATCGCAGGCGGTACGCAAATCGACAGCCATGTCGTAATCAATGGCCCGACAAAGATCGGCAAGGACAATCACATCTACCAATTCGCATCGATCGGAGATGACCCGCAGGACAAGAAGTACGCCAACGAAGCTACGCGACTGGTCATTGGTGACCGCAATACGATTCGGGAGTTCTGCACAATCAGTCGCGGCACGGCGCAGGACAGGGGTGAGACGATCGTCGGCGACGATAACTGGATCATGGCCTATGTTCATATAGCTCACGATTGTGTCGTCGGCAACAAAACCATTATGGCAAATAACACGACACTGGCCGGCCATGTGCACGTCGGGGACTGGGTAATTTGCGGGGGATTTTCCGGCGCACATCAATTCTGCAAGATTGGCGCACACGCTTTTCTTGGGATGTACGCGGGCGTCAATCGCGATGTTCCTGCTTATACGATGGTCTCCGGACAACCTGCGACGCCGCGCGGGATCAATAGCGAGGGACTCAAGCGGCGTGATTTTTCGGCAGACCAGATTCGCAACATCAAGAATGCGTATCGTCTGACGTTCAGACAGGGAAAGAAATTGTCCGAAGCGGTCGAGGAAATTACGAAACTCTGCGAGGATCAGCCTGAACTGAACCTGTTCCTGGAATCGCTGCGCTCCTCCGAGCGCGGCCTGGTTCGATAAAGTCCTGCCAGTGAAGATTGGTCTGGTTGCTGGTGAGTCCTCCGGCGACCTGCTGGGCGCAGGTCTGATCCGGGCGTTACGTGAACGCGTGCCGGATGCGACGTTCGAAGGCGTCGCAGGTCCAGCCATGGTCGCCGCAGGCTGCCAGCAGTGGGAGCCGGCAGAGTCACTTGCCGTCATGGGACTCGTTGAGCCGCTGGCGCATATCCCGCGCCTGCTGCGGCTCCGAAAATCTCTATTCGAACGCTGGCAAGCGTCACCGCCCGACGTGTTCGTTGGTATCGACGCGCCCGACTTCAATCTCGGGCTTGAAAAAAAGCTCCGTCGTACCGGCATCAGGACCGTTCACTATGTCAGCCCTTCCGTCTGGGCGTGGCGACCGGGCCGTATCAAAACGGTCAGGGAGGCTGCCGACAGGGTGCTCTGTATTTTGCCATTCGAAAAGCCGCTGTACGATGAGCACGGCGTCGACGCTGTTTTTGTCGGTCACCCGAAAGCCGACAGTATTCCGGCGAGGCTCGATCCGCTCTTGGCTCGACAGGCGCTCGGCGTCGATGCGAGCGAACTCGTCGCGGTTCTTCCGGGCAGCCGTCGTGGCGAAGTAGGCCGGCTCGGGACGATCCTCGCAGAGACAGCAAAGCTGCTGGCGACGGCGCGCCCGGGCATGCGATTTGTCACGCCGGTGGCGACGCCCGCACTGCGGCCGCTGATCGAGGCACAGCTTGAGGATGCCGGGGTTGCCGGCAGCTTCCTGCTCATCGATGGTGACTCTGAAACCGCCATGCTCGCGGCCGACGTTGTGCTGCTGGCGTCGGGTACCGCCGCACTGGAATCAGCCCTGCTCGGCAGGCCGACGATTGCGGCGTATCGCGTGGCACCGATGACCTACGCGATCGCCAAAGGCCTGCGGCTCGTAAAGCTGACGCACTATACGCTGCCCAACCTGCTTACTGAAACGCCTTTGATACCCGAGTTCATACAGAAAGATGCCAGGCCCGCGGCATTGGCGGCGGCTGTGACCGGCATGCTGGACGATACCGAGCGCCGGCGTTTCATTAGCGGTGAATTTGCTAAACTGCGTAGCGAGCTGGCACTCGGTGCAGACCAGCGCGCGGCCGAATCGGTGTTCGAGCTTGCACAATCGTAGACCTTCTATGCAGCAGGCCAATTTGTTCGAGTTCAAAGGATTGATCGCAGGTGTCGACGAGGCGGGCCGGGGGCCGCTTGCCGGCCCGGTGGCGGCGGCTGCCGTGATTTTGCATCCGGACCGGCCTATTGTCGGCCTCGGGGATTCAAAAAAGCTGTCGGCACGGCGTCGTGATGCGCTGGACGAGGAAATACGCCATCGGGCCCTGGCATGGTCTGTCGCCTGGGCGGATCCTGCTGAAATAGACGCGTTGAATATCCTGGCGGCGACGTTGCTGGCGATGCGGCGCGCGATCCTTGGTTTGTCGGTTGTGCCGAGTGGCGTGAAGGTAGATGGCAACCGACTGCCGAATTTGAGTTTTGGTGCAAGGCGTGTTGCCGGCGAAGCGATTGTCGGCGGTGACGCTACAGTTGCGGAGATCAGCGCGGCCTCGATCATCGCGAAAACGACACGCGACCGGATGATGGTTGCACTGGACAGGATTTATCCTTGTT
>JBATHK010000108.1:0-48875 GCA_049666725.1 Woeseiaceae bacterium
CTGGTCGCGGCAGAAACAGGATCGGTCGCAATGAAAAATGCGCACAAGATCGTTGCGCCACTGAAAAGATGGAATCCGGGGCTTGGATGGCTGCCCGGGTCAGCGAGGTACATGATCGTCGCGGGTAACAGCAGTCCGACACCAACGCCAACCGGAATGTGCCAGCGTATTATTTTCTTGATCAACAACCAGAAGCCACCTATCGCGAGGAAGTTGCCGATCCACTCCCAGCCGCGGCCGCCGAAGTCGCCCATAATCGGGTTAGCGCGAATCTCGCTTACTGTTCGCATACCGTTGAGTCCGGATTTCATGACGTCGAGCGGTGTTGCCCGACTCACTGCATCGAATCCCAGCGCTTCCGGCAGCGAGCCCGTCAGCGTGTACTTGAGTGTCTGGATTAGGGTCAGGTACTGATAGTCGATATCACCAATGCGCGGCGCGATCCAGAGATTCAGATGCATTGGGAATGCAATCAGTATCACCACGTAGCCGGCCATGGCGGGATTGAAGATATTAAATCCGATGCCGCCGTAAAGGTGCTTGGCAACGACGATCGCGAACAGTGCGCCGGTCGCCGTAACCCACCACGGTGTCAGCGATGGCAGGGCAAACGCGAGCAGGGCAGCGGTAACCAGGGCCGTGTAGTCGGTCAGCGCGACCTCCGGGGGCCGCTTGCGCAGCACCATCATTAGCCACTCGCCGCCGACCGCGAAAATGGATGCGACCAGCAGGTTGAAGACAAAGCCTGGTCCGAAAAACCAGACGTGCGCGATCGCAGCAGGGACCAGTGCCGCGAGCACCTGTAGCATCAGTGCTGGAACAGCAACCCTGGCGGACCAGTACGGGGATGGGCGTCGTGCAAACTCCACGCTCAGTCGTCCTCGCGTTGTTGTTGTTTACGTTTCAATATCTCGGCGATTGCGGCGGGCCCGGCCTGCTTGGCCGATTCCTTTTGCCGCGCGAGTTCGGTCTCGCGGTCCTGCTTTTCCTGTTCGAGGCGTTCGTTACGGGCTTCGAATCGCCGTCGCGCTCGTTCGGCACGGGCTTTCTCGTCGGCAAGCTCCTGCATGCGCCCTTTGGCTGTCCGGAAATTGGCCGTTAAAGGTATGTGGCTGGGACAGACCAGGTCGCAGCAGCCACACTCGATGCAGTCGATCAGCCCGAAATCTCGCAACTTAACTTCGTTATCGGCGCGTGCATACCAGAACAACTGCTGCGGCAACAGTTGTATCGGACAAACAGAGGCACAGTCGCCGCAGCGAATACAGGCCAGTTCGCGGCCCTGGAAAGACGTTTTCAATACGACCAGGATCGAATTTGTCGCTTTGACCAGGGGCACGCGATCGGTGCTCATCGACTTGCCGGTCATCGGTCCGCCAATGATCAGGTGGTCGGCGTGTTCCGCGTAGCCGCCCGTGAATTTGACAACGTCCTCGATCGTCGTGCCTATCCGCGCCCGTACGTTCATCGGGTTTGCAATACCGTCGCCCGCAACGGTCGTTACGCGTGAGATCAACGGTTCATGCTTGATGATCCAGTCGTGGACGGCCGCCGCTGTGCCGACGTTCTGCACCAGGCAGCCGACATCGGTGGGTAATCCGCCGCTGGGTACTTCGCGATTCGTTACCAGCTGCACGAGCTGGTCTTCGCCGCCGGACGGGTAGATTGTCGGCACCTGCTTTAGTACCAGGCGGTCATCGCCAAGTTCGGCCAACGCCTCCCCCAGGCTGTGCAAGGCATCCGGTTTATCGCTTTCCACAGCGATAAAACAGGAATCGATTTGCATGGCATGCATCAGAATCTGCGCGCCGCTCAGTATTTCTGCAGCTCGTTCGCGCATCAGCATGTCGTCACAACTGATATAAGGTTCGCATTCGACGCCATTGAGTATCAGGGTTTCGATTGTGCAGCTTCGAGCCTGCATGAGTTTTTGCGCCGTCGGAAACACAGCCCCGCCAAGGCCGACAATGCCGCCTTCCAGAATTCTCAGTAACAGGTCGGCGGGTTGTAGCGACTGGAAGTTTTCCCATCGACCGTCGTTGTCAATAGCGCGATCTTCGCCGTCACTTTCGATGATGATGCAGGGAGCCTTGTCGCCGTAACGCCGCGACACGGGCCACGGTTCAATGGCGATGACCCTGCCGGACGAGGAAGCGTGAACCGGTGCCCCCAGGGTGCCGTCAGGTTCCGCGATTACCTGCCCTTTGAGAACGCGGTCACCGGTGCCGACAACCGGCTGGGCCGGGTCGCCAACGTGCTGCGTTATCGGGAGAATCAGCTGAGGCGGAATCGGCACATGCCGGATCGGCGCAGCCGTGGATGCCGACTTGTGCCCGGGCAGGCGCAAACCGCCGTGCAGCTTGCCAAGGTCATAGGTAGGCGCCGTCACGTTATTGGTCTCGCGCTGACCAGGGGAATCATACTGATGCAGTCCACGGGGCAGGGCGCGACGCAAAGCTCGCAACCCGTACATTCACTTTTAATGATCGTGTGCATGAAATGCGGAGCGCCGACGATTGCATCGACCGGGCACGCGTTGCGGCAATGGACACAGCCGATACACCGCGACTCATCGATAACGGCGACCGACGGCTCAACGCTTTCGACCAGAGGCATGGCTTCCCTGCCCAGCAGATCAGCGAGGCGCCGTACCGTGGCTTCGCCGCCCGGTGGACAGAGGTTGATCGCCGCAGTGCCGTCGACGACCGCGCTCGCATAGGGGCGGCAGCCGGGATAGCCGCACTGTGCACACTGCGTCTGCGGCAACAGCTTATTGACCTGCTCCACGAGATCGTTGGGGTTTGCAGGAAGCCGCCTCGAGGCAAAACTCAAAGCGAGGCCGGCGCCAAGGGCGATCAGTGCAATTGTCAGAACGGCGATCCACACGGGGGCCATCAGGGACGGGCCATGCCTGAAAAACCCATGAACGCGAGCGACATCATTCCGGCCGTCATCAACGCAATGGCTGCGCCACGAAACGGGGCCGGGACATCGGCGACTTCGAGGCGTTCCCGCATGGCGGCGAACATCACAAGCACCAGCGCAAAACCCAGCGATGCACCGAAACCATAAAACACGGATTGCACAAAGCCCTTGGACTGCTGCACATTGAGCAAGGCGACGCCCAGTACCGCGCAATTCGTCGCGATGAGCGGGATATAAATGCCGAGTACCTGGTCCAGAAGCGGACTCATGCGGCGTACCATGATCTCGGTGAACTGCACGCTGGCCGCAATAACCAGGATAAAAGCAATCGTTCTGAGGTACTCGAGATCGAGTGGCACGAGAACGTATTGGTGCAACAGGTACGCGGTTGCCGATGACAGCGTCAGGACGAATGCAGTTGCGAGCGACATGCCCATCGCTGCTTCCAGGTTGCGTGATACGCCGAGAAACGGGCACAGCCCCAGGAACCGCACCAATACGAAGTTGTTAACCAGCACAGTACTGATGAGAATGACGATCAGTTCTGTCATCAGGCGTTTACCAGGTTTACTTGACGCGCATGCCGGGTTTGGCACCGTCGTCTGGCGACAGCAGGAAGATATCCTCGCCACCAGGGCCGGCCGCAAGCACCATGCCCTCGGAAACGCCAAACCGCATTTTTCGCGGCGCGAGGTTAGCGACGACAACCACGTGTTTGCCGACAAGGCTTTGCGCGTCGTACGCCGCCTTGATGCCGGCAAAGACCTGTCGGGTTGAGTCGCCGACATCGAGCGTCAGGGCGAGCAGCTTGTCTGCTCCATCAACAGATTCGGCTTTTTCTATGCGGGCGATACGCAGGTCGACTTTCGAGAAATCGTCAATGCTGATCGTATCGTCTTTCGTTGCGGCGTCAGGCACTGGTGTGCTCTCCCGGGATTGTTCGACCATGCGCTGAACCTGTTCCGGTTCCACACGAGTCAGCAGTGGTTTGAATTTTGGCAGCGTCGCATCAAGCAGCGGTGACGACGCGTCGCGCCATAGCCAGCGGTCTTCGCTCAGAAACGTACGTGCATTGTCAGCGACGGCAGGAATGACGGGTGACAAATAGATCATAAGGCTGCGAAACATGTTCAGGCCCTGCGTACATACGAGCTGCACATCGCCGAGCATATTCTCGTCCTTGATCATCACCCACGGCTTGTTGTCATCAATATAGCGGTTCGCTTTGTCTGCGAGCGCCATGACCAGGCGCATAGCTTTCGAGTACTCGCGGTGTTCGTAGTGCGCCGCAATGGTCTCAGAAGCCGTTGCGAACTCATTGAACAATTCAACGTCAGGCAAGCGGGCGGCCAGCCGGCCGTCGAATCGTTTGCTGATGAATCCTGCGCAACGACTGGCAATATTGATGAGTTTACCGACCAGGTCGGAGTTGACGCGGGCAATGAAGTCGTCGAGGTTGAGGTCAATATCCTCGATCGTTGGGCCGAGTTTTGCCGCGTAGTAGTAGCGCAGGAAGCTGGGGTTGAGATTGTCCAGGTAAGTCCGTGCCTTGATAAATGTGCCGCGGGACTTTGACATCTTCTGGCCATTGACAGTGAGGAAGCCATGAGCGAAAACGCTCGTTGGCGTGCGAAAGCCTGACCCCTGCAGTACCGCTGGCCAGAACAGGGTGTGGAAATACATGATGTCCTTGCCGATGAAATGATAGACCTCGGCATCGCTGCCCGGCCGCCAGTAGTCATCGAACTGCAGATCGTCGCGGCGCTCGCACAGGTTCCGGAAACTCGCCATGTAACCAACCGGCGCATCAAGCCAGACATAGAAATACTTGTCTTCGGTGCCGGGAATACGAAAACCGAAATACGGAGCATCGCGCGAGATGTCCCAGTCCTGCAGTCCGGCCTCGAACCACTCGTTGAGCTTTGCGATGACGTTCTTGTCGAGCGCCGCGTCGTTCATCCAGCCACGCAGGCGCTCGCCATAGTCGCTCAACCGGAAAAAGTAATGTTCGGACTCGCGCCTTACCGGGGTCGTGCCTGAAATAACGGAAACCGGATCGATCAAATCAGACGGCGTATAGGTCTTGCTGCAATTTTCGCAGGCATCACCGTACTGGTCTTCTGTTTTACAAAACGGACACGTGCCGCGTACAAACCGGTCCGGAAGGAACATGCCTTCTTGTTCGTCGTAGGACTGCTCGATAGTCTTCGTATAAATATCGTTATTATCGCGCAATACCGTAAACATCTCGGTGACGAGCGCTTCGTTTTCCGGCGAGTGCGTCGTGTAGTAGTTGTCGAACTCGATGCCGAAATCACGGAAGTCGTTGGCGAACTCGGCGGCATATCCCTCGGTCAGGGCTTCCGGAGTAATTCCGAGTTCGCGCGCTTTGAGCATGATCGGCGTGCCGTGCGCGTCGGACGCACAGACGTAGATGCAGTTATGCCCGCGGAGTTTCTGGAATCGCACCCAGATGTCGGTCTGCAGGTACTCGACGAGATGGCCCATGTGGGGCGACCCATTGACATAGGGCAGGGCGCTCGTGACGAGGATTTTTCTCTTTGCGGGCATTGCTGTGGCTTTCGGCTGGCAGTGGCCGCGATTATGCCACGTGACGTCAGACTTGTTCGACTTCCCGCAGGTTCTCGAACTTGGACTTGTTATTGGCCTGCTGGTAGGCCTCCTGGGCCGAAACCCAGCCTTTCTCCACGAGTTCCATCAGCGCGCCATCCATGGTCTTCATGCCAATGTTGCCACCACTCTGAATCGCGGTTTCAAGCTGGTCGAGCTTGCCCTGCCGAATGAGGTTTGAAACGGCGGGCGTATTGATCATGATCTCCAGCGCTGCGGCGCGACCCGGCTTGTGGCAGGTGGGCAGAAGTTGCTGCGACACGACGCCCCGCAGGGATGTCGAGATCATTGTGCGTATGTGGCTTTGCTTGTCGGCCGGGAATGAGTTGATGATGCGGTCGACGGTCTGGGCGGCGCCGTTCGTGTGCAAAGTGCCCATGACGAGAATGCCCATCTCGGCGGCCGTCACGGCGATACTGATCGTTTCAAGGTCGCGCATTTCGCCAACGAGGATAACGTCCGGATCCTCGCGCATCGCTGAGTGCAGGGCTTCCGCAAAGCTCGGGCTATGCACCCCCACTTCGCGCTGACTCATGAGACAGCCCTGGGCCTTGTGAACGAACTCGATCGGGTCCTCGATGGTCAGGATATGGCCCTTCAGGCGCTTGTTCATCGCGTCGACCATGGCAGCAAGCGTTGTCGACTTGCCGGATCCGGTCTTGCCGGTCACGAGTATCATGCCCTGCGTGTACTGGCAGAGATTGTGAATGACCTTGGGCATGCCAAGGTCTACCAGCGTCAGGGCGGTCGATGGAATCGCGCGAAAAATAGCACCGACACCGTTCAGGTGGCGAAACGCGTTGACACGAAAACGTGAGACATCCGGGATCTCGTAGGCAAAATCGGCGGCATCGTTCGCATCGAATGCTCTTTTCGTGATGCCGTCCATGATCTCGAAAATTATTTTCTCGGCCACCTCCGTCTTCAACCGCTCTTCGATTAATACGGCAAGGTTGCCATGCACGCGCGCCCGAACCGGGTCGCCCGAGATGAAATGCAGGTCCGAGGCGTTTGCCTTGAGTGCCTTTTCGAGGTAGCTGTCGATCTGTGCCATGGACTACCTCAGCCTCCACTGACGTCGAGTATTTCAACCATTTCTGTGTCAGTCACAAATCGCTGGAACTTCTTCTTATCCGAGGCGTAGCGAATCGCGTCATCCGCGTCAATTTCCTTGGCACGAATCGCATCGAGCAGGGCCTGATCCATGATTTGCATACCGACGTTTTTGCCAGTCTGCAGCTGCGAGGGTATCTGGTGTGTCTGGTCGGTCATGATCAATTTCGCAATCGCCCGGCTATTCACCAGGATCTCGAGAACCGCCCGTCGGCCGCGCCCATCGGGTGTCTTGACCAATACCTGCGTAACAACGGCTTTCAGGCTCATCGACAGGAACCCCTTGGTCTGCTCTCGAAGCTCGCCGGGCAGGGCATCGATGATTCGGTCAATGGTCTTTACCGCGCCCGTGGTGTGCAGGGTGCCGAGGACAAGGTGACCTGTTTCGGCGGCGGTCATCGCCATGGTGATGGTCTCGGCGTCACGCAATTCGCCAACCAGTATGACGTCGGGATCTTCACGCATCGCAGAGCGGACGCCGTCGGCAAAGCTCTTGACGTGAGTGCCGAGTTCGCGCTGGATGACCTGGCAGTTCTTGCTCGGGTGCACGAACTCGATCGGGTCTTCCAGGCTGATAATGTTCAGGTTACGCGTTTCGTTGAGGTGGTTGATCATTGCCGCGAGCGTTGTCGATTTGCCGGTACCCGTTGACCCGGTAACCAGCACCATGCCCTGGTGATAGTCACAGAACTTTTTCAGAATCGGTGGCACGTTAAGATCGTCGAGCGTCGGGACGTCCCCCGGAATGTGCCGGAACACGGCGCCGATCCCCGTTTCTTTTCGAAAAACGTTGACACGAAAACGGCCGCTCTCGTCGCCGACGTAGGAGAAGTCCAGGTCGTGCCCCGCGGCCAGGCGTTCTTTTTGTTTAGCGGTCAGTACCTCGGTAATGTAAGTCTCGAGTTCGGTATCGGACAGCTGCCTGAACTTGATCGGCATGAGGTCGCCGTTCATGCGCAGCATGGGCGGTACGCCAACTGCGAGGTGCACGTCGGAGCAACCTTGTGCCAGTCCCAGTTTCAAGAATGCGTCAATACGAGCCATAGCCGACCTCAGGTAGTAATCGCGTCGAGCGCGTCAGTGAGTTCTGACATTGACTGATAGCGCTTTGATTTGTCGACCGACATGGCCTTGACGATGAGTTCCGCGAATTCATCGCTGATTTCCGGATTGACTTCCTGGCAGTGTTTCGCTTTACCCTGCACGTGCTGGTACATCACCGACATATGGTCGCCGCGGCTGTAGGGTGGTATACCGGTCGCCATCTCGTAGATGATGACGCCGACGCTGTAGACATCGGCGGTTACGTCTACTTTCTTGCCCAGGATTTGTTCAGGCGCCATGTACTTTGGTGAACCAATTACGTAACCCGTTTTGGTGAGCTGAGTGTCGCCGCTGCTGGCTGCCGCTGCGACGCCGAAATCCACTATCTTGAGCAGTCCTTCTTCGTTGACGAGAATATTGGCCGGCTTTAGGTCGCGGTGAATGACGCCGGCCTGGTGAGCCACGTGCATGCCCGCCGCGATATCCCGCGAATATTTCAGCACCTTTTTGATATCCATCGGTTTGCCGTCTGGAATCTCGCCGGACAGGGTGTGCGACGGAAAGTACTCCATCGAGATGGCATAACAGCCCTGCAGGTTCAGGAAGTCGTAAATGCGAATTACATTGCGATGCGTGATCTTGCGAGAGTAGCGCAGCTCATGCACGAAACGCTTCATCATTTCCTCGTCCGAGGAAACGTTCGGATTCAAGAATTTCAGGATCAGCTGCTCGTCAACAACTTCATCTTCCATCAGCAGCACCGTGCCGAAGGCGCCCTTACCGATTTTTTCTATATATTTGTAACGGCCCTCGATAACGTCGCCAGGATTGAGCTTGGAGATGTCGAGTATCGGTGAGCCGAGCGGAGCCTCCTGGTCCGCTTCTTTCGGTTTCGCGGCCTCGGCGATTTGCGCCGCCTGTGCGTGCAGCAATTCGTCGAGCTCGTCATTCTCGAGCAATAATGTTTTGGTGTGCGAGGCGATCTTTTCCGCGCGTACGTTTTCTTCGAGGACTGTTTCAGAGTAGCGCGCGTCCAGATCCTTGAGGGCTTTGTCCGCGACATTGATGATAGTCGCGTCTTCCGACTGCTTAATTTTCTTCAACAGGTTGCGAATCGTTTCTGCGTTAGCGTCGTCCGTGAGCCGCGCCAATGCCTTTATGGCTTCGATCTGGACTTCGCGTTCTGGTCTTTGCAACAGCGGCAAGATCTGCTTGATGTGTTTGTGGCTACCCAGCTTCGCCAGTGCGCGAATGACAACGGTGTCCGTCTTGCTGTCCTGCCCGAGCATGGCTTCGAGTTTCGGCAGCGCTTTGGTATCGCCGATCTTTGAAAGCGCATCGACGGCGCGCTCACGAACCCACCAGTCGGTGTCATCTGTCGCCTTGATCAAATGGTCGACGGCGCGCTGGTCCTTGGTGGCGTTGAGAATCTCGATCGCGGTGCGGCGAATGTCTTCGTCTTTGTCGTTGATCAGCGTGACGACTGAATCGACGACCCTGGGGCCGCCGATTTCAGCCAGCGCATCTCCGGCCCGGGAACGTACCCACCAGTCATCGTCCTTGATGGCCGCCAGCAAATCCTTGACTGAATTGACGTCACCAATTTCGTTGAGTACTTCAACAGCCGCGCGTCGCGCATACTCTGACTCATCTTTCAGGGCATTGACGAGGTAGCGGATCGTGTCCGGGTGATTGGCTTTGATAAGCACATCAACGGCTTTGTTCTGTACGTCGAGATCGGGGTCTGTCAGGACTTCGGCGACTTTATCGATATTGATTTTGCCGCCGCGCGAAGCGAGCGCGGAGAGCGCGGCGCTGCGGACCATCTTGTTCGGGTCCTTGAGCTGAATCTCCAGCGCGTGATTGATCTCCGGCCTGTCGAACCTGGCCAGCAGGTTCATCAGGTGCATCTTGATGACCGGGTCCTTGCCACCCATGCGGGCGATCAGGTCTGGCACCATTTCGGGCTTGATGATCTCCTCGATGATCTTGAAGATCGCCGCTTTTTCCTTGGTCTCGCACTCATACGCGCGTCGCAGCAGCTCGTGCACGCTGAGATCCTGCTTGTGCACGCGCAGCACCTCGATCAGCGCTGCTTTCGACACTTCATCGTCGTCGAAAAAATCGAGCAGACTGTTGGGGTTGTAATCGGTGCTGCTGGAAAGCGCCCAGGCGGTGCCGGAGACCACACGTTCGTTGCCGTCGGCAAGCCCTTCACGGTACATGTCGAGGTTCTTGTCGTTAACGAGTTCGCCGAGAATATCGACCAATACCATCGTGTGCGTCTTGTCGGACAGAGCGAGGGCGTCGATGATCTTCGGTACGGCCCTGCTGCCGGCTTTCTTGAGCTTGTCAACCAGTTTTTGCGCGGCGGGCGAGGCCGCATCCGGCTGCGCTACGAGCTGCGCAAGCACCTGGTCGGAGCGAAATGAAGCGAGAAAGCTCATTTCGGGCCAGCCCCTTCAACGGCCGGGCGCAGCGACGGGACAAAGGCCAGCCTCGCCAGGGGCCTTTCTGCGATTGCCATAATCTCCATTGCTATCTTACGTAACGCCAATTCGTAAATACGCTCTTGCCCAAGCAATACGGGGCTTGGTCGCCCAAAAAGACACCCTCGTTTGCAGTGTTGCCTTGTCCCCGACGCGGCATTATGCCACAACGGACCTGGCACATTGCCCGCCATTGCTGGCTTCCAGCAAAAAATGACGATTCTGCGAGGATCTCCAGAAACGGCTTGGTTCCTGGGCCACCTCCGTTACAATGTGCCACCGAATTTCCGGCGCCAGCCGGACTTCCGAACCCAAATTTTACCTAATGCAGACGAGCGAAGTGTGACGGTGTCAACAGATTCAGATGTGAGCAAGTTCCTCAATTCCATCAATTTATCGGCGGTGGACCGGCCGTTGGGCGAGGTCGGGCGGGTCCGCGAGGTGAGTGTCTCCGACGAACGCGTGACGGCGACGATCGAACTCGGTTTTCCGTGCAAAAGCGCGCATGCGTCGATCAGGCAGCAGATATCGGAGGCTCTGCGCGCGGAAACCGGCGCGGCAGAGGTCGCAATTGCAGTGGATACGCGAATTATTCGGCACGCAGTGCAGAACAATCTCAAGCCCATTCCGGGCGTAAAGAACATTATCGCCGTCGCGTCGGGCAAAGGCGGAGTCGGCAAGTCGACGGTCGCGGCAAATATCGCGCTGGCACTGTCAGCGGAAGGCGCTGCCGTCGGCATTCTGGATGCCGATATCTACGGTCCGAGCCAGCCTCACATGATGGGCATCGTCGGCCAGCAGCCGGTCAGCGAAGATGGCAAGACCTTGCGGCCGCTGCGGGCTCACGGCCTGCAGGTCATGTCAATCGGTGCGTTAGTCGACCCCGACCAGCCCATGATCTGGCGTGGCCCGATGGTGACATCCGCGCTGAGTCAGTTGACGCATCAGACGCAGTGGGAGGACCTCGACTACCTGATCGTCGACATGCCGCCTGGCACCGGCGATATCCAGCTGACGCTCGCGCAGCAGGTGCCGGTTTCGGGCACCGTGATTGTCACGACGCCACAGAGTATTGCGACGATTGATGCACGCAAGGGCCTCGCGATGTTTCGCAAAGTCTCGATTCCTGTGCTGGGCGTGGTTGAAAACATGAGTACGCATGTCTGCTCAAACTGCGGGCACGAGGACGCTATTTTCGGCGAAGGGGGCGCCGAAAAAATGAGCCGCGACTTCGATGTTCGCCTGCTCGGGCAGCTGCCTCTCGATACGCGAATTCGTGAACAAACCGACTCGGGCAGGCCAACCGTTATTGCCGAGCCCGATTCGGCGATTGCCGCGGCCTATCGTGAGACGGCGTGGCGAATCGGTGCCGCGCAGGCGGCGGAGCGCACTGATCACAGCTCGAAATTCGGCACTATCGTCGTCGAGGAGCGAAAGTGAGCATCAAAGCTGATCACTGGATACGCCGTATGGCCGTCGAACACGGCATGATCGAGCCGTTCGAGCCGGGTCAGGTGCGGGAGAATCGCGACGGGCGCATCGTCAGCTACGGGACCTCCAGCTACGGCTACGACGTCCGTTGCTCCGACGAGTTCAAGATTTTCACGAACATCAATTCGGCGATTGTTGACCCGAAAGCATTCGACGAGACCAGCTTCGTTGATATCAAGAGCGATGTTTGCGTGATTCCGCCCAATTCTTTCGCGCTCGCAAGGACGGTCGAGTTTTTTCGCATTCCCCGTACCGTACTAACGATCTGCCTCGGCAAGTCGACCTATGCGCGTTGCGGGATCATCGTCAATGTGACGCCGCTGGAGCCCGAGTGGGAAGGGCACGTGACGCTCGAGTTTTCCAACACGACGCCGCTGCCCGCCAAAATCTACGCAAACGAGGGCGTGGCGCAGATGCTTTTCCTGGAATCCGATGAGGCGTGTGAGACGTCCTACAAGGACCGCGGCGGCAAGTACCAGGGGCAGACCGGCGTGACCCTGCCCAAGGCCTGAATTAAGGGGACAATGCCAGGCGGCGATCCCCTACAGTTTCTTTCCCGCCCGATCGAAAACCTGTATCACCGGTTCGTCCGCAACTGAACCGTCGAGCCAGGTTTTGCCGTCACGAAGTTCGACCCGACCTTCGCCAACCCAGCCGGCGGCCTCAGGATAAATCTGGTGTTCGACGGTCTGCACGCGCGTGGCCAGCTGCTCGGCCGTCTCATTCGCGTTGACCGGCAGTCGCCCCTGCAAGATGCGCGGTCCGCCGTCGAGTTCCTCGGTCACGAAATGCACGGTGCTGCCGTGCCAGGTGTCTCCCGCATCGAGCACTCGCTGATGCGTGTTCAACCCGGGGTACGCCGGCAGCAGTGCCGGATGTATGTTCAGAATCTTGCCGGCGTAGTGCGTCACGAACGCAGCACTCAGGATGCGCATGAAGCCGGCCAGCACCAGCAGGTCCGGCTGCCATTCATCGAGTTTCGCGGCCACCGCGTGATCAAAAGAGTCACGGTCGACAAAGTCGCCGTGCTCGATGCACGCCGTCGGAATGCCGGCCTCCCTCGCGCGCTCAAGGCCGAAGGCATCGGGTTTGTTCGAGAAGACGACCGACAGTTCGAGGTCCAGCGCACCGCGCCCGACTCGATCGATAAATGCCTGCAGGTTCGTGCCGGACCCGGAGATAAGAACCGCCGTTTTGCAGCGCGTCGCCATCAGAGGTATCGCGTTTTCCGATTACCGGCCACGATACGACCTATCCTCCAGGCGTCCTCGCCCTGATCGGTCAGGATGCGAATCGCATCGTTGACCTTGTTCTCGTCGACAACAACGACCATGCCCACGCCGCAGTTAAACGTGCGCCGCATTTCCTCGATCTCGACATTGCCATGCTCGGCCAGCCAGTCGAAAACCGGACCCTGCCGCCAGCTTGATGTGTCGATTTCTGCGTCCAGCGCCGCGTGAAAAATGCGCGGCACGTTTTCCGTGAGGCCGCCGCCCGTGATGTGCGCAAGGCCCTTGACGCGAATCGTGTCGATCAGCGCGAGAATTGCTTTGACGTAAATGCGCGTCGGCGCAAGAAGCCTGAGGTTCGCCGGTTCGCCGTTGATTTTGGCATCGCCGGCGCGGTCCAGGATCTTGCGAATCAGCGAGTAACCGTTGGAATGCGGTCCGCTGGACGCTATACCGATCAATGCATCTCCTGCTTCGATGGCGCTGCCGTCGATGAGTTTGGCTCGCTCCACCGCGCCAACCGTAAAACCGGCCAGGTCGTAATCGCCGTCAGAGTACATATCCGGCATCTCGGCAGTTTCGCCGCCAACCAGCGCCGCGCCTGCCTGCAGGCAGCCATCGGCGATGCCTGCGATAACATCGGCTGCCACCGCCGTATCCAGTTTGCCGCAGGCAAAATAGTCGAGGAAAAACAGCGGTTCTGCGCCCTGAACCAGAATGTCGTTAACACACATGGCGACAAGATCGATACCGATCGTGTCGTGTCGATCGAGGTGCTGGGCGAGCATCAGCTTGGTGCCGACGCCGTCGGTGCCCGAAACCAGCACGGGCTCGCGATAACGGCCTGGCGGGAGTGCGAACAGCCCGCCGAAACCGCCAATACCCGCGAGCACTTCGGGCCGCCGCGTGCGTTTGACGAAAGGCTTGATGCGTTCGACGAGTTCGTTGCCGGCGTCTATGTCGACACCGGCGTCTTTGTACGTAAGAGGTTTATTAGTCATATTGGAGTGGCATACTCTGCGAGGGCGATATAATAGTGCTTGGTTCTGAATGGGGATACCACCCTTGCTAAAAACCCGATTATCCGGACGTTTCGCGATACTGCGGCAAACGATCGGCGGCGTGCTGGCGGCGGCATTGTTGAGCGGCGGTCTGGTGCCGCAGGCGGCGGCGGTCGAAGTCGCGACTCTGTATACGGTTGAGGTGCCATTCGATCGCGAGGCGGAGGATCCGCGCAAAGACGCCTACGAACTGGCTCTCGCCGCGGTGTTGTTGCGCGTTTCTGGATCCGGACTCAGCTCGGATTCCGCGGCTGTTCGCGAGTTGTTTCCCGATCCGGCGTCCTACGTCATGCAATTTCGACCCGGTGCCGACGATTCGCTGTGGGTTTCATTCGACGGCCAGGCCATCGAGCAGACTTTACGCAACGCCGGGCAGACCGTTTGGGGCGCTGAGCGACCGCTGACACTGGTGTGGCTGGCCGTCGACTGGGGGCGTGGCAGCCGGGAAATAATCGGCGCCGACGATCCTGATCGCACGGAGGGGTTATCCCGCTCGATTGATCTCAACAGGCGTCTGAGGGAGCGTGTTCTGGAAATCGCCGAGCAGCGCGGACTGCCGCTCGTTTTTCCGCTACTCGATTCGATCGACCTGCAGAACGCCACGTTCAGCGACATCTGGGGCGGTTTCGATGAGCGAATAATAGCCGCATCCAATCGCTACGACGTCAACTCTATTCTGATTGGACGCATTCGCCCTTCGTCCAGCCGTCGTGAAGAATGGAGCTACTATTTCAGCGGTGAAGAGCGCAGCTGGAACGGACCGGCCGAGTCCATTGTTGGCCGTGTCGCGGATCTGCTGACAGCGGAATTCGCGGTCGGCGGCAACGCCCCGATCGAGTCCGTTGCGCTGCACGTGTCGGGAATCGTGTCGGTGGAGGCGTACGGGTCTTTGCAGAGCCTGCTGGATGGCGTCAGCTTGATCGAGAGCTCCGTCATCACCGAGGTGGCCGGCGATCGTGTCAGTTATCGCGTTGAGGTGCGCGGCGGCGCGGACCGGCTCAGTCGCGCCCTGAGGTTCAACGGCCTGATTGAACAGGAAAGCGCGGCGCTTTTTGGCGAGGCTCCGCCCGGCGCCGTGCTCGAGTTTTTCTACGGACCCTGAGCTCCGAACGCATGTCACTCCGCTGGTTACCCAACGCCATTTCGTTGCTGCGAGTCGTACTTGTGGCACCTATATTGCTGCTGATACTCAATGAACAGTTTCCGCTGGCGCTGGCACTGTTCTTCGTGGCGGGTTTTTCGGACGGTATAGATGGCTATCTCGCAAAACGATTTAACTGGCACACCCGCCTTGGCGCCTTACTGGATCCGGTGGCGGACAAACTGCTGGTTGCCGGTACATTTATCACGCTAACTTTTACGCAACATATTCCTGTCTGGCTCACGTCGGTCGTAATCCTGCGCGACGTCGTCATTGTTGGCGGGGCAGCCGCGTATAACTTCATCGTGGCACCGGTCCAGGGCGAGCCAACCAGGATTAGCAAACTCAATACCGCACTGCAGCTCCTGTTCCTGCTGTTCGTGCTGAGTCGCGCCGGCTTCGACTGGCCCGACGCGATCTCGATCACTGTGCTGGGTGCCGCAATCCTGATCACGGTCGTCATCAGTGGCGTAGACTACGTCTGGTCCTGGTCGAAACGTGCGAACGAGGGTGAATAGACATGCAATCTGATCTGCGCCTCAACTGGCTGGTCGCAATCGTCCTGACCGGCTGGTTGTTCTATCTGCTGGCGCCGGTACTGACGCCGTTTGTTGCCGCTGCGCTGCTGGCGTACATGGGCGATCCGCTGGCGGATCGCCTGCAGAAGCTCAAAATGCCGCGCACGCTGGCCGTCGTTGCTGTATTTCTCATCACTTTTCTCCTGCTGGCCCTGTTGATCCTGCTTGTCGGTCCGTTGATCAAATCGCAGATCGCTGCACTGTTCGATGCACTGCCTGATCTCGCGCGACGCGCCGAACAGGAGTGGCTGCCGTCAGTGACAGGCTGGCTGAACCTGGAATCCGGCGACGATGTGGGCATCGGCGCTTTTCTCGCGCGCTACAGCGACATGGTCGGCAGCTGGAGCGGCAAGCTGCTGCTGTCAGTCAGCAAGTCCGGCGGCGCCCTTGCGACCGCCGTACTCAGCCTGTTCCTGATTCCAATACTGACGTTTTACCTGCTGCGCGACTGGGATTCGATTCTTGTCCACATTGGCGCCCTGATTCCGGAAAGCCAGCGCGACACGGTCTTCCAGCTTGCCCGGGAAACGGACGATGTACTCGGCGCGTTCCTGCGCGGTCAACTGCTTGTTATGGCGGCGCTCGCGCTCATTTACTCGCTCGGCCTCAGCCTCGTTGGGCTGAAGTTCGCGATCGCCATCGGCGTCGTTGCGGGCCTGGTCAGTTTCGTGCCTTACCTCGGCTTCGTGTTTGGCATTGCGCTGGCGGGCCTGACCGTAGCGCTTGAGCCAAACCCCCTCTGGCAGCTGGTCGGCGTTGTCGTCACTTTTACACTGGCCCAGCTGCTCGAAGGCTCGGTGCTGACGCCCAAGCTGGTTGGCGATCGCATCGGTTTGCATCCCGTGATTATCATCTTCGCGGTCGCCGCCGGCGGGCAGCTGTTCGGCTTCTTCGGCGTATTACTCGCGCTGCCCGCGGCCGCCGTGCTTTCGGTCCTGGTGCGCTTCGCTTTTCACCGCTACCTCAAGGAGCATCCGGACGCTCTTGTAGTACTCGAGGACGAATGAACCAGCTGGTTCTGCCATTACGTCTTGCCGACCATGCGGTATTTGCCAGTTTTTACGAGCAGGGCAACGAGTCGCTGGTTGCAACGCTGCGTGAACTCGCCGGCGGTGCCGCGGGTCGGGACGGGCATGGATGCTGGCTGTGGGGCGCTGCAGCCACGGGCAAGACGCACCTGCTCCAGGCAGTATGCGATCAGGCCGGCGATCGCTCTGTTTATATCCCGCTGTCGACCTTCGCAGCGTCCGGGCCGGCGATCCTGGAAGGCCTCGCAAGGCGCGAGCTGGTTTGCCTCGATGACATCGAGACAGTCGCCGGTGACGCTGACTGGGAAGCGGCGTTATTCAATCTCTGCAATCAGCTTTTCGACGCCGGCGGGCAGTTGATTGCAGCCGCAGGCATGGCGCCGCGAGAGTGTCAGGTTGAGCTGGCAGATCTTGCGAGCCGTTTGTCGCGACTGCCCGTGTTTCATGTTCATGCCCTGGACGATGAGCAGCGAGTGGCGGCCCTGCAGCTGCGTGCCCGGCATCGCGGGCTTAAGCTGCCGGGTGAAACCGCACGTTACCTGTTGAAACGCAGTCGTCGTGACATGGCGAGCCTGTATGAACTGCTTGACAAGCTCGACCTCGAAGCGCTGCGGGCTCAGCGCCGTCTGACGATTCCGTTCGTGAGGGATGTTCTCAAGTTGCCGGAAAGCGGCTAGGTTTCGTCTAGTCGGCAAGCCGTCTCGCAATCTCTGCAACGCGTTTACCGAGCGCTCGCGCGAGGTGCTTTTCGTCTTCCGACAAAGTGTCGGGTTTTCGATTCCAGGTTACGTGCGTCGCGCCATAGGGCGATCCGCCCGTGGTTGTCGTGGTCAGGGTGTCGTCGGTGTACGGCAATCCCACGATCAGCATACCGTGGTGCAGCAGCGGCAGCGCCATGGTCAGGAGCGTCGATTCCTGCCCGCCATGCAATGACGACGTCGAGGCAAACACGCCGGCAGGCTTGCCCTCGGCAGCGCCCTGGAACCACTCGCGCACGGTACCGTCGAGAAAATGCTTGAGCGACGCGGACATGTTGCCAAAATTCGTCGGGCTGCCCATGACGAGGCCCGCACACTCGGCGAGGTCTTCAGGCGTGGCATACGGTGGGCCGGAGCCGGGCACGGTGTTTTCCACGGCCTCGCTGACGGCGGATACCTGGGGCACTGTGCGAAGACGTGCCGCCATCCCGGAGACGGCGTCGACGCCGCGACACACTTCGCGAGCGAGCGCTTCGGTTGCACCCTTGCGCGAGTAATAGAGCACGAGAATGTCAGCCATCAGGGAAGCAGAGCTGTAACGTTCTCGGGGGGCCTCCCCAGTACGGCTCGGTCACTGTCCGGGTCAATGACGATGGGCCGCTGCAGCGCAATGGGATGCGCAGCGATCCAGGCTGCGAGGGCGCCATCGTCGTCCAGAGCAGGAAGGTCTGTGGCCTCTTTGACAATGCTCTCGCTGCGACGCAGCAGGTCGGCAACGGGCGAGCCGAGCCTGGCTGCAATCGCCAGGATCCCGGCTGCATCGGGCGTCTGCTGCAAATACGGGACTATGGTTGGTGCAATTCCGGCGGCCTGGATGATTTCCAGCGTTTTCCGCGACTTCGAACATCGGGGGTTGTGGTAGATCGTTAGCGCCATGTGGCCCTCGCTCAGTCAGCTGCTGTGCCGAAAGCGGACTCTAGCAGGCCGAATCGGGCGCGTCAGCGCAAGCCGACTCGCTTGACGACGGGTGGTCGCGGTTGATAGCGTTGGACGGTTTCCATAACAAGAACAATACGTGAAATCATCCGGACCTAAATCACTCATTCACGGACTGCTGTTCGCCGCCATGCTGTTTGCGGCCGGCTGCGAAACGGCGCCGCCGGTGCAGGAGATGAGCGATGCGCGGCAGGCGATCGCCGTTGCGAAAGAGGCCGGGGCGGCTGACAAGGCCGCGATTCATCTCAAGGCGGCGGAATCCTATTTGCAGAAAGCGCAGCAGGAGCTCAACGATCGCCAGTATTCGCAGGCGCGATATGACGCCAAACAGGCGAAAATGAAGGCGCTTGATGCGCTCAAGGCCAGCGAGGCAATGAAGGACCCTGAGGCGTCCGATCCCAGGGGCGATTCGCAATAACGCGGCATCCGACTCGACCGGCTATGCAGCCGTCAGCGCGGCGCTTCCGCGTCAGTGGACGCGTACAAGGCGTCTGGTTTCGCGACAGCACACGGCGCGAAGCGGAGCGGCTCGGTATCACAGGCCATGCAATCAACCTCGACAACGGTGATGTTGAGGTTCTCGCCTGCGGTTCTGACGAGGCGCTGGATGCTCTTTGCGCCTGGTTGCAGCAGGGGCCGCCGCTCGCAGATGTGTCGGCCGTCGAGCAAAGTCCGGCGGATATACAGCCGCTGCACGGCTTCAGGGTCGGCTAGCCGCGTCAGGCCTGAAACCACTTCCTGCTGAGCTTGTCGATGACCTTGTTCGGGTACTTGCGCTTGCCCAGGCTGCCATTGTATCGCCCCAGGGCCCGGCGCAAATCGCCGTTTTCCTTGTCGAGATAGAAGCGCAGGATGGTGCAGCCATAGCGGAGATTTGTGTCGGTATGCAATAGATTGTCGTTGGGCCGGCCGATTTCATCGAGCCAGAACGGCATGATCTGCATGAGCCCGAGCGCCCCGGCGACGGACACGGCGTAGCGGTCGAAATTGCTCTCAACTTCAATGACAGCCAGCACGAGTTCCGGCGGCAGCTCGACGCGCGCCGCCTCCAGGTGCACCAGCGTCAGGAGCTTGATGCGCTCCTCCGGGTCCTCTACCTGGCGCGCAAGGCGCCGCGACATATCCGTCAGCCATACCTCGGCATGAAAGCGGTCCGTGAAGCTCGCGGACTCGCTGGCTGCCTGGCGCAGCGCCTCACGGAGTTCCGGGTCCGGAGCGGGCTCGGCCGCGGCAGCGCCGCCCGACAGGACGGCGACAACCATGGCTAGTGCCCCAATGCGACGAATCGACTTCATGGTTGAAGTATGACATGGTCCATAGTGCATTAGAATCATTAGCTTACAGTGGATTTCTCGAGCAGTTTGAGAGCCTCTTCACGTTTCAGATTGCGCGACTCCGTGTCCCTGCGGTGGCGGTATTCCAGTTCACCCGCCGCCAGGTTCCGTTCGCTGATCACGAGCCGATGCGGGATGCCAATTAACTCGGCGTCCGCGAACTTCACACCAGGCCGTGCGTCACGGTCGTCGAAAAGCACGTCAAAACCCTGTTCCGTGAGTTCGGCATAGAGCGCTTCAGCGGACTCGCGCACCGCGTCCGAGCGCTGCAGGTTGATCGGAACCAGCACCACGTCGAACGGCGCCAGCGGCCCGGGCCAGATAATGCCGTTATCGTCGTGATTCTGTTCGATCGCCGCGCCGACAATGCGCGTGATGCCAATTCCATAGCAGCCCATGGCCATGGTCCGGTTCTTGCCGTCCGGATCCTGGACTGTCGCCCCCATAGCCTGGCTGTATTTGTCACCCAGCTGGAAGATATGTCCGACTTCAATGCCTCGCGCAATGCTGAGCGTGCCCTTGCCACCAGGGGTCGGGTCTCCGGCCACCACGTTACGAATATCGACCGTTGCGCCGACTTCGATGTCGCGATCGAAATTGGTGCCCGTGTAATGCATGTCTGCTTCATTGGCGCCGCAGACAAAATCGCTCATAGCCGCGGTTGCATGATCGTAGAACACGGGAATGCTGAGCCCGATCGGGCCGGCAAATCCGGGCGCGCAGCCCGTGACTTTGCGGATAAGGTCGGGACTGGCCATGGTTAGCGGCGACGCGACGCCTGAAATCTTCTGCGCTTTTACCGAGTTGAGCTCGTGGTCGCCGCGCAGGGCCAGGGCGACGGGTCCGTCAGTACCCTCGACGATCAGGGTCTTGAGGGTCTGCGCCGGGGCCACGTCCAGGAATTCAGAGAGCGCGGCAATCGTGCCGATTTTCGGCGTACTGACCTTCTCGAGCGACGCCGTGGCGGCCGGTCGGCCGCCCGCCGGGATGACGGTTGCGGCGGTTTCGACGTTGGATGCGTAATGGTCGGCGTCGCTGTATGCGATCGCGTCCTCGCCGGAATCGGCCAACACGTGAAATTCCTGCGAGCGGCTGCCGCCGATTTCTCCGCTGTCGGCGTCAACGACGCGAAATTTCAGCCCGAGGCGCTCGAAAATCGCGGTATACGCGGCATGCATCCTGGCGTAGGAAGCTTCGAGTCCGGCGGGGTCGATATCGAAAGAGTAGGCATCTTTCATTATGAACTCGCGGGCCCGCATCACGCCGAAACGGGGCCGAATTTCGTCGCGGAACTTGGTCTGGATCTGGTAATAATTGACCGGCAGCTGTTTGTAACTTCGCAGTTCCCGCCGCGCGATATCCGTGATGACTTCCTCGTGCGTCGGGCCAAAACAATATTCCCGCTGATTGCGATCGTGCATGCGCAGAAGGAGCGGACCGTACTGGTCCCAGCGCCCGGATTCCTGCCATAGCTCGGCAGGTTGCACGGCCGGCATCAACAGCTCAAGCGCGCCGGCACGGTTCATTTCCTCGCGCACGACGGCTTCGACCTTGCGCAGGATACGCAGGCCAATAGGCATCCAGGTAAACAGGCCGGATGCGAGGCGTCGGATGAGTCCGGCGCGCAGCATCAGTTTGTGGCTGACAATTTCCGCCTCAGCAGGTACTTCCTTGAGCGTCGTCAGCCCGAATTCCGAAAAACGCATTGATCGCAAAACCTTGAGTTCGTGAGGCGCGCATTCTAACCGTTTCTGCCGGACTATGTGATGACTGCGTATTCCTCATATTGACTCAGGCGCGAAAGCAGGGGATCGTCCGGGCTCGCCTCGTAGTGAAGACCTGCAAATGGTTCATGGAAAACGCAATCCGTTTATTGCCCAGGAGGGCATTCTGCCGATCGTGCTTGTCGTGGCAGTCGGCGTCGCGCTGGTGCGTTATTCCGAGCCCTGGTTTGCGCTCGCGCCCGCGATCCTGGTCGGTTTTATGTTCCTGTTATTCCGCGATCCGATACGCGACGTGCCGTCCGTCGCCCTCGGCGTCATAAGCCCGGCTGACGGCACGGTCGTTGGCGTGGAGGTGACCGACAAGTGCGTCGTGCAGGGCGAAGCCCACCTGATTCGGATCCAGGTTGACAGCCTCGGCACCTATACGGCCCGAAGTCCGGTTGAAGGCAAGGTCATGGATTTGCTGTCGGCCGCCGAGGGTGTTGGGCCGGACTGTCCGGCCAACGCCCTGTGGGTGCAGACGGACGAAGGCGAAAATGTCGTCCTGCAATTCAACAGCCATCGCTTCGGGCTGGCGCCCCGGTCGTTCATTCGCTACGGCGAGCGCATCGGGCAGGGACACCGGTGTGCCTATCTCCGGCTGACGCAGTATGCCGAGGTCTATATTCCCATCACCAGCAAGGTGCTGGTCAAACCGGGTCAGCGAGTCATCGCCGGCGAGGACCTGATTGCTACCCTGACGCGCGCCTGACCCAGGTGGTCCGGTGTAAAGCGTGATGCGTCATGGCAAACTACGGCCTGGCAACCAGCCGAAGTTCTGACGATCGAGTCTGCCCATGATGCACCCTGAAAACCAACGACGCGCCTACCTCAGGGCTATGGGTATCGACGTGTGGCTGCCCAGGGATGCGGCAGAATCCGAGATGCTTGCAGATGCCGACTCGCCCAACGGCATGGGCTGGGACGAGCTACGCGACTGCGTGACTCATTGCACGCTATGCGAGCTGTCAAAAAGTCGTACGAACACGGTTTTCGGTGTCGGTAACCCGAACGCCGACTGGCTGATCATTGGCGAGGCGCCTGGCGCGGAAGAAGATCGCCGCGGCGAGCCATTCGTTGGCCGCGCCGGAACGCTACTTGATGAGATGTTGCGCGCGATCGGGCAGAGCCGGGACAGCGTATTCATCGCCAATATCCTGAAGTGTCGGCCGCCGAATAACCGCGATCCCAGGCCGGAAGAGGCCGCTGCATGTCGCCAGTACCTGGAGCGGCAAATCGAGCTGGTGCAACCGAAGATCATTCTCGCGGTTGGCAAGATAGCGGCCCAGAACCTGCTCGGCTGCAGCGAGCCGGTGGGCAAGATGCGAGGCCGGACGCAGGACTTCTGCGGAATTCCGCTGGTTGTGACTTATCATCCGGCCTACCTGTTGCGCAGTCCCTCGCAAAAAGCCAAATCCTGGAGCGACCTGTGCCTGGCGAAGCGGCTCGTGGCGGAGCACGGCGCTTGATCAGGCGGCTCGCAGATCCACCGACCACGATCCGGGACATGCAGCACGGCGATCTCAAGATGGTGTCGGATATCGAACGCCGCAGCTATGAGTTTCCCTGGAGTCACGGCGTGTTTCGCGATTGCCTGCTGGCCGGGTACCGCAGCATTGTGCTGATTCGCCAGGAGCGGGTCGCGGGTTACGGCATTCTGTCGGTCGCTGCGGGTGAGGCGCATATTCTCAATCTCTGCGTTGATCCCGAGTTTCGTTCACTGGGATACGGCAAGCGCCTGCTCAATGAACTGCTTTTTCGGGCCCGGGCTGCGTCCGTGCGCGAGGTTTTTCTCGAAGTGCGCCCATCCAATAAAATGGCGCTGGCCCTGTATCGAAAGAAGGGCTTTTACCAGGTTGCCAAACGCCCGGCGTACTATCAGTCTCACGAAGGCCGCGAGGATGCCGCCGTTCTCGCCAAGAAGCTAGTCATAGAAGACTGAGCCCGGAAAAATGACCAGAATCGAACAACAGGTCCGCAAGCGGCGGACGTTCGCGATTATTTCGCACCCGGACGCCGGCAAGACGACGCTGACGGAAAAGCTGCTGCTATACGGCGGCGCCATTCAGCTTGCCGGGACCGTGAAAGGTCGAAAAGCAACTCGTCATGCAACGTCCGACTGGATGGCGCTGGAGCAGCAGCGAGGTATCTCGGTAACGTCGTCGGTCATGCAGTTTCCGTACAAAGACTATGTCGTCAATCTGCTGGATACGCCCGGTCACGAGGACTTTTCGGAGGACACCTACCGTACCTTGACGGCTGTGGATTCAGCGCTCATGGTCATCGACTGTGCAAAAGGTGTTGAGAAGCGCACGATCAAGCTCATGGAGGTCTGTCGGCTGCGTGATACGCCGATCATGACATTCATCAACAAGCTGGATCGCGACGGACGAGAGCCCATTGAACTGCTCGATGAAATCGAATCCGTACTTGGGATCGAGTGTGCGCCGATCACCTGGCCGATTGGCATGGGTCGTGCTTTGAAAGGTGTTTACCACCTGCTGCAGGACAAGATCTATCTCTATAACCGGGTCGGGCGTCAAAAAGCCGGCGAAATACGAATGGTAGATTGTTTGCAGTCCGACGAAGCAGCGGAGGTGCTGGGCGACGTCGTCGACGAATTCCGCGAGGAAATAGAACTCGTCAAAGGTGCGTGCCCGGATTTTTCACTGGATGAATACCTGGCTGCAAAACAGACGCCGGTTTTCTTCGGCTCCGCGATTTCGAACTTCGGCGTCAAGGAGCTGCTGGACGAGTTCGTGACGCATGCGCCCGCACCGCTGGTACGCGCGAGTGAGCAACGCAACGTCAGCCCGACCGAAGACAAATTGACAGGGTTCGTCTTCAAAATTCAGGCGAACATGGATCCCGGTCATCGGGATCGTATTGCGTTCATGCGCATCTGCTCCGGGGAATACCGCAAGGGCATTCGTACCCTGCATGTTCGCTCGGGCAAGGAAATGAAGATACCCGAGGCAATAACATTCATGGCCGCAGACCGGCAGCATGCGGAGACCGCCTACGCCGGTGACATCATCGGCATTCACAATCACGGCACGATCAATATTGGTGACAGTTTTTCGGAAGGCGAGGACATTCGCTTTACCGGGATTCCAAATTTCGCACCGGAGATCTTCAGGCGAGCGGTGCTGAAAGACCCGTTGCGCCTCAAGGCGCTGCAAAAAGGTCTTGCGCAACTCTGTGAAGAAGGGGCAACGCAGTTGTTCAAGCCGCTGCGCAACAACGACCTGATTCTGGGCGCCGTCGGGCCGCTGCAGTTTGAGGTCGTGGCGCATCGCCTGCGCGATGAGTACAACGTTGAATGCCAGTTCGAAACGATCAACGTTGCCACCGCACGCTGGGTCGAATGCGATGACGCGAAGATGCTATCCGACTTCGAGCGCAAGGCCCACGATAACCTGGCGCTGGATCATGGCGACAGTCTGGTCTACATTGCTCCGACCAGGGTCAACCTCAGCCTTACCGAAGAGCGTTGGCCGGAGATTGCATTCCGCAAGACGCGAGAGCACTGATTTAAAGGCCCCGGCACTGAGACGAGAGTTTGTCGATATTCCCCATTCTCAATAGAAGAGTCATTGGCTGGGCGCTCTATGATTGGGCAAACTCGGCCTTTGCTCTCAGTGTTCTGGCGGTTCTTTTTCCGCTGGTTCTCGGCAACTACTGGAGCATCGGTGATGATGGCTCCGCCGTAACCGCTCGGCTTGGGTGGATAACGTTCGCTGCCAGTGCAATCGTCTGTGTTACCGCGCCGCTGTTCGGGACCATCGCTGACACGGGCGGGTATCGAAAGCGCTTTCTGTTTGTGCTCGCTGTAATCGGCGCGACAATGACGGCGGCGCTGGGACTTGTCGGCAAGGGAGAGTGGCCGCTCGCACTCGGCGTCTATCTGCTCGCATCGATCGGATACTACAGTTCGACCGTGTTCTACGATTCGTTGCTCATCGACGTTTGCGAGCCGCGCTACTACAGTTTCGTCTCGACCCTGGGTTTCTCGCTCGGTTACCTGGGTGGCGCAGTATTGCTCGCGCTGCATCTCTGGATGTTATCGTCACCACAGACATTCGGCTTTACGGATACCGCGGAAGTATTCAGCTTTGCGTTTGTGTCGGTGGGCGTTTGGTGGGCCATCTTCCTGGTACCGCTGCTGTATTTCGTCCATGAACGCCACAGTCCGCTCGAGGTAAGCAGTGGCGCCATCCGTGCTGCGTATGCCGAACTGAAGGCGACGGCGTTAAAGGTCGGACAATATCGAAATGTCGTTGTTTTCCTTACCGGCTACTGGCTGTATATCGGTGGCGTATTTACGGTCATCTTCATGGCGGTTAATTACGGTCAGCGGCTCGGTTTCGAAGACAAGGACCTGGTCATGGCCTTGCTCATAACCAATTTTATCGGCTTTCCTGCGACGCTCCTGTACGGATTCGTCGCCCATCGCTTTGGCCCGAAGTCGGGAATTTATTTCGCATTGCTCGTCTACATCGGCATGTCGGCGTGGGCAATTTTCATGACGGAAATGTGGCAGTTTTATGTGATGGCCATGGTTATCGGGACGGTGCAGGGCGGTGTGCAGGGTTTGAGCCGGTCTCTATACGCGTCGCTCATCCCGCCGGGACAGCCGGGCGAGTTCTTCGGCTTCTACAATATGGTGACGAAGTTTGCCCACGTACTGGGCCCCGCGATGGTTGCCACGGCCGCGATGTTGTCTGATGACCCGAAGTGGGTTCTGCTGACCCTGATGCCGCTCTTCATGGCAGGTGCACTGCTACTTTCCCTGGTGCGGACACCGTCACCGGACCCGACTAGCCAATAGCGCCAACGGCACGCTTGAGTCGCGCAATCGCGGATTCGTCAGGAGGGCCGTAGCGTGCGTCATGGTAAGCGGCCGTGACGGACTCGACGGCGTCCGCGGGCAAAGTGCCAGCTTGCATGGCGCGGTGTGCGAAGCGTTCAGCGGTTTCACCAGTGCCGGAATCAAGGCCGGTCTTTTTGACAAAACGTTGAAAAAGCACGGCGGCGGCGTCTTTTGCCGGCGGCCTGTAGCGAAGCGCGAGCAGCAGGCTGAGCAGCGCGATCAGGCCGAGGACCAGCCCGATCATCGTCAGCATCATCTTTTGCCAATCGGGATCGCGCATGCCAAGCCTTTGCATGAGGTCGTTTTGCTTGTCGGCGCCGTAACCCAGTACCCAATCATTCCATTTTGCGTCGAGTGCATCGAACGTCATTGTGAGTTTATGCAGCAGTTCGGATGGCGCGGATAATCCCCAGGCAGCGCCTACCCCTTCGATGGCGGCGTCACTGGCACCCATGTCGATACGATCCGGTGCGACGGCCGCGGTGGGATCGATGCGATACCAACCGCGCCCCTCGAGCCAGACCTCATTCCATGCGTGCGCATCCGACTGGCGGACAATCAAATGCCCGGCCATCGAATTAATTTCTCCGCCGTGGTAACCAAGCACGATGCGAGCCGGAATGTCCGCCGCACGCATCATGACAGCAAAGGCCGACGCATAGTGCTCACAAAATCCGCGTCGCGTATCGAACAGGAACCTGTCGACCGAGTTATTGCCAAGCGGCGGTGGCTCCAGCGTATAGAAATATTCTTCCGTGTTGAATTTGCGCAAAACGGTGTCGATATAAGCGCTGTCCGATTCTGCGGCATTACGCATATCCTTCGCGAGACTCTGCGTTTTCGGATTGCTGCCTTCGGGCAAACGCTGATACCACGAACGGGCATAGTTGCTCAGACTCGCGTGCGTGGTGAAGTCGAGGTAAGAAACTGCGTCGTAAGATACCCGCTGATCGATCGGCTGGGCGTTCACGAGCTGTTGCTGCGGGCCCATGAAGGTTCTTTCCAGTGTCCAGGACCACGGCATATCGAGCGCGAAAACATAGGGTTGGCGGGTCGGTTCCATCGTGATCTGATACCTGATCGGATCACCCTTTTCGGAAACCGTTTCATGAGCACGGGAACCTGCAAAGGGGTCGTTCATTGACCAGGTCCGGCCATTAAATACCGTCAATACGAGGCCGCGCCAGTAGCGGTCGCGAGCCTCGGGAATGATGCCATCAAACTTGACGCGAAAAGCAACGGCATCCGAAAGCGACAACTTGCTCACGTCACCGGGACTCATGGAATCGCTGATGCCGGTAGTCGCAGTGCCCGTATCCATCGGTACGGCCCAGAATGGTATTGCGATGCGCGGAAAGAAGACCCACATTGCAACGGCGAGCGGCGCCGCATACAGCAGCAGTCGGCTGCCGGTCGCAAAGCTCTGTCTTGCAGTTTCATTGTATGCAGCCGACATGCGCAACCAGGCCGTCATTATTACGATGATGCTGACGACCAGGTAGGGCAGGGACCAGAGATACTGTTCCCGCAGCAGTGAGGACATGACAAGGAAAATCGAAATGAACAGCAATACAAATTGATCACGTCGCTTGCGCGTCTCGAGAAGTTTCAAAGCAGCCATGATGGCCAGCAGCGCCGAGCCCGGACCGACGCCACTGATCGTGGCGTAGGTTGCCAGTACGCCAAGGAAACAAGCGAGTGCCAGCAGCGCGCGGAACCAGACGGATGGCAGCGCGCCGCGACGTTTTTCGATCAGGTAGCGCCAGATCGTGCAGCCGAAAAGGGCAGCGCTGATCCAGATCGGCAAGTAAGGCACGTGCGGAGCCACCGAGACTGCCAGTGCCCCCATGGTCCATGGCAGGCTGGTCAGCAGCGATCCATCCGTTCCGCGCGCTCGAGCCATCATTTCGTGCCTTTCTCGAATAACGCGAGCGCTTCGAGGCACACTCTGCGGTGCCTTTCACCGTGTGCCGGTTCGAATACCTGGCCAGGCAATCGCAGACCGTAGTCTTCGCGCGTGCGATCGGCATCAACGACCCAGCGCGTGAGTATGGACAGCCGCTGTTCAACGTCGTCAACCGGGATGTCGTCGTAGTTGAACCACTGGCTGCTCGTGTCTGCGCCGGCAAACTGTTTCGACAGAAGTTGTCCGCTGCGAGCATAGGCCTTCCATGCGACGTGCCGTGGTGAGTCACCTTCATGGTATTTGCGCAGGCCAGCGAAATCCTCCTCTCCGCGCGCATCGTGCTGTCGATGGCCATGCGCAACCATCGTCGGCGGTGGCTCGGGTGGACGCTCTGCCGGCCGGGGAAAAACGAGGGCCTTGATGTCCATATGTAGCCACGCCCACGAACGAAACAGCTCAAACGGAAAAAAGGTGCGAATTCCGAAGCGATCCAGCGTGATCCAGCCGCGCTGCCTGGTGGGTACTGCCAGGACAAATACTTTGCTTTCGCCGGGCTGCAGGTCGTGGATGTCGCTCTCGATTCCTTCCCGCGACAGCCGGATGCCGCAACGCGCGTTCTTTGATGGGTTCGTTACGGCGATACCAAAGCGCATCGTTTGCCCGGCAAATACCGGTTCTGTTCCGGCGAAAGTCAGTTCGAGACCGACGAGGTTTCGCTGGCACTGATGCATTGATACAAAGCCAATGCCAATCAGAATGAAAGTGAGAACGAACGAGAGGTTGTTGTTGTAGTTCATCGAGCCCAGCAACATCGCAAACGTCATGATGCCGAAAACGATGCCAACGCCGGTCGGTAAAATGTAGACGCGGCCGGGCCTCAGCCGGATCGTGGCCGGATCCAGACCCTGACGTTTGCGCGCCCAGTGCCCGACGCGCGCAAGGGCGCCGGTGCGGAGAGCGCTGAACAATACGCCCGGGCTAAGGGATGGCCACGGAATCGAGGACATGCTGGCAAAGTTCGGCCGGACTACGGAATCGGGTGCCGCCGGCGGGCTTGAGTCGGTGGCCTGCAATCGCCGTAAATACAGCCTGAACATCATCCGGGTACGCGCCGGAATGATCCTCGACGAATGCCACGGATTTCGCCGCCGCCACGAGCGCCTGGGCGCCACGCGGCGATAAACCAATTTCGATATCGGCCGATTCGCGTGTGTGGCGCACGAGCGCCTGGATGTAATCGATCAGTGCGTCGCTGACATGCACGGCCTTCACCGATTGCTGCAAAGCGATCAACATCTCCGGGCTCGCGACGGTTTCAGTATCTCTCAGCATCAGGCGCCGATCATCTCCGGTGAGCAGTTCGCGTTCGCTGTCCTCATTCGGATAGCCCATCTGAATACGCATCAGGAAGCGATCGAGCTGCGATTCGGGAAGAGGGAAGGTGCCGATCTGGTCGCCCGGGTTCTGCGTCGCGACGACAAAAAACGGCTCCGGCAGTTCCAGCGTGGTGCCATCGACGGAAACCTGCTGCTCTTCCATGGCTTCGAGCAATGCACTTTGCGCCTTGGGCGTGGCACGGTTGACTTCATCAGCAAGAATCAACTGTGAAAATATCGGTCCAGGCTGGAATTCGAACTCCCCGCGGTTCTGCCGGAATACCGATACGCCGATGATATCCGCGGGTAATAGATCGCTCGTAAACTGAATACGTTGAAAGCTCAAGCCCAGCACTCGTGCGAGTGCTTGGGCGAGCATCGTTTTGCCAAGTCCGGGAAGATCCTCGATCAGCAGGTGTCCGCGTGCCAGCAGGCAGGCCAGTGCCAGCGTTATCTGCTTATTCTTGCCGAGAATTATGCCGCCGAGCGCCTGGCGCGCGCTCTCTATGGTCGCGCGCTGTGCGTCCTCACTCGTGTGCAACTTCTCCAGGATGTTTCCGCGCTGCATCTATCGGTCCTTAATATCTTGCGAAAAAGTGTTGATCAAGCCATGGTCACTCAAGCGGGGCCTTTTTGCACTGGCTCGCCGATCAGAGTGTGATGCAGTGCTCAGAAAAGTCGTGGGTCAGGCGAGCTCCTGCAGCTTCACGAGCTGTTCGCTCAGCTGAGCGATTGTCTTTTCGAACTCTGCGGCCCGCTCTCGTTCCTGTGTGACCACGTCAGTCGGTGCATTGTTCACAAATTTTTCGTTGCCGAGCTTGCTTGTCGTGCGCTTAAGGTCGGTGCGCACCTTGTCCATCTGCTTTTCAAGTCGCGCCCTTTCGGCGTCCACATCGATGACGCCCTTCATCGGCACGAGCAGCCGCAGGTCGCCGAGCAGTGCCGTAGCAGCGGCCGGCGCCTCGGCGCCGTCGGCAAGAACCGTTACGGACTCGACGCGACCCACGCGCTGCAACAGCAAGGCATGCATGCCAGCACGCCGCTGATCGGTATCACTAGAATTCTGCAATACTACTGGCAGGAACTTGCCGGGTGAAATATCCATTTCTCCGCGTATCTGCCGAATACCGAGAATGAACTGCTTGACCCACTCAATGTCATCCACGGCATCGTTATCCGGTGCTTCGCCGCTGGTGGTTGGGTACGGACGCAGCATGATCGTATCCCCTTCGATTGCCGCGCGTTTTCCAACCTGCTGCCAAATTTCCTCGGTGATGAACGGCATCAGCGGGTGCAGCAGGCGCAGGATGGACTCCAGCACTTCTATCAGCGTTCTGCGCGTGCCGCGTTGCAGTGCCGGAGACGATTCATCCGACTGCAGCACGGGCTTCGACAATTCGAGGTACCAGTCGCAGAATTCGTGCCAGGTAAATTCATACAGGGCCTGTGCCGCAAGGTCGAGCCGATACGTTGCGAAATGACCGTGCACGGCCTTGGTGGTCTGCTCGAGTCGCGCTACGATCCATCGGTCAGCCGCACTGTATTCGACGTCGCCATCGTCAAGCGCTTCAGTGTTCATCAGAACGTATCGCGCCGCATTCCAGAGTTTGTTACAGAAGTTCTTGTAGCCATCAATGCGGCCCAGGTCGAAGCGAATGTCGCGACCTGTCGTCGCAAGAGCTGCAAAGGTGTACCGCAAGGCATCGGCGCCGTACTGGTTGATTCCGTCCGGGAATTCTCTTCGCGTCGCTTTTTCGATCCCGGGCGCCAGGTGATCCTGCATCATGCCGCTGGTACGTTTCTCGATCAGTGCGCCGAGCTCGATGCCGTCGATGAGATCGAGCGGGTCGAGCACGTTGCCTTTCGATTTCGACATTTTCTGGCCGTCTTCGGCGCGAATCAGGCCGTGGATGTATACCTCGCGGAAAGGCACATCGCCCATGAACTTGATGCCCATCATGATCATGCGGGCGACCCAAAAGAAAATGATGTCGAAACCGGTAACAAGAACGTTGCCGGGATAAAAATCATCAAGCCGGTCGCTCTTTTCAGGCCACCCCAGAGTGCTGAACGGCCAGAGGGCCGAGGAGAACCAGGTGTCGAGGACGTCTTCATCCTGCCGTAGCGCTACCGTGGCGGCGATTTTGTTTTTCCTGCGAACGTCATCTTCGGAATAGCCGACATAGACGTTGCCGTCGGCGTCGTACCACGCGGGAATGCGGTGCCCCCACCAGAGCTGCCGGCTGATGCACCAGTCCTGGATGTTGTACATCCACTCGAAATAGGTTTTTGACCAGTTCTCGGGAACGAAACGAATTTTTCCCGTCTCAACCGCCTCGATGGCGGGCTTGGCCAGCGGTTCGATTTTCACGTACCACTGATCCGTAAGGTATGGCTCAACTACGGCGTGCGAGCGGTCACCGCGTGGAATCTTGACGACGTAGTTTTCAATCTTTTCGAGCAAACCCAGCTGCTCGAATTCGGCCACGATCTGTTTGCGTGCGTCGAATCGGTCCAGTGTCTTGTATGCATCCGGAACCGTGTCGTTCAGCGCAGCGTCGTCAGTCAGGATGTTGTGCAGCGGCAGGTCATGTCGTTTGCCGATTTCATAGTCATTGAAATCGTGCGCGGGCGTGATTTTCACACAGCCTGTGCCAAACTCGGGATCGACGTATTCGTCGGCGATGATTGGTATGCGCCGGCCCACGATAGGTAGAATAATGTCCTGACCGATCAGCGCCGTGTAGCGCTCGTCATCGGGGTGCACGGCGACGGCACTGTCACCAAGCATGGTTTCCGGTCGCGTTGTTGCGACAACGAGATGCCCGTCACCTGTTGCAAGCGGGTAGCGGAAATGCCACAGGTGACCGTCTTCGTCCGCGGACAAAACTTCGAGATCCGACAACGCTGTGTGCAGCACCGGGTCCCAGTTAACGAGCCGCTGGCCGCGGTAGATCAGTCCCTCGTCGTGCAGCTGCACGAAAACTCTGCGCACCGCGTCGGAGAGGCCGTCATCCATCGTGAAGCGATCGTTGCTCCAGTCGACCGAAGCCCCAAGGCGGCGGGTCTGGTTGGCAATTTGCCCGCCGGACTCTTCTTTCCATTGCCAGACACGCTCGACGAATTTTTCGCGTCCAACGTCGTGCTTGGACAAGCCTTCGTTATTGAGGATGCGTTCGACCACCATCTGTGTCGCTATGCCAGCGTGGTCCATCCCCGGCTGCCACAGCGTACGATGGCCCTTCATGCGATGGTAACGCGTTAGCGCATCCATGATCGTATCCTGGAATGCGTGGCCCATATGCAGGGTACCCGTCACGTTCGGCGGCGGAATCATAATGCAGTAAGGCTCGCCGTTACCTCGCGGCGCGAAGTAGCCGTTCTTCTCCCAGCGGTCGTAGACGCGCTGTTCGATATCTTTGGGTTGGTAAGATTTATCCATCAGAGTTTGTGCGTCTGGATCGAGTGACCCTTGTCCCGGTATTCGGCAAATCGCCTGCGACTCAGCTGGCGGCAATTCTCGTCGGACGTCACGATTTCCGCAACTCGCGGGAAGGATCCGGCAAAAGGCGGTATCTCGTCATCGAGGTTGATCAGAAGATCTCGTGATTCGATGCCTTCTTTCTCATAGCCGATCATGACCTGTGAGGCTTGCGCTGCGTCATCGGAGCCGCTGAGGCCGTGAGGAACGAAGCTGCCGTCGCGGAACGTCCAAAGGAGCGCGTCAAGATGTTCTGCATCATCACGGCTCTTTGCGTGTACATACACCGTGTTCTCGAGGCGATAAGCCTTTTCGGCCAGTTTGCATGCAAGGGTCTGCCGCGCACGTTCGTCGGCGCGCTCCAGCACATAAAAGTCGACTCGGGCCATAGGGTGGAATCGTTTGCTCAGGGCAGGGCGTGGCAGCGCCCGAGCAGCATCTCCGTCAGCAATGGCACCGGCCGTCCGGTCGCACCTTTCTTGGTGCCGCTATGCCAGGCCGTACCGGCAATGTCCATGTGCGCCCAGGCAAGCCCATCGGTGAATTTTTCGAGGAAACACGCCGCTGTAACGGCGCCGCCGGGACGACCACCGATATTCGCCATGTCTGCAAAATTACTTTTCAGTTGCTCGGCGTATTCTTCGCCCAGCGGCATGGGCCAGGCGAGGTCTTCCGCGCGTTCGCCCGCGGCCACCAGTTCTGTGCGAAGCGCGTCATTACTGCTCATCACGGCGGAGCGATGAGCGCCGAGTGCGATGACGCACGCCCCGGTCAGGGTGGCTACGTCGACAATTGCCGCTGGCTTGAAACGCCGCGAATAGGTGAGTGCGTCACAAAGTATAAGTCGCCCCTCAGCATCGGTGTTAAGTACTTCAATCGTTTGTCCCGACATGCTCTTGACGATGTCACCCGGCCTGGTCGCCGTGCCACTCGGCATGTTCTCGACCGTGGGCACCACAACAACGAGGTTTATGGGCAGCTTTAGCTTGGCGACCGTGGCCATGACGCCGATGACGCTGGCTGCTCCGCACATGTCGAATTTCATTTCGTCCATGCCGAGGCCCGGCTTAAGGGAAATACCGCCGGCATCGAAGGTCACGCCCTTGCCAACGAGCACGACTGGCTTCTCGCTGCCGCCGCCCTTGTATTTCATTACGATGAGTTTGGCTGCTTCCTCGGTACCCGCCGTCACGGACAGCAATGAAGCCATACGGAGACGTTTCATTTCCGTTTCGTTGAGCACTGTGGTCGTCAGCCTGGCATTGCCCGTCGCCAGTTTCTTGGCTGTTCGCGCCAGGTAGCTCGGCGTACACACGTTGCCCGGTAAATTGCCGAGATCCTTGGCAAGCGAGACGCCGGTCGCAATAGCGTCACCGTGCTCAGCCCCGCGTATCGTGTCGGCGGCGTCCGCTTTCCTGGCGATCGCGAAGCCGATTTTCCTGACAGAACTGGCTGCCGGTTGACGACCGCTTTTCATTTTGTTGAAGCGATACAGTATTTCACCAATTGCCTCTGCGGAATGACGCGCAAGGTAGTAGCAGCTGGTCTTGGCAACGGTCTCAAGTGTCAGGCCGTTCAATACCTGTTTGGCCTTGGTCTTCGAGACCACCGCTGCCGCAGCGGCCACGGCTTTGCGGAACTGCTTCGCACCGAAGGCGCTCGATTTGCCCAGGCCGACGACAACAACGCGTGGCGCCTTGACACCGGCGAGTCGCGTCAACACCAGGGAACTGCCCAGCTCCGAAGAAATGTCACCGCTCCGGATCAGCCGGCGGATTTCGCCATTGCTGGCGGAATCGATGTCGCTTGCCGCGACGCCCAGTTTGCCGCGATCAAAAATTCCGACGATGACGCAATCGGCTGCGCGTCGCGAGGGTTTGCTCGTAGAAGTGAAATATTCCATGGATTCTGAGTGCCTTAGGGTTGGGGCGGGGCTGTCACGGACAAAACAAAAGCGGTAGTCTAACGCTTTCGGCTGCACGCAGCTACGCCATTCCCGGACACCGATGACCCGCATTCTGGATCGGTACATATTTCGTGAAATCACCATGACCTGGCTCGGGGTCACGATGGTGCTGCTGCTGATCCTGCTGACAAACCAGTTTGCGCGGGTATTGGGCGACGTTGCCAAGGGAAAACTGCCCAAGGACGCCGCATTCGACGTAATCGGCTTGTCCGCGGCGCAGTACCTGACGGTCCTGGTGCCGATCGGCCTTTTTCTGTCGATAATGCTGGCCCTTGGGCGTCTTTACCGGGACAGCGAAATGCCCGCAATGATGGCCTGCCGCATTGGTCCGTCAGGTATCTACCGACCCATGCTGTGGCTGATGCTGCCGCTGGCCGCAGCCGTCGCCTGGCTGTCGATCGAAGGTGCGCCCATGGCCTTGACGGCTATCGATCGTATTGGCGCGCAGGCTCAGCGCGAGGCCGATTTGGCCAGTATCGAGCCGGGGCGCTTCACGGTTTTCGGCCCGGACCAGGCGGTCGTCTACGGGGAACGCGTGACGGCAGAAGGGCAAATGGAAAAGGTGTTCATGCAGCGCCTGGTCGACGGCGGGGGTGTCCAGGTCGTCATTGCAGAACGCGGCGAGCAGCTTGCGTCTGACGATGAGAATACTCGCATGCTGGTGCTGCACAACGGTCGGCGTTATGAGGGTATCCCGGGCACGACCCGGTTTCGAGTTGTCGAGTTCGCCGAGCATGGCATTCCGTACCAGCTGCCGAGCCTGCGCACTGCTGATCCCAGGCCGCGTGCCATGTCGTTCTCGCGGCTGGCCAGGTCACGGGAGCTCGAACATCTCGCGGAGATGCAGTGGCGCGTCAGCATTCCGCTGGCAACAATCATACTGGCGATCCTGGCCGTGCCTTTGAGCAGAAGTCAGCCGCGCTCGGGCCGCTATGGCCGTCTTGCGATCGGGCTGCTGGTCTTCATCATCTATCTCAACATGCTGAGCGCGGCGAAAGCCTGGATTGAACAGGCGACTATTTCTCCGACCCTGGGACTCTGGTGGGTGCACGGCTGCGTGCTGCTGTTCACTCTGAGCCTGTTGGCTATTCAAAATGGCTGGCACAAGAGGCTGTGGCGGTGACCGCTATCCTGAGCCAGTACCTGATGCGCACAATTCTCGCGAGTACCGCAATGGTGCTGGTTGTGCTGCTGGCGCTGGCCGGCCTTTTTGAGTTTATTGCTGAGCTAGATGACACGCAGGCCGGCTACCAGACGCCACAGGTTATCCTGTTCGCCGCGCTGCGGCTGCCCAATCTCGCCTTCGAAATGTTACCGGTTGCTGCATTGATCGGTTCACTGCTTGGCCTCGGTGCGCTTGCGGGACACAGCGAGATCATCGTTATGCGATCGGCGGGTCTTTCGGTGTTCAGGCTGTCGGGCATGGTTGCGGCATCCGGCCTTGTGTTGCTGGTCATAACCGGGCTCATCGGCGAGTTCATCGGACCGCCGCTTGATTTATACGCGCGCGACATGCGCATGGAAGCGCGTTACGAGCAAGGCGATGCGCGCCTGGGCAACGAGACCTGGGTGAAGGATGGCCCCGTCTACCTGCATCTTGAGCGGGTCAACTCAGAGTTCGAATTTGGCAGTATTTATTTGTTTCGCTTCAATGAAGACAGCGAACTGGCATCGATCGCGAAAGCGGAGAACTCCGGCATCGATGAGAATGACAACTGGATTCTCGAAAACCTGCGCGAAACCAGGTTCAGGGATGACGGCGTGCAGGTTGTTGAATCGTCGGTTGCGGTTGAATCTTTCGAGGTGAATTCCGAGCTGCTGGGCAGTTCGCTGTCGAAACCGCTGAGCCTCTCGGCGCGCGGACTGATTGTTTATATCGACTACCTGAAGCGCAACAACCTCGATGCTTCACAGTACGAGTCAGAGCTGTGGTATCGGGCGTCACGAACACTGACTGTGCTGATCATGCCCATCATGGCCCTGGCATTTGTATTTGGCTCTTTGCGGACAGGCGGTGCGGGTGGTCGCCTGATGATCGGGGTGATCATCGGACTGGCCTACTACCTGGGCAGCGAGACGCTGGCGAATTCCGGCCAGGTTTTCAATTTGAATCCCATACTCATTAACTGGATGCCGTCGCTTGCGCTTTGCCTGGTGACCGTTATCGCTCTCTTGCGTATCCGCTAGCCGTGGTCACTGCCCTTTAGGCGTCTTGATCTCGCGGGTAATACACGATTCGGGTCCGGCTGATGCGGTCGTGCCAGGTGAGATTCTCGCGGTCCCAGAGCTGCCACAGGAAGCCAAGGCCGAGCGGCAATAATGAAATGATCGCCGCGAAAAACCGCAAGCTGGCCGCTGTTACCAAAGGCGTCCCGCCATCGGCGGTTTCGAGCTGCAGACCCCACGACTGCATGCCGAGCGTCCGACCGGAACGAGTCCAGAAGCCAACGAAGAACGTGTAGACCACCAGTGCCAGAACACCTCGGTACAACAGGTTGTCACCGGTCTCGACCGGTTCGCCGCCACGAATCGCGATAAACGGAATCGTCGCCAGGAACAGCAGTGCTGCCACCAGTAACGCGTCGTACATGATTGCCGCCAGGCGACGGATAAGGCCGGTATTTTGCATTCTTATGATTCTCGTTTAGACCTGGGTTTGTTCACTCCACACCACTTACCCTGAGCGATTTTGCCATGCGCTTGTATTCGCGGCCGAGCCACAGCGCGACAACAGCCGACATCAGGGCAAATGGCACCATCAGGATCGAGATGCCTGCGATGCCGAGCCCCAGTATGGACATGAGCCTGACGCTCCAGGTTCCAACTACGTCGCCACCGCGATAGATCGCAGTATCAATCGCGTTCTTGGTTTTGTATTTCTCCTCGGGCGTAACGACCGAATACAACATATCCGTCGATGGCTTGCCGAAGCCGAACCCGAGACCACGACGGACTACGTCAAGTACTGCGACGGCCATGAGCGTTGGGTCCATCGAGAGTATGGCGAACCCGATTATCGAGGCGACCGGAAACAGGGACAGGGATCGACCGATGCCAAATCGCGTCACAACCTGCTTGACGAGGAACATCTGCGCCAGCAGCGCGAGCGCATTTGCGGCGACATTCATATTAGAGAAGAACTGAATTCGCGCATCGGGGTTCAGAATTGCCGATTCGATAAGATCGGCTCTAAACATGTACAGGGTTGTGCCGAGCAGACTGGCGATAAGTGACATGAACGCGATGCCAAGAAAGTACTTTGACGAAAACAGGTGAGTTATTCCTGCAAACGGGTTGCCGCCCAGTGGTTTGTCGCTCTCGACGGTCTTGTCGATTTCATCTTCATGCAGGTAGTGCACCCAATATTTAAGCCGGCCAATACAGAACACCGCAAACAACAAAACCGCGGCTGAAATTGGTAGCAGATTCTGAAAACCGATATTGGTGACCAGCGAGCTTGTAACAACACCGCCAATCAGCGCCCCAATACTGCCACCGGAGGTGATGAATCCGAACAGGCGGCGGCCCTGTTCACGTGTATAGATGTCCGCCATGAAGCTCCAGAACACGGATACGACGAACAGATTGAAGACGCTAAGCCAGACGAAGAACACACGTCCGAGCCAGACATAGTCCGCGCCCGAGTGCCTGGCTTGAGAAAACACCAACCAGAAGATCAGGATGTTCGATATGAAAAACAGGTATACCCAGGGCAGGAAGGTGCGGCGCGGATAGCGAGATGCAACCCAGCCGAAAATCGAGGTTGCGAATATCATCGTTACGAAGGTGCCGATAAATAAATACGGTATGGTATTGGGGCCGCCTCCTACGGCCATCTCTTCGCGAACCGGTCGTATGATGTAGTAGGAAGAGAGGACGCAGAAAAAATAGGCGAACGACCAGGCCACCGCGATGAACTCCTGCCGTTTGGGGCCGAAGACTCTTTCGAAAATGCCGTTGCCCGGCTGTTCGGTAGCGGAAGAGGTCATAACGCAGATCATATTAACAATAGGGGAAGGGAATGGAAGCAACAGTAATCATCACGATTTTGGCGCTGGCGCAGTTCGTGCTATTTGGCATTCAAGTTGGCTCGATGCGAGGCAAGCACGGGATTAAGGCGCCGGCTGTCACGGGTCACCCCGAGTTCGAGCGCATGTTTCGCGTACAGCAGAACTCGATGGAGCAACTCGTCGTGTTTATACCGGCGCTGTGGATATTCGCGCATCTTGTGAACCCGCTGTGGGGTGCGGGAATGGGGCTGGTTTTTATCATCGGGCGGTTTATCTACCGCTCATCGTATGTCAAGGATCCTGATGCTCGCGGAATGGGCTTTACTATCACGTTTGTACCGACGGCCGTGATGCTCGTGTGGAGTCTGGTCGTTGCCGTGATGAGGTACTTCTAGAACTGGTCTCGATCAACGCGCGGTATTCGGTGGCGGCGTGGCCGCCACGCTGGCATCCGGGATCGCGGTCCGGCCGTTGCGTGTGCGAAACTGCTTGCTATGTTCGTTAGACGCTATGGACAAGCAGGTCCGCTGGTACTCGTGTTGCATGGTGGCCCGGCTGCCGTTGGAGACGTCGCTCCGATAGCACGAGGAATTTCCAAGTCCTTCCGCGCGGTAGAGCCGTGGCAAAGAGGTAGCGGAAGCGTTCCGCTAAGTGTAGGTCGCCACATCGTCGATCTGCACGAGCTTGCTACCGAGCTTGGCGGAGACTCCCCTCTGGCGATTGTGGGGCACTCTTGGGGCGCTATGCTTGCTCTTTGCTATGCCGCTGAGTACCCGAGCAAAACCGGCCCAATCGTTCTTGTTGGCTGCGGTACGTTCGACCCAGCTGCCAGGAACCGAATGCAGGCGACAATCGAAGACCGTATGGACGATGGTCTGCGAGACCAGCTTCATCGAATGTCAACTGAGCTCGCCGATCCTGCGGATCGATTTATTCGGACGTTCAAGCTGACTCGACATTTGTTCGACTTCGATCCCATCAATCCGTACGCAGACAAAGAAGAGTCTGAGCCATTCGACCTAGAGGCCTACCGACAGACGTGGAACGATATGGCAAGACTACAAACCGACGAGACTTATCCGCGCGCGTTTGGGGTCATCAAATCCCCGGTTCTCATGTTGCATGGACAATATGATCCCCATCCTGGCAACTTGATTCGGGATAGCCTGCTCCGGCATCTGCCGCAGTTGGAATACCGCGAGTGGGAGCGTTGTGGGCACAGCCCGTGGATCGAGAAATTCGCGCGCGAAGCGTTTTTCTCTGCAATATGCGAATGGCTTACAAGCAAGACCAGTTAGTCATCAAAACAAACAAGGAGACCCGCGCAAGGCGGGTCTCTCGTTTGTTTGGTACTCCCTAGGGGATTCGAACCCCTGTTACCGCCGTGAGAGGGCGGCGTCCTGAACCACTAGACGAAGGGAGCGGAGTTTCATCCGGTCGCCCGAAACCGGCCCGCTATTATACGGCCGCGCGGCAAATGCTCAATACGTATCCGGCTTTTTTGTCGCGAACAGCCTTGCAGCCGCATCGGACTGCTATGATACGGCCGAATCCAGTATTGCAATGCGGAATAGAATTTGAATAACAGCGGGAATTCCCGGTCCGACGCGCCGCAGATCATCACCCGTGCTCGCCACAACGTTTCTCGAAACGAGATTTCCAAAAGCGCGCTCAAGGTACTTTACAGGCTGAACAAGGCCGGCTATCAGGCGTTTCTCGTCGGCGGCTGCGTGCGCGATGCCATGCTCAATCTGCACCCCAAGGACTTTGACGTGGCGACCAACGCGACGCCGGAGCAAGTACGAGCGTTGTTCGGAAATTGCCGGCTCATCGGCCGTCGGTTCCGGCTTGCACACGTGCGGTTTGGCCGCGAGATTATTGAGGTGGCGACCTTTCGCGCCGCGGCCGAACATGTTGACGACGACTCCGAGCATGATCACGAAGGCCGGATACTTCGGGACAATGTCTACGGCAGTATCGAAGAGGACGTCTGGCGCCGTGATTTCACCTGTAATGCCCTGTATTACACCGTCACCGATTTCAGCATCTGGGACTATGTCGGCGGCGTTGCTGACGTCGAGCGCAGGCAGCTTGTGATCATCGGTGATCCTGAGGAAAGACTGCGTGAGGATCCAGTTCGCATGCTGCGCGCGGTACGTTTCGCTGCGAAGCTCGATTTTACGATCGATCCGCCAGTCGTCGAGGCGATTCATCATCACGCGCCGCTGCTCGCCAACGTACCGCCGGCTCGCTTGTTTGACGAGTTCCTGAAGCTCTTCCAGACCGGGCATGCCGAGACCACGTTTATTCTGCTTTGGCAACACGGCCTGTTTCAGGAGATGTTCCCGGCGACGGCAGAAGAACTTGAAAACGACCAGAGTTTCGCGGGTTTCGTTCGCGCCGCGCTGCAAAATACGGATAGACGTGTGGCAGCAGACAAGTCGGTGACGCCGATGTTCTTATTGGGCGTGTTTTTCTGGGCGCCGGTGAAGAAGCTCGCAGCCATACGGCGCTCCGAAGAGAAGATGACGGAATCGCAATCACTTAGCCTCGCATCGTACGACATCGTCGCAGCGCAGCAGCGCCGCCTCTCGATTCCGCGCCGCTTTACGGTGCCGATGCGCGAGATGTTGTCATTACAGCCGCGCTTTGCCGTGACGCGCGGCAAGCGTGCGATGAATTTTCTGGAACATCGTCGCTTCCGAGCGGCATACGACTTTATGGTTTTGCTCGGAGACGTGGGTCAGGTCGATTCGGAAGTTGCTAAGTTCTGGACCGAAGTTCAGACGCAATCGGCCGCTGAGCGCGCGGCCAGTTTCCAGATCGACCGCGCGCCACAAAAGAAGCGTCGCCCGCGTTCCAGGCGCCGTCGCAAGAAACCGGAGGCTTCGTGAGGCGCCGGCTTTGAGCGCAGCGCCCGCCGAAAGAAACCACTGGCATCCGGCGTATGTCGGGCTTGGCAGTAATTTGCAGGGCCCGGCGGGCCAGCTCGACACTGCATTTGGCTTGCTGGCGGCGATACCACGCACCCGGCTGATACGGCGGTCGTCTTCGTACCGATCGGCGCCGTTCGGCGGGGTCGAGCAGCCGGACTTCGTCAACGCAGCGGCCGCATTGTTGACGCAGCTTCCGGCGAGGCAGTTGCTCGACGAACTGCAGCAAATCGAGAAACAGCGGGGCCGGGAATCGGAAGATGTCCGCTGGGGGCCGCGCGTACTCGATCTCGATCTGCTTGTCTACGGAGGTCTGCAGCTCGAAGAGCCCGGCCTGGTTGTGCCTCACCCGGGCATCGCGGAGAGAAATTTTGTATTGTTGCCGCTCAGGGAAATCGCACCGGGGCTGGTGATCCCGGGGCTTGGTCAGCTGGCAGTTATTTCGGTCAACATGGATGAGCCGAAAATTTCGCGCATTGTCTAAAGGAAATCAGTGTCCATCCGTCAGCTGCAAACATCTGCAAACACATCCCGATATATCGCAATCGAGGGAGCGATCGGCGTGGGCAAGACCGCGCTGGCGCGACGGCTCGCCGACAGTTTGTCTGCCGACCTGGTTCTTGAGGAAGTCGACGAGAACCCGTTTCTTGAGCGTTTCTATCGCGACGGCCGCTCTGCGGCCCTGCCGGCGCAGATGTTCTTTCTTTTTTCCAGAGCGCGCCAGATCGAGGACCTGCGCCAGTCGGATCTCTTTTCCAGCGTGCGGATCTCGGACTACCTTTTTACGCGAGACCGCTTGTTTGCCGAGCTCAACCTGGACCCGGAGGAATTGAAGCTCTACGACCAGATCACAGAGAACCTCGCTGTCGACGCACCCATACCGGACCTCGTCATCTACCTGCAGGCCTCTGTCGACGCGATAATGAGCCGATTGGCACAGCGCAATTCGCTATATGATCGGTTCGTGGACCGAAATTACGTCGAAAAACTGACCGATGCGTACTCGAGGTTCTTTCATGCCTACGACGATGGTCCGCTTTTGATCGTCAATGCGTCACAAATAGATCCGATCAACAATGATGATGATTACGAGCAGCTGTTCCGACAAATTGAACGAACTACGGGCGGTCGCCATTTCTTCAACCCGGTTGCCGCGGCACTGGGGTAGCAGGACACAAATCGATGTATACCCAGCTTGAACAGCGCGGCATGCCGGAGCCTCCGGTTAATGTCTCAACATTGCGCAAGATGAAACAAGACGGCGAGCCCATAGCGTGCCTGACTGCGTACGACGCCAGTTATGCGGCACTCGTGGATGCGGCTCGCACGGACCTTGTTCTTGTCGGTGATTCCTTGGGTATGGTCATCCAGGGTCATGACACGACGGTGCCAGTCACGGTCGGCGACATCGTTTATCACTCGCGTGCCGTCGCGCGCGGGCTGCGACGCGCTTTTCTCGTCGCCGACATGCCGTTCATGAGCTACACGGAAACCGGCCAGGCACTCGACAACGCCGTCCGCCTCATGCAGGAAGGCGGCGCGATGATGGTCAAACTCGAGGGCGGCGACGACCAGGTCGAAATCGTCAAACATCTCGCGCGACACGACATCCCGGTTTGCGCTCACCTCGGCCTGAAACCGCAGTCCGTTCACAAGATCGGCGGATTCAAGGTTCAGGGCAGGGAGCCCGACAAAGCAAAGCAGATGGTCGTATCGGCCGAGCGACTGCAGGACGCTGGCGCCGACGTCGTACTGCTTGAATGTGTCCCGAACGAAGTCGGAAAAAAGATTACCGCTGCGCTTCAGGTTCCGGTTATCGGAATCGGGGCCGGCCCGGATGTCGACGGCCAGATCCTGGTTTTGTATGACATCCTCAATATTACGCAGGGCCGCACGCCGAGGTTTGTCAGGAACTTCCAGCAAGAGCACACGTCGCCATTGGAGGCAGCCAGGGCCTACGTGCAGGCGGTCAAAGATCGCAGCTACCCGGCTGCCGAACATTGTTTCTCATAAGATCGATTCAGGTACTGAAAAGCCGTGCAAGTAATAAACAGTAAGCAGGAACTCGCCGGGCATACCGCCGAGTGGCGTCAGAATGATGAGCACGTGGCGCTCGTCGCTACAATGGGTAGTCTGCATGCAGGCCACCTCAAGCTCGTGGAGCTCGCACGCGAACACGCTGAGCGCGTTGTTGTCAGCATCTTCGTGAACCCGACGCAGTTCGGCGAAGGCGAAGACTTCGATGAATACCCGCGCACGCTCGAGCTGGATAAACGACGGTTGAAAACGACCGCCGCAGATCTGATATTCGCGCCGGACGTGTCCACCGTTTATCCGTTTGGTGTCGAACAGGCGACAACAATATCAGTACCTGGATTGACCGAGAATTTCTGCGGCGCGTCGCGACCGGGCCACTTTGATGGCGTTACGACGGTTGTAGCGCGGCTATTCGGTCTCGTCCAACCGGACACAGCTATTTTCGGGCAAAAGGACTATCAACAGCAGCTTGTGATACGCCGAATGGCCGAGGATTTGAATATGCCCGTTGCGATAATCACCTGCGAGACGGTACGCGACGATGACGGGCTGGCGCTCAGCTCGCGCAACAGTTACCTGACCGAAGAGCAGCGAGCTACAGCACCGCTGTTGTTTGGGGTGCTGACCTCGGTTGGCGAAGATTTGCAAAATGGCCGGCGAAATTTTGATGAACTCGAGAAGCTCGCGAATCAGAAACTCGTCGATGCGGGGTTTAACGTGGAGTACTTTGCGATTCGCCGCGCGCAGAATCTCGAGATACCGGATCGTGATTGTGATGAACTCGTCGTGCTGGCTGCAGCACGGTTGGGAGAGGCGCGCCTGATCGACAATGTTGTCGTGACGGTCTGAGGAAGCCGGTTCTGATTATTCCGATATCGCGTTTCTTCCTGCATGCTTGGCGCGATACAGGGCAGCGTCTGCGTCGCGAATCAATCCTTCAAGCGTGCCATTTTCGTGCAGCCCCGCGACGCCCATTGATATTGCTATAGGGATCTTGATCAGGGAATCGGATCCGTCTCCCGTCGTGCTACATACCGCGTCGCGAACTCTCTGTCCGACGGCGATGGCTTGTTCAATATTTGCGCCGGGTAGCAGCACGGCAAACTCGTCGCCACCGTAGCGAACCAAAAGGTCACGCGGGCGGAACAGCTTCTTCAGGATCTGTGAAACCGCACAGAGTGCGCGGTCACCGGCGATATGACCGAACATGTCGTTGAACTGCTTGAATCGGTCAACGTCAATCATGATGAGCGAGACGGGTTCGTCGTTGTCGACACAGGCCTCCATTTCTTCGGGAAACGACACCTGCATTGCGTGCCGGTTCGCAAGCCCCGTCAGCGCATCGGTTGTTGCGTGGCGCTCGAACTTGCGAATTTCGCCATAGCTGTCGGCGATGACATGATTATGGCTACGAACGCGCTCCGACAACACGACGAGCAGATTTTTCGCGAACTCGTGCGACGCATCGACCATTTCCCAAAGCAGGGACTGGTGCATCACGAGCATGTGTGTGTCTTCTGCCGCGATCACATAGGCGGACGGGTCACGATCTTCAATAATTGACATTTCACCAACGCACGCTCCACTTTCCATTGTTACGAGCACAGGTGCGTCGGTTGACCCCACGTGAACGTTCAGGCTGCCGGACAGGACGATAAATACATGCTCATTCTTTGCGCCCGGAGACAGCAGCAGTTCACCGGCTGCGAGATCGCGGCGATCGCAGCGCTGCAGCAGTTCGTAAATATCATCGGGATAGACGCCTTTGAACAACTCGAGTCCCTCGAGCAACGAGCGCCTGTAGTCCGAATTTGTGGCCAGGGATTCCTGCAACGCATTTTCTCACCCAAAAGAAGGCAATTGTCGCGTTGATCGGCAGCGGATTAGTATCGATCAGGCCACATTTTTGACCACGAAATCAAAATCACTGGCCGCTGGCCTCAAGAACCCTCCGCATCAAGCTCCGCCCGGGCTTCTGCGAATTCTGCGCGATCTTTGTCCGATGGCTGCGGATACCGGAGGCCGATACTCTGTAGCGCGTCGATTATGATATCCGCGACTCTTGCTCGCATGTATGACTTGCTATCGGCCGGAATTGCATACCATGGCGCCCACGGCCTCGAGGTTGCGTTCAGTGCCTCCGCGTAGGCCTTCATGTAGTCGTCCCAGTAGCGTCGCTCAACCACGTCGCGTGGCTCGAATTTCCAGTTCTTGTCCGGATCATCAAGTCGTGCCAGGAAGCGGCGTTTTTGTTCGTCTTTGGAAACGTTTAGCCAGAATTTCAGGATCACAGTGCCATTCCGAGCCAAATGCTCTTCCTGTTGGCGAATCGATGTCAGTCGTTCATCCCAGATTGTGTCGGGATTTACTGCTTCGGGGAGTTTCTGGTAGCCGAGAATCTCGGGATGCACACGCACAACGAGCACCTCTTCGTATTGGCTGCGATTGAATATTCCGATGCGGCCGCGTTCGGGCAATCGACAGGTCGTGCGCCACAAAAAATCGTGATCAAGCTCAAGGCTCGATGGCTTCTTGAAACTGAAAACCTGGCAACCTGACGGGTCGACCCCCTGCATGACCGATCGAATAGTGCTGTCCTTGCCCGCGGCATCCATTGCCTGGAAAACGAGCAACACCGCGTGGCGATCGCCTGCAGCGAGCACTCTCTGCAGCTTGTTCAGGTCTTCGGTTCGCTTCGCCCGATGCTTGCCCTTGTGAGGGTGACCGTCGGTTTGCGGTGCAGTACTGGCTGTCGCCACGTCGAAACTTCCGTCAAACGGCACGAGGTATTGCGAATCGGGTGCCTCAAACATCATTGCTCTCCCTTTTATTTGCTAAGTTGTGTTGCTCAAGTGCCCACAACACATGCTCTACCACCAGCGCAGATTCTTCCCGCTGCCTCGAGCGCAGTGCCGCGATAACTTCGGGCGTGCTTTTGGCATTGCCGAGTGCGACGGCAATATTCCGTAACCATCGTTCAAACCCTATGCGCCGGATGGCACTTCCTTCTGTCTTTTCCAGCCAGGTCTTTTCATCCCAGGAAAACAGCGCGGCAAGGTCGGCTGATTCGAGTCCGTGCCGTGGCGCGAAGTCGCCCTCGGCGGTTGGCTCGGCGAACTTGTTCCAGGGGCAAAAAAGCTGACAATCGTCGCAACCGTATACGCGGTTGCCTATCGCTTTTCTGAACTCGACCGGAATCGACTCTTTCAGCTCGATTGTCAGATACGAAATACAGCGCCGCGCGTCGAGCAGATACGGAGCGACGATGGCGCGGGTGGGGCAAACATCGATGCATGCGGTACATGTGCCGCAGTGCGAATCCTCGGACTTATCGACCGGCAAAGGCAGGTCGGTATACAGCTCGCCAAGGAAGAACCAGGAGCCATGGTCCCGGTTTATTACATTGGTGTGTTTGCCGATCCAGCCGATGCCCGATTTCTCGGCCAGCGCTTTCTCCAGCACCGGCGCACTATCGACGAACACTCGGTATCCGAATGGCCCGATTCTTTCTTCGATTCGGCGCGCCAATGCACGCAGGCGGCCGCGTAGGACCTTGTGATAGTCACGACCTAACGCATAACGCGATATATACGCGCGCGTGTCGTGATCCAGCAGTTGCCTGGCAGCGTCCTGTGCGTCCGGCAAATAGTCCATGCGCACCGAGATGACGCGAACGGTGCCCGGCACGAGTCGGCCGGGTCGGCTGCGCTTCAAGCCATGGCGCTGCATATAGTCCATCGTGCCGTGAAACTGCTTGCCCAGCCATTCTGCAAGACGCTTTTCAGCCACGGCAAGGTCGATATCGCTGATACCGGCTTGCTGAAAGCCGAGCTCAGTACACCATTCGATGACTTCGGCTTTGAGGGCCGCCATCTCGGTATTGCCGTATTGCTGCGTGGATATCGTCAATGTCAGTTCCGTGTCGCGTGACAGTATAATCGCCCAGATGCAGAACTTGCCCGCCAACGTTTATTCGGTCGCGTCCGTTCGAGAAATCGATCGAACCGCGATTGAAGATCATGGCATCCCCGGATACACGTTGATGACGCGAGCGGCAGCGGCCGTGCTAGAGGCGGGGCGCCGGAGATTTCCGGACGCAAAGCGCTGGCAGGTCGTCTGCGGCGCCGGCAACAACGGCGGCGACGGCTATGTAGTCGCGCGGCTTGCTGCGCACGATGGCATTGTCGTGTCGGTTTTGACGCTCGTCGATCCGGAGTCGCTGACCGGTGATGCGGCGACGGCCTACGAAGATTTTGTCGCTGAGGGAGGCGTTGTCATGCCCTGGGGCGGCGAACTCGACCGGGAAGCGGAATTGCTGGTAGACGCAATACTCGGCAGCGGACTGGAGCGCGATGTTCGCGGGGAGTTCGCCAAAGCCGTCGAGGCAATCAACGAACATCCTGCCAATGTCCTGTCTGTGGACGTGCCGACGGGAATCAACGCGGACTCGGGCGCCAGGCTCGGGAGTGCCGTCAAAGCCGACCTGACCGTGACCTTTGTCGGCACCAAGGCCGGCCTGTTTCTCGATTGCGCCCCGGACTATTGCGGTGAGCTACTGTACGACGGGCTGGAGATTCCGGATGAATGCAGGGCCGGCGTAAACCCGGTGTTCCATCGCATTGGCGACGAATTGATGTGCGATGCGCTTCCACCGAGGCAACGAACAGCGCACAAACGCGATTTCGGTCATGTGCTTGTGATCGGGGGCGGCGAAGGCATGCCCGGCGCCGTTCGTCTTTGCGGCGAGGCAGCCCTGCGCGCCGGCGCCGGAC
>JBATHK010000109.1:0-6478 GCA_049666725.1 Woeseiaceae bacterium
CCCCGTTCGCCGCGCGGCGCCAGCGCGCCGAGCACGATGCCGCGATCCTCGGCGCCGCGGACAGAGCCATCGCCATAAACCGGGTCGTCGCTACGAAACGGCAGCGCTATATGCGATAAGGAAAATAGCTCGTCCGGCCAGCTGTATGCCGTTTCTTCCACTACAGGCTCAGTTTCGCCGGCCGACAGGAACCACGAATCGACGGCAACGCTGGACGGACTGCGGTTCTTCAGAATAGCCACGTCGTAGTTTAGCGGTGCGGCGGATCGATATCGTTTAACCGGATCGTCCGCCGCGTCCTCAACGAGTTGTAGCAGCGTGCTCTCGCGATTGATGTCGTACAACACCAGCTTACTGCCATTTGCCGGCAAATAATCGTACAGCGAGCTGCTGATCGCGGGCGCACTGACGGTGCTATCGACAACGGACTGAAACGTCAGAATTGGCGGCAAGTTTGCGGCATGATCCGGATGCGATAACGCCTTGTGCATGCGTTTCGATATTTTGTGGACTTCCCACGCAGGCCGTTTAGGAAATGACGTGAACTTGAATGGATCTACCTCGGGCAGGATTTCTGCCCATTTGAATTTCTGGAAGTACGGTATCCACGAGATGGCGGCATGCCAGTTCAGAACCGTTGCAAACGGGGAAATGGCCAGGCCGGGAGACATGAGAACCAGGCCGTCGGGGCAGGGCAGATCGTCAATGTCATCGCAGCGAAGCGCATAGTCGACGGCCAGCAGGCCGCCGTTTGAATAGCCGGCGATAATCAGGGACTGCTCGCTGGCTGCCTGTTTCGCTGCGTGTCGAACCGCAACGCGAACGGCGGCCGTCCAATCTTCGTGACGGACCTGCAAGAGACCGCTCACCGCAAAACCGTGTCCCGGCATGCGCGGTACGACGACGTTGTAGCCAGCTCCCGCCAGCGCCTGCGCCGTTGCCAGCATCGAGTAAGGAGAATCGGTCAGACCATGCAGCAATACCGCAACACCGCGTGGTGCCGGTACCGACACCTCGTAGGAGCGGTTCCAGTTGCCGCTGTAGTTGGCCGGGAACGTCAGGCTGTCGGCCGAATAGCGATCGACCTGGCTGCCTGCTCGCGCATCCTTGTCGATGCTCTGATCCAGTTCTATCTGCAGCTCATCTTCGATCGCCAGGTAGGCGAGCCAGTCGGTGCCGGTTTCCCGGGTTGCATCGAACTCATGCTCGAACACAATACGGTGCTCCGGGCCCGGATCCATCATGTTCCGCGCATCAAATGCCCGGGAAAAATAAAGCGTCAACACGAGCACGGCCAGAACCATGGCAAGCCACTTGACGGTTTTTAAAAGGGTAGTCATAAAGGAAAGTCTAACAGCTCGAAACGCGATAATATTTCGCATTCGACATTTAGGAGAGCCCGATGAATCGCTTGCTTGTACCAGTGCTTCTGTTTTTCGCCGGCGCCTGCGCGAGCGAGGTCAGCGACTATCCATTCATGACGCAAGAGGTTGCGAGATTCGATGAGCCATGGGCCATGGCATTCATGCCGGACGGTCGACTGCTGGTTACGGAAAAGCGGGGAAGGCTGTTCGTGGTATCTGCGGATGATGGGTCGTCAGCGCCCGTGCGCGGCGTGCCGGCTGTCGACTACGGCGGGCAGGGCGGTCTGGGCGACGTGGTTTTGCACCCCGGGTTTGCCGAAAACGGACGAATCTACCTGAGTTACGCCGAAGCGGGCGACAGGGATACGCGCGGGGCGGCCGTTGCCAGCGCCACGCTTAGTTTGGCCCCGGGCAGCGAAGCGCTCAGTGACGTCGAGGTTATCTGGCGCCAGGATCCCAAAGTCAGCGGTCGCGGCCACTACGGGCATCGACTGTTATTTTCCGACGACGGCTACCTGTTTATTTCTTCCGGCGAACGGCAAAAGTTTGACCCGGCACAGGATGCGGACGGCAACCTCGGCAAGATCGTTCGCCTGAATGACGATGGCACGGTGCCGGACGACAATCCTTTTGCCGGGCGCGGCGGCGTGACGGCGCAAATCTGGTCGCTCGGTCATCGCAACCCATTGGGCATCGCGTTTGATGCTGATGGGCAGCTTTGGAACATTGAAATGGGCCCACGGGGTGGTGACGAGCTCAACCGCGTACTCAAGGGCAAGAACTACGGCTACCCCATCGTTTCGAATGGCCGGCATTACGATGGCAGAGATATCCCGGATCACGACACGCGCCCGGAGTTCGAGGCGCCAAAAGCCTGGTGGACACCCGTGATTTCACCGGGCGGCTTGATGATTTACTCGGGAAAAATGTTCCCTGAGTGGCAGGGCGACGGTTTCATCGCCGGTCTGTCTTCCGAGGCGCTGATCCGCATCGAATTTGATGGCGAAAATGCGCGCGAAGCGGAACGGTTTCCGATGGGCAAGCGCATTCGGGCCGTCGTGCAGGGTCCCGATGGTGCGATATGGTTGCTGGAAGACAAGAAAGGCGGTCGCTTGCTGAAGCTAACGCCACAGTAACAGCCCGCGTATTTATTCTGCGGACGGCGCTAATCGGGCGGCTTCTTGTCGTCGCGCTCGAATACATCCATGAAGCGATCCCCGACGTCGCCCGCCATCTCGCGCATACGCTTCAGCCACGCGCGCGCCCAGGCAAATTCGACACCAAGCACGGCCAGTCCCAGGATGATTACGAGCATGCCGGGACCCGGTGTTACGAGCATGATCAGACCCAGTAACACGATGGTCATGCCTACCGTCAGGATCGCCACACGACGCGCCTCGCGGTAGGTCAAAGCCGCCAGGGATTCGAGGTCATCAACGAGGGGCGAAACCAGCTGCTTTTCTTCTCTCGGTGTCGACAGAATCGAGGCGAGCATGCCGATGGTCAGGGCTACGCCAATGATGGACAGCGAAACGAGGTTAGGAATCGGATAGTGATGCGACAGGATCATTTTTACGCCAACGTAGGCCAGGATGAATACGAGACTTAATTTGAGGTAACGGAACTTGTGCATCATGCCGGCAACGGCGAAGTACAGCGAACGCAGACCCAATATTGCAAAAACGTTGGATGTGAAAACCAGGAACGGGTCGCGGGTTACGGCAAAGATCGCAGGAATTGAATCGATGGCGAACATGACGTCGCTGGTTTCCACCAGCACCAGTGCGAGAAATAAAGGAGTTGCGGCGCGGACGCCGTTTTCTTTGACGAAAAAATGGCTGCCATGAAACTCACTCGTGATCGGATAATAGCGGCGAACCATGCGGACGAAGGGATTGAGGTCGAGGTTAATATTGTCGTGCCGAATGAACAGCATCTTCGTGGCTGAGACGAGCAGCAATGCGCCAAATACGTACACGATCCAGTCGAATCGATTAATCAGCGCCACGCCCAAAGCGATCATTATCGCGCGCAGGACAATGGCACCGAGAATGCCCCAGTACAAGACGCGATGCTGCTCGGCGAGGGGCACGCTGAAATAGGAAAAAATCATGGCGATAACGAAAATGTTATCGACGGATAAGGATTTTTCGAGAAGATAGCCCGTAAAGAACTGAATAGCTGCCTGCTTGCCTGACAGGTCATGGGATGCAATGTCGGTCCACCCCAACCAGTTCTGGTCATAGAGATAAAAGACGAAGACGTTGAACGCCAACGCCAGCACTATCCATACGCCGGTCCACGCCAGCGCTTCCGGAATGCTGATCACGCGCGCTTTGCGGTGAAACACGCCGAGATCAAGCATTACGAGCGCGAGAATAAGAACCAGGAACGCGATCCAGATGATAATCAACAGATGCCCTCTCTGACGTCGTTTGTGCTTGAAACATTAGCACGTTTCGGTCCGACGATAATCTTCACTCGCTCGGGTTTTTGAAACTTTCGCAGGCTTGATCGAACGTTCCGCATGAGACTTTGATTGTCGCGACCAAGTCCGCCATGTAGGCTCCAGCAATGGTCGAAAAAACAGCAACTGGCGATAGCACCAGGACCCGCTGGTGGATTCTTGCATTCGTCAGCCTGCTGATGTTCGGCAACTACTACGTTTATGATTCCATCGCTCCCCTGGCGGAACAGCTGGAACGGGAACTCGGGTTTAGCGACACCGAAATCGGCGCGTTGAACGCCATCTACAGCCTGCCCAATATTTTCCTGGTGCTGATTGGCGGGCTCATTGTCGACCGGTTTGGGGCATCGCGGGTTACGCTTTGCACGACTGCAATCTGTCTCGCCGGCGCGATCCTGACTGCTTGGCAGGGAAGTTTTGTGACGATGGCTGCCGGCCGTTTGCTATTCGGTATTGGCGCCGAAACCATGCTGGTGGCCGTCACCGTTGCGCTCGGAATCTGGTTTGCTCGCGGCGGGGTGGCTTTTGCGATGGCTCTCAGTCTCGCGATCGCCCGCGGCGGGTCCTATGTAGCCGACCTGTCACCGGTCTGGGCCGGTTCGATTTATGACCGCGGTTGGCAGGAACCTCTCATCCTTGCGGCCGGGTTCGCAGCGCTCAGTATGTTCTTTGCGATAGTCTACTGGTGGGTCGACAAGTCCGGCACGCCGCCCAAACCGCTGACCGAAGCGCCGCTCGTGACCGAGAAGGTCCGCTGGCAGGATGTCGCGCGCTTCGGGCGATCGTTTTGGTACATCCTCGCGCTCTGCGTGCTGTTTTACTCGGTTATATTTCCTTTTCGTTCGACGTTCGCCATCAAATATTTCCAGCATGCGCACGAGCTAAGCCTCGAGAGTGCTGCGCTGCTCAACAGCTACGTGTTCCTGGCCGCCATATTTGCCACGCCGTTGTTTGGCTGGATAGCAGACAGGTACGGGCGCCGTGCCTTGTCCATGGTATTTGGCTCTCTGCTGTTGCCGCTGTCATTTGTGGGCGTCGTCATCGGTGCCGGGGGGCTGTGGCTGACGACCGTGCTGCTCGGCATCAGCTTTTCATTGATTCCGGCCGTGTTATGGCCATCGGTAGTAAAACTCGTGGAAGCCAGTCGGCTTGGCACAGCCTACGGTCTGTTATTCATGATGCAGGCTGCGGGCATGACGTTAGCGAACCTCGTGGCTGGTTGGCTAAACGACGTCGGTGGGGCAGGGGCTGATAATCCAGCGGGTTACACTCCCATGATCATCTTTTTCGCCGCGCTCTCGCTTGGCGCGTTCTTCTTTGCATTGGCGCTATGGCGTCGCGAGACCGGGCCGCAAAATCATGGCCTGGAATTGCCTGGCGGAGCAATCCCTGTTCCAATTCGAGAGCTGGTTTAACAGGCACTCGAAAGGGCCGACAATGCGGGTGTAGTTCAACGGTAGAACATCAGCTTCCCAAGCTGAGAATGAGGGTTCGATTCCCTTCACCCGCTCCACAAGGACTGGTTTCATGCGTTATTGCAACATCGTGTTCATCGTTTTATCGTTTGCGGTTGCTGCCTGCGGCGGCAATGCGAAACTGCCGGTCTCGGCGGGCACCGGTCCTGAGCCTGTTTTACCCGAGCCGCGAAACTCGCTGATACCACTGGTCAATATTGCGCGCGTTGCGCGCTGGGAAGACGGCGCAACGCCGGTCGCGGCTGACGGTCTTGTCGTCAACGCATTTGCAACCGGGCTTGATCATCCTCGCTGGCTATACGTACTCCCAAACGGCGATGTGCTGGTCGCGGAAACAAACGCGCAGCCGAAAAAACCGAAAGGCATCATTGGTCGAGTTGAAAAAATGGTCATGGCCCGCGCCGGCGCGGGCGTAGCGAGTGCCGACCGTATTTCGTTGCTGCGCGATGCGAATGGCGACGGCATTGCAGAAACACGAACCGTATTTCTGTCCGGCCAGGCTTCGCCGTTTGGAATGACGCTCATCGGCAGCCGTCTTTTCGTTGCGAACACGGACGGCGTCGTGAGTTTTCCCTACGTGGAAGACGAGACACAAATAACATCGCCCCGGACGCCACTGGTGGCCCTTCCGGCCGGCGAGAACAATCGCCACTGGACCAAGAACCTGGTCGCAAGCCCTGATGGTAAGCATCTGTATGCAGCCGTTGGCTCGAATAGCGACCATGCGGAGAACGGCATCGAGAATGAGAAAGGCCGCGCCGCGATCTGGCAGATCGATGTCGAAACGGGCGAACACCGACTTTTTGCGACAGGATTGCGCAACCCGGTGGGCATGTCGTTTGAGCCATCGACGGGCGTCCTGTGGACAGCGGTCAACGAGCGCGACGATCTCGGCGGCGACCTCGTGCCTGACTATATGACGTCGGTGGTCGATGGTGGATTCTACGGCTGGCCGTACAGTTATTATGGCGACCGCCTGGACCCACGCGTCAAGGAGCAGCGGCCTGACCTGGTCGCTACCGCGTTGACACCGGATTACGCGCTCGGACCTCACACGGCGTCGCTTGGCCTGACCTTCGCTGAGGGGCAGGCGCTTGGACCCGAGTGGAGCGACGGTGCGTTTATCGGTCAGCACGGCTCGTGGAATCGCAAACCGCGCAGCGGTTATAAAG
>JBATHK010000110.1:0-3857 GCA_049666725.1 Woeseiaceae bacterium
GCAGCTTATCGGCGGCTTCGAGTTCCTCGAGAATGCTCATCGCTTCTGTATCGAGGCCGGCATCGTGTACCGCGGTATATCCGTCCGCCGCCATTTGACTGAGTCCCAGCAACAGCTGCTTCGCCAGGATCTCCCGCGACGGCTCCGGGACGGCATCACTTAGCATGTTGACACCCTGATTCAGGAACAGTCCGCTTGGCTGACCGTCACTTCCCAGGCGCATCTCGCCACCGACCGGCACTTTCGACTCTGCGGTAATCCCCGCTGCATCAAGCGCCGCCTGGTTAGCCCACCCAGCGAAACCGTGCAGGCTGTCCATGAAGACGGGATGGTCGGGCACGGCCGCCGTAAGAAGCGCCTTGTCCGGATAAGCGTTTGCCCACGCGCCCTCATCCCAGCCGCGGCCAACGATCCAATCGCCCTTTGGCACGGACTTCGCGCGCTCGACAATCAGCGCGACGGCCTCTTCCTCCGTTGCGACACCAATCAGATTGACCTGGTCCAGCAGTGCACCCAATCCGAACACGTGGGTGTGCGAATCGACCAGGCCCGGGATTACGGTGGCACCCGCGAGGTCGATAACCCGGCTCGACTCGCTCTTGAAGTTCATTGCCTCCAGGTTGCTGCCAACGAACAGAATCGTGTCACCCTGGATTGCGATTGCTTCGGCATCGGGGTGCCAGCCGCTCTCGTCGTGCGGCGCATCGGGCATAAGCGAACCATCTGGCGCGGGTTCGCCCCAGGCCAGCGTATACACGCGCGCATTAGTCAATATCAGGCTGGCGTCTTCGGCCCTGGCGGCGTCGCCGGTATCTTCGGCGCAGCCGGCCACGAGCGCCAGCAATACAATGTTTTTAAGAAGTTTCACGTGGGCACCTACATAGTCAGAACGCGGCTCGGAACGGGCTTAGGCCTTCATTGCAAGGGTCTTTCGCAGCAGCTCGCGGTTGTCGAGCATCCAGGGATGAAAGTCCTCGCGGTAGAACAGTCGAAAATCCGTCGCGACCTCCCGGATAATACCGTTCCTGCCGAACAGGAACGCATAGCCCTCACGCCAGAACGACAACGAAAGAACCGGCTTGCCCTCCATCCGGCGCATCTGGCAGATCGAAAGGAACACGTGGTACGGGAAACGCATCCGTACGATACGCATGACCTGGCGCAGCATTTTGCGCTCCCCGCCGATGGCAAGATACACGTCATAGGCGACCGACTTGTGCTCGGTCTCCTCGATCGCGTGCCATTGCCAGAGATCGGCCATGGCGGGATGCGCGCCGTCCATCCAGCGCGAATTGCGCATCGAACCCGCCGCAAACATCGCCGTGATGTGCTCGAGAACGACGGTGGCGGCCAGCTGCACGATGGGCGGTTCTTTTTTCGCCCGCTCGATCTCACGAATATAGAGCGATTCGAGCTTTTCCAGATCGAAGCCGCGTGCCTCCGCGAACACCTCGTTATAGCGCTGGTGTTCGCGCCGGTGGATGTACTCCTGCTGCACAAAAACGGCGGCCTCGCTCTTTAGCTTCGGGTCGTCGATGCGCGGCAGGTAGTACTTCACACTGTCGACGAAAAACTTCTCGCCGGACGGGAACGACAGCGACAGCGCGTTAAAGAACGCAGTCTGGAAGGCATGACCGCCGTGCCAGTCGCCGGCAAGCGGTTCGCGCAGATCGAAGCTGCGGTTGCGCGCCTCGAAAGTCATATCGCCGGGCGTTTTACTGAGAACAGCATTTGGCATATGGTCTATTGTAGCAATCATAAGAAGAGCGGGCACGAAGAAGGCTACGCTCCGAGCGAAAAATGACTACTGCTGCATATCGAGGCGACTCGAACAAGATCGTCATTCTGAATCCCAAGGGCGGTTGCGGTAAGACCACGCTGGCCACCAACCTTGCGAGCTACTTTGCGCTGCGCGGACCGCCACCCACACTGATCGACACCGATCCCATCGGCTATACGACGCGCTGGCTCGAAAGACGGCCGCCGGAACGCGCCGAGATCAACGGCATCACGATCGAACAGTTGGCACCGCGCGGCACGCACAGCTGGTCGTTTCGCAAACCGAGGGAAGCCGGGGCAATCATCATCGACACACCCGCGGCTTTGAATCAGCGCGAGATTTCTGAACTCACTAACGATGCCGACTGCATACTGATTCCTGTCCTGCCCTCCACATTCGATGTGCATGCGACGACCAGTTTTATCGCGAGGCTTCTGCAGCTCACGGATTTTGAACGCCCGGTCGCCGTCGTCGCCAACCGCACTCGGCAAAACACGCGCAGCCTCACCATGCTGTTGGAGGTTTTGAGGAGTTTCGAGACACCGACCATCGCGGTCCTGCGTGACAGCCAGAACTACGTGCACGCGGCAGATCGGGGTCTCGGTATTTATGAACTGCCGTACCACAAGGTGAAGCACGACATTGAAGCGATGGAGCCAATTGTTACCTGGCTCGATCAAATCCTGTTGAAAACGCTGCAGCCAGGCTTGATGTCACGGTTCAATCCGCTGCCAAAACTTTTCTCGTCGTCAGCGGCGGAACTGTCGAGCGCCGATTAATCGGCCACGGTTATGACGACGTGACCCGTCTTTTCCCCGGATTCAACGTAGCGATGAGCGTCCACAATCTCTTCCAGCGGAAAGCGCCTGTCGATGACAGTTCTTAGCCTGCCAGCCTCGATGAGTTCTCTGAGAAAAACGAGATTAGCGGTTCGATAGCCGGTCATTGCCGCAATGACTTTCTTGCTGCTCGTCATCGACGTCCATAGCCCTCTGAAGAATCCTGAAAACCGTGGGTTGCCCAGGATATAGCGGCCGTTGTCATTGAGCGAGCGAACACTCCGTGAATACGGGCTCTTACCCACGACGTCAATAATGGCATCGTAGGTCTCGCCGTTTCGGGTGAAGTCTTCCTGTGTGTAATCGATGACTTTGTCCGCGCCAATGGAACGCAGCATATCGAGTTTCTTGGTGCTGTCCACCGCCGTAACTTGTGCCCCGCGTGATTTGGCGATCTGCACGGCGAAGGTACCGATGCTTCCGGCTGCACCATTGATCAGCACTTTGTCTCCACTCTCGATGCTTGCTTTTCTCACGAAATGCAGTGCGTTGAGCCCACCGACAGGAACCGTAGCGGCTTCTTCAAAACTCATGTTTGTTGGTTTTATTGCCATTGCACTCTTAGCGCTGAGACAGAGGTACTCGGCACAACCGCCGAATTTCTCTAGCGGGGCGAAAACCTCGTCCCCTTTATTGAACCCGGTGACGTCTTTTCCCACGGCCTCGATCACGCCGGCCAGCTCCTGGCCCGGTATCTGCACTTTTTTTCTGGGCCTTGTGAGGCCGAACATGAGTCGCAGCGGCAGCCAGTACGACGCAGGGAAATCGAAAGCGCGCACCTCGCAGTCACCGGCAAAGACCGTCGCCGCGACGATTCGTACCAGGACTTCATCGTCCGCCGGCGTCGGTGTTTCGACCTGTTTAAGTTCGATAACCTCGGGCGGCCCGTATCGTGTCAAAATCGCTGCTTTCATACGATGGCAGGAATAGCGCGATCAATTGACCTTGCGGTTGTGCCCTTTCCAGAACGGCTCTCGTAACTCGCGCTTGAGGATTTTGCCGGGGCCGGATTTTGGCAGCTCTTCGTCAGACAAAGTGATCGCTTTGGGCAACTTGTAGCCCGCAATCTGGGTGCGACAAAAAACGATCAATTCCTCCGACGTAATTTTTCCGCGAGGCACAACGACCGCGTGAACTGCCTCGCCCCAGGCCTCGTCCGGCACGCCGAAAACCGCCGCTTCGAGTACGGCGGGATGCTTGTAGAGCGCCTCCTCGACTTCCGAGCAATAGACGTTCTC
>JBATHK010000111.1:0-18538 GCA_049666725.1 Woeseiaceae bacterium
GCCTGAACCTGTCTACGGGGACCGGCCTGTTGGCCGCCGCGGCTGGCTCGCGGGTCGTCAAGCACGGTAACCGATCGGTGTCGAGTCGCTCCGGCAGCGCGGACATGCTCGAGTGCCTCGGCATGCCGCTACCGCTGCGCGAGAAAGAAGCCGTCGCCTGTCTGCAGGCAACGAACTTCACGTTCCTGTTCGCGCCGGCCTACCATCCCGCGATGAAGGCCGTGGTACCGATCCGCGGCGCGCTGTCTGTTCGAACCGTATTCAATATCCTTGGCCCGCTCACCAATCCGGCGGCTCCACCCTTTCAGCTCATAGGCGCTTTCAGCAAAGAGGCCGCCAGGCTGATGGCAGATACGCTGGCCGGAATGCCGTTGCAGCGGGCTTTCGTTGTACACGGCGAGCCGGGATGGGACGAAGCGACGCCGGCCGGCGATTTCTGGTTGTACGATGTGCGACCGGGCACGGTGACCGAGACGAAGCGCTCACCTGAGGACTACGGGCTCAGGCGATGCCGACCCGAGGACCTAGAGGGTGGTGACGCAGAACACAACGCAAGAGAGCTGACCCGGGTATTCACTGGTGACGACAAGGGCGCACACAGGGACGCGCTGTTAATGGGCACATCGCTGGTCCTCGAAGTGCAGGGTGATGCGGAAGATGCGCTCGACGGAGTGGCGATAGCGGCGGCCGCGATCGACGACGGTCGTGCGGCAGCGTTCCTCGAGAAAATGCGCGAGCACTTTGCCAGCTGATGAGTGATTTTTTGCAAAGCATGGCAGTGTCCAGTGCCGAGCGTGCAGCAGCGGTATCGTCGAAATTTTCCTCGGCGGACTTCGACAGGCCCGTGGTGTCACTCGCACCTGGCAGGTTTGATGTGATCGCCGAAATAAAAGACCGCTCGCCGGCCGAAGGGGCGCTCAAAACAAAAACCCGGAGTCGCGTTGAGCAGGCGAAAAATTATGCGGCGGGCGGCGCGGCCGCAATTTCCGTCCTGACAGAGCCGAGCCGCTTCGATGGAAGTCTCGCGCACCTCGAAGAGGTCGCCGCCGCCGTGCCGGGAACACCGGTTATGCGAAAGGATTTCCTGGTCGAACCGGTGCAGGTGCACGAAGCGCGTAAAGCCGGCGCGAGCGGCGTGCTGCTGATAGCCGCCCTGCTGTCCGATGACAAGCTCCGCGAAATGCTCGACGTTGCCTGGCAGCATGGCATGTTCGTGCTGCTCGAATCTTTCGATGAAGACGACCTGGCGCGATGCTCGAAACTCATGAACAACGCAGACGATGTCGAACGAGCCGATTCAGGTCAGCTGATGTTTGGTGTCAACACACGCAACCTTCGCACGCTCGAAGTTGACAACGAGCGCTTGCAAAAACTCTCTTCACTACTGCCGAACGCGCGCTGTGTTGCCGAGAGCGGGCTTCGCACGGCTGAAGACGCGGCGAAAATTGCCGGCTACGGGTATCGCCTTGCGCTGGTCGGAACAGCACTGATGCGAAGCGACGATCCGGCGGCGCTCGTGGCGGCCATGCGCGAGGCGGGCAGCGCAGGGGTGCGGGCATGAGCCTGCTCATCAAGATCTGCGGGCTGAGCGACAGGCAACACGTTGCCGTCGCGCTTGAAGCCGGCGCTGGCGCGCTTGGATTTGTGTTTGCCGAATCGTCCCGCCAGGTCACGCCCAAGCATGCCCGAACAATCAGCGGCGATGTGCCGCGTAACGTGAAGCGTGTTGCAGTCATGCTGCATCCCGCTAACGACGAGTGGCAGCGTGTACTGGAGCAGTTCGAGCCCGATGTGCTGCAGACCGATGCGGGAGATTTCGACGGCCTCGAGGTGCCCGCATCCGTCGAGCGCTGGCCGGTATATCGTGAAGGTCAATCAAGGCCCGCTGCCTTGGGCACCTGGGTGTATGAAGGACCGAAAAGCGGCCGCGGAGAAACTGTAAACTGGGCAACGGCCGCTGCGCTGGCAACATCGGGCGGCATGATCCTGGCCGGCGGGCTGGGCCCGGGAAATGTTGCGTCGGCCATTCAAACGGTAAGGCCGTCCGGCGTTGACGTGTCGAGTGGCGTTGAATCGGCGCCCGGGCGAAAAGATGCGCAGCTGATTAAAGAATTTATCGGTGCGGCAAAAGCCGCGGAGAAAGATTTATGAGTGCACTGCTGCAGGCCGACGAGGCATCAGCGCTGCTCGCTGCGGCCATCCGGGGCGAGCTGCCGGACGCGCGCGGGCGCTTCGGGCCTTTCGGTGGTCGTTACGTGCCGGAAACACTGGTCCCCGCTTTCGAGCGACTCGAAGCCGGCGTGCGCGAGCATCTGCATGAGCCTTCGTTTCAGGCCGAGTTTCGGAAGGAGCTGCACGAGTGGGTCGGGCGACCGACCGCACTGACGCATGCGCCGCGGCTCAGTGAAGTCTGGGGCGCCGATGTCTGGCTGAAGCGTGAAGACCTTGCCCACACGGGCGCGCACAAGATCAACAACGCAATCGGCCAGGCGATCCTTGCGAAACGGCTGGGCGCCAAACGCGTCATCGCTGAAACCGGCGCCGGCCAGCACGGTGTCGCGTCGGCCGCCGCATGTGCGCGTGTTGGCCTGCCGTGCAGCGTGTACATGGGTGCTGTCGACATGGAGCGCCAGTCGCCCAACGTCGACCGTATGCGTCGACTCGGTGCGGAAGTCGTTGCCGTGGAATCCGGTGACAAGACCCTGCGGGCCGCCATCGATGAGGCGCTGCGTACCTGGGTTACCGATCCCGAGGGTATCTACTACCTGCTGGGGTCGGCGGTCGGGGCGCACCCGTATCCGTACCTCGTGCGTGAACTGCAGTCGGTTATCGGAGATGAAGCACGACAGCAAATGATCGATCTCGCGGGCGGCTTGCCCGACGTTGCGTTTGCCTGTGTCGGCGGGGGCTCGAACGCTATCGGTCTTTTTTATCCACTGCTTGGCGACGACATCGAACTGATCGGCGTCGAAGCGGGTGGCACGGGCAACGGCCTAGGGCAGAACGCGGCGACGCTGGCAACCGGGACGCCCGGTGTGTTGCAGGGCTCTTACACGATCATCCTGCAGGACGACGACGGACAGGTGCAGGAGACCCACTCGATCTCGGCCGGCCTCGACTATTCGGGCGTAGGACCGGAGCATGCGCTGCTGCAGGCGACCGGTCGCGTCAAATATATTTCGGCAACCGATGACGAGGCGCTCGAGGCACTGGAAGAACTGTGTGCGAGCGAAGGCATACTGACGGCACTCGAGACGTCGCATGCGTTTGCGGCGGCGAAAGAGTACGCAAAAGAGCACCCCGGCAAGCGAATTTTGATTGGCAACTCGGGGCGTGGCGACAAGGACATGCCGACATTAACCAAGTACCCGGCGAGGACGCGCAGCCATGCAGGCGCATGAACGCATTACCGCAGCCATCGCTGCTGCGACGAAATCGAAACGGCCCGCACTAGTGCCGTTTATCACGGCGGGCTATCCGAAGCCTGATGATTTTATCGACACTCTGAAAGCGATAGCAGCAGTCGGCGATGTCGTGGAACTGGGCATACCGTTTTCCGACCCGATGGCGGACGGCATGACCATTCAACGCTCGAGTTTCGAGGCGCTGCGACAGGGCGTCAGCCTGAAGTGGATTTTCGATCAGCTGGATTCAGCGAGCGGCGAGATCGATGCACCGCTGGTCATGATGTCTTACCTGAATCCGCTGCTTGCATTCGGCTATAACGAGCTTGCGGATCGCGCCCTGGCCGCCGGTGTATGTGCCTTTATCGTTCCGGACCTGCCGTTTGAAGAAAGCGCCGACCTGCGTACTGCACTTGAAGCAAAAGGTCTTGGCCTTATTCAACTCGTGACGCCTGCAACGCCCGAAAAACGACTAAAAATGCTTTGCGATGCCTCGCGTGGTTTTGTCTATGCAGTGACGATCACAGGAATAACCGGCGGCGGCGCCGGGCTACCGGCCGATCTCGCGCAGTACCTGGACAAGGTCGCAAGCCTGTCGTCACTCCCCGTGTGCGCGGGCTTCGGCATACGCGCGCGCGAGGATGTAGTGGCGGTCGGCAAGCACGCCGCCGGCGCCATCGTCGGCTCAGCCCTGGTTGAAGTGCTGGAGCGTGGCGACGATCCGCAGCCCTACCTGCGTTCCCTGATCGGTCAATGAAGAAGCTGACATCAGCGGACTCGCTGATCACGATCAATCATTTCAAGAACCTGTTGGGGTCCGAGGGCATTCCGACACAGATTCGCAATGAGCATCTCGGTTCGATCATGGGCGAAATGCCGTTCGTCGAAACCTGGCCGGAGCTCTGGGTGATCCACGATCTCGATTTCGATCGTGCGACGCAGCTTATTACGTCGGTGGAGTCGGAGAGTCCGCGAGCATCGTGGCGGTGCAAGAAATGCGGCGAGGAAAACGAGGGGCAGTTTGCGGCGTGCTGGAAGTGCAGCGCCTCGGCTGATTAACCCCCACCATCCACCACTCGCCGCCGCGGCCAGATTGGTGGGCGGTTTAAGGCATTCCACGCGCAAGGAGACTGGTGCCGGCAATCTCGCTTCGCAGAACTGCCGCGACCTTCTCCGGCTGCATGGGCTTGCTGATCAAAAAGCCCTGCGCCAGGTCGCAGTTGCAGCTCCTCAGGAACTCGAGCTGCGTCAGCGTTTCGACGCCTTCCGCGGCTACCTCGATGTCGAGGCCCTGCGCCATCGCGATGGCGGCGCGAATGATGCGCTGGTGGCTGCCGTTTTCCGCGACGTCGGAAATCAGCGACTGGTCCAGGACGAAACTGTCGATAAAACCGTTGTCGAGCGATTCGAACGACACGTCACGCGTGCCGAAATGATCGAGTGAGATTCGGACGCCGAGTTTTCTCAGGCTGCGCAGTGTTTCCAGTTCGCTGCTTCGCTGGCGAACGATGTCGTCGTCGCCAATCTCGAGTTCGATACAGCCCGGATCGAGCGTTGTATCGGAAAGCGTTTTGGCAACGGCTTCGACCAGGCGGTTGTGCATCAGCTGTTGAGTTGACAGGTTGATGGCGAGTGACAGGTCGGGGAGTTCGAAGCGATGTTGCCATGCCGCGAGCTGCCGGCAGGCGGTTGCGATAACCCATTCGCCGGCCGAGTGGATCAGGCCGCTGCTTTCGAGAATAGGCAGGAAGCGCCCCGGCGCGAGCAGGCCGAAGCGCGGGTGCTGCCAGCGCAGCAGCGCTTCGAGGCCAATCAGGCGCCCGGTCGTAACATCGATCCGCGGCTGGTAGTGCAGCACGAACTCGTCGCGGACCAGGGCATGTCGCAGCCCGACTTCAAGTTCTTCACGTTGTGCCAGCTTTGTGTTGAGGGCGCTGGAGTAATACTGAAAACGATCGCCACCGCGTTTCTTCGATTCCAGCATTGCAATGTCTGCGGCCTTTATAAGTCGCGCGGCATTGTCGCCGGAGTCCGGGTACATCGCGATGCCAATGCTCGGAGTGGCATACACTTCGCTGGGGCCAAGCTCGTACTTCTCGGAGAGTACCAGCAACAATTTTTGCGCGGCCGCAGCGGCGTTGCCGGCCTCGCCGAAATCCTCGAGGCAAACGACAAATTCATCACCGCCCCAGCGGCCCACGAAGTCGCCAACTCGCAGGTTTGCCTGCAATCGTTTTGCGACTTCGCAAAGCAGGGCGTCACCGACGTCATGCCCCAGCGTATCGTTTACCGACTTGAATCGGTCAAGGTCGATAAAGAGAGTGGCGAGCGGTGCCGACTTGCGCTGGCTTCGTCCAACGGCGCGCGTCAGCTGCTCCATGAACAGTCCGCGATTGGCCAGGCCCGTGAGTTCGTCGAATTGAGCTCGTTTTTCGAGCTCGCTCGTGCGGCGCGTAAGTTCCGTTATGTCGCGGAAAGTTATGACGCCGCCAATGAGTTCGCGATTACCGTCGAACAGACCCTGGCCATTAAGGCTCAGCACCGCATCGGGCTGATCCGGCGCGCGGTAGATGGCGACCTGGCCGGCAAACTTCTCGCCATTGCGGGCGCGAACGATCGGCAGGTCCGCGGAGTTTCGATAGTTTTGACCGTGCTCGTCAATGCAGCAAAACGTCTGTTCCCAGCTCGGGTCCGGGTGCGACCGGGGCCCCAGGCCCAGTATGGAACGGGCCGCCGGATTGATATCGAGCACATGGCCCGCGTTGTCAACAATGATAACGCCGTCGTTGATGTCCTTGAGTATGGACAACACGGTCATATCGGTGTCCGACAGCCGCCGCTGCAGGTGGCTGCGCTGCACGGCATGGTCAAAAACGGCGTCCTGGTTTTCAACGCTGATGTCATCGACACAGATATAGGCTGCGGCACCGGCTCTAACGGCGACAATGCCGCGATGCTCGTGCTCTTTCCGGGTCAGCGCGATGACCGGGTAAGGCTTGAGCGAGTGAATGATGCTGCCGAGCGATTGGCCCGATTGCGAGATCGATGGCCCGACCTCGAGAAGAACGAGATCGACAACAGAAGCAGCATTTATTGGCAAACTCAGGGCAACGCTGCGCGTCAGCATCGTGCAGCAGGGCAGGGTTTCCAGTTCGTGTAGATAGTCGGCGGCAAATTCGCCACGGCCCAGGTAAAGAATCGAGTGTCCCGACATCAGCAACACGCAACCGTCAGTGGCAACTTGCCCGCGGTTTCGTGAAATTGTGCTTGAAACGGGCGAGCGTCTGTAGGTGCCATATATTGTTTTGCTTCTTCGATTGCGCCGGGTGACGGCCGGGCTTGCAGGCGGCCAAACGCATGATACCAGAATAGTAAACAAACACAGTCGCTTGAGCGATTTTTTTGGCTCAATCAGGCGACGGTTTTCAAACCAAAGCGGCTGCCATGGCATCCAAAGGTCACGATAAAGGGAGAAAAAGCAGTTGTCAGCGCTTTTGACCGAAAACAGCAGCGGCTATAGTCAGACGATGGTTACGGCAACATCCCAAGGAGCCGCTGATGAGGCCGCCTGGATCAGGCGGGCAAAGCGATCGGACGCCCGGGCTTTCGAATCCCTTTATCGACTGCACGTGGACAAGGTCTATGGGCTCTGCCTGAGGATGACCGGCAATGTCAGTGAGGCGGAAGACTGTACGCAGGACGCGTTTATCCAGGCGTGGAACAAGCTTCAGAAGTTTCGCGGCGATAGCGCGTTTGCCACCTGGCTGCACCGCATTGCCGTCAACACGGTGCTGGGGCGCATTCGATCGGCGAAACGTGAGCAGGACCGAATCCAGGCCGTGGCCGACACATCGCCGACGCCGTTGGCGCTGGGCGATGTCGGCGAACTCAGAGACCTGTCGGATGCCATTGACCGATTGCCGGCAGGCGCGCGTCACGTATTTGTCCTGCATGCCGTGTATGGCTATAGCCACAAAGAGGCCGGCAGCATGCTGGGCATCGCGACAGGTACCTGCAAGGCGCAGCTGCACCGCGCCCGCAGGCTCCTCGCACAACAGTTGAAACAACAGGGATTTCAGGCATGACCGAATTAAACGACGACAAACTGGCCGCGGCAGCAAGACGGCTGCCGACGGAAATCAGCCCGGAACGCGACCTGTGGCCGGGCATCGCAGAAGCGGTTCGTGCACCGCGGCACGCACGCTGGACACCGATGTTGGCACAGGCGGCGGCCATCGTGCTGTTGATCGGCGCGTCGTCAGCCGTGACCTACGTTGCCGTAAGTGGACAGCAGGGTCCGGTCACCCAGGTGGCGCCGGAGCTGGTTTTCGAACAGACCGCGTTCGGCAGTCGCTACAACGTGGGGCCCGGCTTTCAGAATGCGCGCGATGAGCTTGTCGCACAGCTTGACGTTGAACTTGCGCGCCTGTCGCCGCAAACACGCGTCGAGATTGCGGCAAACCTCGAGGTGCTGCATGAAGCGATTTTCGATATTAACGAGGCCATCGAGCGGGACCCTGACAACCTCATGCTGCAGGCGAAGCTCGTGAAGGCGTATCGCGAAGAGCTCTCGGTTCTTCGCAGAGTGGGCGGCCTGACAAGAAACGTCATGATGAGAAACGATATTTAGTTGGCGCTTTGGCCAACCGGAAAGTTGAGAGAGAACGATGATGAAGAAACTGATAGCGATTACCCTGGGCTTCCTGCTTGCCATGCCCGTAATGGCAGAAGAGGTTGACGAGACGCTTGACGCGGCGGCGGACGGGCAGGTCGACATTTCAAATATTGCAGGTTCGATAAGCGTGACCGGCTGGAGCAGAAACGCGGTCGAAGTAACCGGCACGCTGGGGCGCAACGTCGAAGAGCTGATTTTCGAGCGCAAGAAGGACAAGGTCACGGTCAAGGTCAAGGTTCCGAGACACGGCGGGCGTGGAATCGACAGCGATCTGCATATCAACGTTCCGCAGAACAGCTCGATTGACGTCAGCGCTGTCAGCGCTGACATCGATGTTACCGATGTCCTGGGCGAGCAGCGCCTGCATACGGTCAGCGGTGATGTTTCGACCGAATCGGCCGGCAGCGATGTAACGGCGGCGTCGGTTAGTGGCGACGTTGAGGTGAATGGCGATAAAAGTGATACGGATACACAAGCAAGCACCGTGTCCGGCGATGTAACCCTTTTCCGCGTATCAGGAACGGTCAGCGCCGAATCGGTAACCGGGCGCGTTATTGTTGACGAAGGTTCCTTCAGCCGCGCTGATTTGAATGTTGTCAACGGCGAGCTGTTGTTCCAGGCGGGGCTTCGCAAGGACGGCAAGCTGTCTGCCGAGACCGTCAATGGCGCTGTCGACGTAGAGCTGGTTGGCGACGTGTCGGCGACGATCGATGTCAGCACTGTCAACGGGCGCATTCGTAACTGTTTCGGACCGGAACCCGAGCGCACCAGCAAGTACGCACCTGGCTGGTCTTTGCGCTTTACCGAAGGCGAAGGCGACGGCCGCGTCGATATATCAACGGTGAACGGCGGCGTGAAGCTATGTCGTAAGTGACGGTAGGGCGAGCCCGGCACCGAAATCCGGACCGCCGGGGGGTTGATTCAGCCTAATTTGCGCCCATTTTGGTACTCTTAGGGGTCTGCCAACCAAGGGTTCCAGCATGGGCCGAATTACCAAAATCATCGCGTGGCTGGTAGCCGCGTTCGTCGCCGTTTTTGCGCTTGCCGCAGTCTTCTTCGTCCTGTTTTTCGACCCCAACGATTTTCGCGATGACATTGCGGACGCCGTGAAGGAGAGAACCGGGCGCGACCTCGTGATCGAGGGAGACCTGTCCGTCGCGTTTTTCCCCTGGCTGGCGATAGAGGTCGGGCATACGACGCTCGGTAATGCGCCCGGTTTTGGCGACGAACCGTTTGCCGAGTTCGACCGGGCAAAGCTCAGCGTTCGCTTGCTGCCAATGCTGTTTCGCCAGGAAGTTGCGATTGGCACCGCGGAGCTGACGGCACTGGCGCTCAATCTCGAGGTAGATCGCAGCGGCCGCGCTAACTGGGATGATCTTTTTGCCGACGAGGCAGCGACAACAGCCGAGACCGGCGGCGACACGGGTAAGGCCGTTGAGGTTTCCGGTATCGATGTCAGCGATACAACCATTACCTACAGGGACAGGCAGTCTGGTGATACCTACGTCCTGAGCGGCATGACCATGAAATTTGGCCGCGTGTCGGACGACGGGCAAGCCGTTCCGGCCAGCGGCTCATTTCACTTCGACATGCAGCCCGATGAGATCAGCGGCGACCTGGAAATGGACACGGAGCTGTCCTTTGATCTGAAAAAGAGCCTCGTGCTGTTCGACGGGCTGAGCGCAAAAGGTGTCGTTGCCGGCATCGCTTCGTCGCCGACGACTCTGAAGTTCGACACAGATCGCATCGAAGTTCAAACCGAAAAAGAGACAGTGACGATGCAGCCGCTGTCGATGACCCTGCTGGGCATCGACTTGAAGGCCGACGTCGAGCCTTTTTCCTACGCAGGCGCGATTGAGCCCGTGGCCACGATCAGGACGGACGCCTTTTCGCCGAGAAGCGTCATGCACCTGCTCGATATCGAAGCGCCGGAAACGGCCGACCCGGTCGCACTGAGCCGCGTGATCGTCGATGCCAAAGCGGCGTTCAAGACCAACGCGGTCGAGATGTCCAATGTCACGATCAAGCTCGACGACACAACGTTCAAGGGCACGCTCTCGGTGCCGAGAATTGACAGTGGTGCCTACCGTTTCGATCTCGGTGCCGATCGTTTAGACCTCAACCGCTACATGGAGCCCGCGGAGGAAGCAGCAAAGGCAGCCCGCGGCGAAGCCGTACCGGTTGAAATTCCCGCCGACCTGATTCGGCCGTTGAACGCGCGCGGCAATCTTCGCGTCGCGACGGCGCTGCTTGGCGGCATGGAGTTCCAGGATGTCGTGCTTGGCCTGAATTCGGCCGGCGGCCGCCTGCGGATCAACCCGGTTACCGCGAACCTGTACGGCGGCAGCTACAGTGGTGACGTCCGCATTGATGTGTCGGGCGCTACGCCGGTGCTGTCGGTCGATGAGAAAATTCAGAATGTAAACCTGGCGGATTTCACGCGTGCGCTGTTCAAGCAGGAGAACATCACGGGAACGATCAACGGCGGGTTCGTCCTCACGGGTCGCGGCAATGACATGGCCGCCGTGCAGAAAACGCTTGGCGGCAACATGTCGTTTCAGTTGAATGACGGTACCTACGAAGGAACGGATATCTGGTACGAGCTACGTCGTGCCCGCGCCCTGATCAAAGGCGGGGAAGCGCCGAAGCCGGTATTGCCGCCGCGCACACGATTCAGCTCGGTCAGCGCGACCGGTGTCGTCAGCGACGGTGTGATGCGCAACGATGATCTTTCCGCGGAGCTGCCTTTCATGCAGATGACGGGGCGGGGCACCGTCGACCTGGTTGCGGCCACGGTCAACTACGACCTGACGGCCCGCGTTCTCGAGCGTCCCGAGTCGCTGCAGAACGTCACCGAAGCAGAGCTCAACGATTTCACGAAAGCCGTTATTCCGCTGAAGATTACCGGGCCGCTGACCTCACCCAGCGTGAAGCCCAACGTCGAAGCGCTGCTGAAAAAGCGGGTGGAAGAGGAACTCAAGAGCCGCGTGTTGGACAAGCTGCTGGGCGGAGGCAAGAAAACACCTGCACCGGCAGGTGAACCGAAACCCGCGGCGCCCGTGGAAGGCGCTCCCGTGGAAGGCATGCCCGATGAAGCACTGCCGGCGGAAGAAGCGCCGGCAGAGCAAACCGAGAAGGAAAAACTCGAGGACGAGGTCAAGAACAAGCTCAAGGACCTGTTGGGCGGATGAATCGCCGTGCATTACTCGCGCTGCCGCTGCTGCTCTGGCTGAACACGGTGGCGGCGGCGGAGATGCGCAGCATCAACGTCGAGCATCACAAGGGCCGCTATACGGTCTCATCGGAGGTCTGGTTCGATGCAACCGTGAAACAGGTCTTCGAAGTGTTCCGGCACTGGGACCTGTCGACGCAGTTTTCCAGCGCCATCGCGGAGTCGCGCGACATTGCTGCCGATGAGTACGGCCGGCCCGGATACTACGTGCGCAACGAAGGGTGCCTGCTGTTTTTTTGTAAATCTTTTGTGCGACAGGGCCATGTTGAACTGGAGGTCAACGAGGAGCTGCGTGCTTTCGCGAACCCCGAGTTCAGCGACTTCAAGTTAAGCAACGAGACCTGGACGTTCGTCGCCGAAGACGGCGGCACGGTCGTTCGCTACCGACTGCTGATGGAGCCCGACTTCTGGGTGCCGCCCGGCATTGGCCCGTACCTGATCAAGCGCAAGTTCCGGAACAACGGCGGCGATGCCATCGACAGGATCGAGGAGATCGCCCAGGAAATACCGGCCCAGGTGGTTCCGACCCTTGACTAGTTTTTCCGATCGGCTGCTTGCGTGGTTCGATACGCACGGGCGCAAGGACCTGCCCTGGCAGCAGGGCAGTGACGCCTATCGCATCTGGGTATCGGAGATCATGCTGCAACAAACGCAGGTGCTGACCGTTATTCCCTACTTCGAGCGCTTTATTGAGAGTTTTCCGACGGTCACGGCGCTGGCCGACGCGGACCTGGACGAGGTGCTGCATCATTGGTCGGGCCTGGGATACTACGCACGCGCGCGCAACCTGCACCGGGCGGCGAGGACCATCAGGGACGATCATGGCGGCGCGTTTCCGACGGATATCGATGACGTGATCGCACTGCCGGGCATCGGGCGCTCAACGGCCGGTGCCATTCTCTCGCTGGCGCTGGATCAGCGGCACCCGATTCTCGACGGCAACGTGAAAAGAGTGCTGGCGCGTCATGCAGCCGTAGACGGCTGGGTGGGAAAGACGGCCGTGACCAGGAAACTCTGGCAGCTCGCCGAAAGCCACACGCCCGGGAGGCGAAGCGCTGCGTACACACAGGCCATCATGGATCTCGGTGCCACGCTTTGTACGCGCAGCAGCCCTGCCTGCAGCCGCTGCCCCGTGCAGGTGGATTGCGCGGCACACGCTTCCGCGACGGTTGACGACTACCCGGGCCGCAAGCCGAAAAAAGAAAAGCCGCTGCGGCAAACAACCATGCTGATGGCGCGGCACAGCGAGCGCGTGTATCTCGAACGGCGACCCGAAGCCGGCATCTGGGGCGGCCTCTGGAGCCTGCCCGAACTTGGCGAGCGCAGGATTGAAGACTGGTGCGAAGAGACGCTGGGTGCGACGACGACGGCGACCGAATGCTGGCAAACACTGCGACACAGCTTCAGCCACTACGATCTCGATATTCAGCCGATACTGGTGCGCGTCGACGCGCCTTTGAGTAAAGTAGCCGACAGCGACAACACGACCTGGTACCGGCTAGATGAAACGCCGCCCGGCGGCATCGCGGCCCCGGTAAAGAAACTAATCGATCAACTGAAGAAGGGTAGCAATGTCACGCACGATTAAATGTGTCATGTTGGGTGAGGGGGCCGAGGGCCTCGACTATGCGCCGTATCCCGGCGATCTCGGCCAGCGTATCTATGACAACGTCTCCAAAGAGGCGTGGCAACGCTGGCTGGGCCACCAGACCATGCTGATCAACGAGTACCGCCTGACGCCCATCGAGCCCGACGCACGCAAGTTTCTCGAGGCCGAGATGGAGAAGTTCTTTTTTGGCGACGGCTCGGTGGCGCCGAAGGAATTCGTTCCACCGAGTTAATGTCCCCTTAATTAATTGCGTGTGCAGTACTGCACGCTGAAAAGGTCTGAGTCGTCGGTCCACACCTTTTCCACGCTGAAGCCTGCTTCGCTCGCCATTTGAGCAAAGCCGTCGAGCGTGTACTTGTGCGAGTACTCGGTGAGAATCGCCTCGCCGTCGGCCAGTGAGAACGCGGTGTCGCCAACCTCCACGGTTTGCTCCGCCTGGCTGACCAGCTCGATGACGACACGGCCCTCATCCTCGTCATAGACCGCGCTGTGTTCGAAAGCGTCGAGGTCGAAGTTGGCGTCATAGCTGTTGTTGAGGTGACGCAGCATGTTGAGATTGAACTCCGCCGTGACACCCTCGGAATCGTTGTAAGCAGAATCGATGATGGCGGCATCTTTTTGCAGATCGACACCGATGAGCAGCGCGCCGTTCTCCCCGGCTTCTTCGTACATGACGCCCAGCAGCTCCATGGCGGTGTCGTGTTCAAAGTTCCCAATCGTCGAGCCCGGGAAATAAACCACGTTCCTGACCGGCATGATTGTGGGCGATGGCAGCGCAAAAGAACGCGTGAAGTCGGCGACCACGGGTCGTATGTCGATCTTCGGGAATTCCGCGCGCAGTTGCTCGGCCGATGCGTACAGGTGCTCTTCCGATATGTCGACCGGTACGTAGGCGGCAAGGTCGTCGAGATTCTCGAGCAGAATGCGTGTCTTCAGGCTGGAGCCGCTGCCGAACTCGATCAGGCTTGCCGTTTTGCCAATGAGCGCCGCCATCTCGTGGATATTGCTCTGCATGATCTCCAGTTCGGCGTCGGTCAGGTAGTACTCCGGCAGCCCGGTGATCTTATCGAACAGCCGCGAGCCTCTCTCGTCATAGAAGTACTTGGGTGAGATTGTTTTCTGTTCCTGGCTCAGGCCTTCGACGATCTCTTTTAGCTGCGGACTCATGATGCGGTTCCGTCCTTCGCCAGGCGAATGCCAAGAAACTGCCAGCGGGCGTCCGGGTAGAAGAAGCTGCGATAGCTGGCCCGGATGTGATCCGCTGCCGTCACGCAGGAGCCGCCTCGCACGGTCATCTGGTTGCACATGAACTTGCCGTTGTATTCGCCCAGTGAGCCTGCCAGTGGTTCGAAGCCGGGGTACGGTGCGTACGACGAGGAGGTCCATTCCCACACGTCACCGAAGAACTGCGATGTTTCGCTTGCCAGCGGATGCCAGTAGCCGGCGTCCAGAAGGTTGCCGCTCAGCGGCTGCTCGTTGGCCGCAAGCTCCCACTCGAACTCGGTGGGTAGACGGGCGCCCGCCCATCGCGCGAACGCATCGGCTTCGTAATAACTGACGTGGCAAACGGGAGCATTTGCGTCAATTGCGCGCGTGCCAGCAAGCGTGAATTCTGTTTCCAGTGAGTCATCCCAGTACAGCGGCCGCCGCCACTTATGCTCGTTAACGGCCGCCCAGCCGTCGGACAGCCAGAGGTCCGACGTCGAGTAAGCGCCATCTTCGATGAACTCACGGTACTCGGCGTTGGTGACGAGACGATTACCGATACGGTGCTCGTGCAACAAGGCGTCGTGACGCGGCGTTTCGTTGTCGAAGAAGAAGCCGTCGCGTTTTGCGCCGATGCGTTGAATGCCGCTGACGCCGTTCGAATAGCTGTACGAAGGAGCCGAGACGTTGGCCGACGTCGGCAGTGACGGCCTTACCGCGGGCTTGAGCGGGTTGCAGGAAAAAACGTGCTTGATGTCGGTCAGCAGCAGTTCCTGGTGCTGCTGTTCGTGGTTGAGACCAAGCATGGTCAACTGCGCCAGCTCGTCATCGCCCGCGTGCGTCTGCAGCAGTTGCTGCATGGCCGTATCGACATGGGCTCGATACCCGAGAACCTCGGCAAGCGTAGGTCGTGACAGCAAGCCGCGCCTGGGACGCGCGTGCATGTTGCCGGCCGTGTAGTAATAGGAATTAAAAATGTAGTGATAGCTGTCGTTGAAGCGTTTGTAATTTTCAAGCTTCGGCTCGAGCACGAAGCGTTCGAAGAACCAGGTTACGTGAGCCAGGTGCCACTTGGTCGGGCTGACGTCGGGCATCGTTTGCACGACGGTGTCTTCCGGCTGCAGGTCCTTGATCAGGGCCAGCGTCGTCGATCGAACGTCGCGGAAACGGTCGGACAGTGCGTCGGCGGGGGCGAATTCGGCAGTAAGCATAATCTAGTGTAAAGGCAGCTCGGTCTTCTTCTGTACAGTGCGAATGGCGACACTCGAGTTGACGCGGGCAACCCCCGGCAAACGTGTCAGGGCATCCCGGTGCAGGCGCTCGAAGTCGGCCATGTCGGAAACGACTACTCTCAGGAGATAGTCGAATTCCCCGGTCATAAGATAACACTCCATGACTTCGGGAATATTACGCACGGCCTGCTCGAAGGCCGCGAGCTCGCTTTCCTCCTCGCGATGCAGGCCGATGTTCACGAATACGTTGCCGGAAAGTCCCACCTTGGGCTGGCTCACGAGCGCGGCATAGCGATCGATCATGCCCGATTCCTCGAGTGCGCGGACCCGCCTGAGGCAGGCCGACTCGGACAGGCTGACCAGGCCGGCCAGCTGCACGTTGCTGATGCGGCCGTCCTTTTGCAGGGCGTCGAGGATCAATTTGTCGTATTTGTCTAACTTCATAGCGAAATCTTGCATAAAAATGAGAATATTCCACAGAAAGTGCCACATTCATGCCGTTTTGTCAGCAATATTGCAAGCAAATGCCGTGATATCCGCGCTATCGTGTGTGGACAACAATACGAATCAGGGAAGGGAGAGGGCCAGTGAAAGTCGGAGTACCCAAAGAGATCAAGACACTCGAGTTCCGCGTCGGCATGACGCCGGCCGGCGTCGTCGAGCTCGTGCATGACGGCCATGAAGTTGTTGTCGAGACCAAGGCCGGTGACGGCATTGGCATGACTGACGCTGACTACGTTGCCGCGGGCGCGACCGTCGTCGACACGGCCGAAGAGGTTTTCGCGAGTGCCGAGATGATCGTCAAGGTGAAAGAGCCGCAGCTCAACGAATGCGCGATGCTGCGTGAAGACCAGTTCCTGTTCACCTACCTGCACCTCGCTGCCGATCCCAGGCAGACCGAGGCCCTGGTCAAATCCGGCACCACGGCGATCGCTTACGAAACTGTCACGGCGAAAGACGGTTCGCTGCCGTTGCTGACACCGATGTCGGAAGTTGCCGGTCGCCTGTCGATCCAGGCCGGCGCGTTTGCATTGCAGAAAGCAAACGGCGGTCGCGGCATTTTGCTCGGTGGTGTACCCGGCGTCAGGCCGGCCAAAGTCCTGGTCGTTGGCGGCGGCGTGGCCGGCGCGAACGCGGCAGACATGGCCGTCGGTCTCGGTGCCGCTGTCACGATTCTCGATCGCTCGCTGCCGCGGCTGCGACAGCTCGATGATATCTGGGGCGGTCGTGTACGCACGGTCTATTCAACGAAGCACATAATCGATGAGCTCAGCGTGGAATCGGATTTGATTATTGGTGCGGTACTGGTCGCTGGTGCGGCGGCGCCGAAACTCGTTACGGCACAAAACGTCAAGGACATGAATGCCGGCGCGGTCATGGTCGATATCTCGATTGACCAGGGTGGCTGTTTCGAAACCAGTCGTCCGACGACCCACGCGGACCCGACCTATGTCGTCGACGATGTTGTGCACTACTGTGTTACCAACATGCCTGGCGCCGTGCCGCGCACCAGCACGTTTGCACTGACCAACGCGACGCTGCCGTTTGTGAAGGCCCTGGCCAGGCACGGCTGGAAAGCGGCGTTAAGGCGTGATCCGCACCTGGCTAACGGTTTGAATGTACATGCAGGGCATGTCAATCATGAGGCGGTTGCCCATGACCTTGGCTACCAATATCTCTCGGCCGAGGATGCCCTGAAAGCTGCCTGACCCCTTTCAATCCCCCTCGGGATCAGGCACATCTTAAGGCCGGGCTTTTGCCCGGCCTTTTTTTCTACCAGGTAACGTTGACGCGAGGATCGACGTAGAGCAGCCCGGCTCCCACTTCAACCGAATACGTATATTCCTGGGCGGTTTTACTCGTAAGATCGGGCGTGCAGTAGATAAATTTCTTCCTCGTGTTATACGAGTCGCTCGTGTCCAGCCAGCTTGGGGGTGTGACACCCGCACCGCCAGGATCCACGGATTTACCGACAATCGTAACGACCTCGTCCCAGTACTCTTTGGATGTCGGTTTGAGCTTGATGATGACTAGGGATTTTCGCTGCACGTTTTTCTTGGGCGTAATCGTAATGCCGCCATCGCCGTATTCCACAGTTATTGTTTTCGACCGGCCGAGTCCCTCGCACCCGTCGGGCATCGCTTCCGGAGTTGCGCAGGAGGCGGATAGTAGGGCGAGTACTAGTCCTGGAAAGACCTTATTCATTGTTTTTCTCCCTTAATGATCTGACACTACCAAGCATAGTCGACACAAAATCATTTTGTGCCTTCATTCGATGCAAAGTCACCCTGGATTAACGATGGCCGCGAAACGCGGGTCATTTCTAAGAGTCGCGAGATGCGGTTCCGTGTTCAGCATCAGCCGCGAATAGCCTTTTTCGGCGGCTATTTCGAGCGCGTCCAGCGCCGACTCCTTGTCTCCTGCACGCAGGAATATCATGCCATCGTAGTAGTGCGTGTAGGGGTCGTCGGGCGCCATCCCACGTGCCTTGTCCATCAGGTCCCGGGCAGATTCATGGTTGTCGAGCATTGCGCGAATCCAGGCCAGGTCCATCATTGAGAACGGGTCGTTCGGGTTTACCTGCAGCGCACTTTCAACCAGCGCTTCGGCTTTTTTGAATTCGAGTCGTGCTTCGTCCTCGCGGCCGGCAATCCAGAGCGCGTCGCCGAGGTTCGAGCGTGCAAGGTAATCATTGGGTTTGAGGTCGATGGCGTTGCTGTGACTTTCGATGGCAGCATCGAGATTACCCATGTAGTAGTGCACCAAACCGAGATTGGTGTATGAGTTTTTCGTCGGCGCGATGTCATGTGCTTTCTGATGCGCAGCCGCGGCCGCAGGGAAGTTGCCTAACAGCGTGTAGGCGGCGCCGAGATTGCCATAGCCGTTCATGTTATTGGGCTCTACTCCGACGGCGTATTGGTATTGCTCGACAGCTTCTTCAAAACGGCCGGATTGAAACAGGAAGGAACCCAGCCGGTTGTAAGCTCGAAAGTCGCCCGGATGAATATCAACGGCTTTGCGCAGGCTTGCTTCGGCTTCATCAAGGCGGTTTTGCCGCGCATAAATCGTTCCGAGCCCGGTGAGCGATTCGACGTTGGACGGATCGATGGAAAGTGCTTTCTGGTACGCCGCCTCCGCCTCGCTCCACTGGCCGGTTGAACGATACAGGTCGCCTAGCGC
>JBATHK010000112.1:0-4813 GCA_049666725.1 Woeseiaceae bacterium
TCGCGAACACGTAGCCATTCTGACGATCGAGAAGGCCGTCTATGACTATAAGAAACGCGTCCGTGTTGTCGAGGTCTGAATCCCTGCGGCTGTCGGCAACGATTATTCCGTCCGGATCATCGTCATAGGCGACGACGCCAATATGCAAAGCCGTATCGGTGTAGCCAACGAAAACCTCGGTCCTCAATGTCGATGGCTGGCCTTCGTTGGGTTGCACCTGCCAGAACCCGCTCGTCGACACCACGCCGGCCCACGCATCGTCATCGAGCACATTGCCGTCGGTCTCGGGTGCAACATTGAGCCTGCTCGCGGTCATTTCCGGTGGCGTCAATGGACGATCGGCAGCCTTACCAAGCGCGAGGGCAGGCGCGGAAAGGGCCATGAAAAAAAACAAAAGCTTATTCACGCTATTGGGCCGAGAACTGCGATACGAGCTAGAACTCCGCGTGAACCATGAACTCAGCAAGGCCTTCTTTACTGGCCATCGAATCATCCCAGAGTTCGAATGTTTCGCGCGTTGAGGAGTACTGCACGCGCAGGTTTGTAGCCTGCGCTATGGTGCGAAGTTGGTCGAGAGTGACGTCATAATAGGCTTCCATGGCCGATCCAACCGGTCTTCGATAGACGGGCTCGCTGGCGCCAATTGCCTGCGTGGAGGCACCTGTAAGTTTGAGTGTCACCGGATTGCCGTCTGAAATAATGTCGATGGACTCAAAACGATCATACCGTCGATTTGTCTGTGCACCATCCGCCATGCTCCAGCTTGCCAGCCATATGTAGTAGCGATAGTCCCCGCTTCGATTCACCTCAACAGGTCCGAGATAGATGTGTTCGGCGGCACGCGACGTATTAGCGGCCCGCGTGCGAACAAAGACAAGGGGCGACTGGTTATAGCTGATCGTAACACTGGTCTTGGGGTCCAGCTTGCTCAGGACCAATTCGGGATTCGATGAGCAAGCGCTGGTAAATAGAACTGCGAGGACCATGCCAACGGGCAACAGGGGTGCGGATTTCGGAACACGTCTGGTTTTGGGTTTCATGAAAAGGCCTCTTATTATTTTTTTCAATGTATCAGGACTCGAACAGCAAATCGACGCTATCGAGTAAGATTTGTCTTCGTAAGATATTGTATTTATGTGGAGCCGGGTTGGAGTACCGGGTAGCATGCCCGGCATGCTCGAGGTCGATGCAACCTTTTACATCATAGTCGCGGGAAGTTTTCTGGCCGCGCTCTGCAATGCAGCGTTCTCGGCCGGCGGAGCGATGATCATCCTCGCGGTAACCAGCACCGTATTACCCGTTGCCGCGATCGTGCCGATACACTCGACGCTATTGATAGGCTCGACCTCGACACGCTTGCTGTTCTTCCGGAACGAGATTGACTGGAAAATCGCGGCTCCGTTTCTCGTCGGGAGTGTTGCAGCGGTCGCCATTGGCTCCCGGATCTATGTTGAGCTACCGGAGACGATAATCGCAACGGCGATCAGTATCGTCATGTTGATCGCAATCTGGTTGCCCGAGATTTCATGGCGACCGAAGTTACGACATCCATGGGTGATCGTCGGCTTCCTGCACTCGTTGTTATCGACCCTGTTTGCCTACGGTGCGATATTACACGCGATCATCCTGCACACAGGGCTCAAAAAGCGGCAGATCGTTGGTACGATGGCAGCGTGCCTGACGGGAATGAGTCTTCTGAAAATTGCCGGTTATACGTTTAATGGATTCGACTACGCGCCCTATCTGCAGATTATTGCATTTTCCATTGCAGCCGCTTTCCTCGGGACCTGGCTGGGGAAGATGGTCGTTGATCGAATCCCGGAGTCCCTGTTTCGCGCCGTGTTCAGGGTACTCGTGACCGTCACAGCGATCCGCCTTATGTACGTCGGGCTATTCAGTCAATCATGAACTTGCTGAAATTCTTCACACAGCGAGCGTCGGGCGGCCAGTCCTTGGTGCTGGCAACGGTGTTCGAGACTATCGGCTCGACCTACAGCAAAGCCGGCGGGCAGATGATCATTGACGGCGACGGAAATTTCTGCGGCATGCTGTCCGGCGGCTGTCTCGACGGCGACCTCGTGGAACGCGCCCGGCACGTCATTGAATCCGGTGTCGCGGAGACCGCGAGCTATGACCTGAGTGCCGATGACGAGCTCTGGGGGCTCGGGGTGGGTTGCGACGGAACAATGCGCGTGCTGCTGCAGCCACTGTCGCCGGAAAACGACTACCAGCCGTTTGCTGCTATCGCCGACGTGCTTGGTGGTGACGAGCCGGCCACGCTGGCTATTGTTATTAGCGCGGAATCGCCTTCGATCAAGGCGGGAGCTTCCGTGCTGTTGCAAGACGGCTGCGAACTGGGCTTTGGCATAAGCGCTGCAGTGCTTCGTCCGATTGCGAACAGCGTTGACAAGAAAAAACCGGCGATCAAACGCGAAGTTGATACTCCTGACGGCGCTTGCGCTGTTCTTTACGCCTGCATAGAGCCGCCGCCGGCATTGCTGATCCTCGGCGCCGGCCTTGATTCGGAACCCGTTGTCAGGATTGCCTCCGAACTTGGCTGGCGTTGCACGGTCATCGATCATCGGCCGGCGTACGTCGACAGCCGCTGCTATGCAGATTCAACCAGGGTCCTGTGTTGTCCTGTTGACGAGTTGGCTCAGCAGGTAAGGCTGGAGCATTTTGACCTGGCGATCGTCATGAGCCATCACCTGGCAAGCGATCGGGCCTATTTGCGGCAACTTGCGGCGTCCAGTGTTGCTTACGTCGGGCTGCTGGGGCCTGCCGGACGGCGTGAACGATTGATGAATGAACTGGCCGACCTGGCGGATGCATTGAAAGGCCGACTGCACGGCCCGGCGGGCATCGACCTGGGCGGACGAGGACCCGGCCCGATCGCGCTCGCGATCGTGGCCGAGATGCAGCAGTTCCTAAACCAGCGCGGCTAGGTCTGCCGGCGTATCAATATCGGTAGCGGCCGGATCAAACGGCACGGTCTTTAGCGTGAAACGACGGTCATGGAACAGCGAATGGGCTCCCCGGTCGCCGGCCAGCGATTGCAGCGCTTCGAACGCGCCACTCGGGAACAGCACGGGCGGCCCCTCGGTGCCGGAATAGGATGAGGCCACGATTTCATTGGCGGCGCCGGTCCAGGTCTTGATAAGGGTCCTAAGGTGCTGCGGAGTGATGAGCGGCTGATCGGCCAGCAGCAGCAGCAGGGCGTCAGCGTGCCCGCGACATGCATGCGCCGCCGTCGCGATGCTGCTGCCGAGCCCCTTGCCATGTTCTTCATTGACTGCGATAAAGCAGGGCTCCGAACCGATGGCCGCAAGCACGGCGTCGGCGTCATGGCCGATAACAGCCAGCACGCGGATGCCGCAGACCCTGACAGCCGTATTTATGGTTCTCTGCACGAGTGGAACGCCATCCAGCAAAACGGCTTGCTTGGTTGATCCGAATCGTGATGAGCTTCCGGCGGCGAGGACGGCGGCAAAAACTGTTGGCTCCAAATCTGGCATGGCCATCATCGTGAGTGGGGGAAGACGCAAACCTACCACTAAAAAACGTATATTCGTAGATATACTCAGTGCTTCCTGGCCCTATACCCGATAGGGTACAAACGCATAACCGGAGGAATTAATAATGAGCCGCACAGTGCTTTGTGTCGTCGAGTTCGACAACTACCCCAAGGTTGTCGTTGCACGCGCGGCGTGGATCGCAAAACAAAACGATTGCGAGCTGGAGCTGTTGATCAGTGACCCGGTACCGCGAATGCTGAGCGAAACCTACACTTTCCTGCTGGAATCGGAAATGATCGCCGACAGTATAAGGAGTGCACAGGCCGAGAAGATGGAGGCTCTCGTGGAGATCGCCGAAGCAGCCGGCGTCGTTGTGCATCAAACCATATCCAGGGCGCACTCCGTCGTGGACATGGTTCGGAGCCGGGCAGCAAAAATTGCCCCGCTATTTGTCGTCAAGGGAACGCACTTTCACAGTCCGTCAGAACGCGCGTCTCTTGCGCACACGGACTGGCAGCTGATTCGGAAACTGGATGCGCCGCTGTGGTTCGTCAAGCCAAGTGACTGGGACGATTCGCCCGTCGTCGTTGCAGCCGTCGATCCAATGAACAGCCACGACAAGCCGGCAAGCCTCGATCGCAAGATTATCAAGCTTGCACACGGCATTGCCGCATACTGCGGTGGCAAGCTGCAGGTCCTGCACACTTACCAGCGACTTGATGCAATCGGTTCACGGGCAATGAAGCGCTTCAAACCCGTGAAGCTGCCAATTGACGAGATCGACAAGAAGATTCGAAACGAACATCGCAAAGCACTCGATGCGCTCGCGAAAAAATGTGGATTGTCTGAGGATGCAGTACATCAGCTGCCGGGGCGAGCTGACGAATTATTGCCCGCTTTCGCGCGGTCGAAAGGTGCGAGTCTCGTTGTCATGGGCGCATTGGCGCGAACCGGATTCAAGAGAAGAACCATAGGCAGTACGGCCGCCAGGGTGCTGGACCACCTGCCTTGCGACGTGCTCGTCGTTCACAACTGAGCCGTTCAGCCCTGGCTGTAAATCCGCTTCATGAGCGGTGCCATTTTGCGGGTTCCGACCATGCTCATGGTCGTCAACATCCCGGCCATCATGGCCCCGGTTACACCGCAGGTGAGAGTGTCCTGACCCGTTAGCCAGAGTCCGGGAATCTTTGTTTGCGGCCGCAGCCATTCCTGCTGCATGCGCTCTGCCGTATGCGCGAGGCCATACAGTTCGCCCTGGTGATAGCCGCCGAACCAGTTGGTCGATAGCGGCGTAGACA
>JBATHK010000113.1:0-10445 GCA_049666725.1 Woeseiaceae bacterium
GCTTCGATAGCATGGGCTTTCTGCATCGCGTCGGCGCGGTTGTGTTGATCGGCGTCTTCATCGCGCACATTTTTGATGTGCTTCGTTACAAGAAGACCAAGGGGCATACCTGGTTGCAGATCATTACCGGACCGGACTCCATCATTTTCAACGGCCGCGATCTCAAGGAGTTCATCCAGTCCATCAAGTGGTTCTTCGGCATGGGCCCGCGCCCCAATTACGCTCGTTACACGTACTGGGAGAAGTTCGATTATTTCGCAGTAGCCTGGGGTGTGGCCATCATCGGTAGCACCGGGTTAGTGCTCTGGTTCCCGGAACTGTTTACCTACATCGTTCCTGGCTGGGCCGTCAACGTGGCAACGATCATTCACAGTGACGAGGCGCTGCTCGCGGTCGGCTTCATATTCACGATCCACTTCTTCAACACGCACTTCCGTCCTGACAAGTTTCCGATGGACCCGGTGATCTTCAGCGGGCGGCTATCCGTGGAAGAGCTGAAGTACGACAAGCCCGGCGAGTACGAGGCGATGGTGGAGTCCGGTGAACTGGAGAAGAACCTCGTGAGGCCCTTCCCGGATGCCAAGGAGCGCGGCGTGAGGATATTCGGTTTCCTGGCGCTCGCCTTCGGGCTGATTCTGCTGAGCCTGATCATTTACACGATGCTGTTCGGCTACCGCTAGAGGTCGGAAACGAAGACCTGAGATTACTCCAATGCGTACACTGCATACCCTGCTGGTTCCCTGCCTGCTATTGGTGTTTCAGACTGTCTGCGCCGAAGATGAAAACTCCTGCGGCCAGTGCCACGAGGTCGACCCGGTTCAGTTCGCGGAGAGTCCGCATGGCGATATCGCCTGCCTCGATTGCCACGTTGGCGCCGATGATCGCAGGCACAAGCGCGGGCTCGATCCGGTCGAGTGCGCGGGTTGTCATGCGGAGATTGCCGAAGAACAGATAATAAGCGTGCATGGACCGAAGGGCCGACAACGAATGTCTGACCTGGAGCTTCCCTCGTGTTCGGGTTGTCATGGCGAAATACATGTCATGACCTTAACAACCGAGCCATCTTCTCCGGTCCACGCCAGCCGCCAGGGAGAGACCTGCGGGGTTTGCCATGGCTCTGGGCAGCCCGCACCGCCAGGCGTTCACACGATTCGACCGATAGAGGCCTATACCGCCAGTGTCCACGCCTCCGCTGTGGCAGATGGCCAACATGGCGCAGCCTGCAGCGACTGCCATTCGACGCACTCGCCGCTGCCGGCATCAAATCCTCGCTCGCGCGTCCATCATTCGAACGTAACGGCCACCTGTGGAGCCTGTCACACAGCCATCACGGCCCAGTTCGAGCAGAGCATTCATGGCCTGGCCGCCGCCAACGGCGTCGGTGACTCGCCGGTTTGCACCGATTGTCACGGCGAGCATCGCATCCTGGCGGTAGGCGCTGACGGCTCGCCGGTATCGGCGACCAATATCCCGATTCGCGTCTGTGGCCCCTGTCACTCGAATGTGCGGCTAAACGAGAAGTACGGCCTGGCGATGGATCAGGTCCCGTCCTATGAGGACAGCTTCCATGGGCTGGCGGCTCGCGGCGGTGTGCAGCGGGTTGCGAACTGCGCGAGCTGTCACGGCGTCCATTTCATCCTGCCTTCCAGCGATCCCGACTCCTACATACATCCGGAGAACCTGGCGGCCACCTGCGGCAAATGTCACGCGGGAGCCGGCAGCCGTTTCAAGATCGGCCCCGTGCACGTGTTGGCGGACACAACACCCAACATTGTCGCGCACTGGATCCGGGTAATTTACATTCCGTTGATCTGGGTCACGGTCATCGGCATGCTGTTGCACAACCTGCTCGACCTGAGCAAAAAGACGCGCGATCCGGCGCCGCGGCAGCGCAAGGCTCCGGAAAACTGCGTGATCAAAGAACGCATGTCGCGACCGTTTCGAATTGCGCACGCTATCGCTGCTGTAAGCTTCATGGTGCTGGTATTCAGCGGATTTGCTTTGAAGTACCCGGAGAGCTGGTGGGCAGGCATGCTGCAGTTCGCGGACGGCGAGATGCGCGGGCTGATTCACCGTATCGCCGGCGCGGGATTGATCGGTGCGTGCGTCTTACACTTCGGCCATCTGATGATCAGTGCCCGGGCTCGACAGCAAATTGCTGCGTTCCTCCCTCGACTCGACGACTTCAGGGAGTTTGTTCACCGCACAGGCTACAACCTCGGGCGCCGCGCCGAGCCGCCGGCACCGGTGCGAGTCGGCTATGTGGAGAAGATCGAATACTGGGCCGCGTTGTGGGGTACCGTCATCACGGCGCTCACCGGGTTATTGTTGTGGTTCGAGAACTTTACGCTCACCTGGCTGCCGGGGTGGGTGCCCGAGGCGGCCACCGTGCTGCATTTTCTGGAGGCGATCCTGGCTACCCTCGCTATCCTCGTCTGGCATTTCTACTTTGTCATCTTCGACCCAGCCGTGTACCCGATGGACACGACCTGGCTGACCGGTAAACCGCCCTTCGAAAGGGCAGAAGAACGCGGTGAGGTCGTCTATGATGTCCCAACCGAGCAGCAGGAAAACCTGCCCTGACCATGGGCAGTTACTCAACCAAGGGGTAAGTAGTGTTCAAGAACTTTCTATCGTCCATAACCCATAACGGCATCAGTCTGATTGGTACCGGGCTCGCAATCGCGGGCCTGGTTTTGATTGTTAGCCTGTTCGTGATGGAGCAGCTTGGCTTCGAGGGCGGTCCCTATCTGGGCATCCTGACTTACCTGATTCTGCCGATGATCTTCGTCACCGGGCTGATCCTGATTCCGGTCGGCGCTGTTCTTTACAGGCGCAATTTGCGTCGCAGCCCCGGCGGCCAGTCAACGCCGCTGTTGCCAGTCTTCGACCTCAACAAGACGAAAACCCGGCGTTGGATGATGATCTTTGTGGGCGCGACGATGGTCAATATTGTCATCGTCGCGGGTGCAACGTACAAAGGCGTCGAGGTGATGGAGTCGGTCGAGTTCTGCGGCATGGCCTGTCACTCGGTCATGCAACCCGAACACACGGCCTACCAGCGTTCCTCGCACTCGCGCGTCAGCTGTGCGGAGTGCCACATCGGTCCGGGCGCGGACTGGTTTGTAAAATCAAAACTCGATGGCGCCTGGCAGCTGGTTGCCGTTACGTTTGACCTTTATCCGCGTCCGATTCCAACGCCGCTGCACGATTTGCGGCCGGCGCGGGAAACCTGTGAGCAGTGTCACTGGCCAACCCGCTTTGTTGGCGACAAGCTGGCAATCAAGAAACACTATGAAGAAGACGAGGCCAACACGGAGCTGACATCCGCACTTCTGTTGAAGGTCGGCGGCGCCGCAGGTAAGGGCTCATCAGGCATACACTGGCATGTCGATCCAGGAGTCAGCATCCGGTACCGTTCGGATGAGACACGCGAGGAAATTTACGAAGTCGAGTACACGAATCAAGAAGGCGCGGTCAAGCTTTTTGCTGACAGGAAGGCGCCGGAAGAAGGCGGCTTCTGGCGTGACATGGATTGCGTTGACTGCCATAACAGGCCTAGCCATAATTACCAACCTCCGGACACTGAGATTGACATTGCAATTCGGGATGGCCTGATTGATCAGACACTGCCGTTCGTCAAGAAAGAGGGCCTGCGTATCATTGATGCGAAGTTCGAATCGCATGATCAGGCTCGTGAGGTGATTACGGCCGAGCTAACGCAGTACTACGCTGAGAACTACCCTGAGGTCGCGACCACAAGGGCTGAGGATATCGCGGCTGCGGCAACCGCGTTGGGCGATATTTATTCGGTCAATGTCTTCCCGCAAATGAATGTCTGGTGGAATACGTACCCGGTGCACATCGGGCACCAGAATTCCGATGGCTGTTTCCGTTGTCATGGCAAGAAGCTGCGGACAGCCGAAAGGGAAACGATTTCGCGCGACTGCGACGTCTGCCATTCGATCCTGGCGGAGCGTGAAGTGGATCCCGCGATCATCACACAGCTGAATCCATAAAATGGCAAGCCGCGCGCCCACATCGATCGATAAACACGTCACAGCGACGTCGTCAGCCCGTCGCCAGCTTGTCTATGAAGTCATCAGCGGTGGATCCGGACTGCTGCTGGCGCTGTTCATGTGGGGGCACGTTGTCCTCGTGGGATCCATTCTGACCGGTGAACGCGGATTCGACTGGCTGGCGACGATGCTGGAAGACTATTACATCGCGCAGCCCACCGTGTTGGTCATCTTTTTGATGTTCGTCATTCACGCAGCTTTCGCTGCCCGCAAGATCCCGGCACAGCTGCGTGAGCGCAAGAAGATTCTGCAACTGGCGAAGGGATTGAAGCAGTCGGGGCGCGAGAAGGTGGCGACCCGAACAGAGTATTCACCATTCCGGCCGCACGTCGAGTCTTTGCTTTGGATTTGGCAGGTTCGCACGGGCATGATCATCCTCGTGCTGGGCAGTTTTCACTTGATATTGCTGGCCATGGATATCCTGACACCGTTATTCGGCGTCGGCGCCGGTATCGATGCCGCCACGTCAATGGAAAGAGTCAGCGCTGGCCTCTGGCTGCCGTATGCAGTCCTGCTGTTATGCGTCGAGTTTCACGCGAGCATCGGTTTGTACCGCCTGGCGATCAAGTGGGGCGCCGACCTGTGGATGTCGCGCAAGACGATGCATCGTCTTGAGCAGGTCATTTTCTGGGTGGTGCTTGGTTTGGGCGGAGTGACGCTGATCGTGCTGGCAGGCTGGATGGAGCCGCCGCTGGCATTCTTGCTCGACGGGACATCGACATGAGCGCGCGCCTGATTACAACCGACGTGCTGGTGGTCGGTGGTGGCCTTGCCGGGGAACGCTGCGCGATTGAAGCCGCCGCAGCCGGCTTTGATGCCATGATCCTGTCCCTGGTTCCGCCACGCCGTAGCCACAGCTGCGCGGCACAAGGCGGCATGCAGGCGTCGCTCGCAAACTGTGTGAAAGCCGAGGGTGATAGTCCCACCGTGCATTTCCTCGACACGGTGCGTGGCTCAGACTGGGGTGCCGATCAGGAAGTCGCCAATATATTCGCAGAGGAAGCACCGGTTGCGGTCAGAGAGCTCGCCCATTTCGGCGTGCCGTGGAGTCGCGTCAAAGGCGGGAAGAACCACTACTTTATCAAGGGCGCAGCCGTCGATATCGACGAGGCGCTGGAGAACGACGGCCTCATCGGGCAGCGCGATTTTGGTGGTACTGCCAAGTGGCGGGCCTGCTACGCAGCCGCCGGAACCGGGCACGCTGCGCTTTATGCGGTTGACAGCGAGGTCGTGCGGCTGGGTATCACCGTGCGTGACCGAACCGAGGCTGTATCACTGATCCATGATGGCAGCCGTTGTCTTGGTGCCGTTGTGCGTTGCCTCAGGACCGGCACGCACTTTGCCGTGATGGCCAAGGCTACTGTAATTGCGACCGGCGGCTATGGGCGTATCTATGGCCAGTACACGAGCAACGCGACCATCAATGAGGGCACGGGCGCGGCGATCGCGCTCGATACAGGCCTTGTGCCACTCGGCAACATGGAAGCCGTGCAGTTCCATCCGACCACGCTTTCTCCGAGCGGCATACTCGTTACAGAAGGCTGCCGCGGCGATGGCGGCTATTTGCTCGACAAGAACATGAATCGCTTCATGGTCGATGCCGAGCCGGAGAAGCAGGAGCTCGCAAGCCGCGACGTCGTATCGCGGCACATGCAGCAGACCATGCGCGACGGCAACGGCGTAGATTCACCGTACGGCCCGCATCTGTGGCTCGATATTCGCCACCTGGGTGAGGAACACCTGCGCACCAAGCTGCTCGAAGTCTGGGATATCTGCCGCGACTTCGCGAGTATCAACCCGGTCAAAGACCTTGTGCCAGTGCGCCCGACACAGCACTACTCCATGGGCGGTGTGCGCGTGAACAAGGACGGTCAGTCCTACGGTCTGTCCGGCCTGTTCGCGGTGGGCGAGGCGGCCTGCTGGGATATGCATGGATTTAACCGGCTCGGCGGCAACAGCCTGGCCGAGACGCTGGTGTCGGGTCGACTGGTTGGCCGACGAGTGGCTGAGTACGCGTCAGGAATTTCCTTGCGTGCCGACACGGGGTTCGCATTTGACGCGATCGCGGCAGCCGAACAGCGCGCGCAGGCCTGGCTGTCGCGCACCGGCACGGGGCCAAGCATTTACGAAATCCGCGACGCCATGGGCGAAACCATGATGCACAAAGTGGGAATATTTCGCACTGGCGACGAGCTCAACGAGGCCGTGAACGAACTGCAGGCCCTGCTCGATGATTGTGACAACGCGGTGTTGCGCTGCAAGGACCCGGGTGTAAATCCGGAGCTCGCGTTTGCCCTGCGACTGAAAGGCATGCTGCGACTGGCAATGACGGTCGCGCTGGGTGCCCAGGCTCGTACCGAGAGTCGCGGCGCGCATTTCCGTACCGACTATCCGCTGCGAAACGACGAACAATGGTTGAATCGAACGCTGGTGCGATGGGCGGCCGATCAGAGCGAGCCTTCGTTCAGCTACGAGCCGACCGGCCTCATTGACCTGCCACCGGGACACCGCGGTTATGGCAGTGACGAACGTATCGAGATGAAAGCATCGCTCGACAGTTACAACAATGCAGTGCTGGCCGCACAGACAGGGCAAGGTCGCCTGGCAAGCGCTGAAGCCATGGGTAGCCGCCTGCGCCGCGGTGCATGGAAGACAGTGGCACAGTGACGGGACAGAGGACTATGACGCAACCATCAACCACTCGCCGCCTGAGATTCGAAATTTTTCGCTTCAATCCCGAAGACGAAAACTCCGAACCTCATACAGACGTGTTCGAGATCGATGAGACGCCGTTCATGTCCCTGTACATTGCGCTCAACAAGATCCGTGAGCTGCATGATCCTGGACTGCAGTTCGATTTCGCCTGCCGCTCAGCCATTTGCGGATCTTGCGGCATGATGGTAAACAGCCGCCCGGCACTGGCATGCCGAACGCTGACATCGGATTTGCCCGAGGACATTCAGCTTTATCCACTGCCGGCGTTCAAGCTGATCGGCGATCTGTCTGTCGATACCGGTAGCTGGTTCCGGGGCATGGCCGAGCGAACTGAGTCCTGGATTCACGAACGACAGGCATTTGATCCTGAGGCTGAAGAAGAGCGCATGAGCGACGACATCGCCGCTGCGATATACGAGGGTGATCGATGCATCGAATGTGGCTGCTGCGTGGCCTCGTGTGGCGTGGCGAATCTCGACGACGAATTTCTTGCCGGCGCTGGAATGAACCGCGTTGCGCGCTTCATGATGGATCCGCGCGATAAACGTTCCGAGGCGGAATGGTTCGATGTTGTTGCCGGCGACGAGGGCGTGTTCGGCTGCCTCGGCATGATGGCATGCGCCGACGTTTGCCCCAAAGAGCTGCCGTTACTCGAAGTCTACGCCTATCTCCGGCGGAAAACGCTCGGCGCACGATTCCTCGCTCGGGAAGAAAAGAAAGAATCAGCCTGACAGGCAGGTCAGCCTTTCGCAATCACCTCGAGCGCGCGCAGCACGTCTCTGCGGCTGATCTGGCCGACGAGCCGCGTATCCTCCATGACAGGGAATCGACGGAATTTCTTTTTAATGAACACCTGGGCCAGGTCGATGATGCTCATGTCGGCATCGACGGTTTCGACACCATTGCTCATGAAATCACGGACTGGTCCTCCAGTGATGCCGTGATAGCCGGCGTCAAGGGCCACCTTCATGCAGTCGAACTCTGACAGCATGCCGAGCAGGTGGCCTTCGTCATCGACGACAGGTGCGCCCGCGATGCGATGCTGGACGAGTGTATGCACTGCATCGAGCACGTCGGTGTCGGGTTTGAAAGTCACGAGTGTGCGCGCCATGTAGTCCTTTACCAGGCAGGATTTGCTAGTCATGCTATGTCTCCATCCGGGTCCTGCGTCTCTCTGCGTTTTTTCTTGCAGTTTCCACTGCAGAGCTCACAACCACCCCCATTCAGTCCGCCGCAGCTGCCGCTGATGGCGCGCCGCCCGTTCAAGACACCAATGCTCATGCCGGTTATCACCAGCAAGATGACCAGGAAACTAAGCAGCAGTGTCGTCAGTGCAAGGTTCATCAATGTCTCAACAGTTCGAAGCTTGTTGTCGTCAGTTCTTCAATGCCCGTCTTGTTGCGAACGAGAAAATAGCCGGCTATCCCCAGCTTCTCGGCGAGCGCAAGTCCGGACTCCGGCCCGAGCACCAGCAGGGCGGTGGCCATGGCATCGGCCCAGGCCGCCGACTCGCTCACGACAGTGACCGCGGCAAGGTCATGTGCGACCGGCCGTCCCGTCCGGGCATCGATCGTGTGCGAGTAGCGCTGGCCGTCATGATCAAAGTAGTTCCTGTAGTCGCCGGAGGTTGCGACGCCCGTATCCGTCAGGCGTAATACCGCCTGCGGTCGACGCGTCGTCGTGGACGGTGCCTCCACGGCGATGGCCCATTTCCTGCCCTCGGCATTGTGGCCGCGCAACCTGAGTTCCCCACCTATCTCTACAAGATAGTCGCTGAGACCGTGCTCGTCGAGCAATTCGGCGACTTTGTCGACGGCGTGACCCTTGGCCCAGCCCGACAGGTCTACGTACATTGCGCCATGGCGCTTGCGCATTGCGGGCTCGTCGCAGCGCGTCTGCAGGCCCTCGTACCCAACGTATGCCATCGTCTCCTCGATCAACGCGTCGTCAGGTGGCTCGCGTATCTCGCCATCGGGCCCGAATCCCCAGAGATTCACGAGCGGGCCAATGGTGACATCGAAAGCACCATCGCTCAGCCGGCTGATCTCCAGCGCGCCGTCGATGGCGTTGCATAGCCCAGCCGAAACCGTGATCCAGTCGGTAGCTGCATTGGCGTTGAACTCCGCCAGTTCCGAGTCAGTGCGCCAGGTCGACGTGAGCTCGTCGACAGCGGAAAGGGTTGCGGTTATTTGCGATTTGAGCGGCTCACCGGCAATGCCGTCGCCGGGGGCAACCAGCGTAACGGAAAAGGTCGTGCCCATCGTGCTGCCGGACAATTCAAGCTCGGGCAGGCGCGAATCGCCGCACGCTGCCAGCAGCAGAGCCGCTGACAGAACGACGACGTGCCGGATTCCAATCACTGGCCGCTAACCGCCAAAGTCGTCGAGCATGATATTTTCTTTCGGTACACCGAGGCTATCGAGCATCTTGATAACGGCCGAGTTCATCATCGGTGGTCCGCAGAGATAGTACTCGCAGTCCTCCGGCGCAGGATGCTCGCTCAGGTACTCATCCAGCAGCACCTGGTGAATGAAGCCGGTAAGGCCGTCCCAGTTGTCTTCCGGCTGTGGTTCCGACAGCGCCAGGTGCCACGCAAAGTTGTCGTTAAGTTCGGCAAGTTCGTCGAATTCTTGCTTGTAGAACATCTCCTTGAGGCTTCGCGCTCCATACCAGAAAGTCATCTTGCGTTTGCTGTGACGACGTTTGAGCTGATCGAAGATATGCGCGCGCATCGGTGCCATGCCGGCGCCGCCGCCAATGAACACCATCTCATTGTTGGTTTCTTTTGCAAAGAACTCGCCGTACGGGCCTGAAATAACCGTCTTGTCCCCTGGCTTAAGGTTGAAAATGTACGACGACATTATTCCGGGCGGGATCGAATCATCCGCGCCGGGCGGTGGTGTGGCAATGCGCACGTTGAGCTTGATGACAGTTTTTTCTAATGGAAAACTCGCCATGGAGTAAGCGCGCGATTCCGGTTTCTTGACATGCGATTCGTAGCGCCACAGATTGTAACGATCCCACTCGTCGCGGAACCGTTCATCGATGTCAAAGTCGCTGTATTTAAGATCGTGCGGCGGGCACTCGATCTGGATGTAACCGCCGGCCCGAAATTCAAGTTCTTCACCCTCGGGCAATGCCACTACCAGCTCCTTAATGAAGCTCGCGACGTTGTTGTTGGAGACTACGGTGCAGTTATAGCGCTTGACGCCGAACACCTCATCCGGGACCTGCACTTCCATGTCCTGCTTGACGGCAACCTGGCACGACAAGCGGTAATGGTCTGCGGCGTCGCGCTTGTTAATGACCGAGAGTTCCGTCGGAAGGATCGCTCCGCCACCCGAAATGACTCGCACGCGACACTGACCACAGGTGCCTCCGCCGCCGCAGGCTGACGGTACGAACAGCTCTGCGTCAGCAAGCCCCTGCATCAGCTTGGAGCCAACTGGAATCGGAAGCGTCCGTTCGCCGTTGACCACGATATTGACGTTACCTACCGACACAAGCTTGGATCGTGCGGCAAGAATGACAAATACGAGTATCAGGATGACGGCCGTAAACAGGCCAACGCCCAAAAACACTTGCTGCAACACGGCAGAGTCTATGTTCACTTCAGATTCCCGAGAAGCCCATGAAGCTGAGCGACATGAG
>JBATHK010000114.1:0-56850 GCA_049666725.1 Woeseiaceae bacterium
ATCCCCGCCCGGCGCCGGCATCACCGTACTCGGCCGCGAGCCGCTGCGCCGGGTTCAGGATTCCCAGGTAGTCAACTTCCTGCAGTGCCTGCTGCACGGGGCCTCTCCAAAAGTCTGTATTTTTATACAGTACTGGATGTATTTACAAGGTCGGCAGCAGGAAATCCTCGATCACGCCCGCAAGGGCGCGCGGCGCCTCGAAGTGCGGCATGTGCCCTGCGCCATCAATGGCAACGCTTTTGCTGTCCGAAAACAGGGGCGTTGGCGCATGGCCATACTTCTGGGCGAACTCGCTGTCCGAGCCCGTAACGAAGAGCACTGCGGCAGTCACCGCGCTACAGCAGGCCAGCGCCTCGGCGCGGCGGTAGAGATTGGGGCTTGGCAGTTTGTGGCGCGGATCCGCGCGCAGCCGGGCAACGCCGTCGCTGTCCTGGCTCGCCCATTCGCCGGCCACGAAAAGCGCCTCCGGGCCGGTCATGGCCGGGTGGCGCTTCCTGATGCGATACGCCAGCGCCTCGAGATTTGCATATTCCGAAAAGCGCGGCGCTGCTTTCCCGGCTTCTATCCAGGCGCGATAGCGGCCTGGCGCATCCGCGGGGTCCGAATCCGGAAGACCGAATCCCTCGACATTGATGAACGCGCACACGCGTTCGGGCATTGTCCCGGCATAGAGCGAGCCCACGTTGCCGCCCATGCTGTGGCCGACGAGCCGGATCGGATCCTCAGGCGAAAAGATATCCAGCAGTGCGTGCAGGTCGGCGAGATAGTCCGGAAACCAGTAGCTCGCGCACTCACAGGTGGAACGGCCGAATCCGCGCCAGTCCGGCGCCACGACGTGCCAGTCTTCGCGTAGAGCATCGACCACGAACTGAAATGTCGAACCAGTGTCGGCCCAGCCGTGCAGGTACACAAGCAGCGGCGCCTGCCGGTTGCCCCACTCGTAAACGCAGTATTTCGCGCCGCGAATTTCGAACTCTCGTTCGACGCGACGCTGCTCCGGCTGATAAATGCTGTCACTCGGCATAAGCCAATACTTGCACAACATCGTTACCCGATACATGGCGGCGCGCATTCGAGGCGAGAATCGACGCTACGCTTTTGTGCGTCAGGTCGTGTATAAATGTGCTGCATACCAACAATTCTTGACGCGACCCACCCGACGACTGACTTAATGACCTTCGAAATCGCACTGGTGCTTGGAATCCTGGCTGTTTCGCTGGTTCTGTTTATCAGTGAAGTCATTCGCATGGATCTGGTCGCTCTGCTGGTCCTCGGCGCGCTCGCAGTCACGGGTCTCGTCGACTCGAACGAGGCATTCGCAGGCTTCAGTAACAGCGCGGTTATCACGGTCTGGGCGATGTTCATCCTGAGCGAGGGCCTGACGCGAACCGGTATTGCCGACATCATCGGTCGCCAGGTCATGCGCATCGGCGGCCGGCGCGAATTCACGATGATCATCGTGATCATGATTACCGGCGCGGTGCTCTCCGCGTTCATGAACAACATTGGTGTCGCCGCACTCATGCTGCCCGTGGTGGTCGGCATCGCGCGGCGAACCCGTATCCCGGCATCACGGCTACTGATGCCTCTCGCCTACTCGACTCTGCTGGGCGGCCTGATGACGCTCATCGGCACACCTCCCAACCTGCTGATCAGCGAATCGATGGTGTTGAACGGGCTTGAGCCGTTCGCGCTGTTTGATTTCACTCCTTTGGGTGGTGCGGTGATGGTCATCGGCGTGCTCTTTGTCGCGCTGGCCGGGCGATTCCTGTTACCAGTGACCCGCGGCGAGCGCGGCAGGCAAATCAGTCAGCGCAGCCTGCGTTCCCGTTACAAGCTTCAGGAACGCACATTCATGCTGCGCGTGCCGAGAGACTCGATTCTGGTCGGCAAGTCGCTGGCTGATAGCCGCATCGGCGCGTCAACCGGCCTCATCATCCTGTCATTGCATCGGAGCGGTCGCAGCGAGACTTTGCCCGGGCGGCAGACCATTATTCGCGGCGGAGATGGAATCCTCGTGCAAGGCCGCCTCGATCAGTTCCGCGAGCTCAGGCGCTGGAGTGATCTTGTCATTGAACGCGAAGCACCTGTCCTCAAGTCGATGGTTGCCTCGAAAGTAGCGTATGCGTCCGTCACCATCGCGGAGGGGTCGCCCGTGGTGTCGGAGCTGGTCCGACATTCTGCTTTCAGATCTCGCTTCGATGTCCTCGTGGTCGGTCTCTTGCGCCGCGACGCCTATCGCCTGACCAACCTCGCCTACGTTCCGATCAAGGCTAACGACAAAGTTCTCGTGCAGGGTGAGGTCGAATCAATCGAGCAACTCGAGAAGTTTCCGGACTTCAGCGAGGTCGAGGTATTCACGCCCGAACAGCTGGCCGAGAAATACCATGCGGACGAACGCATGTTCGTCGTACGACTGCCCAAGCACAGCGGCCTCGCTGAAGAAACGCTGAGGAAAAGTCGCCTGGCAGACGTTTTCGATTTTCGCGTGCTTGCCGTATTCCGCGACGGAGAACTCAAGGTCATGCCGCATGGCGACGAGGTGCTGCTGGGTGGTGACCTGCTGCTCATCGAAGGACAGCACAGCGACCTTGATGTTTTGCGTGGCCTCCAGGAGCTTGAAATTGACACCAAGGTCCCGGCGAATGTGTCGGCATTCGAGTCAGAACGACTGACATTGATGGATGCGACACTCGATCCACGCAGCACGCTCGCCGGCAGGTCGGTAGGTGAGCTCAACTTCCGGGAGCGCTACGGCATCGAACTGGCGGGCATCGAGCGGGAAGGTGAAACCGTCGGAACTGACCTTGCAGATGAACGCCTGCAGATAGGTGACGCGTTGCTGTTGCTCGGGCCGCGGGATCGCCTGCAGCTGCTGTCCTCGGATTCCGACTTCCTGATTTTGACACCGCTCGGGCAGGAACCACCGGATACTCGCCGCGCCCCGCTTGCGGCGGCAATCATGCTCGGCGTGGTCGTTACCGTGATGCTCGGCTATGCGCCGATTTCGATTTCGGCCGTCATCGGCGGAACTATCATGGTACTGACCGGCTGTCTGAATATGGAGCAGGCATATCGGTCGATCGACTGGCGAGCGATATTTCTGATCGCCGGTATGCTGCCGCTGGGCACGGCAATGCAGGATACGGGCGCAGCCACCTACCTGGCCGACCAGGTAATGGTGCTACTCGGTGACGCGGGCCCCTGGCCCGTAATCATGGGCCTGTACATCCTGACGGCGATGGCGACCATGATCATCCCGACAGCGGCACTGGTCGTCCTCATGTCTCCAATCGTGCTATCCGCGATGTCAGACATGGGCCTGGCGCCACAGACTGCAATGATGGCCGTCGCGATGGCCGCCTCGGCGAGCTTCACAAGCCCGATCTCGCACCCGGCCAACATCCTGGTCATGGGTCCCGGCGGATACCGCTTTGTCGATTATTTGAAGGTCGGCGTACCGCTGACTATCGTCGTGTTCATCGCGGTCATGGTCCTGTTGCCAATTCTCTGGCCACTCGCACCGGCATAAGCAAATCGGAGTATCTCTAGGTGTCCAAGAAAATTGTGATTGCAGGAGCCGGCCATGCTGCCGGTCAGGTCGCCGCCACGTTGCGGCAACGAAATTTCGAAGGACCGATCGTGCTCGTCGGGGACGAATCGTATCTGCCCTATCAGCGTCCGCCGCTGTCAAAGGGTTTTCTTGCCGGCAAGATGTCAGCCGAGCGCCTCCACCTGAAAGCTGACAACTTCTACGACGACCATCAAATCGAGGTAAGGCTGGAAACGACAGTCACAGCGATCGATCGTGACAACAAGATGCTGCAAATCGAGGATGGCGAGGACATTGGCTACGACAAGCTCGTCCTGGCGCTGGGGGCGCGCGCAAGGACACTGCCTGTCGAGGGTACCAACCTCAGGAGCGTGTACTACCTGCGAAGTATCGATGACGTCGAGCAGATTCGTCCCGAGATGGATGTCGGACGACGCCTGGTTATCATTGGCGCCGGCTATATCGGGCTCGAAGCCGCCGCGGTGGCGCGCGACCTCGGTCTGGATGTGACCGTGATCGAGATGGCTGATCGCGTCATGAGTCGCGTCGTTTCCCCGGAAATATCGGACTTCTACCAGATCGAGCACACCAGCAGGGGCGTGAAGCTCAGGCTCTCCACCGGCGTTGCGGCCCTGCGGGGAAAGAAGCGCGTCAAGCGCGTCGAAATCGCGGGCGACGAAGAGATTCGTGCGGATTTCGTGATCATCGCTGTCGGTATCGAGCCGAACACGGAACTGGCCGAGCAGGCCGGCCTTGAGGTAGGTAACGGCATCCTTGTCGACGACCGCTGTCTGACCAGCGACACGGATATCTATGCCGTTGGCGACTGCACGTCGCATCCGAATGCTATCTACGATCGGCGGCTGCGCCTCGAATCGGTCCACAATGCCGTCGAGCAGGCGAAAACAGCAGCAGACAACCTCTGCGGAGTCAAGACACGTTACTCACAGGTGCCGTGGTTCTGGTCGGACCAGTACGACCTGAAACTGCAGATTGCAGGCCTGTCCGAGGGTTACGACGAGGTCGTGATACGTGGCAATCCGGCTGACAAGTCGTTTGCCTGCCTGTACCTGAAAGACGATCGTCTGATCGCCGTCGATGCAGTCAATGCGCCAAAAGACTTCGTGCAATCGAAGGCGCTCATTGCTGCGCATGCTGTTTTGTCGACGGAAGAACTCGCTGACTCGAGCAGATCACTGAAGGACATCGCCGCAGAGGCGTAATTCGGCAACGCTGGGTACTCGGTGGCGGGTTCGCCCTAGAGTTCTTGCGGGCTTTGCGGCAGCTCGATCAGCAAACGCCCTTCGGCCGCAACCGGGCCACTATCGAGCGCATACGCGCGTACGGACAAGGACTCAACGGCTTCCATTTTCAGGCCCCTGAGCGATCCGGCGCCGCCGGTTACGGCGGCAGTATGCAGGGCCCCGGGGCCGATTGTCAGATCACCCAGCCAGCTGCCCCTCCAACTATTCGCTGAGCTTCGATAAGCCGGGAAAACGACGTCGCGCAGGTATCCCCAGTGGTTTTCGGATTGTTCGACGAACAGGCTGCCGCGATCCGGCAGGTAGATGTACCAGGCACTATCGACGATTGCATCACTCTGCAGCAATCGCGTGCTTTCGGAACGCGAGGAAAACTTGATGCCAAGGCCGGCCGCTCGTCCGCGCGCGTCGTGCATCACCGTCGCCGTTATGCTGCTCAGGCGTATGGGCGCTTCCCACAGCTGCTGTACCTTTTCGGGATACGGCTTCACGCGGGAGTCACCGTCGTTCGTAAACACAATCGCATCCGAAGGAACGCCGGAGAAACTCAGCGCTATGACCTCGGAATCCGATACCGACAGGGGCGACAAACCACTGTCCACGTTGAACGGGTTGTAGATCAGCCCGATGGTAAAAATAGCTGCACCGAGCAACATGCCGAGAAGCAATGCAATGACGTACTTCATCATCGCGTTGCCTGCCTGCTTATGTACGTCGTCACCAGCTCAATGCGTCCGGCCGGCGCGTCCGGGTCGCCCGATGTATTTGGCACCCAGCGCTCCGACATCATGCCGCCAAGCGGAGCAAACTCCCGCGACCCGGCTTGAAGCTCACCGCGGCGAAAGCCGCCTTCCAATGCCTCCGGCCGCATGTTCACGAACATGGAACCGCGCGCCGGCAGGTGCAGGACCCAGTCAATTACTTCACCGGAACCGTCCCTGGCCGCCGTTCTCGATGCGACGCCTACAACAGTATCGCGCGCATTGCGAATCTTGAAAAGCTCGGCTCGAACGTCCTTGAGTACGTCATCCGCCGGCCATTTCATGCCTTTCGGCAGTGCCTGCTTCTGACCTGCTGCCCCGACCATGATGCGGTCCATCGGCATGTTTATGTGGAAAGACTCGATATTTCCGCCATTCGCTGCGACAGAAACGATCGAATTCTCGCGATGTTGATCGACCGCCGGGTACGCATACAGCACCGCCGCAGCACCAGCCACTCCGAGCACGATTCCAACTATGAATGTCTTCAACAAGAAAATTCCACCAGGCAACAACGGGCCAACCAAATAATCGGTAGGCGCCAAGTTTAGTTAAATTGACGCGGCGGTCACACCGAACAGGGCCTTTTTTGTGACAGGGCGCACAACAAGAGGGTACATGCGCGTGTAAATCCGGCCATTCCAGCTCTCTGCCGGCTTCCCCCCCGCGGCGTGGCGCCGTTACAATCCTGTGGCCGGAGCCAGCAGCGGAAGGAGCCGAAAACAATGAAAATGCCGATTTGCCTGTGGTCAGGTCCGCGCAATGTTTCCACGGCATTGATGTACAGCTTTGCGCAACGCGACGATATTCGCGTTGTCGATGAGCCGCTGTACGGGCACTACCTTCGGGTGAGCGGCGCGGATCATCCGGGACGCGACGCCATTATCGCCGGCATGAACTGTGACGGTGCCGCCGTTATGCGCGAGCTGCTGGCGCTCCAGCGCCAGGATCCGGCGATTCGCTTTTTTCAAAAGCACATGGCGCATCACCTCGTCGAGCTTGATCTCGGCTTTCTCCGTGAAACCAGCAATATTTTCCTGATCAGGGATCCGCGCGACATGTTGCCGTCGCTGACCGTTCAGCTTCCGCATGCAACGCTCGCCGACACGGGGCTGAAAACGCAATCGCAGCTCTATGACGATCTGCGAGCCACAGGCCAGACACCGGCTATTATCGATGCACGCGATTTACTGCTGGACCCTGCCGGAGTTCTGTCACAATTGTGCGAGCACCTCGGTCTCGGCTTCGATCCTGGCATGCTGCACTGGGCGGCTGGCCCGATCGCCGAAGACGGTATCTGGGCGCCGTATTGGTATCATGTCGTACACCAAAGCACGGGCTTTGCGCCCTACCAGTCAAAGAAGCAGTATCCGGACGAACTTCTTGGCCTGCTCGCCGACTGCCAACCCTGGTACGACAGGCTGTACGAGAACGCGCTCGCCGGCAGTGCACGAGGAGACCAGTAGGTGAAATTGTCAGACCCGCGAAATGCCGACATTCTAGTAAGCATCAATGGACGACTCATTCCTCGTTCGGAGGCGTCGGTTTCGGTATTCGACAGCGTTGTTCAGGGTGGCGATGCCGTTTGGGAGGGCCTGCGCATTTACGATGGTCGCATTGCCGAGCTGGATGGCCATCTCGAACGACTGCAGGACTCGGCGAAAGCACTCGCGTTTGCCGATGTTCCGTCGTCAAACGAGGTGCGCACTGCGATCTTTGAAACACTGCAGGCGAACGGTATGCGAGATAACACCCATATTCGGCTGACGCTCACGCGCGGCGAAAAAGTGACCTCAGGAATGAACCCGCGATTCAATAAATCGGGTTGTACCCTGATCGTGCTTGCTGAATGGAAGCCGCCTGTCTATTCCGACGATGGCATACGCGTCATCACCGCATCGACGCGGCGCAACACGCCCCAGTGCCTGGATTCCAAGATTCATCACAATAATCTTCTCAATAATATACTCGCGTCAATCGAAGCAAATGTTGCCGGCGTCGATAGCGCCATCATGCTGGACATAGACGGCTTCGTATCCGAAACAAACGATACCAACCTGTTTCTGGTCAAAGACGATCGGCTGCTGACGCCCACGGCGGACAGCTGCTTGCCCGGGCTCACGCGGAAGATGATTCTCGACATTTGTGACCAGCAGAAAATTCCTGCGAAAGAACGCAACCTGTCACTTACCGAGGTGTACACGGCCGATGAGGTGTTCACAAGCGGAACGATGGGTGAACTGACACCCGTGCTGGAAGCCGATGGTCGGGTCATCGGTGACGGGCATGTCGGTCCCATGACACTTCGGCTGCAGAAACTACATCGCGCCTTCGCGTACGAGAATGGAACACCGCTGCCATTCTGACACGACGCGACACAGCAAACAGGACACTAGCAGTTTGAAAAGTACCGCTGCAGGTACTCGTCCAGGCTGATACTGTCAGCCGCCTCTATAGCCTGCTGGCGCAGCAGCGACTCTGCGGCCTCTTTTTCGAATTCGGCTTTCCTTGCGTCCTCCAGCGGCGTGATCGACGCGAAATAGTCGCTGTGGCCCTTCGCCAGGCCAAATGCATACGCAAAGAAGCTTGCCTGAGTTTCCTCGAGGTCGGCGAGTATCCGTGCAGACGGTGTCTCGTCGGGGTTGTCTACAAGTCTTTGCATCAGTCGGACAGAGTCAGCATAGCTCTCATTGTCCGGGTGACGATCAATCACCTCGGCAACGGCGACCACGTTGGAAATTATCTCGGTAGCCCACGCCTGCAGCGTCACAGGTTTTCCGTCCCTTAAAAGGCGAAATTCAGCGTCACGGCCTTGCCTTGCAGTTTCGGTATGGTTGCGCCTGACTTCGTCCAACGCTGCATCGTCGAGTCTGGGACTGTCCTCGAGCAGGCAGTAAATCAGGAAGGCCTCGACAAAGCGCATCGTGTTCTGATTGATGCCGGAGGGATCGAACGGATTGATATCGAGGGACCGAATTTCGACATACTCAATGCCATGTCGACGCAGCGCCGCCGTGGGTTGCTCGCCAGATTTGGCGACCCGTTTGGGCCGCACCGGAGAGTAGAATTCGTTTTCGATCTGCAATAGGTTAGCGTTGAGCTGCCGGTACTCGCCATCAACTTTGACGCCGATCGCCTTGTAAGCCGGCTCTGGGGTACAAATAGCTGCCTTCAGATCACCGACGTACTCATCGAGGCTGTTCAGCGAAATGTTGATCTTCGACTGATTCTGGTTGCTATAGCCGAGATCACTCATGCGCAGGGACGTAGCATACGGTTCGAAAATCGTATTCGCCTCGAGCGTTCTCATGGTCACGGCTGAACCGCTGGTAAACGACTTGCAGAAGGCCGGCGAAGCGCCGAACAGGTAGAGAATGAGCCAGCCCATTCGGCGAAAATTGCGAATCAGCCCCAGGTACTGGTCCGATCGAAATTGATCTGCGTCCTGCTCGACGCCAACGACCTCGCGGTAGACAGGCCAGAAATCTACCGGCAGGGAGTAGTTGAAATGCACGCCGGCTATGAGCTGCATTTGCCGACCGTATCGATAACCGAGTCCACGACGATAAATCGTCTTCATGCGCCCCACGTTCGAGGTGCCGTACTCGGCCAGCGGAATGTCGTCGTTGTCGGGAATCAGGCACGGCATGCTTGCCGGCCAGAGCATTTCATCTTCGAGATTCGAATACGTAAACTGATGAATATCACAGATACACTGCAGCGCCTCCCATGTCGTCGCAAACGCTGGCGTTACAAACTCGAGCAACGACTCCGAGAAATCCGTCGTAATGTAGCGGTTCGTCAGCGCCGACCCGAGAGACGCGGGGTGCCGTTTCATCGATAGTGCGCCATCGGGCGCCACACGCAACGATTCCTTCTCGACGCCCTTCAGTCCGCCGCACAAAGCATCGTTACTCGCAGCGGTAATCGCTGCCAGGCGCTTTTCAAACCGCTGCTTCAAATTTCGTCCTTTTGGAAGTTGCCTTCAGTGCGAAGCCCGCGTGCTGTTTTACCATAACCGCAACACCGGCGTCCGGCATCCGACCGAGCATACTCTGGTTGCCGGGTTTCGCCACGTTTGGCTCGGTCGGCTTTTCGCGGTTTTGCTATTCTGCAGAGACATTCTGACGATCACACCCGGGCTCAAGACGTGCGTGCAGCGCAAGCAACAAATATATCCTCTCGACTCAGCTTGGCCGGCATCTGTTTTCTGCTCGCCGTGACCTTCGCCTCGCCCGCACACGCATTCCGATGTGGCAGCAAGATCGTCATCAAGAACATGCATGCAGAACAGGTACGCCGTGCCTGCGGTGAACCGACGACTATGCGTCACCTCGGCTACGTCGTGCGTGGAATCGACCTGTCAACTCGACGCGGCTCGCCGCCCGGCTTTTCGACCGGGCGTTTTCCGGGTTTCAGCCGCTTCACGCAGGAAGTTGCCGTGACCGAGTACGTTTACAACTTCGGCCCGCGCAAGTTCATGCGACGCCTGGTTTTCGAGGGCGGCATACTTGTCTCGATTGAAGCCATTGGCTACGGATATCATTAACACTGGGCTGCGTCTCCCGGTACTATCCGCCCTAGACTATTAACCTCACTACCCGGAGCTCGACTGGTATGAATGAAGCAATGCGGCGGCGCCTTCGCGACCGTTCCTCAGGGGCTGCAACGCTGATTAATGAAGGTTGCAAGATTACAGGCGCGATCGACGGCAACGGCGATTTCCTGGTCAACGGTGAGATCGAAGGCGACTGCGACGTCGAGGGTACCGTCACATTGGCGCGCAATGGCCTTTGGCGCGGCACCATCAAGGCGGATACGGTCATCATCTCCGGTCACGTCGAAGGGGATATCGTTGCAGCGGGCAAGGTGGAAATAGCCGCCACGGCGAAGATCGTCGGCACTGTAAGCGGCGATGCCATTGCCGTTGCGGAAGGCGCCGTTGTCGAGGGCATCATGAAGACGACGGGCCAGGCAGAACCCACCGAATTTGTCGAAAAACGCAATCGCGACAAGTAGCGGGAGCCAGCCCCGCAGCTCCCGGGCCTCGCCGCCAAGCCCGGCCCCCGTACGGCTAAAATAGTCCGTAATGGAAATTTCTCGTCAATTCCCGCCGGATGCTACACTTGTGCGCGTTAGTGGCCGAATAATAATGACAATATGGTCGGCACCAGGATTTCGCGAGTATGGCTATTTGCGGTGGCGCTTGGCGCCATTGCCGCTGTCGTCATGTTGTCCATGTTCTATGGACAGTATCGATGGCTCGCCAGGGAAATCGTAACCACGAGCTCCGAGCAACACTACGCCTTCATGCAGGAAAGTTTTGAGCGTCGCGCACGATCAAGAATTCACGCCGTAGCCGACACCCTGATTGTTGAAAACGCCATCGGTGACGCGAGCGCATTGACGCCGGCACTGAACCGGGCACTCGGCACAATCGACAGTCTGACCGGCATCCGTTTTACCAGTCGCACCGGGGAATTCTGGGAGAGCGGGGACATTCCGGCGCTGGACAACGCCGCCGCAACGACCTGGTTGCCCGCGCGTCTTGTTATCGCTTACCCGGTTGTCGATAACGACAACGATGTCGGATACCTGAGTGGATCGTTCGACCTGGAAGAATTAAACGCCGAGTATGCGGCGTTTGCGGACCGGCTCTCTGCGAGCGAACTCCGGAGCCGTCAGGCCAGCTATTACTGGATCGGCGGCGGCACGCTGGCCGTATTACTTTTGAGTGGCGCCATAGTCTGGCTGATTGTGCGGAATCGCCTGCAGCGCATCGCGCAGCTGAAGCTCCAGGCTGAAAAATTCCGCGACGCCGATTTTGGCGAGCCTTTGCCGGAAACCCTCGGCGACGATATCGGCGAACTTGCGGCTGTTTTTAACGACATGCGAGAGCGGCTGCAGAGAACAACGATATCAAGGGATTATCTCGACAACATCCTCTCAGGAATGAACGAAGCGATTATCGTCACGGAAGCGGACGGCACGATCCAGCGAATAAATACGGCGACAACACACCTGCTCGGGTTCGATGAAGATGAACTACTTGGCACCTCAGTCGATCTTATTGTCGATGACAGCAAAGGCCGTTCGCTCATCGACGATTCATCGTCTGGCTTGCCAAAAGAAGCCATGTTCGTATCGAAGTTCGGTGAATCGATGCCCGTTTCCTACACCTGCTCGGTTGTCAAAGACCATGATGGCAGGACAGTAAACCGTATTTATGCGGCGCAGAACATCACTGAACGCAGGCGCGCCGAGAAACGCATTCGCTATCTTGCTCGCATTGATGCCCTGACCAAGATTCCAAACCGCATGCAGTTCCAGCACCTGCTACAGCGCGGCATCGCGCGGGCGCGCAGGGCCGGCCGGCCGCTTTGCCTTTTCTACGTCGATATCGATTACTTCAAGGAAATCAACGATACCTTTGGACACCTCGCAGGCGACATGACGCTGGAAACGGTTGCAGAGCGGCTTGCCGCGGCACTGCCCAAGGACTCGATTATCGGACGCCTGGCTGGCGATGAGTTTGCCGTAATGGTCGATGGACTTGGCCCAAGCGCCGCCGGCCTGAAATCGACCCGCGAACTCGCCCAGTCGCTCTTGAATCGTCTCGCTGACCCGTTCTTTGTACAAGGGCATGAGGTGTTCATGACCGCAAGTATGGGCATTGCGTATTACCCGAAAGACGCGCCGAATGTCATCGACCTGATCCGAAATGCCGACGCCTCGCTATATCACGCGAAAAAGAGCGGCGGCAACGTATTCTCGTTTTACAAGCCAGAAATGAACGAGGCTACGGTGGAAAGGTTAATGACGAAAAGCAAACTGAAGCGGTCTTTCGAGCGCGACGAACTGCTTGTCCACTACCAGCCCAAATATAACCTCGAGACCGGTGAGGTTTTTGGAGCTGAGGCCCTGGTCCGCTGGGAGCTGCCAGAGCGCGGCCTCGTGCTTCCGTCTGATTTCATACCGATTGCCGAAGAATCGAGCCTGATCATTGAAATCGGCGAATGGGTGCTGGACAAGGTCTGCGAAGACTTTCGTATTTGGCAGAAAACAGTCTCTTCGCCAGGGCGCGTTTCTGTCAACCTGTCGCTCAAGCAGCTGCGACAGGCCAATTTCATCCGTCGTATCGGTTCGATATTGCGCGGACATGAAGTCTCTCCAACGTCGCTCGAACTCGAAATCACCGAAACGACATTGATGGAGAATCCGGAACGAACGATCAAGTTGCTCGATCAACTTTACGGGCTTGGCCTGCATCTCGCCATTGATGACTTCGGCACCGGCTATTCGTCTCTGAGCGCCTTGCAGCAATTCCCGATCAGTACGCTGAAAATCGACAGGTCCTTCGTCCGGAATATTGTCACGAATCCGGATGACGCCACGATTGTCGACACAATCATCCAGATGGGACGCAACCTCAATATGGATGTCGTCGCTGAGGGCGTCGAAGAAGAAGCGCAGTTGGTATTCCTGCAGAAACTCGGTTGCACTTACGTACAGGGCCTGCTTTTCGGTGAGCCGATGAGTGCGGACAATTACCTTGAACTCCTGACGGCGCAGGCCGACGGTACCGATTCCTACCGGGCACTATTCGCCTGATTCGCTCGTTCATTTTATGTTCAGTTTGCGGCTGCAATAATGCAGGATAATCCGTGCAACTTGTTGTTTTTAAGATCTCTTTTAGCTGGCTTCACTCCTAACCGGCAACATGATCTAATATCGTATCGAAACCCACCTGCCCGGCTGCTGCGGCGGCCCTCCGGGCGCAATCAAGTAGACCCAATGAACAAGATTACAATTACAATTTTTTCTTTGATGGCGATATTCGCGGCACCCCTGGCGTTGGCCTGCGACTATCCGACTCGCGCAGACGTGCCGGACGGAGCAACCGCGACCAAGGAAGAAATGATCGCCGGTCAACGTGGCGTCAAGGCTTATATGAGCGCGATGGAAGAGTATCTCTCTTGCATTGAGGCTACTGAACAAGAGACTGTCGCCGGACCGGACGAGCAGGATGAAGAGGCCAAGCAACAGCGCATCGATATGTTGAACAAGAAGTACAATGCGGCTGTCGAAGAAATGAACCTTGTTGCCGAAGATTTTAATACGCAGGTTCGTGCCTACAAAGAACGCGGCAACTGATCGCCGTACACAACGGTTCTTAACTGAAACGCCCGTCATATGACGGGCGTTTTGCATTGCAGGCGCATTGTCAGGCTCCCCGCTATTTCAAATTGCTGATCTCGCGGCTCAGATCGAATTTGTTTTCAGTAACGATGCGTTCCAGGACCTTGATGCGCTCTTCCAGTCGCTCAATCTGGGCTAGCGTTTCCTCGAGTTCAGGATCCTGGGCTTTCTTTTCGTCGCTTTTTATCTTCATGTACTTTTGGATGGTTTGCGCCGTAAAGACGATTGCGACTATGCAAACGACATAAAACAATGTGTTCATTTACAGGCCCCTTTGCTGTTTCTGTTTTTCAAAGTTTGCGGAACTCCTGTTCGAGCTGGAAGCGCGGTGAAGTTACCTGTTTCTCTAATTCCGCAAGACGCTTGTCCAGGGACTGGTATCGCTCACGGACATCCTTGACGGTGGGCCCTGCCGGCGTGGCGGTTCGCTCCCGTGTTTCATTCGCTTCTCGTGCTTTCCACGCCCGCCGCGACCGCCTTGATCTTCCAATTCCCCAGCAGCAGCCCTCACTGACCACCCCGGGACCGCGTTGCGACACAGCTGGGATCAGACAGACTGCCGCCAGGTAGCCGATAACGGCGAAAGGCATCGCCATCAGGAACGCAATAAATGCCAGGAAGCGCGTGACCCTCAGATTCAGTCCGAAATACCCGGCCAGCCCGGCGCAGACGCCGCCCAGGACCGCCCGGTCGGCATCCCGATACAGGCGACCTTCTGACGTCTCGCTGTATGAACTCATGAGCGCCTCCAGTGCTTACCGCTATAGGTTCGCCAGAAATCATTTTCTTTTCTGCGGCCCGAATATACCAGCGGTTTTTCCTTTATCAGCAAGGTGGCACCGAGGTAAACGGCCGCCGTCAGCCAGAAGAACAGCAGCAGGCTGATTACCGCGATCACCCTGACCGTAGCAACCTCGAAGTTGAAACGATCGGCGATACCTGCGCAGACGCCAAACACCCAGCCGTTCTCGCGATCCCGGTAGAATCCGCGCAGTGCTTCGAAGTCCGTATCCCAGGTCTCTCGACTCATTCTCTGCTCCTCCCAAAGTCCTCGATTACTCGGCCTCTCTGCGACTGTTTTGTTCGGAAGCAACCCGTTCCTTCAACGCATTGAGTTCCTCTTTGACCAGTTCCTCAGCCTCCAGGCCGGCGAATTCGTGGTTGAGGTCTTTCGGCAAGCCCAGGTCATAGGCTTCGACCCGACCTTCGACATCATCTATGCGGCGCGTGTACGCCTCGAACCGAACCATGGCGTCATCGATCTTGTAGTCATGTATTTTCTTGCGGGCCGCCAGCCGGCTGCTTGCAGTCTTGTGACGCGCCAGCAGTGACTTTTGCCTCGTCTTTGCATCTTCGAGCTTGCTTTCCAGTCGGGCGATATCCTCGTTGAGTTTCGCCAGGCCTTCCTCAACAGCGAAGTAGTCCTCTTTCAAAACGTCGACCGCACTGGACGCCCGTGACTTCTCCACCAGTGCCGCCTCGGCGAGATCCTCACGCCCTTTGCGCATGGCGAGCTCCGCCCGGTCATCCCAGTCACTTCTTTCGCGATCCAGGTTCTCTATTTTTCGGTTCAGGTCTTTCTTGTCTGCAATCGAGCGTGCCGCCGCGGACCTGACCTCAACGAGCGTGTCCTCCATCTCCTGGATCATCAGCCGAACGATTTTCTCGGGGTCCTCGGCTTTGTCGAGAATGGCGTTGATATTGGAGTTCACGATGTCGCTGAATCTCGTGAATATGCCCATGAGTGTTTCCTCTTTTCAGGTGAATCCTGCTTATAGACACTGCAGCATTCGTGCCAACTGAGTCGGTGTCGCATAACACTCTGATTTATAGAGATAACTTAAGATTTAATGTGATTTTTCGGTTATCATTAATTGGCGAATTTCACTATCTATTGGTCTTTTCTGCTACTTTCTGGCTTAATTAGCCAATGGCATCTCGCTCCGAATCCCAGCAGATCATCGGTGAAGCGCCGGCGTTTCTGGAAATGCTCGAGCACGTGTCCAGGGCGGCAACCTTGTCGAAACCGGTGCTGGTCGTGGGCGAACGGGGCACGGGCAAGGAACTCATTGCCTCGCGCCTGCATTTCCTGTCCGACCGCTGGGAACAGCGGGTCGTCAAGGTCAACTGTGCGGCGCTCACGGAGACCATCCTGGAGTCCGAACTGTTCGGTCACGAGGCCGGCGCGTTTACGGGGGCGGCCAAGACACATATTGGGCACTTCGAGCGCGCAGACGGCGGCACGCTGATTCTCGATGAGCTGGCGACAATTCCGCTTCGCACGCAGGAGAAGATCCTGCGGGCCATCGAGTACGGGGAGGTTCAGCGCGTTGGCGGCAGCGAAACCCTGCAGGTTGACGTACGCATTGTTGGTTCGACGAACGCGGATCTGCAGTCGCTAACCGCGGAAGGACGATTTCGAAAAGACCTGCTCGACCGCCTCGCGTTTGACGTGATCACAGTTCCGCCGCTGCGCGAACGAGTCGAAGACATTCTGCCGCTGGCAAACGCATTCGCAATTCACATGGCGAGCGAACTGAAGTGGAGCTATTTTCCCGGCTTCAGTCCGCGGGCATCATCAGCGCTGCTGCGCAATCATTGGCCGGGCAATGTACGGGAACTGAAGAACACGATCGAGAGAACCGTATACAGGGCTAAGGATCCCGAACAGCCGATTTCCCGAATCGCACTCGACCCGTTCGATTCGCCGTTCAGGATAGCGGGCGTCGAATCCGCAACGACGCCACTGCCTGTGAAACGAAAGCGCCCGCTGTTACCGACAGATTTGCAGCAGCGACTGGTGGATACCGAAATCGAGTTGCTGCAGGCGGCCCTGGAGAAATCGCGTTTTAACCAGCGCCTGGCGGCCGATCTGCTGGGCCTCAGCTACCACCAGTTCCGCGGCAAGCTGCGGAAATTCAAACTCAGCGGCAAGCCCTGAAACAACGCTTGAAAATTCGCCGCTAGCTTTCGTCGCGATAGCGACGTACATAGATCGCCGCCGTGATGAACAGGGCGCAGACCAGCAGGCCGCCCCACATCGATGGACTGCTCAGAAACTGCACAACGTCCAGATGACCCAGCAGGCTGATGCTGTCAATTCCATCCCGCCAATGCTCTTCTTCGAAAAAAGACTCGAAGTCCAGCGTCCGGAACAGTGGAATTGCATCGCCGCGATCGAGTACGGCCGTCGCAAAAAACCGTGTCCTGAGGAATATCCACTCGAGCAACGGGATCAGAATCAACGGCATGAATGCCATTAACAGCGGCGCGCGCTTCGTCCATGCCGATACGAACAGGAACCAAGCAATAAACGGTGACATCCAGATACCGGAAGCCAGCACAACGATAAACGCCGCCATCCAATTGTCGAACAATGGCACCGAGCCCCATATCAACAAGCCCGCATCACCGCCTTTCATCGACACCCAGATACTCGTAATGATCAGGTTGGCAATGTGGGTCGCGATGATTCCGATTACGGCGGCGACTGGAATGATCACAATGGCCGTAATGAGTTTCGATATGACGGTCTCCGCATCTGTGATCGGCAGGGAGCGCCAAAACAAAATGCTTTTGTCCTTGCGCTCGCCGTACAGGGAATCGAGACAATAGAACACCGTCAAAATCGCAAGGGCGACCAGAAACAGCCACGACGTGCCAACGAAAAACGCCGTCAATGCAGCTTTGCGCTCGCCTTCACCGGCTAAATTGGAGGCGCCGAAAATTGCCAGGTCGAGCTCTTTTGCGAATCCTGACGCGAACACCAGCATGGCCAGAACGCTCAGCGTTACGATGCTTCCGATCGCCAGTGGCGTCACATAGATCGAACGATGTTCCCAGAATTCGCGTTTGATCAATGCCAGTTGATTGCCGTTCATTTGCGCGCTCCTTTCACCTTGGCGACGAACAGGTCCGCTACCGAGGGCGTGCGAAGCTCGCCCAGCCCGTCGAGGTTTTCCCGGCTAACGCCTTCGAACAACAAAACGGACTTGCCGAAAATCTCATGTTCGGCGATGGGCCCGAGCCCTCGCGCCCTGATCGCATCTTCGCCCGATGCCATGAGCTCCACGTAGGAATCGGCGATTATGTCCATCGGAGAGTCAAGCAGGATCTTTCCGTCATTGATAAACATGATATCGGTCAACAGGTTCTCGATTTCCTCTACCTGGTGCGTGGTGATCAGAATCGTGCGCTGTTCGTCGAAGTAATCGTTCAACAAGTTGCTATAGAATTCTTTGCGGAAGATGATATCGAGGCCCAGCGTTGGCTCATCGAGGACAAGCAGCTTGGCATCAATCGCCATGATGATGGACAGGTGCAATTGCACCACCATGCCTTTTGAAAGTTCGCGAACCTTGGCATCTGACCGAACCTTGGTCTGACTCAGGAATCCCTCGGCACGTTTGCGGGAGAAGTTCGGATGCACTGATGCAACGAACTCGAGCAGCTGCGTCACCTTTATCCAGCGCGGCAGGACCGCCACGTCAGCAATGAAACAGATGTTCTTCAGGAGCTCCTTGCGCTGCCTGAACGGATCGAGTCCCAGCACCGAGAGCTCGCCGTCACAGTCCGTCAGTCCGAGCACGGCTTTCAATAACGTGGTCTTGCCGGCGCCATTCGGACCGATCAGACCGAGAATTTTGCCCTGCTCTATTTCAAAACTGACATCATCAACAGCTCGGACCGCTCCGAAGTGTTTTGAGACTCCGCGGGCACTGACGACGCTAGTCATTCTTTTCTCCTGCATCTTTGTTCGATTTTTTGGCGCGCAGCAGCTCGGTCTCATCGAGTCCAAGCCGCTCAATGGTCGCCCGCACTTTCGGCCACTCCTTTTCGAGGAAACGCTGCCGTTCGGCTTTCAGAAGCTTCGTCTGAGCACCTTCATTTACGAACATGCCGCGACCGCGCTTCTTCTCGACCAGTCCCTCGTCCACAAGCTCCTGGTAACCCTTCAGAACCGTCAGCGGATTCAGTCGGTACTCTGCGGCCACGTTGCGCACTGACGGCAGAGCATCACCGTCACCGAGAACGCCCTCGAGTATCATCGCCACCACGCGATCGCGCAGCTGCCGATAAATCGGCTGATCTTCATCCCATTTGGGGTTCATTAACCGTCGCTTCCCGAAAAATGGATATGCATGACCTCAGCTTCGGCTTCGGCCCGAACCTCGTCCTGGATCCTCGCATCCGCCTGGCCAGCGACCAGCGCGACGACGAAGAGCAGCATCAGGGTGAGGCTTATGATTTCGTTGTTACGTTGTATTGATTTGGACATTTTATATCTCGCGGGACTGGCCCGGTGCTGTGAATTATCCTAGTGAACTGGTGTTATAGTCAACTATAACAGTAATAACCCGGATTGCAAGCTTTTTGACGCCCTTGTTGTAACCCCTGCCCGCCACCGGCTGCGTTTATAGATTCAGTGAGACGAGGTCTTGATGGCAGCCAGCGCAGAATCCATGACGAGTTCAGGCACCGCTCTTTGCAGCGGCGCGACGCTCCCCTATGCTCCAGCCATGGGCCATACACCCGACGATAGTGCGCTGATGCTGCGTTACAAGGACGGCGACGTCGCGGCGTTCGAGACCCTGTACCGGCGCCACAACGATCCTTTGTACCGATACTTGCTGCGCTTGTGCCGGCACCGGGATACCGCTGAAGACATCTTCCAGGATGTCTGGGGCAAGATCGTAAAATCGCGCGCGACCTATCGGCCAACCGCCAAATTCACGACATTCCTTTACCGTGTCGCCCACAACTGCTTCATTGACCACTTACGCCGCAACAAGCGCCATGCGGGCAACACCGAGCTGGACGCAGAACTGCATTCCCACCCCGGGGAACCGCCTGAAACCCTGACCGAGCGCAGCCTGGCGAAAGAACGCCTGTCCAGGGCTTTGCTGGACTTACCCGACGAACAGCGGGATGTCTTCTTGCTGCACGAGGAAGCCGGCCTGAACCTCGACGAGATTGCCGCGGTTACCGGCAGCAACCGTGAAACCGCGAAGAGTCGGCTACGCTACGCGGTGAACAAGCTGCGCGCGGCGATCGATGAACAATCGGAGCGACCATGAGTAACGAGCGAAAAAATCTTGCGGACGACCCGCTCGTCGCGGACACCTACGCGGCACTGGCGCAGGAGCAAGCGCCCGAGCGCCTGAACAAAAGGGTGCTGCGAATGGCGGCCCGTGAAGGCCGCACGCCGTATTTACGCGCCCGCACCTGGCTGCGGCCGGCCGCCTGGGCGGCCACCATCGGCCTGAGCCTCGCAATCGTCCTGGAACTGACCCGGCTGCCACAGATCGAGCCCGAAACAGTGTCGATGGATGCCTTCACGCCGAAGGACATGGCGGTATTGCGTGAGGCCGATGTACGTGCGCAAGCGCAGTCGGGCGCCAAGCAGGTACCGGTCGTTCCATCCGCGACTCCGCGAACGGACGCGGCCGCCGCCCCCGATGAAGACGTCTCGGCCAGGCGCGTCACCGCCGATGAGAATATCGCGGCAAGCAGCACCAGGGCCGACGAGGGCGAGCGCATCTCGGCGAAGCGCCTTGCGGCTGAAACCGCCTCGGGAGCCGCGTCATTTACAGTGGCCGCTGAGGAAAAAGCGCTTGCAACAGGCGGCGCCTGCCCGGCGAAGGTCCGCGAGTCCGCCGAGTCCTGGCTGGCCTGTATCAAGCGACTGCGCGAAAGCGGTCAGGAAGCCCTTGCAGACGGCGAATACGACGAATTCAAGCGAATATTCCCGAATTTCGCCGATATCGGCGCGGATAAGTAATCAACACCAGTGTTTGATCGCTTCGCCGATGTTAAAATCGCCGCCGCAATTCGCCGCATAGCAACCCAGGAATTCAACCATGAAAGCACCCGTACGCGTCACCATTACTGGCGCTGCTGGCCAGATCGGCTATCAGCTCGCCTTCCGCATCGCATCAGGCCAGATGCTTGGCAATGACCAACCCGTCATTTTGCAACTGCTGGAAATCCCGCCCGCGCTGGCGGCACTGCATGGCGTCGTCATGGAGCTCGATGACTGCGCGTTCCCGACGCTGGCCGGCATCGTCGCAACTGACGATCCGAACACCGCGTTCAAGGACAGCGACTTTGCCTTGCTGGTAGGCGCGAGGCCGCGCGGCCCGGGTATGGAACGCAAAGACCTGTTGCAAGCCAATGCGGCAATCTTTTCCGTACAGGGCAAGGCGATAAACGCGCACGCAAGCAAGGATATCAGGGTGCTTGTCGTCGGCAATCCTGCCAATACAAATGCGCTGATCGCAAGCAGCAATGCTCCCGACATCGACCCACGCAACTTTACGGCGATGACGCGCCTGGATCACAACCGCGCCAAGGCCCAGCTTGCAGCCAAAACGAGCAGCCATGTCAATGACATTCGTTGCATGACGATCTGGGGCAATCACTCGGCGACGCAGTACCCCGACATCAGTTATGCCAGCGTTGGCGGCGCTGCCGCGAAAGAGCTAATCGATCAGGCCTGGCTCGTCGATGAGTTCATTCCGGTCGTGCAGCAGCGCGGCGCGGCTATCATTCAGGCACGTGGCGCATCATCGGCCGCGTCGGCGGCCTCGGCGGCCATCGACCACGTGCACGACTGGGCGCTCGGCACAGCGGATGATGACTGGGTTAGCATGGCTATCCCGTCTGATGGCAGCTACGGCATCGAGCCTGGCATCGTCTATTCCTACCCGGTTCGCTGCCGTGATGGCCGGTACGAAATCGTTGAGGGGCTGTCGATTGACGACTTCAGTCGCAAACGCATGGACAGAACGGAGACGGAGCTTCGCGAGGAACGTGCTGCGATCGAGGAACTGCTATAAAGTGTAGATTGGCGTCGCATAGCGACTTTAATGTCAGGTTCATTGAGTTCGCGAGGTATTCGAATTGTCCGGTTTGATTGTTAGCATACTGTGGCTGCTGCTGTTTGTAGGCGGTGGAATATTTCTCGCTTACCAACGCATCGATTTGCGCACGTCGACGATTGCGACGGGCATCGCTCTGCTCGCCTACTGGATCTTCGGCGACGGCTTCGTGCTCTGGAAGCTATTCCTGACTCTCATGTTCGGGCTCATGTTGATCCCGAACTTCGTTGAAGTCAGACGCGAAAAAATTACCAAGCCGTTGCTGGACGTATACCGCAAGATGCTGCCGTCGATGTCGGATACCGAGCGCGAGGCGCTCGAGGCCGGCAGCGTTTGGTGGGACGGCGAATTATTCTCCGGGATGCCTGACTGGGACAAGCTCATGTCGTATCCGGCACCGAAGCTATCGGATGAGGAACAGGCATTCATTGACGGCCCCTGCGAAGAACTTTGCAGGATGATCGACGACTGGGAGATCTGCCACAAGCTCGCCGACATGCCCAAAGAGGTATGGGATTTCATCATCGAGAACAAGTTCTTCGCGATGATCATTCCCAAGCAATATGGCGGCCTCGAGTTCTCCTCCTATGCAAATGCCGCGGTCATTACGAAACTCGCCAGCCGCAGCCCGACCGCCTCATCGACGGTCGGCGTCCCCAATTCACTGGGGCCCGCGGAACTGCTGCTGCATTACGGCACGGAAGAACAGAAAGACCGCTATCTGCCAGGCCTTGCCGCTGGCACCGAGATCCCCTGCTTCGCGCTGACCTCCTCGCAGGCAGGCTCTGACGCCGCGGCACTGATCGACAATGGTGTCGTCTGCAAGGGCACATGGAACGGCAAGAGCATAGTCGGCATACGGCTCAACTGGAGCAAGCGTTACATTACGCTGGCGCCGGTCGCTACCGTGCTGGGCCTGGCGTTTAAATTGTATGATCCCGATCACCTGATTGGCGACAAGGACGAATACGGCATCACCGCTGCTCTCGTTCCGACGGACACACCTGGAGTGGAAGTAGGCCGCCGTCATTATCCGCTTTCGATCCCCTTCCAGAATGGCCCTACTTCGGGCAAAGACGTTTTCGTGCCGCTCGACGCCATCATCGGCGGTCAGGAACAGGCCGGCAAAGGGTGGAAGATGCTCGTCGAACTGCTCTCCGTCGGCCGGGCGATTACGCTGCCGGCGACAGCCTCGGGCGGTGGACAGGCCGCGAGTTATGCGACGGGCGCGTACGCGATTATTCGCAAGCAGTTCAACACCTCGATCGCGAACTTCGAAGGAGTCGGCGAAGCGCTGACACGCATTGCAGGCCAGACTTATATTATGAACGCCGCGGTCGCCGTTACCGCCGGTGCGATCGACCAGGGCGAGAAGCCCGCCGTGCCGTCCGCCATCCTCAAGTACCACTGCACCGAGATGGCTCGCAGGGTCGCGAACGATGCGATGGACGTACACGGTGGCAAAGGCGTGATGATGGGGCCCAAAAACTACCTTGGTCGTGGTTACATGGCGACGCCGATAGCCATCACGGTCGAGGGTGCGAACATCCTGACGCGCAGTCTCATCATTTATGGTCAGGGCGCGATTCGCTGCCACCCGTTCGTGCTGAGAGAACTTCAAGCGGCCGGTGACGAGGATCATGATCGTGGCCTGATCGAATTTGATAGTGCGTTGTTTGGTCACATTGGATACGCGATCAGCAACCTCGCGCGTTCGTTTTTCCTCGCATTGACTCACGCCAAGTTCAGTCGCGTACCGCTGAACACACCGACACGCCGCTACTACCAGAACATCAACCGTTACAGTGCCAACTTCGCGCTGGCCTCGGATTTCGCAATGCTGACACTGGGCGGTGGCCTGAAGAAACGGGAACTCCTGTCAGCGCGCCTGGGTGATGTTTTGAGCTCCATGTACCTGGCATCGACCGTGCTCAAGCATTTCGAGAACCAGGGACGCCGGGCAACGGACCTGCCGCTCGTGGAATGGTCCGTGCGCACCCTGATGTACCAGGCGCAGGAATCACTGCACGCGTTCCTGCGTAATCTCCCGAATCGTCCGGTCGCCATGCTGCTGCGCCTGTTTATCTTCCCGCGAGGCCGCACTTATTCCGCGCCATCGGATGAACTGGCATCCCGGGTCGTCGAACTTGTGACGACGCCGGGCGAGGCAAGAGACCGTCTCAGCGCGCTCGCATACACGACGCTGGAACCCGGCAATCCGCTGGGACTGTTGCAGGAAGCCCTGGAACTGACAAAGCAACACGTACCACTCGAACGTCGCCTGCGCCAGGCACGCAAGGAAGGACTGATTGACTCTGACTACCTCGGTTTGCAAATCGATGAGGCAGAAAAGGCCCAGGTCGTCAGCAAAGCAGAGGCGCGCGCGCTGCGTGAGTACCATGGCAAGGTTGAAGCACTGCTCGACGTCGACGACTTTACGACCGAGGAACTGGCGCGGGTACCTGTCGACAAGTCAGTGCCAACCCCGCCAAAAGCGAGCCCGAGGAAAAAGGCTGCCCGCAAGAAAACGACGGCCACGAAACGAGCTGCGAGCAAGAAGGCCTCGAGCAAGAAGAAGACCCAGAAATCCTGATCGGGCCCGATGACGACGCAAGCCGGGCCACTGCATGAGCTGACATTCTCGGTAGAGCAGGAACGGGTTGCCGAGCTTGAGCAATGGCTGGCCGAGCTCGCCGAAAAATCCCGGAAACAGCAGGGCATCACAGACGTTCGTCTTTTCAATGTCCGCAGCAAGCCCGAAGTCGGCGCGACCCACATCTGCCAGTTCCAGTGCAGCGCCGATCGCGCGTTCAACGAATTGCTGGATGGCTTTTTCGCCGACGCCAAAGCGACAGCCGCCGAAGAGTTCGGTGCCGCAGTCAAAATTTCCAGCCGCACACTCCGAGAAGACGACGCACAGGATTTGCCGGCAGCGCTCGAAAGCCCCGATTGTCTCAACTGTGGCACGCGCCTCAGGGGCCAGTATTGCGGCAACTGCGGGCAGCGGGCAAGCAGTCGCCTGATCAGTCTCTGGGAGCTCATAAGCGATGCTTTTGGCGACCTACTGGAACTCGACTCGCGTATCTGGCGAACACTGATTCCGCTGCTGGCCCATCCCGGTCGCCTGACGCGTGATTACCTTGAAGGTCGACGTGCGCGATTCATGCCACCGTTTCGCACTTACCTGGTGCTTAGCGTCATCTTTTTCGTCGTGGCGTTCTTCGATCCCCGCGACGACCTGGGCCTGTTATTCGAACCCGAGCCCGAGCCGACGCCGGAAGAAATCGCCGAAAAAGCCGCAGAAGCTGCCGCCGCGAAACAGGAGGTCCTCGACGAACTTGCCCAGGACGGCATTATTGTCGGCGCTGCAAACCCCGTTGATCACGCGCAAGGCGAGGGCGACGAACAGGATCCTGAAACTAACGGGAACAAGGTCAATATCAATGCAGGTTTCAATATCCAGATCGACGATGAGACCGGAGAGTGCCTTGTCGACGACGATGACGTAACCGACCTGCCGCCGTGGCTGAAAAAACGACTCACGCCTGAACGCCTGGAGCGAGTTTGCGAGCGCATCGGTGCGGACAAGGGCAGGACGCTCATTGGACTAATGCTCGACAATATTCCTGTCGCGCTGATTGTGCTGTTGCCGCTAATGGCACTTGTTCTGAAGGTCCTGTACCCGCTTTCGCGCCGCTACTTCGTCGAGCATCTGCTGTTCGTCATTAATTACCACGCGTTCTTCTTCCTGATATTGATCCTGGAGATATTGTTTGCGCGAATTTCGGCGCTTCTGCGCATTCCCGAGGCAATTTCCGTGCTTGTACTCGTTGCGACGTCACTCTACATACCTGTTTACCTGTACATGGCGATGCGCCGTGTTTATGGTCAGGGGAGAATCCTGACGTTCATAAAGCACGTTGCGCTGGTTATCAGCTATTCGGTGGGCGCAGCCATGACGATGCTAGGTGCCTTTTTATTCGCGCTGTTCGCCGTCTGAAACAACAAGAAAAGAGGAAGCACGAATATGATTCGACCCGATCTGGCCATCACTGCACTGGCCCTTACATTGTGCCTGTCCGCGTGCGGCGAGCGGTCAACGCCGATATCCGAAAAACCCGCTATGAGCGAAACGGCGACGGAGGCAGCACCTGCGGTAACACCTGAGACCGCTGTCCGGCCGCGCACCGCCTCGCCGGAAGGTGCCCGGGTATTTTTCATAACGCCGGCTGACGGCGATACGGTCTCAAACCCGATCGACATCGAATTTGGGATCGACGTAATGAACGTCGCCAAAGCGGGCGACAAGCAGGCCGATTCGGGCCACCACCATTTATTGATCGATACGGACCTGCCCGAGCTCACGGCGCCGGTGCCGTCCGACGCCAATCACGTGCACTTCGGCGATGGCAGCACCCGAACGGAGATTACGCTTGATCCAGGCCAGCACACGCTGCGCCTGCTGCTCGCCGACCACCTGCATATCCCACACGATCCGCCGGTCATGTCCGAAGTAATTACGATCACAGTGGAATAAATGGTTGAGTGATGTGCCCGGGGACACTAAAATCGCCGGGCTACGTTGAACCATTCAGAAGACATGTCCAGATCGAATAAATCCATCGGAATCAGCGGCCTCGCCGCCTATGTCCCGCCGTACCGCGTATGGCTTGAGGACTGGTGTGACTGGACGGACAACCAGTGGCCGAAAATTCGTGAGGTCGTGGGGCGCAGTTTTCGCATTCGCGGGCCTAACCACAGCGTTTACACGATGGCGGCAAATGCCGTATTGAGGCTGATCGACCAGTACGACGTAGACCCGACGCGCATTAAATTCCTGGGGCTGGGCACGGAATCCAGCACCGACAATTCCGCCGGCGCCATTGTCGTCAAAGGCATGGTCGATGCTGCGCTGATCGAGCGTGGCAAGCCCCCGATATGCCGCAGCTGTGAAGTTCCCGAATTCAAGCATGCCTGCCTCGGTGGCGTTTACGGCATGAAAGGCGCTATTCGTCACCTTGCACTGGACGGTGCGGGCAACCAGGCGATTGTCGTTTGCGCCGATATCGCCGAGTACGCGCGCGGCAGTTCGGGCGAGCCGACGCAGGGTTCAGGCGCCGTGGCGATGCTGCTCGAGGAAGAGCCACAGCTCGCCGTCGTGGATCTCATCGGCTCGGGCTCGGCATCTGATTACCGCATCATGGATTTCCGCAAACCGATGCTGCGCTTCTGCGGACAGGATCGCACCGAGTCGCACCAGGTACAGGATTTCCCGGTTTTCAACGGCAAGTACTCAACGACCTGCTATGTCGACGAAACGCTGCACGCGCTCAATGACATGTACGTAAAACGCAGCTTGAATCCGAGCGATTACATGCGTTCGTTGCGCACGGTTTTCATGCATCGACCTTATCGGCGCATGCCCGAAACCGGCTGGGCGGTTTCCTACCTGTTTGCGCTAAGCCAGGGTAGCGCTGAAGACCGTGCCGAACTGGCCTCCTATTGCTACGAAGCCGGCGTCAACGTAGAGGCCATCCGGACCGAGATGCTGAGCAAGCCGGAAGTCGCAGCGCTGGCAACGCCGGAAGCGCTGCACTACGAAGCCTACCCGCTCACCATGGCGACGCTGCGTGCATTCCGCGCGTCGCGCCATTACCGCCGGGAAATCCTCGACAAGATGGCCCTGGGCAGCGATACGATGCTCGACCTGGGCAATCTTTATACCGCCGCCTTGCCGGCCTGGATGGCGGCTGGCTTCGAACAGGCGCTGGATGAAAATTCACTGAGTCCGGGCGAGGAAGTGCTGACGCTCGGCTACGGCAGTGGCGACGCCGCGGAGGTCATTCCGTTCTTCATGGCGGACGGCTGGCGCGAAGCCGCAGCAAAAATTCGCTTTAATGACGCAATGCAGCTAAGCGTTGATCTGAATCGCGAACAGTACGAGGCGCTGCATGACGGGCGACGAGTCAGCGGTCTCAGCTACGTGCCCAACAACGAGTTTGTTATTGACCGCGTCGGGGGTACGGACGAGCGTCACTTTACCGATCTTGGGATCGAGTACTACAAGTTCATCGCCTGAGTACGCGCCCAGCGTCGCTATACGTCGTTGCGAGCGCTACGCTGTTCCCACCGGAGTGCAGTAACGCGCCAGCTGTTTGCGATAATTTCCGACAAGCTCCCGCCACTCCTGCTTGAACCAGGGCGTAAACCGCTCCGGGTAGCGAGATAGCTCCTCATCCAGCGCAGCGCTGGAAACGTAGCGGAGGGCAGCGATTTCGCTGTCGTTCGCCTGCGCTTCGCCCGCCACCCTTCCGAGATACACGTGACAGAGCTCGTTCTCGGAGCCGACCTGACCAAACTCCGCCGTGTAGCAAAAGCAATACACGTGTTCCAGCATCGCTTCGATATTCAGCTCATCGGCCAGTCGTCGCGCCGTCGCCGTTTCCATCGACTCGCCGCGGCGAGGATGACTGCAGCAGCTGTTTGACCAAAAGCCGGGCCACAGGCGTTTTTTGTCGCTGCGCTGCTGCAGCAGCAGCTCGCCGGCTTCGTTAAACAGGAACAAGGAAAAAGCGCGATGCAGCACACCCTTGCCATCATGGCAGCGGGCTTTGGAAAGATAGCCGATTTCCGTATCGTCACGATCAACGAGTATCAGCTCTTCGCTTTCAGACGATACGATTCTGTTTGTATCGTTCATTGCGTCAGCGCCATCGTTTTGTATCCGGCCTGCCGCAGCGCGCTTTGCACGCTGTCCATCGTTCCGGGACAAAGCGCGACAATCGAGCCACCGCCGCCGCCACCGGTCAGTTTCGCGCCGGCCGCGCCGGCGCGCCGCGCCAGTGTGACCATCCGTTCTAGCTCCGGGGTCGACACTTCGAGCGCATTCAACAGGCCGTGACAAACATTCATCGACAGGCCCAGCTGCGCATAGTCTTGCGCCTGCAGCAGTTTTGCGCCAGCAAGGCTGATCCTGTCTATCTCGTCGAATAAAGCCTCATAACGCTGCGGCGCGCGCTCGTAGCGCGACTTTACGCCCGCAACCTGTTCGCTCGTGAGGCCCACTTCATTGCTGCTGGCGATAATAACTGGAGGAATCTCCGCCAGGCTTAGTGCTTCGATTTTCAGCGATCCGTCGTTGCAAAACAGCATGGGCTCGGCATAAGTCGAGATCGTATTGTCGACTCCGGACGGCGTACCATGCGCCAGCTTTTCGCACTCGAATGCGATCTCATTGACGCGCTCATCGTCGACCGGGAGCTCCATGACGTCACAAATGGCCCGGGTCACGGCCACCGCGATCGCCGCGGACGAGCCCAGTCCCATTGCCCTTGGCAACTGCGAATTCACGGTAATGGAAAAATTGGTTCCCTCGATATCCAGCTGTTGCAGGATAAGTGCGACAGCCGCCGCAATGCCCTGCGGATCGACTAGGTCTATTTTCCCCGCAATGCCCCAGTTGGGAATTGCGAGAGACGTAGCCGTCTCGGCAGGTTCTGCGAACACGCTCACGGCATCCGGGATAGGCAGGGCCAGGGCGTGGCGCCCGTATACCGCGGCATGCTCGCCAAACAGAATGACCTTGCCGGCCGCCGTCGCGTTCGGCACATTTTGCCGGGTTGTGGACGCCGTTACCTGCTCGAGAATTTCTTCGGCTTTCCAGCGCTTGATCTCGCCGCTTTCAATGAGTTTGGCAACCACATTGTCAAAGCACTCGTCGGGCGTGCCGACAGCCGCAACCAGGCTGCGGGCGTGCAGCTTCATGTGCCCGCGCTGAATGCCGCTGCTCGCCAGTGCCCGCAGCGCAGCAAAATTCTGTGCCAGGCCGACGGACGCCATGAGCAGTGCCAGTTCGTTGGCCGACTTTGCCCCGCTTATGGCGAGACCCAGCGCCGCCGCCGGGTTGGCGTGCAAGGTGCCGCCGACGGTGCCCACTTTAAGCGGTATCTCTATTTCACCCAGCAGATCGCCCTCTCTGTTGACGGTCCACTGCGTCAACGGCATGTATCTTCCACTTACTGCGGCAAAAGAATGCGCGCCTGCTTCGATTGCCCGCCAGTCGTTGCCCGTTGCAATTGCGAGCGCGTCGACACCGTTCATGATGCCCTTGTTATGCGTCGCGGCGCGGTGCGGATCGGCCAGCGCAATATTGCTCGCCATGACAATGGCGTCACGAACCACTTCACCGTCAAAACCTTCAACGGAGAGGTTCTCTGAACTGTAGCGAACACTGGCCGTGACGACGGACCGGTCCGCAAGATTCGACAAGATCCGCAGCGACACGCGACCCTGGCACAGCCTGGCAATCGTCGGCGCAATAGCCTCACAAATGGCATTGACCAGGTTTGCACCCATCGCGTCAACGGTGTCGACAAGCAGATGCACCCGGATCAACGGCGTTCCGTCGGCTAATTCGAGCCGCCGAACTTCGAGGTCGCGAACGCCCCCGCCGCGCGCGCTCAATCGGGGATGGACGTCGTTTGCCGCATCCAGTAAAGCCGATTTTGCGGCTTGCAGGACCTGCATTGCCGCATGAGGATCGGCCATACCCGTGACATGGACCTGCCCGGCCAGCAGCGACTCGTCGCAGCTGGCGAGAAAACCTCCGCTCATTCGAGCCAGGCGCGCAGCGCCGCTGAGGGCCGCAACTATCGACGGCTCCTCGACGACCAGCGGCACCATGTGGTCGCGATCATTGACCTGGAAATTCGGCGCAATTGCGAATGGCAACCCGAAAACTCCGACCACGTTTTCGATGACTTTGTCAGCAGCAGCGCTCGACAGCACCTGGCGGCCGTCACGCAATCGTTCAGCATCGGCGCGCGACAACCAGCCGTGCTTCCGAAGTGCTTCGATACGCTCGGCAACATTCAGTTTGTAGAGACCTGCTATGCGGGAATCTTTCAACGTTGCTCCAGCAAAACGCCCTCGGGCTCCAGTTCAAAGTCCAGGACCTGGCAGCCGGGACCCTCTCGGTCATTCATGAAATCATCGAGCGCCTCGTCACTGTTCCCCAGCAAGATACCGACATCGCCACCGCCGGCACCGCAGGGCTTGTATACCAGCCCGGCCGCGGCAGCCGCGCTCACGAGCTGCTCGTGGCCAGCATCGAATATGCCGAGATCGTGGTCAACACTGAATTGCCGCAGGGTCGCGATGTAGGCCGGGAACTGGCTCATGACGGCAGCCGCGGACCGCCACGCGCCCGCCATGCTTTTGGCGGCGTCGAAAAGCGCGGTTCGTGAAGCCCCGTGACTGCTTTTTTCGAGCCGCTCGAGCTTGGCTCTTGTGCTCACCGGAACACCGCTCCAGACCAGCCTGTAGGCCAGCCCTTCGGGCCAGCGCAGCGGCGAAACCTCCGCCCCCTTCATGCGGTACTCGAGCAGCCCGCCGGTGAGGCTGGTCGCGATATCGGCGCCGCTGCCGCTGCCGCCCTGAAACAACCGATGGGCCTGCAGGGCCGGTTCAAGTACTTCGCCGGATTGCGTCAATGCCGCCGCCAGCGCGACGGTCAGTGCGGCGCTGGAACCAATACCGATTTTGTTGCCTGACGCTTCGTCAACAAACGCGCGCGTATCAAGCTCGATCGACAGGCCGCGTTTTGGCACCGGCGCAATCGCACGCCAGGCGGCGTCGACGATCCGGTAATCATCCTCGCCCTGCAGCCACGCAATGGCGCCGCCGTCGACAACAAACTGTCCTTCAACAGTTGAGTGTCCGGGTGCAGAAACCCGGTGCCGCTCGCCGTCAACGGCCGTTATCCTGACCTTCGCCCGACGATTAACCGCCATGCAAACGGCGGGAGCCCCGTCCAGCACGGCGTATTCGCCGCACAGCACAAGCTTACCGGGTGCGCTGGCACGCGCGTTGCTCACGGGACGTCCACGAGCCGCGCGGCATCACCAAGACCGGATTCCATGATATCCAAGACGCCCTCGGTTGCGGCCAGCGCAGCGCGCACGTCCTGTGCGTGGTCGGGCAGGCAGATCGCCTTGACCTGCGGGCCCGCATCAATCGTGAAGAACACACCGATGCCGCTGCGCTGCAGCCTGCGCACGGTCTGCAGACAACGCATCGTCACGGAATTCCAGTACATGATCGGCGGCCTTGATGCCCACATGACCGAGTGCATCTTCAAACAGTTGTGTTCGGCGATCGCCGCCAGCTGTTCGAAATCACGCCTCAGTATCGCGTCGCGAGCTACTTTAAGATCGTCATCCTGGCGTTCGATCCAGTTGGCATAGAACGGCGAGGTCTTGCGACTGATTTCCATGGCCTCGGTCGAACCAGTCGCTTTCGGTCCCGTTTCGGTAATCGCGATAACCACGATCAGCGGCCACTGCTCGCTGTCACAAAGCGTGCTGACCGCGATCTCGCTCTCCCTGTTCTCGAGTTCGGCGAATCCGCCGTACAGCGACCGCGCCGCTGATCCCGACGAGCGTCCGGCAAGATTCGCCAGCGCCGCAAGGTCGAGCGACTTTCCGGCAGCGTGCGCGGTCGCGAGCGTCGCAGCCGCAAAAGCCGACGCCGAAGAAGCAAGACCGGCCGCGACGGGAAAATTGTGGCGGCTGACGATGCTCGCACGCGTGCGATCGCTGCCGGCGACCAGATCCAGGCAGGCTGACAGCCGCGGCAACATCGATTCATCCAGTGAGCCGTTCACCGTGAGCCTGTCGGCCGCCAGATGCTCATCGAGCTCTACCTGCATTTCCGTGAAGAGGTCGCGCAATGTGATCGAAATGGAGCCCACCGCAGGCAGGTTTCGCTCGAGGTCACGCTTGCCCCAGTACTTTATGAGCGCAATGTTTGGCTGGGCGATCGCTGTTGCCCGCATGTCCACATCTCTTGTTGTTTTTGGCCGGTCCGGGACGCGGATTATAGCCCAGCCGGACGCGCGCACCGCGGCATAATTCCGTGTAGGCTACATGACCCCAATCCCGAGGCTCGAACGCATTGCCGGACACATTCGCAGATCGCATCACGGCTTACACGGAACGCGTTGAAGAACGTCTCGATGCCGCGCTGCCGCTGTCGTCTACCGACCCGGGACACCTGCACGAGGCGATGCGTTACGCCGTGCTGAACGGCGGCAAGCGAGTCAGGCCACTGCTGGTTTATGCCGCGGGCGAATGCCTCGGTGTCGATACCGCATTGCTCGACGCACCTGCCGTAGCAATCGAGCTGATTCACGCGTTCTCACTGGTCCATGACGACCTGCCCGCCATGGACGATGACGACCTGCGTCGCGGCAAGCCGACCGTACACGTCAAATACGACGAGGCCACGGCAATACTCGCGGCCGATGCTCTGCAGCCGCTGGCGTTTTCTGTGCTGTCGCAGCAGGAGCGCTTGCCGGCGGCGGTGAAGATCGCGCTTGTCAGCCTCATTGCCGATGCCTGTGGATCTACCGGCATGACGGGCGGCCAGTCGATCGACCTGGCCGCGGAAGGAAGCTACCTGAGCGCCGAAACTCTTGAGCGTATGTACTCGCTGAAAACAGGGGCGCTGATTCACGCCGCGGTCATGTCGGCGTGCCTGCTGCGGGAAGATCTCTCCGCAGCGGACACCCGCGCGGTAGACGCTTTTGGTCGCGCCATCGGCGTCGCCTTCCAGATCAAAGACGATATCCTGGATATCGAGGGCGAGACCCACGTGATCGGCAAACAGGCCGGCGCCGACCAGCGGCTCGGCAAAGCGACGTACCCGGGCCTGTTCGGGCTCGACCGGTCACGGCAGCGCTGTGACGAACTATTGAACGGCGCGTTACAGCAGCTCGAGCGCTTCGGTAAGGCGGCGACGCCGCTGAACTGGCTTGCCCGTTTTATCGTCGAACGCGGCCAATAGACGAATGTCGCCACAAGCGCGCAGCATCCTGCACGTTGACATGGACGCCTACTATGCGTCCGTCGAGCAGCGCGACCAGCCCGGGCTGCGCGGCAAACCGGTTGTCGTTGGCGGGGACACCAACCGCGGCGTCGTTGCGGCAGCCAGCTACGAGGCGCGTACCTTCGGCATCCGCTCGGCGATGCCAATGTCTGAAGCGATGCGGCGCTGTCCCGATCTCTGCCGCGTCAAGCCGCGCATGTCGCACTACAAGTCTGTATCCGGGCAGATCTTCGCCATCTTCCGCGCCTTCACGCCCGCCGTCGAAGGTCTGTCCCTCGACGAGGCTTTTCTCGACGTCACCGCGAGCGCGACCCTGTTCGGCACGCCGGCAGAAATCGCAATGGCCATCAAGCAGCGAATACTGCACGAGACCCGGCTGACGGCGTCGGTCGGCGTCGCCGAAAACAAGCTGGTGGCGAAAATCGCTTCGGATCTCGACAAACCCGATGGCCTGACGGTTCTCTGGCCCGAGGACTACGCCGCGCGTCTCGATCCACTGCCCGTTTCGGTGATTCCAGGCATCGGTCGCAAAACCCTGGCGCGCCTCACCGCCGTCGGCATCAGCACAGTCCGCGACCTGCGTGTTGCAGAGAATCGCGTACTCGAGCCGATATTCGGACGATTCACGCGGAAGACGCGTGAGCGGGCCTCGGGGCACGATGAGCGCCCCGTGGTCCCTTCACGCGACGAGAAGTCGATCAGCGCCGAGGAAACTTACGACACGGACCTTACGAGCCGTGAACAAATCAACCGCGAATTGCTGCGCCTGTCCGAACGCACGGCCAGCCGCCTGAGAAAAGCGGCGCTGTGTGCGGGCACGGTACATGTCAAGATCCGTCAGTCGGATTTCAAGACCTTCACGAGACAGCGGAGCGTCAAGCCGCCCGTGAATGGCACCGATCAGCTATACGCTGTCGCACGCCGGCTCCTGGAGGCCTGGCTGGGTTGCAATCCGGATGCGAAGATCCGCCTGCTGGGCGTCGGTGGCAGCCATCTTGCCCCGGCAGCGCAGGCTGACCTGTTTGCTATGGCCCCGAATCAGCCGGACGCGCCGATAGATCAGACCGTCGACGAGATTCGCGATCGATTCGGCAACGCGTCCGTCGGCCGGGCCAGGACTTTGGACGGGCAGTGATTAGGGTAGAATCGAGGGTCGGCACGGCCCTCTGTGGGGATGCATGTACACCAGTTTTTTCGGCCTGAATGAAAAACCGTTCTCGATAACGCCCGACCCGCGTTATCTTTTTATGAGCGAGCGACACGGCGAAGCGCTGGCCCACCTGGTTTACGGTGTTACCGAGAGCGGCGGCTTTGTTCAACTGACGGGCGAAGTTGGCACGGGCAAGACAACCCTCGTGCGCACCTTGCTGCTGAACCGCATGCCCGACAATGCCGACGTTGCCGTCGTACTGAATCCGCAGCTGTCAGTGCTCGAGTTTCTCGCAACGATTTGCGAGGAGCTCCATATTGACGTGCCGCATAACAGGGGCAGCATCAAAGCGCTGACCGACGCGCTAAACCGCCATCTTCTCAAAACCCATGCGGAGGGTCGGCGCACCATCCTGATAGTAGACGAAGCGCAGAATCTTTCGCCGGCCGTGCTGGAACAGGTGCGCCTGCTGACCAACCTCGAGACAGCAAAACAGAAACTGCTGCAGATAATCCTGATCGGCCAGCCGGAACTCCGTGAACTCCTTGGGCGCAATGATCTGCGCCAGCTCGCTCAGCGCATCACCGGCCGCTACCATCTCGAGCCGCTGACCGCAGAGGAAACCGCGCACTACATCGAGCATCGCCTCAAGGTCGCGGGCGCGCTTGGCGAAGTATTCGATCCTGGCGCGAAAAAAGAAACATTCCAGCTGTCACAGGGAGTGCCCCGCCTGATCAACGTCATCTGTGACCGTGCGCTGCTCGGCGCTTACAGCCTCGAGTCGCGTCGTGTCGATCGCAGGCTTATTCGTCGCGCCGCCGCCGAGGTCCGCGGGCAGCTTGAACGCTCTCCGTGGCTGCGACCGGTCGCAGTAGCCGCAGGTATAATCGGTGTTGCCATTATCGCCGCGAGCGTCTGGTCGCTGACCCGGCAGCAGGAAGCGCCACCAATCTTGGTCGCAGATGCGCCCGCCGTCGCTGCCGAGCCCGTCGATGAGACGCCGGAAGCGCCGCAAACGGAACCCGCCGCCGCGCCCGAATTACCCGAACCACAGCCCACGCTGGACGAGCAGCTCAAGCTCGCGGCCGAATTGACGAGCACGTCGTCCGCACTGAACGCACTGTTTGGCGCATGGGGCCTCGATTACGACCGCGGCGGGAAAGGTGCTTGTGAGCAAGCCGGCGATGCCGGCCTTGCCTGTCTGTACCAGCGCGGTTCCTGGAGCGGACTGCGACAGATGGACCGACCGGCCGTCCTGACCCTGATCGACAGCAGCGGCGAATCCCACGAAGTCGTACTGATGGCAATCCAAGGCAGCGCGGCCGAGCTTTCGATCGGTGGCGTACTCGTCACGCAGCCGGTTGAGTCAATCACGGACGCCTGGTTCGGCCAGTACCTGTTACTTTGGCGTCCACCCAGCGGGCGAGCCGTTTCTCTCGGGCCCGGTTCGCGCGGCGCCGATGTGCTCCGGCTGCGCGAGAATCTCGCGTCTATTGACAACCGCTTTGCCACCCGCAATCCCCTGTCCGATACCTACGATGCAGAGCTCGAACAGGTCGTGAAAGATTTCCAGCGTGCCCATCGACTCGATGTCGACGGGCTCGCCGGACAACAAACACAGATCGTCATCAACTCGCTGCTTGCAATTGACGGTACGCCGCGTCTCAAGACGCCGCTGCTGGCTCAGGACTAGCCGATGTCATTCATACTCGACGCGCTCAAAAAATCGGAAACGGACCGACAGCAGCAGAGTTCGGCGGAATTTACCGGAGTCCCGACAGGCGGCGACAGCGCCGGCGTGCCGCGCTGGCTGTGGGTGCTTGGGATGCTGCTTGCGATCAACCTGCTCGTGTTGCTTGCCCTGTTTTTTCGACCGGATGCCACGCCGCCGAGCCTGCCGGCAACACCGGTCACCGAGTCCGGCGAAGCCGCACTTGAGGAATCGACGCCGGACGATCCGACGCTGACCGAGCCGAGCTTCGCAGAAAAGGTCGCTGTCGCAAAACAAAATGCGCCAGCACGCCGCGTGCCCGCCGCAGCGCCGCCGCAGCGATCACGGGCAGAGCCCGCCGTGACGCCAGGCGTTGTCTACTCCGCTCCGCCGGAGGGTTCGAGGGTACTGCCTACGATCCAGGAACTTACGGCCAACGGCACACTGACGCTGCCTGAATTGCACCTGGACATACACGTCTACAGCGACGTGCCGAACGACCGTTTCGTGTTCATCAACATGTCGAAACAGCGCGAGAACTCGCAGCTCGCCGAGGGCCCCGTCGTCGAGGAAATCACACCCGAAGGCGTCATTCTCGGATACCGCGGCACTTCTTTCTTGCTGCGGCGCGACTAGAGCGCGCAGCTTGGCCAGTCCGGTTACGAAATACCTCGACGGCGACGCGCTCGCTCTCGCCCTGACTTCCGGAATTCACCGGGTCCTCGGTGAACAGGAACTCCTGAATCGCATCAACGTATTCCCGGTTGCCGACAGTGACACCGGTACGAACCTGAGCCTCACGCTCAGCGCTGCGCTCGCCGTGCTCAACAAGCCCGGCGAGAAACACCTGGGCACGATGCTCGCCGCGATCGCCGATGCGCTGCTCGACAGCGCGCGCGGCAACTCCGGTGCAATTGTCGCGCAGTTCTTTCAGGGTATGAGCGACTCGGCCGAGGAAATCAGCCGCTTCACAACCTACACGTTTGGCAAGGCCGTCAGCATGGGCAGCGAATACGCGCACGACGCGCTGTCAAAGCCCCGCGAAGGCACTATTCTCTCGGTTGTCGGCGCATTTGCAGACAGTATCGAGTACCAGGTCTCGGAAAATCGCGAAGACGCGTTTGCCATCGTTTTCCAGAAAGCGCTGGCACGAACCGAAGAGGCGCTTGCGAACACGCCCAATCAGCTGGAGGTCTTGCGCAAAGCAGGGGTTGTGGACGCCGGCGCCAAGGGATTTGCCGAACTGGTCGCCGGAATGTCCGTTTACTTCAATGACGGCACGATTGTTCCGATGCCCGATATCTCGATGCAGTTCGATACCGGGCCCGCCGTTGCATTCGCGGAAGCCGACAACGAGTCGCAGTTTCGATTCTGCACCGAGTGCATAGTGACAGCGCCCGACATCGACCGGCGTAAACTGCGCGAAGCGCTCACCGTGATTGGCGACTCGTTTGTGCTCGCCGGAACAAAGCGCAAAGCGAAAATTCATATCCATGTCGACGATCCGGATGACGTTTTCGAAATCGCCCGTCAATTCGGTGAACTGAGCGCGGATAAAGCGGACGACATGCATCGTCAGCAACACAGTACGCACGACACGATGCGACGTTTCGCCGTGATCACAGATTCGGCGGCCGACATTCCCGACGAGGATATGGAGCGTCTCGACATCCACCTGGTGCCTTGCCGGATACAATTCGGCAGCCACGGTTATCTCGACAAGGTCAGCATCACGATCGACGAGTTCTACACAGAACTCGAGTCCAACCCCGATCATCCGACGACGTCGCAGCCGGCTCCCGGCGATTTTCGGCGGCAGTTCCAGTTCCTCGCCAGTCATTTCGAAGACGTGCTGTCGATCAACCTGACGGGCGCTGTCAGCGGCACCTGTCAGGGGGCTCAATCGGCGGCGTCCAGGGGCAGCGCGCCGGGACGTATCCACGTGATCGACTCGAAAAATGCGTCCCTCGGCCAGGGCCAGCTCGCGGTGCTCGCCGCAGAGTGTGCCGACCGCGGCATCGATATAGAAACGACGATCGCGCTGATCAACGAACAAATTCCGCGGACGCGGACCTATGCCCTGCTCCGTGACCTTCGCTATGCGGTTCGCGGCGGCCGTTTGCCGCGCTGGGTAAAAACCGTCGCCGACCTGCTGCGACTAAAGGTAATTCTTCGCACGACGCCGGATGGACGGGTCGCCGTGGGCGGCTTCCAGCTTGGCAGTCATCAGCGCACGGCACGTTTCGCGAAGTTCATCGCCCGTCGCGTGCCCAACGGTCAGCCGATCGAAGTCGGCATCGCGCACGCGATCTGCGAGGAGGATGCAGGGAAGCTGGCAGAGGAGCTTCGTTCACGGCTCCCGGCTGTCGAGAAACTGACGATCAGCGAACTGGGAACGGCACTCGGTGTCCACGGGGGACCCGGGACACTCCTGGTGTCGTTCATGCCGATCGTGTCACCGGACGATTTCGCCCGCCGCGTCGATTAGCTCCTTGCCCTGGTTACGAGCATTGTTGACCCTTCGGTCGACAGGCCATGCCTGCAAGCTGGGCGTTCGCTCCGCTGCATGCTGCAGAAAATCGGCCGACCCGGCGAGCCACTCGTCGGCTGCATCCGACTCCAGGACCACCGGCATGCGATGATGCAGCGGCTGCATGAAATCGTTTGCCGTCGTTGTAATCAACGTTGCCGTTTGCAGGGACTCGCCGCGCTCCTTGTCGTTCCAGTTCTCCCAAAGGCCTGCTAGCGCGAACGGCTCTCCGCTCGCCAGTGAGATGAAGTACGGCGTTTTGTTGTCACCGTGTTTCTGCCACTCATAGAACCCGTCGGCCAGAACGACGCAGCGCCGGTGCCGGAAAGCGGCACGAAACGAGGGTTTTTCGGCGACCGTCTCCGCACGCGCGTTGATCATGCGGTTGCCTATCGACGGATCCTTGGCCCAGAACGGCACAAGCCCCCAACGCAGCATGACCAGCTCGCGCAGTTTGTTACTGTCTTCGCGAATTGCGGCAATATCCTGAGTCGGCGCGATGTTGTAACGCGGCTTGATTTCCTCCGGCGCAGTTACACCGAACAAGGCGGCGGCGGCTTCACTGGGCGAATAGAATGCAAACCGGCCACACATGATTATTCGCGAATACCGATACCGCGCTGCATGAGGTACATGCAGCCGCTAAAAAGGACGACAACGAAAACAAGCAGTATCGAGTAGGCATGCCAGATGCTGATGTCGGATGTGCCAAGAATGCCGTAGCGGAAGGCATTAACCATGTAGAGAATCGGGTTTGCCTTCGAGACGTTCTGCCAGAATTCCGGCAGCATCGATATCGAATAGAAGACGCCGCCAAGGTAGGTCAACGGCGTCAGAACAAACGTGGGAACGATTGAAATATCGTCGAACTTCTTTGCGAAGACCGCATTGATGAAGCCGGCCAGTGAAAATACGATCGATGACAGCAGGACAATCGAGATCATTACGAACGGATGAGCCACGCTAAGTCGCGTGAAGAACAGTGCAATGATCGTGACCAGAAGTCCCACGAGCAGCCCGCGCAGCACGCCACCAGCTACGTGACCAATAATGATCGTCGCGTAGGACATCGGCGCCACCAGCATTTCCTCGACATGGCGGCCGAACTTCGCGCCGAAAAAGGAAGACACTACGTTTCCGTAGGAGTTCGTAATGACCGACATCATGATCAGGCCCGGCGCTATGTACTGCATGTAGTCGAATCCATCCATGCTGCCGATGCGCCTGCCGATCAGGTTACCGAAGATAATGAAGTACAGGGTCATGGTAATGGCCGGAGGCACGATGGTTTGCACCCAGATCCGTAATACGCGCACCATCTCCTTGCGCACGATGGTCTTTGCGGCAACCAGGTTTAGCCTGATATTCATCCGCCGCCCACTTGCTGCTTGTTTTCAACAAGACGCATGAACAATTCCTCGAGGCGATTCGCTTTGTTGCGCAGACTGGACACATGAATGTTGCTTGCATTGAGTTGCACGAACAGGTCATTCAGGTCGCAGTCGGGGCCTTTCTCGACTTCCAGCTCGCGATCGCCGCGCAGCCGTGTCGTGAATCCATCGAGCGCCGGGGCCTCGGACAGTTCTTCTGTGAGGCTAAGCACGAATACCTCGCGCTGCAGCTTTCTGAGCACGTCACTCATCCTTGCGTCTTCGATGATTCTGCCTTCATCGATTATCGCGATATGCCGACACAGGGACTCGGCCTCCTCGAGGTAGTGCGTGGTCAGGATTATGGTCGTGCCAGCTGCATTGATTTGCTCGAGGAACTCCCACATCGAACGACGAATTTCGATATCGACTCCGGCCGTCGGCTCATCGAGTATGAGCAGCCTGGGTTCATGCACAAGGGCCCGGGCGATCATCAGTCGTCTTTTCATTCCGCCCGAAAGACTGCGCGCGCCATCGTTACGACGGTCCCATAGTCTCAGGGCGCGCAGGTATTTCTCGACCCGCTGCTTCGCCAGCTTCCCATGCAGGCCATAGTAGCCGGCCTGGTTCGCAACGATATTGCTTACCGACTCCCAGAGATTGAGGTTCAATTCCTGCGGAACGATGCCAATACAGCCTTTGGCGGCCTCGAGCTCCTTGTCGATACTGTGGCCGAATACCTCAACCTCTCCGCTGCTCTTGTTGACGAGCGAGCTAACGATGCCGATAGCTGTAGTTTTGCCGGCGCCATTGGGTCCGAGCAGCGCGTAAAAATCGCCGCTTTCCACGGACAGGTCGATGCCCTTCAGTGCCTGGTTGCCGTTGCTGTAGGTCTTTGTGAGGTTTCTTATCGAGAGCGCCTTCATCAGGCCGCGTATTGTAACCATGCGCTCGCTGTCGTCACACCTTCGTATCGCGAATCCTGCAGGCAACCGCGGAGACCCTGGCGTGCTGCAACTCGGGGGCGCGAGTCAGCAGCGCCTGCAGCGCGGAGTAATGCGATGCAAGTCGTGCCTGGCGCTGCGAACTGGTGCCGTTCTCCAGAAGTCGACGCCACACCGCTACTTCGTCGGGAAAGCGCATGCGCAGCAGATCTCCGCGCGACGCAGCTTTCTGCAGAAGGCCAACCAGCGTCAGTCTTGCAAGGCGATCACACCAGCCGACCGGCGCACCGCTGACGATTCGCGCTGCATAAGGGTTGCGGCGCACGAGCTGCCACAGAAAGCTCAATCCGGCCACCTGCAGCTGCGTTATATTCTCATCCCGTGGATTGCCCGAATCGATCAGGTCGATCTGCGGATCATCGTCGAACACTCGCTGCCAGTAATCCTCGTCCTGCTCACGAAACGAGAACAGCAGGAATGGCGCACCGGCAAGGCGTGTCAGCTGCGAATCCGTAAGGCGTCGTCTCGCGATTTCACCGAAGCCTGCCGCAGCGGCCCCAGAGACCGCTTTCAGGAAAGACAGGTTGAGCGCATGAATATTGGCAAGATCGTCGTTCGTCAGTCCATCGTATTCCATACCGGCCCCTGTTTGGGCGTTTTTCTTGCCCATAGCTCTAATTTCTATATATCGTAATTTCCGACCATTTATGGATATTATAGACTCCATGAATACCATATATGGTCTGTTTCTGACAAAAAGAGTGAACAATGCGACTAAGTGACGATCGATACTCCGGGGAACGCAGCCAGTTCGAGCTGGCGCTACGAATGATTCGGCACGAGGCCCGCACCCGCACCATCAGAAAGTGCACGGGGCTGTCCGACGACCGAATCCGAAAACTGTTTTCGACCTACTTTCGAAACAGCGGCGACACGGGGGTAAAGCGACGGCGCGGCAAATCGCCGCGCCAGGTCACCCGCTACGTCAAGAATCCCGAAAACCAGAACCAGGCAACGACGCTGGTGGCACTGTTTTGTGCCGGCATGCTGATCCGCATCGACGAAAATCGTCGCGTGCATGCCTGCTGGCCGCGCCCGGACGTCGAATTCGGCCATCGCCTCTGCCGGGCCTACGAGACCTACCTGCTGCTGCACGAAAACGCGAGACTCAATTTTGAATGGACCTGGAACCTGCTGCAGTGCATTTCGTACAACGACGAACTGTATCTTGCTCACTGCCGAAGCTGCGAAGCGCACTACGTCCAGGATGCGTACGCACTGGATCACAAGATATGCCCCACCTGTTGTATGGAGACTCCGCGCGGGTCGCGTCGTCAAAAGCCCGGCCTGAAGACCGTTTGACTTTCCGGCCAGACGCCCTTTTCCGGTACAATCGGCGCGACGCGGCGTTGCCGCAAAAAACAAAAAATGACATCAAGGGAGTCAAAATCAATGCTAAATGAGTTCAAAGCGTTTGCAATGCGTGGCAATGTCGTCGACATGGCCGTCGGCATCGTTATCGGTGGAGCGTTCGGCAAGATCGTTTCGTCACTGGTCTCGGATGTGATCATGCCTCCTATTGGTATGCTCATGGGTGGCGTGGACTTCAGCCAGCTGGCAATTCGGCTGGGCGAGGGTGAGGGAGCCGCATCGATCAACTACGGCATGTTCATTAACACCGTGCTGGATTTCGTCATAATCGCGTTCGCGATATTCATGGTAATCAAGGGCCTCAACTCCCTGAAGAAGAAGGAAGAAGCGAAGCCCGCCGAGCCACCCAAACCTTCGAGCGAAGAAAAGTTGCTGACCGAGATTCGCGACCTGCTTGCAAAGCAGTAGGTTCATAACGCGCAGCAAACATTGGAAAACTACAACGTATTTGCGGGCGCGTTTGTCGATCGCAGCGGCGAGCGCCGCAAGGATCCGGATTGGCTCAGCCAGGCTGTCGTCGGCCCGGATGCACGCTTCGTTCCCGTGTGGGGCGATCGCTGCCTTCTTGGTGGCGATCGTCCGCATGCCGTCTGGCTGAAGCGCTCCCAGATCGAGCCGTATGTCTCCGAACACAACCTGATCTTTCTCGGACTGTTCAGAAACAAGCCGGCGTTTGCGATTGCGATTGACGGCAACGAGCCGCAGCCCTTCGCCGAATTCGGATCCTTCGAGAGCCTGCGTTTCCTCGGTACTCGTCTGCCGCTGGACGAGGCCAACCTGCTCGCGCATGCGCGGGCGCTTGTCGTTTGGCATGCCTCGCAGTCACATTGCCCGCTTTGCGGTTCCGCGGCGCTACCTGAGGCAGGGGGCAATACGCAGCGCTGCGCTAACCCGGACTGCGGCAAGGAGATATTTCCGCGTACCGATCCCGCAATCATCGTGCTCGTACATGACAAGGAACGTTGCCTGCTCGGGCGACAGCAAAGCTGGCCCGAGGATCGTTACTCGACAATCGCGGGCTTTGTCGAACCGGGCGAAAGCCTGGAAGACTCCGTGCGCCGCGAGGTCTTCGAAGAGACCAACATACGCGTCGGTGCCGTTCGTTATCACAGCTCTCAGCCCTGGCCGTTTCCATCGGCGCTGATGCTCGGCTTCATGGCGGAGGCCACCTCGACCGACATCGTCCTGAACGACGGCGAGCTCGAAGACGCGCAGTGGTTTACGCGCGAAGACCTGCGTTCGGATTTTCCGAAGCTGCCGTTTCGGATCTCGATCGCCAGGCGACTGGTTGACGACTGGATTACGCTGGGCAGCGCTGACTGACCGTGTGCCTCGTTGTACTCGCGATCGGACAAAGCAAAGAGCATCCGCTGATCCTCGCGGGGAACCGCGATGAGTTCCATGCACGCCCGACGCAAAAAGCAGACTGGTGGCCTGACAAACCGGATATCGCGGGCGGAAGAGACCTGCAGGCCGGCGGCACCTGGCTGGCACTGCACCGTAATGGGCGCTTTGCCACTGTCACAAATTTCCGGGACGCCATGCCCGTCTCGCCGAAGTTTCGTTCGCGCGGACACCTCGTCACGGAATTCCTCGAGAGCGACCAGCCGCCGCTTGGCTATCTCGAAACGATTGATGGCCCCGCATACGCGGGATTCAACCTGATCGTTGGCGACCTTCATGATGTCGCGTTTCTCTCCAACCGCGACGGCGGGCCACGCACATTACCTGCCGGGCTCTATGGGCTCAGTAACGAGCTGCTGGACGGGCCCTGGGACAAAGTCAAGCGCAGCAAGGAAGGGCTGGCTGCACTGCTGGATCGGAACGATGTCAACGAAACGACGCTGCTGCGTCTGCTCGACGACCGCAACAAAGGTCCGGTCGAAGAAGTCGTTTCGCGAGGCCTCGGCTTTGCCAGGGCGCACTCGATTACCGCACCGTTCATCGTGATGCCCGAATACGGCACGCGCTGTTCGACTGTCGTGCTTGCCGACAACTCGGGCAAATGGCGGATGCTCGAGCGACGATTCGACCCCGAAGGCATGTCGATCGGAGATTCCCGAATTACGTTCGCGACCCGGGCTTGACCGGCGCAAACACCGCCAGCAGCCAGGCGCGTATATCATCGATTTCTTCGGCGCACACGGCGTGCGCCATCGGGTAGTCATGCCATTCGACGCTGAAACCCGCGTCGATCAACTGCTTCGCCGACGCGCGGCCCCATTGCATCGGCAGCATCGGATCGAAACTGCCGTGCGCCATGAACACGGGCACATCCCGATGTCCCTCGCTGGCGCCGAGTTCGCCAGGCAGTGCGATGTACGTCGACAGTGCCATCAGCCCGCCGATCCGGATCTTCGCATGCAGCACGGCATTGATGGCTATGGCGCCACCCTGGGAAAAACCGGCAACCACTATGTTGTTTGCGTCGATGCCGCGCTCGATCTCCCGGCTTATCAGGGCTTGCAGCAGCGCGGTGCTGTCACGCACCCCCTGTGCGTCGGCGCGGCCCTCGGTGTCGAGACTCAGGATGTCGTACCAGGCCCGCATTGCCATGCCACCGTTGATGGTGACGGGCCGCACCGGCGCGTGCGGAAAAACAAAACGCAGCGGCAGCTCGCGAGGCAGTCGCAGCTCGGGCACGATGGCTTCGAAATCGTGGCCATCGGCGCCCAGGCCGTGCAGCCAGATGACGCTGCCGATCGGGTTCTCGCCTGTTGTGACCTCGACGGTCTCGGGTAGCCGCATTGCGGTCCTCCGGATTATTGAAGCGGCGCAGTGTAACGCAAAAAACTTTGCGAAAAAGTCGAACCCGGGGCTTGACCTGTTATGCGCATGAAGGTATAAATATGCGCATAATTATGCCTAATTCAAGCGAAGACCAAGCACAACGCCGTGCTGCGATACGGCAGCTGCTGCGTAAGGGCCCGGCCCGAACGCAGCAGTTTGTCGTGGATGCCCTGCTTGGCCGGGGCCTCGTCGCCACGCAATCGAGCGTAAGTCGCGATCTTCGCGAGCTCGGCGCTATCAAGACGCCCCGCGGCTACGAGCTCCCGGGCGCTGACGAAGCCGGCGACAGGCAGGTGGCCGAGGTCGCCACCCTGCTGCGGAAAATCAGCCCGGCCGGCCCGAATCTGCTGGTAATCCGAACCGCCATCGGCGCGGCACAGCGTGTCGCGCTCGCACTCGATCGCAGCGACTGGCCTGAGATGATCGGCAACATCGGCGGTGACGACACGGTATTTGTCGCGACCGAATCCGCTCCTGCACAAAAAAAACTGATTGCCCGTATCGAGCGCTCCGCTCGTACCTGACACTACCCGGAGAATTTCAAGTGGCCAAGGACCAATCCCCGATCATTCTCGCGTTTTCAGGCGGGCTGGACACATCGTTTTGCGTGCCCTGGCTAAAGGAGAACTACGGCCGGGACGTTGTAACGGCCTGTGTCGACACCGGTGGTATTGATTCGCAGGCCGCGATTGCGCTCGAGAAACGCGCCCTCGCGCTCGGCGCGATCGAGCATGTGCTCATCGATGCCAAGCAGGACTTCTTCGACACCGTTATTCGTTACCTGATCGCCGGTAACGTTTTGCGTGGTCAGGCTTACCCACTCTGTGTCGGCGCCGAACGTGGCTTGCAGGCAGAGCGCCTGGCGAGAATCGCGACCGAGCGCGGCGCCACGACGGTGGCGCATGGCTGCACGGCGGCAGGCAACGACCAGGTGCGTTTCGAAGTTGCACTGCGAACGCTCAACCCGGATCTCGTGTCGCTGGCGCCGGTACGCGACAACAACTGGGTACGAGACGAGCAGCTCGACTACCTCGAGAAAAACGGTTTGCCGTTACCGACGCAGGGATCGGCGTATTCCATCAATCGCGGTCTCTGGGGAATCACGATCGGTGGCAAGGAAACGCTGACCTCAGAAAACCCGATCCCCGAATCGGCGTGGGTGCTGTCGGCGAACGCATTCAGTAAACCGAAAGACCTTTCCCGGCACACCCTGGAGTTCAAAGCCGGCGTACCGGTCGCCCTCGATGACGAACCCCTGTCACCGGTCGAGCTTATTGAAAGGCTCGAAGTTCTTGCCGGGAGCTACGGCATCGGTCGCGGCATTCACCTGGGCGACACCGTGCTCGGCACCAAAGGCCGTGTCGCGTTCGAAGCGCCCGCTGCGATCACGTTAATCACGGCACACCGCGAGCTCGAAAAACTCGTGCTGAGCGCGCAGCAGGCACGAATCAAAGACAGCGTCGCGGCCGTCTATGGCGACCTCGTGCACGAAGGCAAGCAGCTGGACCTCGCCTGCGACGATATCGAGGCGTTGCTGACATCGTCGCAAAAACGAGTCACGGGTACCGTGCGGTTCGCGCTGCGCCCCGGGTCTTTGTTCATCGAAGGAACAAGCTCGCCTTACTCGCTGCTCGCGGCAACGAAGGGCGTGTACGGAGAATCTGCAGGCGAGTGGACCGCGAGTGACGCGGTTGGTTACGCGCGCATCCTGTCGCTGACAGGCTCGCTGCAGACACGGGCCGGGCAGGCGGCTGCCCGGGAGCAATCATGAAGAGCATCGTGGTCGACAAGATCGCGTCCGTCGCACAGCACAATAACCTTGGCTCGGAGCTGCGCGTGTCAGCGGATATTCCCTGCGAAGAGGGCGTGCTGATCGCGGTACAGGTGCTCAATAACAAGGCGCGTTACAACCAGCTCGAGTTGACCTCGGGCCGGATGGCCACGGTCAACCAGGGCGATATCGTCGTCGGCGCCCTCGGACATCGCAAGGCGCTGCGCGGCTACTCCGGCCATCTCCCCACGGAGCTCGAACCGGGCGACGCGATCCAGATTCTGAACATTGGCGGAGTCCTTGGAATCTGTGACTCGGCCAACCCGGACGTCGGGCCGCCGTTTGAGTGCAAGGTGCTCGGTACGGTCCTCTCCTTCCCGTATCTCGGTGAGCGCATCGGCGTGCCGGCACGGGCAGGCTCGGATTCACTCGACGACGACGAAACGCTCGATACGAATGGCGTTCCGGTAATCGCGATGGCGGGCACCTGCATGGACTCGGGGAAGACAGCGGCCGCCTGCGCAATCGTCGGCCGGCTTCGCCATCTTGGCTTCAAGGTCTCCGCCTGCAAAGCGACCGGCGTCTCGTTGCGGCGTGACGTGCTTGCCATGCAGGACGCGGGCGCATCCGACACGATGATCTTCTCTGACTTCGGCATCGTAACGACGACCGCCGCCAACGGCCCGGCGCTGACTCGTGCCCTGTTGACGGGACTGGCGAAGAAAAGCCCCGACGTCATCGTGCTGGAACTCGGCGACGGCCTGCTTGGCGCCTACGGCGTCGAAGCCATCCTGTCCGATGTGGCCATACGCAAAGCACTGACAGCGGTTGTGCTTTGCGCCAATGATCCGGTGTCGGCCTGGGGCGGTGCGAAAATCCTGCGCACTGATTTCGGCATCGAACCAGCCGTCGTGACAGGACCTGCAACCGATAACGATGTTGGCGTTCAGCAAATCGACGAACGCCTGTCGCTACCTGCCATCAACGCGCTATCGCACGGCGTGGCTCTCGGTGATCTGATCGCCGACCTGCTGAATAAGGAAAAAGCATGAGCAGCGCAATTCCGACGGTAGTCCTGGGCGCGAGCGGCTACGTTGGTGGCGAGCTGCTGCGCCTGATCGCTGCACATCCGCAGTTCGAACTCGCGGCCGCCGTATCGGACAGCCGGACGGGCTCGCCGATCGGCGATACATTTGCTCACCTGTCCCAGGCGCTTCGCGGCGCATCGTTTGTCGCGCACACGGCCTGGCTCGATCAGGTAGAGTCCGGCAGCAATCTCGCGCTGTTCTCCGCCGCACCGCACGGGGCGTCAGCGAGCGTCATAGCGAACGCCCTCGATGCCGCCGGCAAGAAGGGCATCAACGTACATGTCGTCGACTCGTCCGCCGACTTTCGCTATGGCAGTCAAAGCGACTACGAGACCGTGTACAACACCGACCACGGCGCACCCGAACTGCTCGACCAGTTCATTTGCGCCGTGCCGGAACACGTCGACAGCGTAGACGCACCGCACGTAGGCCACCCGGGCTGCTTCGCGACAGCGACATTGCTGGCTGCGGTACCGCTCCTTCGCTCCGGACTGACGGATGCGGAAATCTACGTCAGTGGCGTTACCGGCAGCACCGGATCCGGCCGGAGTCCGCAGGCTGGCACACACCACCCGGAGCGCAACAGTAACCTCTATGCCTACAAGCCGCTGGCGCATCGGCACGCACCTGAAATGGCTGCTCTAACCAGAGCCGCAAGTGGACGGCAAACCAGCGTGCACTTCGTGCCGCATTCGGGACCCTTCGCGCGCGGTATTCACATTACTTTGCAGGCTAAGGCAATCTCGGCCGTGTCCGAGGCGGCTTTGCGCGACGTGTATGAGCAGGCTTACAGCAAGGCCCCGTTCGTTCAGGTTGTGCAGGCAACGCCGCGGCTGAAAAACGTCGTGGCCAGCAACATGTGTCACATCGGTGTTGCAAGCGACGGCGAGTCCGTTGTCGTTATGAGTGCAATTGACAACCTCGTGAAAGGCGCGGCCGGCGGCGCGATGCAGTGGATGAACCGGCTCTGGGACCTGCCTGAAACGACGGGTTTGACCGCTCCGGCGCCGGGGTGGACCTGATGTCGATCGCGAAGCAACAGAACGTCATGGCCGACCCGCGGGTTCGGGAAGCCGCCGTGACGATTCCCGTCTATGGCCAGCTGCCATTCGTTCCCGAGCGTGCCAGCGGCTGCGATATTTTTACAAAAGACGGGCGACGAATACTGGACCTCTACGGCGGGCACGCAGTTGCTGCACTGGGCTACGGCCACCCGCGACTGGTGCGGGCGATCGAGAAGCAAAACAAGCAACTGCTTTTCCAGAGCAATGCCGTCGCCCTGGAAATTCGTGCGCAGGCCGCGGAGAGTCTCGTGCGAATTGCACCGCAGTGGATAGAGCGCGTTTTCTTCGTTAATTCAGGCGCAGAAGCGAACGAAAACGCGCTGCGCATGGCCTGCGTTGCGACTGGCCGAAAGAAGGTCCTGGCAATAACGCACGGCTTCCACGGCCGCACCGCCGCGGCCGGCGCCGCCACCTGGAACTCCGGGAAGTGGTACGGCTTCCCGTCGAAACCCTTCGACGTGGACTTTATTCCGCGGAACGACGTTGCCGAGGCCGAAGCCATGATCAGCAGCGATATCGCCGCCGTCATCGTCGAGCCAGTGCAGGGCGTCGCCGGCGCTTATGACCTGTCAACCGACTTCCTCGAGACGCTGCGCAAGAAAACCCGGGAACACGACGTCGTCTTGATTGCCGACGAAGTCCAATCGGGCATGGGGCGCTGCGGGCAATTTTTTGGCGTACAGGTGCACGGCATTGACCCGGACATCATCACGAGTGCAAAATCACTTGGCAGCGGCGTGCCCTGCGGGGCCGTACTTTGCACGCAGAAAATTGCGGCGCACTTCGGGCCAGGCGACCTCGGCACGACCTTTGGCGGCGGCCCGCTTGCCGCGGCCGCTATCGCGGCGACGATCGAAGCGATCGAAGCCGAAGGCCTGCTCGCCAATGTGCGCCAAAGAGAAGCGCAGATTCGGGAACAATGCGTCACCGGCCCCGTCGTGAAAATCCAGGGCATGGGGCTGCTGCTGGGACTCGTTTGCGATCGCCCGGCGAAGGAAGTGCAAAGCGCGCTGCTCGAGCACGACATCCTGACCGGCACCAGCAGCGACCCGGATGTCTTAAGAATACTGGCGCCGCTGGTGCTCGAATCGGGACACGTCGACCACCTGGCGCAGGCACTCGAAGCCATCTCCTAATACGGATTCAATAAAAGGAAACCGCTGATGAAAGCGTTCAACGACCTCGCCGACTTTTCCACTGATGAGATCAGGGCACTCATTGCACTCGCCGGCCGCCTCGATGCACACCCCGAGCCGGATGCGCTGAAAGGCAAAGTGCTGTCACTGCTGTTCCTGAGTCCTTCGCTGCGCACGCTGGCATCTTTCCAGGCAGCGATGACACGACTCGGCGGTGGCTCTTTCGTAATCTCGCCGGAAATGTCGATCCATGGAATCGAAAGCCGGCCGGGAATCGTCATGGACGGCGCCGCGGCCGAGCATATTCGCGAAGCCATACCCGTAATAGCTTCTTACGGCGATGCGATCGGCATTCGCGCGTTTGCCGAGCGCAAGAATCTCGAACACGACATGGCCGATGTCGAGTTTCATGCGATGACGGACCTGATCGATACGCCCTACATCAACATGGAATCCGCCATGAATCACCCCTGCCAGAGCCTCGCCGACTGGAAAACCCTCGACGACTTCGGCATCCCGGCCAACGGCGGCAAATTCGTGCTGAGCTGGGCCTACCACCCGAAAGCGCTGCCGCTTGCCGTACCGGCTGCCACGCTGCACATGGCGGCACATCGCGGCATGGACGTGACCGTGCTGCGTCCCGAAGGCTTCGAGCTGCCGGAAACGCTGATGAAAAAAGCCGGCGCTGCTGCCGATGCGGCAGGCGGTTCCATCACCGAGACCGACGATCGCACCGCGGCCATGCAGGACGCGCATGTCATTTATGCCAAGTCGTGGTCGTCAACACGCCACTACGGCGATCGGCTCGCCGATCAGAAACTGCGCGAAGAACACCTGGACTGGTGCGTCGATGAGCCCTGGTTCGACAATGCAAAAGACGACTGCCGTTTCATGCACTGCCTGCCCGTTCGTCGCGGCGTCGTGGTCGCAGACAACATTCTCGACGGCCCGCGCAGCATTGTGATTCCGGAAGCGCGCAACCGCATGCTCGCGCAGATGGCCGTGCTCCACCAGATGCTGGGAAGCGGTCGATGACAAGCAAGAGAGAACGGGCGATTGTTGTCTCGGCCCTGAAACACGCCGCGCCTTACATTCGCCTTTTCAAGGGCAAGGTGTTCGTGCTCAAGGCCGGCGGCGAAATTTTCGCAGACGCCGCCCATACCAGCGCATTCATGGAGCAGGTCGGCATCCTGCACCAGGTCGGCATCAAGGTCGTGCTGATACACGGTGGCGGACCGCAGTCGACCAAACTCGCCGCAGCGCTCGGTCTTGATACAACCTTCATCGAGGGGCGGCGCGTCACGGACGGCGCGTCACTCGATGTCGCAACGATGGTACTCAATGGCCAGATCAATACCCGCATCCTTGCCGCATGCCGCGACCTGCAAATTCCGGCTGTCGGGATGAGCGGCGTTGATGCGGGCCTGATTCGTGCGCACAGGCGGCCACCCGTCGAGCGCGCCGGCCAGGACACGGTGGACTACGGTTTCGTCGGTGACATCGACGCGGTCGACGCCGACGTTCTAAGAAAGCAGCTGGACAACGGCCTGATGCCCGTCATCAGCCCGCTGTCCTGCGATGAGTCGGGCACCGTGCTGAATATCAATGCAGATACCGTGGCCGCCGCGATTGCAGCTGAACTTGGCGCAGAGAAGCTGGTACTCGCAACCGGTGCCGCAGGCATCCTCGAAGACGTCGACGATCCGGGCTCGCTGATCAGCTACATCGATCGTGCAGCACTGAAAAAACTCAAGGCAGCCGGCAGCCTCGCGGACGGCATGTTGCCAAAAGCCGCCGCGATCGAGTTCGCGCTCGCCAACGGCGTGCAGCGTGTACACGTTATTTCGTACAAGCTGCCGGACAGCATTCTGCTCGAGGTTTTCACCAACGAAGGCACTGGCACGCTCGTGGTCGACGACATCGCCGCCTTGACGCCGGCCGAGCAAGGCAGCGAGTCGTGAGCCGGCTGTGGGAAAAAGGCCTGCCGCTCGATGAGCGCGTGCTGCGCTACACGGCCGGCGAGGACCACCTGCTCGATGCCCGGCTCGTTTCTTACGATGTGCGCGGCTCGATCGCGCACGCTGAAATGCTGGCGGCCACGCAGTTAATCAGCGACGAAGATTTCGCGGCGATCCGCGACGGCCTCTCCTCTCTGCTGAAGAGTTTCGAAGACGGCGAGTGGCACATCAGTCTCGAGGATGAAGACGCGCACACGGCGCTCGAGTCACGCCTGACGGCCAGCATCGGGCCTGCCGGTGGTCGACTGCACCTGGGCCGTTCACGCAATGACCAGGTGCTCACAGCGCTGCGCCTCTATCTGCGTGATGCGGCAGGCGATCTCGCCGCTCGCGTCGAGAACCTTCGGTCCTCGCTCGCCGGACTGGCCGAACGCCAGGGTGACGTTGAGATACCGGGCTACACGCACATGCAGCATGCCATGCCCTCCACCGTCGCGCTCTGGTGCGGTGGCTTCGATGAAGCATTCGCCGATGCCGCCGCCGGCCTGCAATCCACACTCAGACGCATCAACAAGAATCCCCTGGGCAGCGCAGCCGGTTACGGTACGCCGGGGCTGCCGCTCGATCGCGACATGACGACCGCCGCGCTCGAATTCGCGGGTACGCAGTCGCCGGTCACGGCCGTGCAGCTATCGCGCGGCAAAGCCGAAAGCGCGATGCTGTTTGAAATAACGCTGCTGTTGCAGGACATCAGCCGCATGGCGAGCGACCTGCTGCTGTTCTATACGCAGGAGTTTGCCTATGTCTCGCTGGCCGCCGAAGTGACAACCGGCTCGTCGATCATGCCGCAAAAGCGCAATCCCGACGTGCTCGAACTGCTGCGCGCGTCGTCGGCAACGGCCCAGGCCTGCCTTGACGAATCGCTCATGATCACCGCGAAACTACCGTCGGGTTACCACCGCGACCTGCAGCGCCTGAAATCGCCACTGTTTCGTTGCATCGATCTTGCGATCGACAGCGTCGATATAATGGCGTACCTGCTCGAAGGCCTGAACTTCCTGCCGCAGAACATCAAACTCGATGAAGGCATTTTCGCAACCGCGGAAGCCTACCGGCTGGTACGTGAAAAAGGTATGCCGTTTCGCGATGCGTATCGGCAGGTCGCGAAACGCTACGCAAAATGATGCCCTATTTGTTGCATGGCACTCTATAATTGACGCATCGCTGCAAAGAGGCCTTCAATGAAACGCTTGACCATCGCGCTCGCCGCACTCTCATTTTTGTTGCCGCTTTGCGGCTGTGGCCAAAGCGGCCCGCTGTACTTGCCGGATAACCCAAGCAGGATCGAGAATCTGCCGCCCCTGCCAACGGGTTCCGAGGAAGACGAAGAGAAAGAGGCCGAAGCTCCGCCTGACTAGCTGGAACCCAAGATGACAGACCTCGTCCTTATCGACGGGTCATCGTATTTGTATCGCGCTTATCATGCGCTGCCGGCGCTCACCAATTCACAGGGTGAACCTACCGGCGCGCTGCACGGCGTGCTGACGATGATCCTCAAGCTCATACGCGAAGAACAGCCGGCAAAAATCGCCGTTGTTTTTGATGCGCCGGGGAAGACGTTCCGTGACGAGATTTTTCCGGAGTACAAGGCCACCCGCCCTCCCATGCCGGACGAACTCCGTGCCCAGGTCCAGCCGATACTCGACGCCGTGAAAGCAATGGGTCTGCCGCTGCTGTGCGTCGACGGCGTAGAGGCGGACGACGTAATCGGGACGCTGTGCGATCAGGCCGCAAGCAACGGGCTCGAGGTTCTCGTTTCGACCGGCGACAAGGACCTTGCGCAACTCGTCAACGACCGGGTTACGCTCGTTAACACGATGGACGGCTCGATGCTGGATCGTGACGGCGTAAAGAAGAAGTTTGACGTTTATCCTGAGCAGATTGTCGACTACCTGGCGTTGGTCGGCGACACTTCCGACAACATCCCGGGCGTCCCCAAGGTCGGCCCGAAGACCGCCGCAAAGTGGCTCAATCTCTACGACAGTGCGGACGGTATCGTGGAGCACGGCGAGGAGATCAAGGGAAAGGTCGGCGAAAGCCTGCGTGATAACGTCGATCAGCTGCGGCTGTCAAAGGACCTCGCGACCATTCGCCACGACCTCGATCTCGAGGTTTCAATCAACGACCTGAGAGCGACCGACCCCGACAACGACGCGCTGCGCAAGCTCTACAGCCACTATGAACTGCGCTCGTTGCTGCGCCTGCTCGATGAAAAGACTGACACGCCCGCCGCAGCGATGAACGAAGAGACCGGCGAGTACGAAACGGTCTTGACGTGGAAGGCATTCGACCGCTGGCTCGAGAAAATCAACCAGGCCAAACTCACGGCCCTCGATACTGAAACGACGAGCCTCGATTACATGGAAGCCGAGATCGTCGGCCTTTCACTGGCGGTCGAGACCGGTGAAGCTTGCTACGTCCCGGTCGCACACGACTATCCGGGCGCGCCTGACCAGCTGCCGCGCGCCGAAGTGCTCAAAAAGCTCATGCCTTTCCTGACGACGGCCGCGAAAAAGAAAGTCGGCCATCACCTCAAGTACGATGCGCACATTTTTGCCCGCTACGACATTGCGCTTGCCGGCATGCAGTTCGATTCCATGCTCGAATCCTATGTTCTCAACAGTGTCGCTACCCGCCATGACATGGACTCGGTGGCAAAGCAGTACCTCGGCAAAGAGACCCTCAAATACGAGGACGTCGCGGGCAAAGGCGCGAAGCAGCTGACCTTCAACCAGGTTGACCTCGAAACTGCCGCTCCTTATGCCGCCGAGGACGCCGACATAACGCTGCAGCTGCACCACGCCCTCTGGGACAAACTCAGTGAGCAGCCAACGCTGCGCAAGGTTTACGAAGAGATCGAGCAACCGCTCGTGCCCGTGCTGCTTGAAATGGAAGAAATCGGCGTGAAGGTCGATCGCAAGATGCTGACGCGGCAGAGCGGCGAGCTTGCGAAAAAAATGGCCGAGCTCGAAACGAAGGCGCACGAACTCGCCGGCGGCCCGTTCAATCTCAGCTCGCCGAAACAGCTGCAACAAATCCTGTTCGAGCAGCAGGAGCTGCCGGTCATCCGGAAAACGCCGAAAGGACAGCCGTCGACGGCGGAGGATGTCCTGGTCGAACTCGCCAATGACTACGAGCTGCCCGCGGTCATCATCGACTATCGCAGCGTGAGCAAACTCAAGAGCACCTATACCGACAAGCTGCCACTGCAGATCAACGAACGCACCGGGCGCATTCACACCTCCTACCACCAGGCCGTAGCCGCAACCGGTCGATTGTCGTCAACGGACCCGAACCTGCAGAACATCCCCATCCGCACACCGGAAGGACGCCGCATCCGCCAGGCCTTCGTGCCGCCGGAAGGCCGCGTCCTGCTCGCCGCCGACTATTCCCAGATCGAACTCAGGATCATGGCGCACCTGTCGGCCGACAAGGGGCTGGTCAAAGCTTTCGAGAAGGAACTGGATGTGCATCGCGCAACAGCGGCGGAGGTGTTCGGGACAAAGCTGGACGACGTCAGCGCCGATCAGCGCCGCTCGGCCAAGGCCATCAACTTCGGTCTGATGTACGGAATGTCGGCATTCGGCCTGGCGAAACAGCTCGGCATTTCGCGCGGTGAGGCGCAGGCCTACGTCGACCTGTACTTCGATCGTTATCCCGGCGTTAAAGCCTACATGGACAACATCCGGGCAACCGCCGGCGAGCAGGGTTATGTCGAAACCGTATTCGGTCGCCGCCTGTACCTGCCCGAGATCAACGCGCGCAATGCGCAGCGACGCCAGTACGCGGAGCGCAGCGCCATCAACGCGCCCATGCAGGGCACGGCGGCCGACATTATCAAGAAGGCCATGATTACCGTTCACGACTGGCTTAAGCGCAGTGAACCGGGTGCCCGCATGATCATGCAGGTACACGATGAGCTGGTATTCGAAGTCGAGGAAGACAAGGTCGATACAGTGCGTGACCGTGTCGTTGAGCTGATGAACGGGGCGGCGAAGTTGTCGGTGCCGTTGAAGGTTGATGTGGGGGTCGGGTTGAACTGGGATGAGGCGCATTAACACGCTTTGGGCGGCGCTGGTGCTTGTACTACGTCACACGCCAGCCCACCTGACTGCGAAAAGAACTTGTGTGCCGTGCCAGGCTGGCTACAGATTCCGTAGCACAAGCACCAGCACCGCCACACTCCAGTCATTACTATTCCACCCCACTATCACCCCTGAAGAAGATGGGTGGTGTGTTGATGTCCGCCGCTCCACCCATCTTCCCCAGACGACGAGTGACGGGTAGCCCAGGCGCGGGCATGGGC
>JBATHK010000115.1:0-2692 GCA_049666725.1 Woeseiaceae bacterium
GACAGCGGCTAGTTCTGGCGTTCTAGCGCAGGCCCTCGCGAACGGTGAGCTCGTCAATAAGCTCCATGAGCTTGGGATAGCTGCCGCCGGCCTCAGTTGCGTTTGTCCGGTACTTGCCGTTGACGACGATGGCCGGCACTGAAGTGATGCTGTAGCGACGTACCAGGTCGTCGCCAACGCGCATTTTCTGGTTGACCTCAAATGAGCTCCACGTGGCCTGGAACTGTTCCGCGCTGACGCCGAAGCGAGCGAACAGCTTCTGGATAGCTTCTTCCGACGTCAGGCGGTTACCGCGGCGATGATATTCCTCGAAAACTGTCGCGCGGAATTTCTTCGGATCCTTGATCACGCCGTTACGTACGAGCACCTCCTCGGTGTAATAAAGCTGGGCGTGAAGGCGATACAGCGCATTCCACGATGCGGGGATGCGTACGAATCGAATACCCGGGTCCCTGTTCTCGGCCCACTCGTTGATGTACGTCTCCATGTCATAGCAATGCGGGCAGACATACGAAAAGAACTCGGCGACCTCGATCTTGTCCGCGCTGCCGAGGGTCGGCTGCGTTGGCACCAGGCGAACATAGTTCTGGCCTTCCTTGAACTTCCAGTCGCGTTTTGTGGCGGGCGTCTCGGCAACGGCGAGCACGATGGCTTCATCAACGGGCTCGGCTTCCGATGCGGATTCTTCGACGAGTTCAATTGTTTCCGTTGCGGCCTCTTCAGCGCTCGTGACAGCCGCTTCATCGACGGTTTCCGTCGTTGTTCCGGGCACGGCTGCCTCTTCCACAGGCGTTACGGGAGCTTCTTCCTTGCTGCACGAAGCAAGGCCGAGCAGTCCTGCGACGAGCAAAAGGGGGCCAAACCATTTCAGGTGTTTCATAAATACGTCCGATATTCAGTCGTGGGAGTTTATTTCAGGCCCTGCACGTAGGATGCGACGGCTTCGATGTCTTCTTTATCGAGACGTGCCGCGATCTCGCGCATCATGCGTGTCTTGCCGTCGGTCTCGCGCGTACCCGCCGCGTAGGCCTGCAGCTGCTTGGCCGTATAGGCTGCGTGCTGGCCGTTCAATGCCGGATATTTGGCGGCCGGATTGCCTCGTCCGGTCGGGCCATGGCAGGCCATGCAGGCGGCGATGCCATTGCTGATGTCACCGCCGCGGAACAGCGCCACACCGCGAGCAACGAGCTCCGCATCGGCAACTGACTGGGCCGCGGCCGGGAGACTCTCGAAGTACACCGAAAGATCGGCCATATCTTCAGCTGACAGCAGCATCGCCTGGCTCGACATCAGCGGGTCCTTGCGGCTGCCGTCCTTGAACGCCATGAGCTGCGCGAGAAGGTACGGAGCGTTCTGTCCGGCGATGTTCGGCCACAGGGCGTTCGAGCTGTTACCCTCGGGCCCGTGACACGCGGTACAGGTGAGCGCCTTGGCTTTGCCGGCATCGGCCGAACCATCGACCAGGCTTGCGGCCTGCGCCGGATTTGCTGCCAGTACCAGTCCGGCGAACGCGAAGATCGGGGCGAGCTTGTTTTTCATAGGTCTTAACCGTTACTTTTCTGCGATCGCCAGGGCGGCCGCCAGATCTGATGTCTTTAGTTTATGTCGACAGTCTTAAGTTCCACCGGGCAAGGTCGGCTTGAGGTCGGAAGGCACTTGAGCACCTTGCTGCGCGACCCTGAACCCGTCAAACTTGCTTCCCGGTTCTGAACTCAGCGCCCGAATTATACACACAATCGTCAGGGCGTACCCCAATGTCAGACTACCCAGAAGCCCGCTTTATCAAGAGCGCCAACGAGCCCCCGCAGTTCGTCCCGGACACGGGCGCGGAAGTGGCATTTGCGGGTCGTTCCAACGCGGGCAAGTCCAGCGCGATCAATGTAATCGTCAACCGGCGGCAGTTCGCCAGGACGAGCAAGACGCCGGGCCGGACGCGGCTCGTCAACTTCTTCAGCTTGCGAGATGAGCAGCGCCTGGTCGATTTGCCGGGCTACGGGTTTGCAAAGGTGGCGGACAATATGCGCCACCACTGGGCTGACCTGATGGCGGACTATTTCGAAATGCGGCGGAGCCTCCGGGGCATGTTCCTGATCGTCGATATTCGTCGCCAGCTGACTGATTTCGATCGTCAGATGCTCAGCTTCGCCGACTCGGTCGGGTTGCCGACCCACGTTCTCCTGACCAAGACCGACAAACTGAAACGCGGCCAGGCGGCGAAAGCCCTGCTCGAAGTGCGCCGGGATTTGGGTGAGTCGGCAACCGTGCAGCATTTCTCGGCACTCAGTCGCCTGGGGGAGGATGAGGCCCGGGCCAGGCTCGAAGAATTCCTCAAGCTGCCAATCGAAAATTAAAAAGCCCCGAAGCGCCTGTTGTGAAAGGCGCCCCGGGGCCAAAAAACGCAATCGGCTTGGGGTTGCCGGTTGCACGCCTGCTTAAGGGAGGTAAACAGGCGAGTGACTAATGCACTCGGGAAATTAGAGGGTCGAGTTGGGAATGAGTTCCGGGATTTTTGTAAGTAACTGAAATATAAATGATTATAGTTTAGATAAGGTCTAAACGGTGACGACGCGGGACAGCCTGCGTCACACGCCAGCCAACCGCCGGCGACAAGGAATTTCATGCCGTGCCAGGCTGGCTACAGACTCCGCAAGCTGTCCCGCATCGTCACCGTGCCTCAGCCTCAGCCCATGCC
>JBATHK010000116.1:0-1898 GCA_049666725.1 Woeseiaceae bacterium
GCTTTCGCGATGGCGCCGATCGAGGCGTCCAGCATTGCGTCGAACTCGGCTTCACTTTGCTGCGCCGTCAGGCCTTCCGACAGTGCGCGAGAGAAGCTGGCGACCATGCCGTTGTTACGTGACAGGCGCTCGTTGGCCTCGTCGCGCGAATAGCCGCCCGACAGTGCAACCACGCGAACGACGTTCGGATGCGCGATGCAGTCGGCATAGAGATTCACTTTCTCCGGCAGCGTCAGCTTCAGCATGACGAGCTCGTCTTTGCCGAGGCTGTTCAGGTGCTTCATGACTTCAGCGTGCAGCAGATCTTCCGCTTTCGCTTTTTCGGGGCAGTGAATGTCGACTTCGGGCTCGATGATCGGCACGAGGCCCGCGGCAACAATCTGCTTGCCGACCTCGAACTGCTGATCGACGACGGCTTTTACTCCAGCCGGGTTCGCCTGCTTGATGACCGAGCGCATCTTGGTGCCGAAAATACCGTTGGCCTTGGCTTTTTTCAGCAGGGCAGGCAGGTCCGGCATCGGTTTCATGACCTGGGCGCCGTTTTCCTCGGCGGCCAGCCCCTTGTCCACCTTGAGGAAGGGCACGACGTTCTTGACCTTCCAGAGATACGATGCGGTCGGCTGACCTTCGATCTCGCGATCCATCGTGTTTTCGAAAAGGATGGCGCCGAGGATGCGATCACCACCAAAAGACGGGCTGGTAATGATGCGCGTTCTCATCTGGTGCACGACGCCGAACATCTCGTCGTCGTTTGACCAGGCGTCCTCGGTTACACCGTAAAGGCCGAGGGCCTTGGGCGTGCTGCCGCCGCTCTGGTCCAGGGCGGCAATGAATCCGGGCGCTGTGCTTACTTTTTCCAGTTGTTTCTTGTAGTTGCTCACGGTCTCTCTCGATAGATAGGGGGGGACTAAAAAAGGAAGATCCGGATTGTACAGCAAGCGGGCCGCTCAATCTCATCGGCAGGCCGCCCGCAGCCTGGAAAAAAGGAACTCGTTCTGGCCGAGCAGCCGCGCATAGCGCGTTTCCAACGGACCACCTTTCGCGCGCAACAGTTTCCTGGCCAGCCTCTTTTGTTCGACGGGCCAGGATAAGAGATCGGTCGCCGCCAGGATCGGCGCCAGCTGGCGAAAAGCAGCTTGTTCCGATCTCGACCACGTTCCGAGCTTGCGGATGCCGAGCGCTTTTGACACCTGCGCTACGACGTCTGATTCCGCTTCGGCGCGGGTGCCACCACCTGCCTCGCCCAGCGCGCGGGTCGCCACCATGGACGCCGTTTCGAAACCACTTTCATCGAAGAAGTCCCTGGCGCGCGCCGCAGGTAACGTCAGGTGCATGTCGCAGGATGCCAGTCGCCGCAGCGTGTCGATGCTGCAACGATAATTTCTGTTTCGGCGCATCTTCCTGTATTCGACTACCGCCAGCTTGCGGATAGTCGGGGAGACGGATCGAAAGCCGAGCCGATAATAGAACCAGTAGGCGCCGCTCCTGAGTGCTTCGTCGTTTTCGGCGCCAAACTGGAAAGGATTTGCGATAAAACGCGTGCATCCGACCAGGTGATGGTAGACGCGCATGACCTGCACCCAGAGGTAGGCGGCTTCACTGCCGCGAAATTCATCAAAAATATTGACGCCGGTGTTCGCCTGTCGAAAAAAGATGCTCGATCCGCCGTAACCGACGGGCACGCCGTTCGACAGAATCAGGAACCCCATCGTGCATTCCAGCGGATACCGGGAAGCCTCGCGCAATCCGAATATTGCAATCGAGACGCCTTCGCCGACGTCCGCGAGAAAAACCTCGTGTGGATTGGCGTGGTTGAAATGGAAAGTCTCGCGATGCCGCACCGCGAGAGATGCCATCGCCACGTTGATCAGCATACGGCCAGCACCAACGGACAGTTT
>JBATHK010000117.1:0-2670 GCA_049666725.1 Woeseiaceae bacterium
TGTTGCCGCGCGGCGTGAAGACAACCTGGTAGAGCTGCAGCGTGCCCGACTGGAATCCAGCCGACGAACCGGCAAGGTACACGCGCCACATGCGCACGAACTCCTCGTCGTACATGTCGGCAACTTCCTCGGCCACGGCTTCGAAGTTCTGCAGCCAGCTGGCGCAGGTACGCGCATAGTGCGGCCGCAGGTTTTCGACGTCGAGTATCGAGAACTTCTGCGGTTCGAACACCCGCATCATTTCGCTCAAGCTCGGGATGTGCCCGCCAGGGAAAATATGTTTCACGATCCATGGATCGGTTCTATCCGGAAAACTGCGCCCGATCGAATGGACCAGGCCGAATCCTTCGGGTTTCAGGCAGCGCTTGATGAGTGTGCCCAACGTTCTGAAGTTTGCCAGCCCGACATGCTCCAGCATGCCGACTGACACGAACGCATCACAGCATTGGTCGACCTTACGATAGTCGTCCTCGACAAACGTCACACGACCGTCAAGGTTCTTGGCCAACGCCCTCTCCCTTGCGAAAGCGACCTGTTCTTTGGAATTGTTGTAAGCCACCACGTCAACGCCGTAGTGCTCGGCCATATGGATCGCCAGCGCGCCCCAGCCGCAGCCGGCCTCGATGACCTTCTGCCCGGGTTGCAGTTTCAGCTTGCGGCACACATGTTCGAGTTTGGCGACCTGCGCTTCGGCCAGCGTCGCTGCCGGTGTGTCGTAGTAAGCACAGGTGTACACCATGCGTTCGTCGAGCCACAGCTTGTAGAAATCGTTGCCAAGGTCGTAGTGGTGGCGCACGTTGTTCCGGGAGCGATCGAGCGAGTTGACTCGCATCGCGTGCAGCAACGACCGAATCTTGGGGCGGTAATAGCCGCTGTCATTGTTATCTGTGATGGCCCTCGTGATCTCGTTGGCGAACGCCAGCATATTGCCGTGGATCTTTATCAGCCCCTCTGTGTAACACTCGCCAAAGCCCAGGGACGGAGATCGCAGGAGTTCAAATATCGCCTGCCGCTTACAAAACTCCATGCAAGCAACAGGGTGGGCGTCCGTGACCGGGAACTCATCGCCGTTCCAGAGGCGGATCGAAATACGGGGATTACCAATGCGACTCATGATCCAGAGGATCAGGGAGCGATCCAGACTGGATTCGGAGAAGGTTCGGCTGCTTTCAATTGCCATGTGCTGCACCTCTTTATGGACGCTTTGCAAACATTCTGCCATTTCTGAGTGTTTGCGACCATTACCGCTGGCCGAAGGCTCCGGCTTTTCAACTGTGCGCGGTGCCTAAAACTCCTCCGACCAGCCCTCTTCACCCACGAGTGGGACGAAGCGAACCGGCACCAGGTCTTCTGCCTGGAACTCATCCTCCGCGACCCGGGTTACCCGAACGAGCTCCTGGTAGGCTTTGCTTCTGCCGATCGGAATAACCAGGCGCCCGCCTGTCTTGAGCTGGTGTTTCAGTGTGTCAGGGACATCCGGGCCGCCGGCCGAAACGACGATGCCGTCGTACGGCGCTTCTTCGGGCCAGCCGAGCGTGCCGTCACCACAACGCACCTGCACATTGGTATAGCCAAGATCCTCGAGAATGGTTCTCGCCATCGTCGCGAGCCCTTCGATGCGTTCGATCGTGTAAACCTCGGCGGCGATTTCGGCCAGCACGGCGGCCGCATAGCCGGATCCGGTGCCGATCTCGAGCACCTTCTCACCACCCTTGAGGGCCAGGCATTCCGCCATATAGGCCACGATATAGGGTTGTGAAATCGTCTGGCCGTTGCCAATCGGCAGCGGCGAGTCGTCGTAGGCAAACACCCCTTGCCCCCTGGGCAGGAATCGCTCGCGCGGCACCTTGCGCATTGCTTCAAGAACCAGCTTCGAGCTGACGCCGCGCCCCGCAATCTGGCGCTTTACCATGCGCTCCCGCAATTTCGAGTAGTCGCTCATCAGCCCGCTCCGCGGGCGGCTCTGCATCGGCCCGCTACCCCAAATTTAGGGGTTTGATGCCTGTTTGGCTATCAGGACATAACGCAGAAAATAATTCAAAAATCAGCAATAAACCGGGGTCGAACCGCGGTTTTTTTTGCTAGGATGCGCCGTTCTTGGGCAAGGATAAGGAAAGCGCAATGCTGCGTTCATCATTAGTACTATTGTTTCTCGCGCTTACGGCTTCGGCCAGCGCAAAAGAGTTTGATTACAATTATTTTTCGCTGGGCTACGGCATCATCGAATTCGATGACATTAATGTCGACGGTGACGGCTTCGGCCTCGTGGGGTCTTATGCCATCAACGATGATTTTCACGTTTTCGCCGGCTACCAAGCGGTCGGGCTGGACTTCGGTATCGATGCAACATCGCTCGGTGCCGGTCTCGGTTATCACACGTCATTGACACCGGTCGTCGACCTCGTGGCGAGCGTGTCGTACCAGTACATCGATTTCGATGCGCCGGGACCGGGTGACGCCGATGACAACGGCATTGGCCTCGACCTGGGTCTGCGTTTTGCAGCAAGCGAAGAAATCGAGCTGAACGCTGGCATCAGCTACGTCGATTTCAGCGACAGCGGCGACGATACAGGCTTTGGTGTGGGCGGACTGTACAGCTTTACAGAAGCCTTCGCGCTGGGTCTCGGTGCTGAATGGAGCGACGACGCAACTTCATACACGCTCGAAGGT
>JBATHK010000118.1:0-1813 GCA_049666725.1 Woeseiaceae bacterium
GTCGAAAAAACCTCGGTTCGACCCCGTTTATTTCTGACACCTGTTTCGGCGTATGCTTAAAGCGGCCAGGCTCGACTAAGCGGACGACCGATGTCAGAAAGATTCATTCAATGGCTGCTCAACCAGCGCTGGATGATACTGGCTGCCATCACGGCCATCACGCTGCTCTCGGGCGCCACCGCCAGCCGCGTTAATTTCGATAGCACGCTGGAATCCTGGTTCATCGAATCCGACCCCAGCCTCGCCACGTACAACGCGTTCACCGACATTTTCGGAGCGGACCAGATTGTCGTCGTCGGGGTCTTCGCCGAAGACCTGTTCGACGCCAAGGTACTTCGTGCCGTACAGCAAATTTCTGACCAGGCAGGCAAGCTGAGGTTCGTGGACCGCGTACAGTCGATTACGAACTCCGCGATCGTGCGCCGCCTCGGTGGCATCGAGTCCGCCGGCTTCCGGGAGCGGGTTCTCGCCAGCCCTTTGCAACGGGCGACGCTCCTGTCAGCGGACGTTCGCGCGACGGCCATCGTGATTTACTACTCGCGCGACGGCAAAACGGACCGGCAGAAGCACGAGTTCGTGACCGGGCTCAGGGAGATCGTCAAAGATGCGACCGCCGGGCTTGATGCCAGCGCGGCCATTACCGGCGGGCCCGTGATCGGCGAGGCGGCAAAGGGCAGGAATGCCGACGACATGGCAACGATCTTCCCACTCATGATCTTCCTTATTGTTGTCATTACCTACGTGGTTTTTCGCAAGGTGCCCCTGACGTTGCTGCCACTCGGCGTCGTGGCGATCGCCACGACGTGGTCATTCGGCCTCATGGGCCTGCTCGGCTGGAACATGACGATGGTCTCGGCGATCCTCATTCCGCTAATCCTGGCCGTTGGCGTCGCCCACTCGATTCACATTATCTCGGGCTACCGCAGAAGCCTTGAACGCGGAATCGCCGCCGACGAGGCTGTGCAGCGCAGTCTCACGCGGCTTCTCAAGCCCTGCTTCTTCGCCAGCCTGACGACGGCAATCGGGCTGCTGTCCCTTCTGGTCAGCGAGCTTGAACCCATCAGGCAGTTTGCGGTTATCGCTGCCGCGGGTGTGCTCGCCGCGTTTGTGGTCAGCATTGCGTTCCTGCCGGTCATGCTGCGACTGCTTCCCGTTTTGGAAAAAAGCGGCGCGGTGCTCATCAGCAAATTCGTGCTGCCGCTGCTCGATGCAATACATGGCTTCGGACTGAGGTATCCACGCAGGATCCTTGCGACGGCAGGCATTGCAGCAGCGCTGTTTCTCTGGCTGGCAACGCGAGTGGGTGTTGGCCTCGACCCAATGCTCTGGATACCGCACGGCGATCCCATTCGTGTCGACGCAGAACGCATTGACAAATCGTTCGGCGGCGGCCTGTCACTGGAATTTCTCGTGTCGTCCCCGGAGGCGAGGCTCGGCACACCGGCCGCGTTGCGCGAACTCGAAGCGTTCGAGGCGTGGCTTGTCGCGAACACGACGGTCACGGGCACGACCTCCGTTGCTGATCTCGTCAAGGAGGCGGCCAGGATCGCGCGCGAGGAAGGTGAAGCCGGCTATACATTGCCAAGATCGGCGGTCGTTACCAACGCGTTGCTGGAAAGCATGGCCCGTGACGATGAACTAGAGCACTGGCTAACGCCGGATCGCACAAGCGCACGGATCTTTGCGCGTATCCCGCTGACGTCGGCGCAGGACATTGTCGATGAGATACCCCTGATCCGGGAGCGTATGCAGGACGATTTCGCGAACTCCGACCTGGGCGTGCAGATCACGGGTCAGGCGGTGCTGGCCGGGA
>JBATHK010000119.1:0-15558 GCA_049666725.1 Woeseiaceae bacterium
GCCCAGGGGCACCTGGGACGATGACGCACTCGCGCCTGCCGAGAGTCAGCCAGCGGTTCCGCCGGCGGCGCCGCAGCTAGTCGTGACCAACAACGGCAGCGTCATTGGCGATCTCAAGATGGAAAAACCGCGATTTCTGATCGGCCGCTCCGATCACAACGACATCTCCATTGGCAGCCGTTTCATCAGCCGCCACCACGTCCTGCTAGTGCGTCACGGCAGTTCCACCTTCCTGATGGACCTCAACAGCACTAACGGAACGTTTGTTAATGCGAAGCGCGTATCCAACCACGTGCTGCTCGACAACGATGTCATTACGCTGGGACACCACAAGATCAAGTTCTGCGACCCGCACGCGCAAACGCGTGGCCGACTCGATGGCGCTGAGTTCGCGGATACGGCGATAATGAAGACGCTGCAAGATATGCGGAACCTGCTCGCGCGGGAAAACACGGCGTTGTTGCCTACAGTCTCGGAAGACCTGCCGACCATCCAGACCTAGCCCGGCCTAACCGAAAAATGCTTCCTTGAAGTGCTTGCGGCACATTGAGACATAACGGTCGTTGCCGCCGATCTCCACCTGTGAGCCCTCGGTAACCGCATGGCCCTCAGCATCCAGCCGCACAACCATGGTCGCCTTGGTTCCGCAGTGACAAATGGCCTTGAGCTCTTTGAGTGTATCGGCCCAGGCCAGCAGGTACTTGCTGCCCTCAAAAGGTTCGCCCTGGAAGTCTGTCCGCAGCCCGTAAGCCAGCACCGGAATACGTAAATCGTCGGTCACCTCGGACAGCTGAAACACCTGGTCGCGTGTCAGGAACTGGGCCTCGTCAATGAGGACACAGTGCAGCGGTTCCTCTGCGTTACTCGCTGCGATAACGTCGAACAAATTTGTATCATTTCGAAAAGTGGTCGCTTCGGATTCGATGCCGATACGCGAGGTGACTTTGCCAACGCCGAACCGGTCGTCGAGCTTGGGCGCCATGACCAGCGTGTTCATGCCGCGCTCTTTGTAGTTGTAGCTGGACTGCAGCAGCGAGGTCGATTTGCCCGCGTTCATCGAGGAGTAATAGAAATACAGCTTGGCCATGGCCCGCGTATTGTGGCATCGCTTCGAACGCGATGCACGGGGATCGGCCAGCGCTAGTCGTGCAGCGTTAGAAGCTTGGCCATTTTGCGGCGGTGCCCTTGCCGATCGAGGTTCTTCGCACGGCAGTCCGCACATTCGTTAGTCAGCGAATGCCGACCGGAAATGATCTGCGGCACCGGAGTGACTATCCCGCCGCGCAGGCAGCGACTGCAGATCACGAGCTTGCTCAGCTTATTGAGCAAGCGGTAGCTAACTTTGCCTTTTTCGATTGACGCCATGACAGCTCTCCGTCACTGAACGCCTTTTTTGGCATCTGACGGCGGCCTTGACCAGCAAATGCAACGAATATGTGCAGAACTGTTAACCAGTCGGGGTTTTGACTGTGAACTGGGTACTAAAGGACGTAGTCCGCCAGTACTTCGACGAGATGGTCGGACCACCGCTCCGGAAAGGGTTCGGTCAATTCGACGGATTTCGCAAAGTCAGGGTCGAAGACCCGCTCGAAGAGTTTGTCGACGTACTCCGGATGCGAGGTTGCAATGTTGAGTTCCTTGTTGGTGCGAAAACTCAGCTTGTCCCAGTTGGCCGATCCGAGGCAGACCCAGCCGTCGAATACGGCCGCTTTTACATGTGACATGCCGGGATACACAAAGACCCGGATGCCGTGTTCGAGCATCGCATTCGCGGCCAGCGCATTGCTCTTGTTGATCGGGCCATGGTTACCAACAAGCGGCAAGATCACGCGTACATCCACGCCCCGCCGCCGCGCTTTTGCCAGCTCGTATAGCATCGCATCGTCCGTCAGGTAGGCGTTTTGAATATAAATGTACTTTTGGGCGTTGCGAATCGCCGCGCGCTGCGCGTTGAATATCTCGGAAACACCCGGCCGCGTGTGCAAAGCCCGCAGCGGATAGCCCACGTCTTCGGCCATTCGCGGGTTGGGCTTCAGTCTTTGCAGCACATATCCTGCATCGCCCAATAAGCCGGCGTGCGCCCAGGCCTTGTTGAATTCGTTATTGAGCTCATCGACGATCGGCCCCCTGAGCTCCATCATGAGATCGTGCCAGACAAAGCGGTATTCCCGGCCGATGTTCATGCCGCCCGCAAACGCCACCTGCCCATCGACTATGGTCGTCTTGACGTGGTCGCCAGCGACCAGCCACGGGTTCCGCGACTGGCGCACTTCTATACTGGAATCCTGCTCAAGGAACAGCCGCACCGACTGCGGGGCTTCGTAGTGATCGGGCAAACTCGCATCGTCTGCACCCGTCGCGACTATGGTGCCGAGACCGTCCAGCAACACGCGAATATCGATGCCTTCGTCAGCGCGGCGTCGCAGCAGCCGGCCTATCTGCTCGGCGAAGTCATCGTTGTCGAAAATATAGGTTCGAATATCAACCGACTCTTTTGCTGTCGAAATGGCATCAATGAAACGAACGAAAAACTCCTCTCCATCGACCAGGTACTTTATGGATCCGCGACTGGCGCCATGCCCCGTGAGCTGGTCAAGCTGCAGCTCCCAGTCATCGAGATTCATGCCCGGCCCGTCGTTCAGCTCGGGTATCGGCTGCGATTCCAATGTGACAAGCCAACTTGGCCTCATGGTCTCAACCGCCACATCTTTGGCAACGAAAAGCAGGCGAAATACGGATGACACGGGTCGTGAGAAAAGCCCACCCAAATGGCTATGCGCCAGGTGCCCGGCGGACTGAGCGACTTGTGATCCCTTGCTCGCCGCATGCCCTTCTCTGGGGGCGGGCGAATAGCGCACGAATATGCCCAGGGGAATATCCCTGTCGACATAGACGAAAGGCAGCGAATAGGCGCCCGCGTCACCCGTACTGAAGACCAGGCGTCGCTCTTCGATGCCCTCTTGTTTCAGAAACTCGTCCATCACGGGCTGCGCGCGCCGATTGAACTCCGCGAAGTCGATGGTCTCGGCGACAACGTAATTCTCAGGCTTGTCGATCATCAGCCGCGACTCGAAATTGTTGATGTCGTTATAGTAAAGAAAATAATCATCTTCGCCGAAATGCATGACGATACCGGTCATCGCCACTTTCGGAATGACCGATTCGAAAACCGTGTCGATGAAACGATTCCAGTACTTGCTGCCAAGGATGCGCGGCACGATCGGTGCCTGCGGCAATTCGGCCCAGCGAGCTCGCTGCTGATATTCGAGGGACAAAATGTACGGTCCCGCATATTCTGCATCCTGGCCCTGCCCCAGGGCTGCCACGTCAATCTTACTCGACCAGTTGCCGCCGGAATGAACGAGACCATCCTCGCTTTTGTAGCTGACGTAGAACTCGCTCGGACCAATGAACGCTTCGACAATCGTCAGGGGCTTCGTGACCGGCTCCTCGGCAAAGCGCCCGGGGAGCATGCGCATATCGTCGGCGGGTGACTTTTCGGAATTTGAGGCGCAGGCGGCCGCAAGCAGAAGGGTCAGGGCAAGCAGTAAACCAGACGGCGCTGGTCGATGACGTGATCGGTTCATGGCAACCTCCCCTGGGTGAGAGAGTACAGCCTAGGATACACGGATCGCCGAAACCTGAGCTTTACCTGACGGTGCTCTGATGAATGCCTGCGGCAGGCCGGATCGAAGCTCCAGACATTCATTACGGCCAGTCACAAGCAGCATAACCGTATGAATAGCTGCGTTTTTTTCACTCATACTGTCGATCAGTTCCACGCTTACCTGGCAATAATGTGCAATCGTGCTGTGACTGGGTTTCGATTAAGGATTTCAGCCAATGATGCAGCCTGAGCCTGCTCTCGCGAACAACCGTACCGGAAGAGGCACTGCTCGTCCTGGGCCTGTAACCCGGGACCGGCAATTCGTACCAGCCTCCGAAAAGACGACCGGGTATAGACAAAAGCTCCCCCTGCGATTGACCCGAAGTGTTTTTGACGATCTCTCGATCTGGATGATTGGCGTCGGGGTCGTCATCGGTGCTGCCTTCCCACCCATGCTGGTTGGCTTTGGCGTGCCGCGCGAGATTGTCCTTACACCCTTCTTTTTCGGCGTATGCCTGCTGGCCGGAATATTGGTCGGTGGAATCAACATTCGCTTGATGCGTGTTGTCGTCATGCCGAGATTGCGCGCGCTCGTCGACGGCATGCATATGATCGAATCGGTTGTTGAACAGGCAACTTACACCGGCGACTGGACGGACTGCGATCCGGAGAGTTGCCAGTTGCCGGTCGACAGTAACGATGTTATCGGCGAGTCCGCTTCCGCCTTCAATCGCTTGATTCGCGTTCTTCAGCACAGCCATGAAGTTGAGGAGCGAGTCGGCGACTTCAGCAAGACCATGACCAGCCAGCTGGAGCTCGGACCGTTATGCAATGGAGCCCTTAGCGGTTTTATCGCAGCAACGAAATCCAGTGCCGGAGCCATCGTTGCCGATGTCGGCGGCGAACTTTCCGTGCTGGCCAGCTTCGGAATCGTCGGGGCCGAGAGCTTAACCGAGAATGACCACGTACGGCTGGCGCTGCGTACCCAGGAACCTGTTTATGTCGAGCTGCCTGAGGGGCTCGCAGTGAACGCCGGACTGGTCGAGTTTCAGCCGCGAGAGGTTGCTTTCATGCCGCTGATCGTTCATTCGGCGGCAACCGGCGTTGTTGTATTGGCCGGGTCGACGGCCTTCGAAAGGGACTCGCGTTCGCTGTCGCAGATTTTTGCGCGGACATTCGTTATGGCGCTGTCTAATGCAATGACGCACGGCAATCTGCAGCGTATTGCAGCACTTGATCCGTTGACGGATTGTTACAACCGACGCTTTGGGCTAACGCGCCTGCGCGAGGAGTATACGCGGTCAACGCGAAGCGACGCTCCTCTGGGGCTCATCATGTTTGACATTGACCATTTCAAGTTGGTCAATGACTCTCACGGACATCTGATCGGTGATCGGGTCCTTGCGAATGTTGCAAAGAAGGCCAAACAGGTTCTGCGTGAGGGCGACGTGCTCGTTCGCTATGGTGGGGAAGAATTCCTGTGTATTTTGCCGGGTGCGTCGATCGAAGGTACCGCGGAAGTCTGCGAACGCATACGCCAAGCCGTTGAATCGATGGTGGTGCAAGACCGCGATCAGTCAATTCAATGCACGGTTAGCCTGGGATTCGGCAGTTTCCCTGCGACACCTGCTGATGATGAAACCGCATTGATCAAGGCGGCGGACGAAGCACTGTATCGGGCCAAGGACGAGGGCCGCAATCGCACGGTCAAAGCAAGCTAGAGCCGCGGGATTCTGCTCCGGGTCAAATCGAACTCCTCATTCCTTTCGCGGACCCATTCTCTGATCGCGTGTCAGCGCACGGGGATGCACGGCTTTACGCAGACCATCGAGCTGGTGGGCAATTGCGAGCAGCGGATGGCGGAGCAGCATGCGGGGGCCGGCGTATCGCATGATCTCGCGAGCCTGGGCTTTTCGAGCAGGCTTGTAGCAGTGAATAGGACAGTTCGCGCAGGTCGGCTTTTCTTCGCCATACGGGCACTTCTCGAGTCGCACGTCGGCATAGTCCAGGAATTCCCGGCAGCTCGCGCACAGCATGTCCCGGGAACCGTCATGGTGGGCGGAGCAATACATGCCGACCATCTTGCTCATGGTTAGCCGTTCACGGGCCAGGCGCTTCTTGTCCGAGTGCATTTTTACCCTTATACACCAATGAGAAAACCGGGGTCGAACCGAGGTTTTCATTCAACATTGGTCCGCGCGTGTGCGTCTATACGTAAAGGCACTAGTGTTTCATGTATCTTGGAGGGCCGAACGGTCATCGCACGCGGAGCATGAACAAGAAAATCGCCAGGACGATCGCCGACTCCCTCACCTGGGCACGCATCTTCAGCATCTTGCCCATCACCCTGCTCGCCTGGTACAACCTGAAGTGGTGGGTGTTTGGCGTGTACATTGCCGCCGCGCTAACTGACCTGCTCGACGGGATGTTTGCGCGTCGCGCAGCACCGCCGGCCAGCGATGTTGACCTGGACGGTATCGCGGACCTGATCTTCAGTTTTGCCGCCCTGCTGTGGTTCTGGATGCTGATTCCGGGCTTCGTGTCGTCGTACTGGCTCCCGTACGTGCCGATCTTTGTGTTGCTCGAGATCTACATGATGAATGTACGTTTACGGCACCAGCGCTACGGCGTTCCGCATCTGCGCTTTGGGCGTTTCGCGATGGCGCTGTTCTTCTTCCTGCTGCCGGCCGTGATCGTCTGGGGCGACGTCCCGTGGTTCGTGCACGGCGTGCTGATCATCGGCGTCGCTTCGAAGCTGCAGCTGTCGTGGGCGTTCTGGAACCGGCGGGCGGGGTAAGACAACGGCCTCTGGCCGCAATCTTTGGTGCCCAGGGCCGGACTCGAACCGGCACGACCTTTCGGTCAGCGGATTTTAAGTCCGCAGCGTCTACCAATTCCGCCACCCGGGCATGGTTATTAGAGAATGGAGGCTAGGGTCGGAATCGAACCGGCGTACACGGAGTTGCAGTCCGCTGCATAACCACTCTGCCACCTAGCCTCGGCAGTCCTTTGAAACGGCGGCAGGCGCCGCTCCACTGAGCTGGCGTCGGAGTATACATCGCCCTGACCCAGAATCAATTTGATGGGCATAATGGTGCCCATGCGCTGTCTGACCACCGTAAGCACCCTCCTCTTCGCCACTGCCCTTGCCGCCTGCGCCAGGGTGGAGCCTCCCGTATTCGGCGAACCCGTGCCCCTGTCCGTACCGGCAGGCAGCAACGTCGTTGGCCCACGCTTTGCCGCCGGTCCTGACGGGGACATCGTTCTCAGCTGGATGCAGCGCGAGGAAAGCGGCGCGATTCTGCGTTTTTCGACGCTGAAATCGCAGCATTGGGAGGCGGCCGTCGACGTCGTCACGGACCCGAAGATGTTCGTGAACTGGGCCGACCTGCCGTCCGTCACACCGCTGGGTAAAACACACTGGGTGGCACATTGGTTGAGCAAAAGCGCTGAATCGACCTATGCCTACGACATCATGCTGGCGCAGTCCCCGGACCAGGGGCAGAGCTGGAGCGATCCGGTGCGCCCGCACAGCGATGGCACCCCTAGCGAGCATGGTTTCGTCTCCATTCGCGCAGAGGGCGATTCCGCGGCCCTGCTTTGGCTAGATGGGCGCAAGACGGTCAACGAGCCCACGGATGACCCCGGGGTCACGAGCATGACCCTGCGGTCGGCTCTCGTTGGCCCCGGCGGAGACATTAGCCAGGAACAGCTGGTCGATGAGATCGTCTGCGACTGCTGCCAGACGGGCGTCGCCGTGTCCTCCCACGGGCCAATTGCGGTCTATCGGGACCGCACGGTGGATGAAATCCGCGATATCTACCTGTCGCGCTTCTCAAACGGCGCTTGGGAACCCGGCACGCCCATTGCCACAGATGGCTGGCGAATAGCGGCGTGTCCCGTCAACGGTCCCGCGATCGACGGGCAGGGAGACCTCGTGGCGATTGCCTGGTTTTCGGCAGCCAACGGCAACCCCGTTGTGAGAGCCGCCCTGTCGACCAACGGTGGCAGGACGTTCAAGGAGCCTGTCGAAATCGCGTCCCGTGGCTCATCCGGCCATGTCGGCATCGCGATCATCGACCGCTCCTCGGCTGTCGTCAGCTGGGTTCAATCGGATAACCGCGGTAGCAACGCCATCAATATCCGTGGCGTGACGGCAGGTGGACTGCTCGGAGACGTGCAGACCGTCGGACGCACGGATCTGATTCGGCTATACCCGCAGATGATCCGCAGCGATGACACACTGATTCTTGCCTGGACCGACGAGATCACCGGTGACCCCGAGATCGTCTCAATCAAGGTCCCGATACTCGGCTTTTACGATCGCGGATTATGACGAGGATTGTGCGTGAAGTTACCTGGTTTTATTCCTGAAGAACTGCGCCAGCTGGCGCGCTTCGTACCGCTGCGCGGCTGGGATGCCGTCGAGTGGAAGCCGCTGCTCGGTTCGATGCGTTCGGTTAGCTGGCGCTATGTGACGGGCCGGGGCGTGGGCCAGCTCTCAAAATCTGCCATGAAGCATACGACGGCCCTGGCGTTTTGCGATGATCCGGATGACGCGGCCCCGCTTGCCGAGATCACAGGTGCCAAACGCCTGCAGCGCTTCGGGGACCAAATCCTGCGGTTCTACTTTGAACAGTGGCTGGTCGACGACGGGCTGTTCCTGGATCTCAGGATCGCCCGGTTCGGCGCGCAAGATGACGAGCTCTGTTACAAGCCGAATGGCCTCTGGATCCAGCTGCGCCCCGAATTTCGCGCCGGCATTCTCGCGCTTTACCGGTCCTTCTACAGCACCGACGAGGCCGCCTTCGACGATGCACTCCGGCAAATGGGCATGCTGCGCCCGGGGCTTTCGAAAGCAGCCGCCGCCGAACTCAAGGATCTCCTGCACGCCCATTTCGGCATAGACCAGCGGGCCCAGCGATTCTCGATCGACGCGTTCAAATCATCGTTCGACGATCTTTTTGAATTCTTCGTTGCCAACAACTACAAATTGCACAGCGATTTCGTCTGGGTCGGGTTCTACCTGATAACGCTTTACCTGACCCTGGAACAGCTCGGCCGCGCGCACAATGTGCGCAAAATTTGCTCGGAGGTTTTGCTCTAGTCAGCCGGCTCCGCGCCACGCTGCATCAAGGTGTTGATCAGCCGCTGCTTAATCACGAAACACTAATTCGCCGTCGTCTATTTCTCCCTTGAGAAACATTTTCTTGTCGAGCTGGTAGTTCTGGGGATTGACCCAGGGTTCACGATCGCCCTGCTTCGGAAGCCGGTCGAGTCCACGCTGCATGTAGCCGGGAGAAAAACCCGTAATCCAGGGCTGCTGCTTCATATCCCGGTCCTCGGCACGCAGGCGCGGTGTGAACCGCCGGTAACCGCCTGCGTCCATGTGGTTCACGACGCGGCAAAAATACTCGGCCGTCAGGTCGGCACGCAGCGTCCAGGACGCATTGATGTAGCCGAAGGTAGACATCATGTTTGGCACGCCGGACGACATGATCCCCTTGTAGGTATAGGTCCTGGAAAAATCGACCGCCTCGCCGTCAACGCTGAACTGCACGCCACCCAGTACCAGAAGCTCGAGTCCGGTGGCCGTGATAATGATATCGGCATCGAGTTCCGCGCCGGACTGCAGGCGAATGCCGTTCGCAACAAATGTATCGATCTGGTCGGTGACGACAGACACCTTGCCCGAGCGAATCGCAACGAACAGGTCACCGTTCGGGACGAGACACAGCCGCTGGTCCCAGGGATTGTAGTCCGGTGTGAAGTGTTTATCGACGTCGTAGTCCTTGCCGAGCTCCTTGCGGACCCACTTGAGCAGCGTTCGCTTGACCTTGTCCGGCGCGGTGCGCGTGCGGCGGTAAATCCACTGCTGGATCGTGATGTTCTTCCAGCGTGTTATCGCATAGGCGGTTTTCGCCGGCAGCAGCTTGCGCAGGACGTTTGCGATCCAGTCGGTATCCGGCTGTGATAGCACGTAGGTCGGCGAACGCTGCAGCATCGTGATATGCGCCGCCTGTTTTGCCATTTCCGGAACCAGCGTCATCGCTGTTGCGCCCGAGCCGATCACGACCACGTTTTTATCGCGGTAGTCGAGATCCTGCGGCCAAAGCTGCGGATGCACGATCGGCCCCTGAAACCGCTCGCGCCCCTTGAACTCCGGCGTATGGCCACTTTCGTATCGGTAGTAACCGGAGCACATGAGAAGCAGGTTGCAGCGAATGCTAACGCTGTGCTTCGTATCCGCTCGTTGGGCCTCCAGCGTCCAGCAGGCCTCGTCGCTGGACCAGCTCGCTTTGACAATGCGGTGCCCATAGCGAATATGCCGGTCAATGTCGTGCTCGACGGCCGTCTCGCGCACATACTTGAGAATGGAAGGTCCGTCGGCGATTGCTTTCGACTCTTGCCAGGGCTTGAATTTGTAGCCCAGCGTGTGCATGTCGCTGTCCGAGCGAATACCGGGATAACGGAACAGGTCCCAGGTGCCGCCCATCGCATCCCGCGCTTCCAAAATGGCGTAGCTCTTGTCCGGGCAGTCATCCTGCAGATGACAGGCTGCCCCAATACCGGACAGGCCTGCGCCGACGATAACGACATCGAAGTACTCGGGTTTCACGGTCTCTCTCTCGTTTCCCTGCTACACGACCGATGATATCAGCCCGGGCAGCGCCGACCGGGCCCGGCCCACCAATGAAAAAGGGCCGCCCGAGGGGCAGCCCTTTAATCATCTGGAGCGGGTGATGAGGATTGAACTCACGACCCTCACGTTGGCAACGTGATGCTCTACCGCTGAGCTACACCCGCTAAATCTACAGAGGGACGGGATTTTAGCCAGTTACGCCGGCCTGTCAAGGCAGAGCTACCTCTTTTACGAATTCCTTCAGGACTGGTCACTCATTATGAATGGCCAGGCCGCCCTCAGATAAATGATCATGGACCAGATCGTCATTATCGCCGCCAGCACCAGCAGCACGAAACCCAAGGCGTAAATATCGATGCCGAACATCGGGTTCTTGTAGACCATGAAGGCGATGCCGAACATCTGCAGCGTGGTCTTGACCTTCCCGGCCAACGAGACCTTGACGTTGGCGCGCTCGCCGATCGTCGCCATCCATTCGCGCAGAGCCGATATCGTGATCTCACGGCCGATAATGATCATCGCGATGATGTCCTCAAACCAGCCGGATTCGGCCTGGACCAGCATAACGAGCACGATGGCCACCATGAGCTTGTCGGCAACCGGGTCAAGAAATTCACCGAATCGCGAGGTTTGATTGAACCGGCGCGCGACCCAGCCGTCAATGAAATCCGTGACAGCCGCGATGCCAAAAAGTATGGCCGCGATCGGCCGCGCATCCGGGATCGGGCTGTAAAAACAGATTACGACCGCCGGTATGGCGGCGATACGAAACAGGGTTAACAGGTTGGCGAGGTTCAGCTTCAAGGGGAGCTCTTTACTGGTTATCGATTCTCGAGATGCAGGTCATTGTATATGGTTTCGGCAAGCTTGCGGCTAATCCCGCGCACCTGCACGAGATCGTCTACACCTGCGTTGATCACGCCCTGCAGTCCGCCAAACTGGCGCAGCAACTCGCGGCGTTTTTTTGGACCAAGCCCAGCAATCTGCTCAAGCCTGGACGTTGTCCGCGCCTTGCCGCGCCGCTGCCGGTGGCCCGTGATCGCGAATCGATGCGCTTCGTCGCGAATCTGCTGGACTAGCAGCAGTGCCGGCGAATCTGCCGCGAGATCCAGCGGTTTGTCGTTCCCTGGACGAAACAGCCGCTCGGCTCCGGCCCGTCGCGCCCTGCCCTTGGCAACCGCCACTACGCTCAGCCAGTCCAGCTCGAGTTCGTCAAGAATTGTCATGGCCTCGGCGAGCTGCCCTTTGCCACCGTCCACGAACAGGACGTCCGGCATCGGCACTTCGCCTCTCTTGACTCGCTCATAACGCCGTCGTAATGCCTCCGCCATCGCGCCGTAATCGTCGCCTGCGACCGCGGGACTCAGGTTGAAGCGCCGGTAGTCGCTCTTCATTGGTCCCGCCGTATTGAAAACCACGCAGGATGCGACCGTCGCTTCCCCGGCGGTGTGACTGACATCGAAACACTCAAGTCGCTGCGGCGGCTCCTCGAGTTTCAACGCTTCACCGAGCGCCGCGAACTGCCTGCGAATCGTGGCATTGCTTGCGGCTTTCATACTGAGGCCCTGCTCGGCGTTGGTTCTCGCCATTGTCAGCCAGCGCGCGCGGTCGCCGCGCACACGGCAGCGGATTGCCACCTTGTGGCCGGCACGTTGCGCCAGTTCCTGCTGCAACAAATCAGCGTCATCGATCGCCAGTTCGATCACAATTTCAGTCGGCGCTTCGCCGCCCAGGTAGTACTGTGCAACAAACGCGTTGAGTATTTTTTGCCGGTCCGTTTCGCCGGACAGTCGTGGAAAATAGTCACGACTGCCGATGATCGAACCACTGCGAATGAACAGCACCGCCACACAGTGAATCGCGCCGTTTGAAGCGAAACCAAGAATATCGAGATCCTTGCGATCACTGCGTTTCACGAGCTGCCGTGCCTCAATTTCTTTCAGGCGCGATATCTGGTCACGAAACCGCGCCGCCTGTTCGTAGTCTCGCGACGACGCCGCCTGCTCCATGCGCTTTACAAACGTATTAACAACGGTCTTGTTCTTGCCCTCGAGAAACTGGATCGCAGCGTCGATGTCCTTGCGGTACTGCTCCTCGGAAATCAGATCAACGCACGGCGCAGTGCAGCGCTTGATCTGGTACTGCAGGCAGGGTCGCGTCCGATTACTGAAAAAACTGTCCTCGCAGTTTCGAATGAGAAACAGTTTCTCCAGTTCCTTGAGCGTCTGCCGAACCGCGCGCGTGCTGGGATAGGGACCGAAGTAACGACCTTTGCCGCGCCGGGGGCCGCGATGAAATTTCAGGCGTGGAAATTTTGCGTCGGTGGACGCATAAATATAGGGGTAACTTTTGTCGTCGCGCAGTAGAACGTTGTAACGGGGTTTGTGCCGCTTGATCAGGCTGTATTCGAGAATCAGGGCCTCAGCTTCGGTGTTCGCTACCGTCACATCGACGCGCGTCACCTGTTCCATCATCAACGTAGTTTTCGGAGACGCCTGGGCCCGATTGAAATAACTCGATACTCTTTTCTTGAGGTCGCGGGCTTTGCCGACGTAAATAACATTGTGCTTCGCATCAAGCATGCGATAAACGCCCGGACGATGCGTCAGGCTGCGCAGGAAGGATTTGACTTCAAATGGCGCTTCTTCGCTCACAGACCTAGTCTTGCAGTAACTCCCGCACCTCCGCAAATACCGCGTCAAACATGGTTTCAGTGAGTCGACGCGTGTTCGTGTTGTAACGACTGCAGTGATAGGAATCGAGTAGCTTGAAATCACCAAGATCGTGCACAGCCGCGTGAGCGAACTTGTAGTCAGCCTGTCTCAAACGACGCGACTTGACAACAGCCCTGTGCGCTATGCCGCCCAGCGCCATCACGACGGAGCCCTGGGGCATCAGCTCGAGCTCACTCTCGAGAAAGCTGTTGCAGGTATTGATTTCGGCGCCAACGGGTTTGTTGTCGGGCGGCAGGCATTTCACGGCATTGGTAATACGGCAGTCGTTCAGTTCCAGGCCGTCGTCTGCGGATTCCGAATGGTCCCTGGAGCTGAATCCGTATTTATGCAGCATCTGGTAAAGCAGGATGCCGGCATGGTCGCCGGTGAACGGTCGGCCCGTACGATTCGCACCGTGCATGCCGGGCGCGAGCCCTACAACAAGGAAACGTGCGTCAGCGTTGCCAAACGGCGGCACCGGGCGACAGTAGTAATCCGGGTAGCGGCCATTCACGTCATCGAGGAAACTCGCGAGCCGCGGGCACGCGCGACAGTCCCTGTCAAAAACGGTGGCGTCCACCGGTCAGTCGTGCATATGGCGTATGACTGCCCTGCCGAAGCCTCTCGTGCCGACCAGGCGTGCGCCGGGCACGAGTTTCTCGAGCTCCTTCTCTACCTCTTTCTTGTCGTGCGTCCTGACCTTGCGTTTCGGCGCCCGAATGGCGGTCCGCAGCCGCGCAAGGTCGAACGTCAGTTCGCCGTTCGCGATCGCGCCCGCCACGCCCTTGATGATCAGGTCCGCCGCCTCGGTCCAGCCCATGTAGCGCAGCATCATCTCGGCTGACAAAATCAATGAACCCGGGTTGACCCGGTTCTTGCCGGCAAAACCCGGTGCCGTGCCATGAGTGGCCTCGAATACGCCAACGCCGTCGCCAATGTTGCCGCCCGGGGCAATGCCGATGCCACCCACCTGCGCGGCAAGGGCATCGGAGATGTAGTCTCCATTGAGGTTCAGCGTCGCGATGACGTCGTAGTCTTCGGGGCGCAGCAGGATTTGCTGCAGGAAGTTGTCGGCGATGACGTCCTTGATAACGATCTCACGACTTGTCACCGGATTCTTGAAGGCCAGCCAGGGACCGCCGTCCTTTTCGGTCGCGCCGAATTCCGCGCGCGCAACCTCGTAGCCCCATTTGCAAAATGCGCCCTCGGTGTACTTCATGATGTTGCCCTTGTGGACCAGCGTCACCGAGCCATAGTCACGATCGACACAATATTGAATGGCCTTTCTCACAAGGCGCTCCGAACCTTCGCGCGATACGGGTTTGATGCCAATGCCGGAACTCGCCGGGAACCGGATTTTGGTCACACCGAGCTCTGTTTGCAGGAAGTGAATCAGCTTTTGCACTTCCTGTGAGCCGGTCGGGTACTCGATGCCGGCGTAGATGTCCTCGGTGTTCTCGCGAAACACCGTCATGTCGACCAGGTCGGAGTCCATCATCGGAGTTTGCACGCCCGGGAAATAGCGAATTGGGCGTACGCAGGCGTACAGGTCGAGCTTCTGCCGGATTGCTACGTTGAGCGAACGAATGCCGCCGCCTGTCGGTGTTGCCAAGGGACCCTTGATCGAGACGACAAAGCGCTTCATCGCATCGAGCGTTTCATCGGGCAGGTAGACATCGTCGCCGTATACTTCGGTCGCCCGCTGGCCGGCAAACACCCGCATCCAGCGAAGGTGCCGTTTGTCGCCGTAAGCCTGTTCGACGGCCGCCTCTGCGACGTTAAGCATGACCGGCGTCACGTCAATGCCGATGCCGTCTCCCTCAACGAAAGGAATGATGGGATTATCCGGAACGACCAGCGAGTGGTCCGGATTGGCTACAATGGCCTCGCCGTCTGCAGGTACTTCGATATGGTCGTATTTCATGTCATTCTCGGCCGGATTTCAGTGGGCGTGCATTGTACAGATCGCCGGGGACCATCAATAGTGCTGATTTTTCTCAACAAGCCCTTCCGGGTCCTGAGCCAGTTCAGTGATTCCGAAGGACGCGCGAGCCTTGCCGATTTCATCAATGTACCCGGCGTCTACCCTGCCGGCAGGCTCGATTACGACAGCGAAGGCCTCATTCTGCTCACTGACGACGGCAGGTTGCAGGCCCGGATAAGCCAGCCAAAGTCAAAAATCGCCAAGACCTACTGGGCGCAGGTTGAAGGTATACCGGACAAAGAACAACTCAGCGCGCTGTTGCGCGGCTTGAAATTGAAGGACGGCGTGGCGAAAGCCGTGTCAGCGGCCCCCATTCCGCCCCCGCAGGAGCTTTGGCAACGGGACCCGCCCATCCGCTATCGCGCCAGCATTAAGGATAGCTGGATCGCAGTAACCCTGACCCAGGGCCGCAATCGGCAGGTCCGCCGCATGACGGCTGCCGTCGGCTTGCCGACCCTGCGGCTGATTCGTTATTCGGTCGGACCCTGGTCGCTCGCCGGACTGCAGCCGGGCGAGAGCCGCCAGATTTCCAATGAAGAAGCGTGGAAAGCGCTGGCCTAATTAAGGGGTCAGTTTACTTAATTGCCGCCTTCGGCAATTAAGTAAACTG
>JBATHK010000120.1:0-19871 GCA_049666725.1 Woeseiaceae bacterium
ACGCGGCTGTTGCTCGATGCCGCGCCGCGCATCGATCGCGCGAGCGACCTGCCGCCGGCGACGGGGCCGTCGATTTTGGGCGTTGACTCCGTGTCCGTCAGCTACACGGCGTTCGGCAGAGAACAGCTGCAGGCGGTTAACGACGTGAGCCTGTCGCTGCGCAGCGGCGAGACCGTAGCCGTCGTCGGCGAATCAGGTTCTGGAAAGTCGAGCTTCATTCGTGCCGTGCTCGGTCTCGTGCCGATGCAGGCGGGCCGTGCCGTTTACGCCGGCGCGCCGCTCGAGGGTCCGGTTGAACGCCGTGCGAAAGCGCAGCGCAGAGATTTGCAGCTCATTTTTCAGGACCCCGTCAGCGCGCTGAATCCGCATATGCGTGTGCACGGCCTTGTCGGTGAGTCGTTGCTCGTGCATGAACCGGGGCTGTCGTCACAGGCGCGCCGCGAAAGAGTCGTCGAGGCGCTCGGGCAGGTTGGTCTTGGCGATGAGTACCTGGACCGCTATCCCCATGAACTGTCCGGTGGCCAGGCGCAGCGCGTCGCCATAGCGCGCGCACTGGTGCTTGGTCCGAAGGTCCTGATTTGTGATGAGGCGGTCGCGGCGCTCGATGGTTCGGTTCGCGAACAGGTCCTGGCGCTGCTGCGCAAGGCGCAACAGGAAACCGGGCTTGCAATCATTTTCATTTCGCACGACCTCGCCGTGGTTCGCGCCATCAGCCACCGCGTCGTCGTTCTGTACATGGGTCGGCTGGTCGAGCGAGCCGATAATGCGTCGTTGTTTTCCCGTCCGCGCCACCCGTACACGCGGGCCCTGATCGATGCCGTGCCGGTTCCGAATCCGGTCGTCGGCCCGAAAAAAGCGCCGCTGCGCGGCGAGGTGCCGTCGTTACTGCACCCGCCATCCGGCTGCGTGTTTCATCCGCGATGCAAGTACGTCAGGGAGCTCTGCAGGTCGAAGCTGCCAAAGGCCCGCGACGTTCAGGGCGCCCAGGTTGCCTGCCACTACGCGGATGAAATGGATCTTTCGATTTAGGCCCCCGGGACTAAAAAGCGCCCATCGGAATTGGCATTGGCGCCCCGTTGATCGTTAGCAGGCCCTTCTTGTAGTCCGCCTTCAATTCGTAGACGTCGCCGTTCTTTTGCAGGAAGCCCATGCCGACGGCGGCGCCGGCCTGCGGGTTCATTTGCATCGCCATTGCGATGATTGCTTCCGGAACAGAAATGTCGGCTGACGCCTCCGTGGCGCGCAACAACGTTGTCCATTCAAACGTAGCAGCGTCTTCTTCGGCTATCTTGAGATTTATTTTCGACACGACCGTGCCCATCGGCAGCGTGATGTCGAACTGGTCGAAGCGCAGCTCGAAGCCTGCGGCGAGCAATCGCTTCAGGTCATTTTCCACGCTGGCAAACATCTGCCCGGGGTCCGGATTGGCCCCCTGGGCCTCCAGCGATCGCTGCAGTGCGCCGATGGCACTCGCGTCGGCACCCTCCAGGTTGACGTCCGCCACGACCGTGAACTCTCCCAGTTGTGGAATGGCCTGTGATTGCATTTCGAGGCGGGTCCTGCCGCTGAGCCGATCGCCGCTGAGACGCGTTTCGGCGTCCACGCTCATGCGCTTCAGGCCGCCGGCCTCAACGCCATTGCTTGACACAGACATGGTGTCAAGTTCGAGCTTCACATCGCCAATAGTGAAGCCGAACTTTGTGGGCACCTGGTGTCCGGAAAACGCAAGCGCATCGACAGCAAACAGGTCACCGCCGTCGGCAATGGAAAGCGAGCCGACCTTGCCTTTAAAATCAACGTCACCCGTCGAAGGGTTGGTCGTCACGTCGATTTTAGTCTCTCCCCAGCTTGCGGCCGCACCGTTTTCCTCGCGCGATCCCGCTTCCAGAATGTAGCTGGACCGGAGCTCGCCGGTGAGGCCGATCTTGCTGTAAATCTTGCCCGGGATCTCGACGATCTCGCCGTTCTCGAATTCAACGCTCAGCGTTGACACGGCGTTGCCGAGACCGGGCGTCAACGAGCCTTTTTCACGCGCCATCGACGAAACAGGAATCAGACCATGGTCCAGGTGCGTGTTGATTACGAGCACGGGAAGGTCGATGTCACCATCGGGCCCGCCCATCCCCTGCAGCATGGCCTTCAGGTTGCCGTCCCTGATTTCGATGCGGTGCTGCCCGTCTGACGAAAACCAGCCGCGATCGAAGCTGTCGGAGCTGACCAAAAGGTCGCCGCTTTCGGCGGCCGCCCAGTTCAAATTGTCGTCAACGCTTTTTTCAGCGAGCCGGCCCAGTATCCCGGGTGAAACGATGACGACCAGGGCGAGGACGAGCAGCACAATGACAATGCTTTTTTTCACGGCGAATACCTGTTTGGACCTTGGATACGCGCCGATGCTAGCATGCGGGCGCCGCCGATCTCAGTGATTACAACTAGAAATCGACGCCGAGTGTCACTACCATAGCGGCCTCACGAATTGCCAGAACCCCGGGTTCGGGCATGAAGCCACAGAGTAATTTGAGTGATTACGAACATGAAGATCGCAGCCAGCGCCGCGACATTGCTCCTTGTGACGGCGCTCTTCGCGCAGCCCGCCCAGGCGGAAGGCGACGTCAAGGCCGGTGAGGAGATCGGGTATACGTGCCTCGGATGCCACGGCATCGAGGGCTATCGTAATGCCTATCCTTCGTATCGGGTGCCCAAGCTCGGCGGCCAAAAGGCCGGCTACCTGGTCATTGCTCTCAAGGGCTACCGTAGCGGCGAGCGCCCTCACCCGACCATGCAGGCGCAGGCGAGCAGCCTGAGCGATCAGGAAATCGAGGACGTAGCGGCCTACCTCGCGAGCCTGGGCGGCGACACCGTCGCGTCCGGGGGCACAAAAGCGCCGGCATTTGACGCCGCCATCACATGTGCCGCATGCCACGGCCAAAACGGCATCAGCGTAAATGCGCAGTGGCCAACGCTGGCGGGCCAGCACGAAAGCTATCTCGAGCGGGCGCTCAATCAATATCGCAACGGTAGCCGCACAAACGCCATAATGGCTGCGCAGGCGGCGATAATCGCCGAAGAGGATGTGCCGCGGCTCGCCCGTTATTTCGCAAGCCTTGACGGCCTCGAAACCACGAAGGTCGACTAACAGTCGCCCGGCCCCCTGTTGCGTTACTGATGCCGGGCAAGCGCGCACATATCACGACGCTGAACGATGGCATTCTTGCCATTGACACCGAGTACTCTCGCCCGATGCTGGACGCGAGCCACCTGATTATCGAGGACGGGCGTGGCGCGTTTGTCGACACAGGGACGAATGACAGCGTTCCGCTGCTGCTGGACGCTCTGCAGCAACAAGGTCTCGACGCGGCCGAAGTCGATTTCGTATTCCTTACCCACATTCATCTTGACCATGCCGGCGGCGCTGGACTGCTGATGCAACACCTGCCAAACGCGCGCTGCGTAATTCATCCGCGCGGCGCACCGCACATGACCAGCCCGGAAAAGCTCATCAAGGGAACCGAGGGGGTTTACGGCGTCGAGCGCACTCGCGAGATGTACGGCGAGATACGGCCCATTGACGAGCGGCGCATCGATGTCGTTGAAGACGAGCAATGGATCGAGCTTAACGGCAGGTCGATGCAGGCGCTGTTTACAGAGGGCCACGCGCGGCATCACTACTGCCTTAACGACCCAGCGTCGCATGGTGTTTTTACGGGCGACAACTTTGGCATTTCCTATCGCGAGCTCGATACAGTAAACGGCGAGTTCATTTTTCCGACGTCGACACCCGCCAGCTTTGACCCGGTCGAGGCACACAGGTCGGTTGATCGCATCATGAGCTGTGAGCCGCGCCAGGTTTACCTGACGCACTACAGCCGGGTGAGAGGTCTCGATCGGCTGGCGGCTGATATGCATGCCGGTATCGATGCTTACGAACAGATGGCGCTGGACTGCCGCGAAAGACATGACCGCGGCGAAGCGCTCGAGGCCGCAATGTACGACTACCTCTCGACGCGACTGATCGATCACGGCTTCAAGGGGGGTGATGATGCGATAAGGTCGTTATTGGAGATGGATGTGCAGCTAAATGCGGCCGGCCTCGTGGCCTGGCTCGATCGACTGGATAAACGGAGGTAGGCAATGGACAGTTTTCGCGCGTATCGAATCGATGAGCAGGACGGGGAGATCGTCGCGGGCTTCAAGGAGCTGTCGATCGATGACCTGACGCCCGGCAACGTCGTAGTCCGCGTCAGTCATTCGACCATTAACTACAAAGACGCACTCGCGGCGACCGGCAAGGGGAGAATTCTGCGCCACTATCCATTGAATGGCGGTATCGACCTGGCTGGCGTCGTTGTCAGCTCTGAAGACAAGGAATTCCAGCCGGGCGCCGAAGTGCTGGTCAACGGCTGCGGGCTCAGCGAGACCGTGGACGGCGGCTATTCCGAGTACGCGCGCGTCAACAGCGAGAGCCTGGTACCCATCCCCGATGCCATGACGGCCGCCGAGGCGATGCAGATCGGCACGGCGGGCTACACGGCGGCGCTGGCGATCCACCGCATGGAGCAAAACGGACAAACCTCGGACCAGGGTCCCGTCGTTGTAACCGGCGCGACCGGCGGCGTTGGCAGTATCGCGATCGACATGCTTCACGGACGCGGTTACGAGGTTGTCGCGGTCACGGGCAAGGGCACGGAGGAGGCTTACCTTCGCGAGATTGGTGCGGCGCGAATCCTGCTGCGCGACCAGGTCGATCTCGGCAAGCGACCGATGGAAAAAGCGCAGTGGGCGGGCGCCATCGACAACCTTGGCGGCGAGTACCTGACGTGGCTGACGCGCACGATGAGCTACGGCGGCAATATCGCGAGCATCGGGCTTGCGGCCAGCCCGGCACTCAATACCACTGTCTTGCCGTTTATCCTGCGTGCGGTGTGTCTACTCGGGATCAACTCGGTCGACACACCAAGGGATCTGCGGCGGGCTGTCTGGCAGCGCATCGGTGGCGACCTGAAGCCGCGAAACCTCGAAACCATCGGTCACAAAAGTATTTCTTTCGACGAATTGCCCGACGCTTTTCAGGACTATATTGACGGCAAAGTGACCGGCCGGGTGGTCGTGGAGATTAATTAACCACGCGCTCTATTTGGGAAACGACCACCCCGTGGTTTAGACTTCTCGCCCTCTTATCAGAGAGTACGCGAGATGAGTGCAGGGGCCCGATTCCGCGCCGCGCTTGAGGCGGAACGCCCGCTACAGATCGTTGGCACCATTAACGCCTACACGGCAATGCTGGCGGAAAGAGCGGGTTTCCAGGCGATCTATTTGTCCGGCGCGGGCGTCGCGAACGCGTCGTTCGGCATGCCGGATCTCGCCATGACGACGCTCAACGATGTCTGCGAAGATGTTCGCCGCATCTGTTCGGCTACGGACGTGCCGCTGCTCGTCGACATCGACACGGGATGGGGCAGCGCGTTCATGATCGGGCGGACGATTCGCGAGATGACCTGGTCAGGTGCCGCGGCAGTCCACATGGAGGACCAGGTAGCGGTCAAGCGCTGCGGGCATCGGCCGGGCAAAGCGCTGGTCGAAACGCAAGAAATGTGTGATCGGCTGAAAGCCGCCGTGGACGGACGCATCGACGAGCAGTTCGTCATCATGGCGCGGACCGACGCACACGCCGTTGAAGGCCAGAAGGCCGCGATCGACCGCGCTGCCGCCTATGCAGAGGCGGGCGCCGACATGATCTTTGCCGAAGCACTTACCACACTAGAGGAATACCAGCAGTTCACCGATGCCATTAAAATACCGGTGCTTGCTAACCTGACCGAGTTTGGCAAAACGCCGTTGTTTACAACGGAACAACTGGCCGGGGTCGGTATAGCAATGACGCTGTACCCGTTGAGCGCATTTCGTGCGATGTCCGCGGCCGCGCAGGCGGTCTACGAGGCCATCCGGCAAGACGGCACGCAGCAGGCGGTTGTCGAAACGATGCAGACGCGCATGGAGCTTTACGACGTGCTTGGATACCAGGCATACGAAGACAAGCTGGACGCCCTGTTCCACGAACAGGGACTTAAGACGGGAGAAGAAGATGGCAGCAACTAAGAAAACCGGTGGTCTCGCTGGCGTGACGGCGGGCGCGACACATATTTGTACTGTTGGTAAGGAGGGCGCAGGCCTGACCTATCGCGGTTATGACATTTACGACCTGGCCGATAACGCGAGCTTCGAGGAGGTCGCGTACCTGTTGTTGCACGGGAAGCTGCCAACACAGGCGGAACTTGATGCCTACATCGACAAGATAAAAGCCAATCGCGGGCTGCCCGAGGCGCTGAAGACCGTGCTGGAAATGGTGCCAAAGGGCGCGCACCCGATGGACGTGCTGCGCACGGGCGTTTCATTCCTCGGCAACATCGAGCCCGAGGGCGACTTCAGCAACCAGCAGAACGTTGCAGACCGCTTGCTTGCCTGTCTGCCGTCCATGCTGCTTTACTGGCACCGCTTCCATACGGACGGCGTTCGCATCGACACGGAAACGGACGATGACAGCATTTCGGGCCACTTTCTGCACATGTTGCACGACAGGGCCCCGAAAGAGCTGCACCGTAAATGCCTCAATACAACGCTGATCCTTTACGCGGAGCACGAGTTCAATGCCTCAACGTTTGCAGCGCGCGTTATTACCGGCACGCTGTCGGACATGCACTCGGCGGTGACGGGCGCCATCGGCGCGCTGCGCGGGCACCTGCATGGTGGCGCGAACGAAGCCGCGATGGAGTTGATTTTGAAATTTGATTCAGCAGGAGATGCCGTCACGGGCGTGCATAAAATGCTTGCGCGCAAGGATCTCATCATGGGTTTCGGTCATCGCGTTTACACCACCTCCGATCCTCGCAATTCGGTCAACAAGAAAATGTCCAAAGCACTCGCCGACGATATCGGTAACACGACGCTGTACCCGGTTTCCGAGGCAATTGAGAAAGTCATGTGGGATGAGAAGAAGTTGTTCGCGAACGCCGACTTTTTTGCGGCGAGCGTGTATCACTTCATGGGGATTCCGACCTATCTCTTCACGCCGATCTTTGTCTGCTCGCGCATCACGGGTTGGGCCGCGCACATCATGGAACAGCGCGCCGACAACAAGCTGATACGTCCAGCCGCCGATTACATCGGCCCCGGCCTGCAGAAATGGATAGCGATCGAGGATCGCGCTTAGGAAAAGGTCATGTCAAACGTGGATATTCGCTCGGCCAAGCGGGCTGACTGGGATCAGGCGCTCGTCGATATCGCCGACTACGTCTGTGATTACGAAGTGCATAGCGAGCTCGCTTTCGAAACGGCGCATTACTGCCTCATGGATACGCTGGCCTGCGGATTCCAGGCGCTTGACTACCCGGCCTGCACCAAGTTACTCGGCCCGGTTGTTCCGGGCGCGACCCTGTCGGGTGGCGCGCGAGTGCCCGGCACCTCGTATGAGCTGGACCCGGTTATGGCCGCCTTCAGTATCGGCGCCATGAATCGCTGGCTTGACTTCAACGACACCTGGCTTGCCGCGGAGTGGGGCCACCCGTCCGACAACCTCGGTGGCATCCTGGCAACCGCCGACTACCTGAGCCGGCAGGCCCGCGCGGCGGGCAAAGAGCCGCTGAGGATGCGGGATGTACTGGTCGCCGCGATCAAGGCCCATGAAATTCAGGGCGTTCTGGCACTGGAAAACAGCTTCAACCGCGTCGGCCTGGACCACGTGCTGCTGGTGCGAGTGGCGTCGACGGCGGTTGTTACGGGCATGCTGGGCGGAGATCGTCAGCAGGTGCTGAACGCGGTGTCCAACGCCTGGGTCGATGGTTGCTCACTGCGTACCTATCGTCATGCGCCAAATACGGGTTCCCGCAAGAGCTGGGCGGCCGGCGACGCGACCAGTCGCGCCGTGCGACTCGCTTTGATCGCGATGACGGGTGAGATGGGTTACCCGTCGGCCCTGAGCGCGAAGACCTGGGGGTATTACGACGTGCTCTTCAAGGGCAATGCGTTCAAGTTCCAGCGCCCCTATGGCAGCTATGTCATGGAGAATATCCTGTTCAAGATTTCCTACCCGGCCGAGTTTCATTCCCAGACGGCCGTCGAGGCGGGCATGACGCTGCACGCCGAAGTAAAAGACAGGATTGATCAGATTGAAAAGGTCGTTATCGAAACGCAGGAAGCCGGCGTTCGCATCATCGACAAGACCGGGCCGCTCGACAATCCCGCCGACCGGGATCACTGCATTCAGTACATGGTGGCCGTGCCGTTGATCTTCGGCCGCCTGACGGCCGCCGATTATGAAGATTCTGTTGCCAGCGACCCGCGCATCGATGAGCTGCGCGACAAGATGACGGTCACAGAAAACAAACAGTATACGAAAGATTATTTCGATCCTGCGCTGCGCTACATCGGCAACTCGGTACAGGTCTTCTTCAAAGACGGTAGCAGTAGCGATCGCGTCGAGGTCCATTTCCCGATCGGTCATCGCGAACGTCGCGAAGAGGGCATCCCGGTACTCAAACAGAAATTCGTCGACAGCGTTTCACCGAAGCTGGCTGCCAGGCAATGGGCAGAACTCGATGCGCTGTGTGCTGATCGGGAAAAACTCGCATCGACATCGGTCGATGACTTCATGGCGCTGCTGGTTGCATGACGGCGTTCCGTAGGAGCGGCCCCAAGGCCACGAAACGCCCTTCTGCAGGAGCGGCCTGGGGGCCGCTCCTACTGGCAGTTCTTCTTGCGCCTGCGGCAGCGTTTTCCGATGTCGAGCGCCGCACGCTAAACGACGGCAAGCTGATCATGGAGGACGTGCCCGAGATTCCGGTCGACGTAGTCGTTGACCTCATGCGCTTCCAGAATATTCGCGCTGCCGGTTTTCGTGCCTGGGCCCCGGACGGAAAAAGTATTTACGTCGCGACGGGCTTTGGCGATGTCGATTCCCTCCACCATGTGATGATGCCGGGCGGCGCCCGTCATCAGATCACGTTCTATCGCGAGCCTGTCAGGGAGGTCACGCGCCGACCCGGACGCCCGGAATTGCTGTTCACACGCGATGTCGGGGGCAGCGAGTTTTCGCAGATATTTGAACTGGACCCGGCGACCGGCAAAGCGACGATTCTGACTGACGGCGAGTCCAGAAATACCGCGGTGATCTGGGACCGGCTCGGCCGGCGCATTGCCTACCAGAGCACGCGACGTAACGGCGCATCGAACGATGTGTGGGTCATGGACCCGTCGCAACCCGGTGACGCAGAGATCGCGCTCGAGTCGCCGGACGGCAGTTGGTGGGGGCCAACAGAGTTTTCGGCGAGTGGCAGCAAGCTGCTGTTGATGAACTACGTCAGCGCAACGGATTCGCGCGTACACGTGCTGGATCTCGACTCGGGGCTGTCATCGCTGGTGGCCGGCGGTCCCGACGACAAGAGCAGCAATATGCCGGTCGCGTTCGACGACGAAGCCGGCGGCATCTGGCTAATCACGAACCAGGGCAGCGAATTCAGCCAGCTTGCGTGGCAGTCGGCGACCCCCGGGGCACGGCCCGACATCGTGACGGCGGATATCCCCTGGAGCCTGTCCGAGGCAACGATCAGCGCTGACCGCAGCCGCATGGCGTTCGTTACCAACGAAGACGGCATGTCACGCATCTACCTGCTGAACACGAAGTCTCGCGAATACAGGCTCGTCGATAGTATTCCGACCGGTCTGGCGTTTGGCCTTCTTTTCAGCCCCGATGATCGCTACCTGGCGATGACCCTGAATACGTCGCAAACGCCGAGCGATACTTTCGTGCTTGAGCTCGGCGAAGAACCGCTCGACTACGGCCCACTGGTTCGCTGGACAAAGAGTGAAGTTGGCGGACTGGATACGGCGCAATTCCGAACCCCGGAACTGGTGCGCTACCCGACCTTCGACCAGGTCGGCGGGCAGCCCAGGAAGATCCCCGCCTGGCTCTACAGGCCGGCCGGTGAGGGACCGTTCCCGGTTATTATTTCCATCCACGGCGGCCCCGAAGCGCAGGCCCGGCCGGGTTTCAGCGCTACTTACCAGATGTGGATCGACAAGCTGGGCGTGGCCATCGTGCGCCCCAATGTTCGCGGGTCACGGGGTTACGGCAAAACTTACCTGAGCCTCGACAACGGCTTCAGGCGGGAAGATGCGGTCAGGGACATTGGCGCGCTGCTGGACTGGATAGAGACGCAGCCGGACCTCGATGCGGACCGCGTAGCCGTTTACGGGGGCAGCTACGGCGGTTACATGGTGCTGGCCAGCGCCGTGCATTACAGTGACCGCCTGAAAGCCGCGGTGGACAACGTCGGCATCAGCAATTTCGTGAGTTTTCTGGAGAACACGCAGGACTATCGACGCGATCTGCGGCGCGCCGAGTATGGGGATGAGCGCGATCCCGCAATGCGCGCGCATCTTGAAAAAATCAGCCCGCTGAACAACGTCGACATGATCAGCGTGCCGCTGTTCATCGTGCAGGGCCAGAACGACCCCCGCGTCCCCGCAAGCGAAGCCGAGCAAATGGTCAGGGCGCTGCGCGAACACGGTCACCCGGTCTGGTACATGAATGCGCTTGACGAAGGCCACGGCTACCGTAAAAGGAACAATCGTGACACCTATCAGCAGGCCATGATTCTGTTCTTTCAAAGACACCTCATCGGCGCCGAGTAGCCGTTGCGCGACATCGAATCTGCGATCCTGCAACTTGACCAGGCGTTTCCCGACGACGCGGCGCTGAAGCTCGGGAGCCTGCTGGACGAACTCGAGAAGTGGAATCGTCGCGTTAACCTGACGGCCATTTGCAAGCGCCAGGAAATGGTAACGGCGCACATCCTCGACAGCCTTGTTGCCAGGCCGTTGCTCGAGGGCAGCAAGATACTTGACGTTGGCACAGGCGCGGGCTTTCCCGGGCTGCCGCTCGCAATTGCCGAGCCGGACAGGCACTTCACGCTCCTGGACAGCAATAACAAGAAGATAATGTTCGTTCAGCATGCCGCGGGTTTGCTGGGGCTTGGCAATGTAACGGTGGCCAAAGGTCGGGGTGAGGACTATGCACCCGGGCGACGCTTTGATACCGTCATTGCACGGGCGCTGGCGGCATTGCCGCGCCTCGTTGAAATCGCCGGGCACCACGTAGGAGAGAACGGGGTGTTCGTGGCGCTCAAAGGGCGTTACCCGGCAGTAGAACTAGAACAGATGAGCAGCAAACCGTGGCGTCATGTCGTAACGGAACTCAAAGTGCCGGGTCTCGAACAGGGGTCACGGCACGCGGTACTGTTGCGACGGGCATGAGCCGTACAACCTGATAAGCTGATTTCATGACGCGAATTCTTGCAGTAGCAAACCAGAAGGGCGGGGTGGGAAAGACGACCACCTGCGTAAACCTGGCGGCATCGCTGGCCGCGACGCAGCGGCGCGTGCTGCTCGTCGACGTGGATCCGCAGGGAAATGCGACGATGGGCTGCGGCATTAACAAGATGGATCTCGAGAACTCTGCCTGCGACGTCCTGCTCGGCGAGGCAACCGCGGCCGACACGATCGTCTCGGCACCCGAGGGCGGATTTGCCGTGCTGCCGGGCAACGAAGATCTGACGCTGGCCGAGGTCACGCTGCTACAGGAAATTGGCCGAGAGATGAAGCTCAAAAAAGCGCTGGCTCCGGTTGCCGGGCTATATGATTTTATTCTCATCGATTGCCCGCCGTCGATTAACATGCTGACTATAAACGCACTGACAGCGGCCGACGGCGTGCTGATTCCGATGCAGTGCGAATACTATGCTCTGGAAGGCCTGAGTTCCTTGCTCAATACGATTGAGCAGGTACGTGACTCGGTGAATCCGGGTCTCGAGATGTATGGCATCCTGCGCACGATGTTCGATCCTCGGATCAACCTGTCCAATGAAGTTTCGATGCAGCTTATCGAGCACTTTGACCGAAAAGTATTTCGCACGGTTGTGCCGAGAAACATACGGCTGGCCGAAGCGCCGAGTTTTGGCCGTCCCGTATTGCTGCACGATCGTTCATCGCGCGGCGCAATTGCATACCTGGCGCTGGCCGGTGAGGTGCTCCGACGCGAGGACGCACGCGTGGCCGAGGCCGTTTGAAGAACCTGTAGGGACGCCGCTGGGCGCGAATGAAAACCATGACACCGAAAAAACGATTGGGCCGCGGCCTCGACGCACTACTCAGCAAGCCGGCCACACGGGTCGCGCCCGTTTCCGGCGACGAGATCGCAGGCGGCGACGTATTGAAGCAGATACCCGTCGAGCTGTTGCAGCGCGGGCAATACCAACCCCGGGTCGACATGCGGCAGGACTCACTGGAGGACCTGGCGAGCTCGATAAAAGCTCAGGGCGTGGTGCAGCCGATCGTTGCGCGGCCCATAGGAAAAAGCGGCGGCACTCAGCGTTACGAGATTGTAGCCGGCGAGCGCCGCTGGCGGGCGGCGCAGCTGGCCGGGCTGGCCGAAATACCGACCATCATTCGCGAGGTGCCGGATGAATCGGCCATCGCGATGGCGCTCATCGAGAACATCCAGCGTGAAGACCTGAACCCGCTGGAGGAAGCGCGGGCGCTGGACCGCCTGATCCGTGAATTTGACCTGACGCACGCCGAAGCGGCCTCGGCCGTCGGCCGGTCGCGCGCGTCTGTGAGCAACCTGCTGCGTCTGCAGGACCTGTCTGAAAAGGTGAAGCCCCTGCTGGAGGGGCGCCAGATCGAAATGGGCCACGCGCGAGCGCTGCTTGCGATTGCGGACGCGACCCAACAGTTCGACGTCGCGCGCCAGGTGGTCAAAAAGGGCCTCTCGGTTCGGGAGACGGAAAGCCTCGTCAGGCGCATGCAGGAAGGCCCGACGAACAAGCCCGCGAAGAAGGCGGCCAGTGCGGACGCCGACATCCGGCGCCTGGAAATCGAGGTGTCCGAAAAGCTCGGGGCGAAAGTTCGGGTTGACCACACCAAGAAGGGAGCCGGCAAGCTGGTCATCAGCTACAACAGCCTCGACGAGCTGGATGGCATCCTGAAACACATCCGCTAGCGGAGTGGCCCCAAGCCCCGAATTATGACCGAAAAGCGCCGTATTTAGCGGGGTTTCGTGTTGCCATGCGAGGGGGGTGACACTATAATGCGCACGCGATTTACAGGTCCGCCTGGAACAACCAAAACCACACGCGCCACAAGCCGCCGGTAAGCCCGATGGTCGTGGCGTTTTTAGTGCCGGAGGCATACGACATCCAATCCGTGATGCTGAAGTTGCTGGTGGCACAAATTGGGGTCGGGGCGGTCCTCGCCGTAGTTCTTTGGAGCATTTATGGGGACGTAGTCGGGTACTCGGCGCTGCTGGGAAGCCTGGTCTGCGTCATCCCGAACGCTTTCCTGGCGCTGCGGCTGGCGGTACCGCGCCGGGATCCTGGGGCACAGGCCCTGGTCCGGGCGGCCCATATAGGTGAATTGGGAAAGCTGGCGTTGACCGTGCTGTTTTTCAGCCTCGTGTTTACGCTGGTGAAGCCGCTCTCGGCGGCAGCGTTGTTTGCGGCATTTATCGTGACGCAGTTGGTCACCTTTGCGGGTTTGTTGATGCGGCACGAACAGGAACAGGATACGAGAGACAGCAATGGCAGCTGAAGGCGGACACGGCGCAGCGACGTCGAGCGACTACATTTCCCACCATCTCCAGAACCTGCAGGTCTGCAAGGCCGAGACGGGTGAATGGGTGTGGAATCAGTGTGCCGGCAATCCGATGGCGATCAACGTTGATTCCATGTTCTGGTCGGTGCTGCTCGGGCTGGTTTTCGTTGTCCTGTTCCGCAGCGTGGCCAAGAAGACGTCGGCCGGCAAGCCAAGCAAACTCCAGGCACTCGTAGAGATCATTGTCGAGTTCGTCGATTCCAGCGTCAAAGACACGTTCCACGGCAGCAGTCGCCTGATCGCGCCGCTGGGCCTGACGATCTTCGTCTGGGTGTTCCTGATGAACCTTATGGACCTGATACCGGTTGACTGGATTCCGCTGGCAGCCGGCGCCGCGGGTATTCCCTACATGAAGGTTGTGCCGACAACGGACGTCAACGTTACGTTTGGCATGTCGATCGCAGTTTTTTTCCTGATCATTTTCTACACGATCAAGAACAAGGGCGTGACCGGCTTTATTGGCGAGCTGACGCTGCACCCGATTGCACCACCAACCAGGGGCCTTGGGCTGATAGCGGCGCCGTTTATTATCGCCTTCAATTTTATTCTCGAAAGTGTCGCGCTGCTGGCCAAGCCCGTGTCACTGTCACTACGACTATTCGGCAACATGTTTGCCGGCGAACTGATTTTTATCCTGATTGCGTTGCTGGGCATTTACCAGCTGCCGCTGCACTTCGGCTGGGCTGTTTTTCATATCCTGATCGTGACGCTTCAGGCCTTTATATTCATGATGCTGACGATCGTCTATTTAAGTCTCGCATCCGAAACGCATTAATTTAAACGAACCTCCTTAGGAGAAACTGATGGAAACTGTTATTGGCTTGACGGCGATTGCCGTCGCACTTTTGATTGGCCTCGGCGCACTGGGCGTCGGTATCGGTATGGGCCTTCTGGGTGGCCGCTTCCTCGAAGGCGCTGCGCGGCAGCCCGAACTGGCCCCGATGCTGCAGACGAAGATGTTTATCGTCGTCGCGTTGCTCGATGCCGTTGCGATGATTGGCGTCGGTATTGCGCTGTTCTTCGCTTTCGCGAACCCGTTTATCGGTCAGCTGCAGACTGCGACCGGCGGCTAAAGACGCACGCCCTGTAGGAGGCCGCCCCGGCGGCCGATATCGCGCGCTGGGGCGCGCTCCTACGGTGAATCTGTCAATGCTGTAAGGAGCACTTTGTGGATATCAATCTAACTCTCATCGGCCAGACGATCGCAATGATCGTGTTTGTCTGGTTCTGCATGAAGTTCATCTGGCCACCGATTCTTGCGGCGCTGGAAGAGCGTCAACAGCAAATCGAAGAGGGCCTTGCCGCTGCCGACCTGAGCCAGGAAAAGCTGGTTGAGGCCGAGGCGAAAGCGGACAGCATCGTTGATGAGGCTCGCAAGCAGGCAACAGGAATTCTCGACCAGGCACATGCGCGCGCCAACGAGATTGTCGCTGAAGGCAAGGCAGATGGCGTAAAAGAGCGCGAGCGCCAGCTGACGGCGGCCACGGCCGAGATCGAGCAGGAGACTAACCGGGCGCGTGAAGAGCTTCGTGGCCAGGTATCGGCCATTGCTATTGCGAGCGCCGAGAAGATCCTCATGCGCGAAATCGACGGCAAGACGCACGAAGACATCCTGGGCAAGCTCGCCCAAGAGCTATAGGCGGAATTCATTGTGGCCGACAACAACACAATAGCCAGACCGTACGCGCGCGCGACCTTCGAGATTGCGGACGGCGCCGGCGCACTGGCTGACTGGTCGGAGTCGCTGGCTGTTGCAGGCCAACTGCTCAGGGACCGCGACCTCGTCGAATACCTGGGTAACCCGGAACTCAGCGACGAGCGACGGTTCGAGTTTCTGACAGGGCTGTTCGATAAGGCCGGCAGCCGGCTGCTCGCCGGCGGCAACAAGAATGGCAGCAACTTTTTGAAGCTGCTGATCGAGAATGGTCGTGTCGCCGTGTTGCCAGAAATCTCGGAACACTTCGAAGCCCTGAAAGCGGAAGTAGAGAACAGCGTAGACGCCGTCGTTACATCGGCCGTTGCGCTCAGCAAAGAACAGCTTGATGAAATTGCGGTTTCGCTGAAAAAGCGGCTGGGCCGCGAAGTCAGGATCACCACAGAAATAGACGAGACGCTCATCGGCGGTGCAGTAATTCGCGCCGGTGATGTCGTTATTGACGGGTCACTGCGTGCAAGGCTTAACGGCCTGGCCAACGCATTGACCAAATGAAGAGGAAAACCTAATGGCACTCAAAGCTTCTGAAATCAGCACGCTGATTAAAGAGCGCATCGAGAAATTCGAGGCATCCGCGGAAGCGCGGGACGTCGGTACCGTGATCGCGGTTACCGACGGCATCGTTCGTATTCACGGTCTGGCCGATGCACGCTACGGCGAAATGCTCGAATTCCCGCAGAACACCTTCGGCATGGCGCTGAACCTCGAGCAGGACTCAGTCGGCTCAGTTGTTCTGGGTGACTACAAGCACATCACGGAAGGCGACACCGTCAAGACGACCGGCCGCATTCTCGAGGTTCCCATCGGCGATGCCCTGCTGGGCCGCGTGGTTGATGCCCTGGGCAGGCCCATTGACGGCAAGGGCCCTATCAACACGGATCTGTCCGCACCAATTGAAAAAGTTGCGCCGGGTGTTATCGAGCGCCAGTCGGTCAGCCAACCCGTGCAGACCGGCCTCAAGGCGATTGACTCGATGGTGCCGATTGGCCGCGGTCAGCGCGAGCTGATTATCGGTGACCGCCAGACGGGCAAGACCGCCGTTGCGATCGACACGATCATTAACCAACGCGGCACAGGCATCAAGTGCATCTATGTGGCGATTGGTCAAAAGGCATCCTCGATTGCCGGCATTGTAAGGAAGCTCGAGGAAGAAGGTGCGATGGATCATACAATCGTTGTTGCCGCCGCGGCTGCCGACAGTCCCGCCATGCAGTACATTGCACCGTACTCCGGGGCATCGATGGGCGAGTACTTCCTCGACAAGGGCGAAGACGCGCTGATCATCTTTGACGACCTGACGAAGCAGGCCTGGGCCTATCGCCAGGTATCACTGTTGCTGCGTCGTCCACCGGGTCGGGAAGCGTATCCGGGCGATGTTTTCTACCTGCACTCGCGCTTGCTCGAGCGCGCATCGCGCGTCAATGCGGAACACGTTGAAAAAGTTTCCGGGGGCAAGGTCAAGGGCAAGACAGGATCAATGACGGCGCTGCCGATTATTGAAACGCAGGCCGGTGACGTATCGGCGTTCGTTCCAACGAACGTGATCTCCATTACCGACGGCCAGATCTTTCTCGAGACCGACCTGTTCAATGCGGGTATCCGCCCGGCAATTAATGCCGGTTTGTCGGTCTCCCGAGTGGGCGGTGCGGCGCAAACCAAGATCATCAAGAAGCTCGGTGGCGGTGTACGACTTGCACTGGCGCAGTACCGTGAGCTCGCCGCATTCGCACAGTTCGCCTCCGACCTGGATGCAGCGACGCGTGCCCAGCTCGAGCGCGGTGAGCGCGTTACCGAACTCATGAAACAGAAGCAGTACTCACCGCTGTCGGTTGCCGAAATGGCGTTGTCACTGTTCGCAGTGAACGAGGGTTATATCGATGCCGTTCCGGCTGAAAAGGTCGTTGACTACGAAGCGGCCCTGCATGAATTCGCTCGTTCGACCCACCAGGCCGATCTCGATGCGATCAACGCGACGGGCAACTACGACGACGACATTGCAGCGACCCTGAAGGGCATTTGTGACGGGTTCGCCGAGAAAGGCGCTTATTGATTTCGCGCCCCGGCGCGCGACAACAGAAACAGGAAAAACATGGCAGGTGAAAAGGAAATACGCTCGAAGATCGCTTCTGTAAAGAACATGCAGAAGATCACGAGTGCGATGGAGAAGGTTGCCGCCAGCAAGATCCGAAAGGCGCAGCTGCAGATGGAGGCGTCGCGGCCATACGCTGAGCGTATTCGGCGCGTCGTCGGACACCTGGCGCATGCCAATCCTGACTACAAGCACCCATTCCTTACCGAGCGCGACGTGCACCGGGTTGGCCTCATCGTGATCTCGACCGACCGCGGCCTCTGTGGCGGCCTGAACGCCAACCTGTTCAAGTCGGTAATCGCAGAGATTGCGAAGTGGCGCAGCGAGAATGTGGAGGTTGATCTTGCGCTCGTGGGCGCAAAGGCCGTGCGGTTTTTCCGTCGCATTGGCGGCAACGTGGTCGGCACTGCCGCGCATCTTGGCGACAAGCCGAACGTTAACGACCTGATCGGCTCGATCAAGATCATGCTCGATTCATATAGCAAGGGAAAGATTGATCGTCTGTTCCTGGTGCACAACCTGTTCGTTAATTCGATGACGCAGAAGCCAAAGGTTGTGCAGGTATTGCCGGCCACGGGAATCAAGTTGGCCGAAGGCGAGCTGCAGGCGCACTGGGATTATATTTACGAACCCGGCGCGGACGAGCTGCTCGACGACGTTTTGATGCGCTACATCGAGTCACAGATCTACCGTGGCGCGGTGGAAAATTTCGCGTGCGAGATGGCCGCGAAAATGGTCGCCATGAAGTCGGCGACCGATAACGCGGGTGAGATAATTGATGGCCTGCAGTTGCAGTACAACAAGGCGCGACAGGCAGCCATTACACAAGAGATTTCGGAAATTGTCGGCGGCGCGGCCGCCGTGTCCGGCTAGAGTTTTTTTATTTTTTGGGCGGCATGTTCGCCTTAATGGGTTAAGGAAGAGAGATGAGCACCGGAACTACTGTGCAGGTTATTGGCGCTGTTGTGGACGTTGAGTTCCCCGCGGGCCAGATCCCGAAGATATACGACGCATTGCTTATCGACGATGCAGAAATCACGCTGGAAGTTCAGCAGCAGCTGGGCGATGGCGTGGTTCGCACCATTGCCATGGGTTCCTCGGAGGGTCTGAAGCGCGGCATGGATGTCACGAACACGGGCGGGCCGATATCGGTGCCGGTCGGCGAAAAGACGCTGGGCCGCATCATGGACGTGCTCGGCAAACCAATCGACAACAAGGGCGACATTGGTGCTGAGCTGCACATGCCTATCCATCGTGCGCCTCCCTCGTACGAAGACCAGGCGGCAACCACGGAGCTGCTCGAGACCGGCATCAAGGTTATCGACCTGATCATGCCGATATCCAAGGGCGGCAAGGTTGGCCTGTTCGGCGGCGCCGGTGTCGGCAAGACCGTAACGCTGATGGAGCTCATCCGAAACATCGCCCACGAACATTCCGGATACTCGGTATTCGCCGGCGTTGGTGAGCGTACTCGTGAGGGTAATGACTTCTACCACGAGATGACTGAGTCCGGTGTTATCGACAAGGTATCGCTGGTCTATGGCCAGATGAACGAGCCTCCCGGCAACCGCCTGCGCGTCGCGCTGACCGGTTTGACGATGGCCGAAGCATTCCGTGACGAGGGCCGCGACGTCCTCATGTTCATCGACAACATCTACCGATACACGCTGGCCGGAACTGAGGTATCAGCCCTGCTGGGCCGCATGCCTTCAGCCGTTGGCTACCAGCCGACGCTGGCCGAAGAAATGGGTATCCTGCAGGAGCGCATCGCATCGACGAAGACGGGCTCGATCACGTCGTTCCAGGCCGTTTATGTACCTGCTGATGACCTGACCGATCCGTCGCCGGCCACGACCTTCGCTCACCTTGACGCAACGCTGGTACTGTCGCGCAACATTGCCGAGCTCGGCATCTACCCGGCGGTCGATCCGCTCGACTCGACCTCGCGAATTCTTGACCCGCTCATCATCGGCCAGGAGCACTACGACTGTGCACGTGGCGTACAGGCGGTGCTGCAGCGTTACAAGGAGCTGCAGGACATCATCGCGATCCTCGGCATGGACGAGCTGTCTGAAGAAGACAAGGAGATCGTCAACCGCGCTCGCAAGATTCAGCGCTTCCTGTCGCAACCGTTCTTCGTAGCCGAGGTCTTCACGAACTCGCCCGGAAAGTACGTGTCGCTGGCAGAAACGATTCGCGGGTTCAACGGCATTGTGAATGGCGATTACGATCACATACCCGAGCAGGCGTTTTACATGGTCGGCACGATCGACGAAGCCGTCGAAAACGCCAAGAACTTCCAGTAACGTAAGCAACGGGTCGAAGCGAGCTTTTCAAGACACTTCGCTTCGAGCCCGACCAGCTGAGACA
>JBATHK010000121.1:0-30929 GCA_049666725.1 Woeseiaceae bacterium
TTTCGAGGCAAACAAACCTCTTTCGCCCGTTAACGGACTGACCATTGTTGTTGGATGGCCAAAAGGCTTAGTCGACGAGCCGACCAAAGCCGATGAAATCGGCTGGCTGCTCAAGGACAATAAGAACCTGCTGGCCGCCGTAATCGGTTACTTGCTGTTACTGGCGTACTACATTCCGGTCTGGCGGAAGTACGGCCGCGACCCCGAGGAAGGGCTGATCGTGACCCGCTACGCGCCGCCTGAAGGGTTTTCACCAGCATCGCTGCGTTATATCCGGCAGATGTATTACGACGACAAGGTCATGACGGCTGCTGTTGTAAATCTCGCGGTGAAGGGCTACCTCGAGATCAAGAAACGCGGAAAATCCCACTGGTTGACCATGAAAACACCGAACGAACCCAAGCCACCGATGGCCGCCGGTGAGCGGGAGCTGTACGGCGGGCTTTTCAAAAGTAACAGCAAGATCGAACTTGACGATAAAAACCATGCCGTGCTGGGCAAAGCCCGGGGCGCGCACCGCAAGTCCCTGGTGAAGGACTACAAGCAGCACTATTTCCGGACCAATATGCTGCTCAATATCCCGGCAATAGTGATCGTACTGGGCTCGACGCTGATTGCCGTGAAAATTGGCCGTGGCCCGACGCCCTTTGTGATTGCAGCCATCGTTTTGTCGTTCCTGACGATGGCGCTGTTTGCCATCATCATGAAGCGCCCCACGATACGCGGCCGAAAGCTCCTTGATGAAATGCTCGGTTTCAAGGACTTCCTCGAGATTGCCGAGAAGGACGAACTCAACCTGAGAAATCCGCCGGAAAAAACGCCCGAGCTGTTTGAGGCCTTCCTGCCGTTTGCGCTGGCGCTGGGCGTCGATCAGCAGTGGTCGGAACGCTTCGCATCAATACTCGCCACTATTCGCGGTCCGAATGGCGCGGCATACCAGCCGTCCTGGTACAACGGCTCCTGGAACAGTTCCAACCTGAGCAAGACAACCAGCAAGCTGTCCAGCAGCCTGAATTCCGCAATCAGTTCATCGGTCTCGCCGCCGGGGTCATCCTCTGGTGGTGGCGGCGGCTCGTCTGGCGGCGGTGGTGGTGGCGGCGGCGGCGGCGGCTGGTGAGGGCTCTGAAGATCATTTCGCTGGCTGTCGCCCTGTTGCTGATCCTGTCGGGCTGCGGGCCGAACTCCGAAGAGATCGATGCTGCCGTCGCAGATACGGTGTTTCTGAACGGCGCTGTCTATACGGTCGATGCCGGGCGCCGCTGGGCGCAGGCCGTTGCCGTCAAGGACGGAATCATCGTCTACGTTGGCGACAACGAGGGCGCCGCTCGCCGGATCGGGCAACGCACCGAAATAGTGGATCTTGTCGGGCAGATGATGCTGCCGGGATTTCACGATTCGCACATTCACATCATGATCGGCACGATGGCCGGTGAGGAATGCAGCCTGCTACGTGTCCCAACGGAGCAGGACGTAGCCGTCAGGCTAAAGGAATGTACAGCGCTCGCGGGCATCGGCGAAGACGGCTGGATAATGGGCGGTGGCTGGGGCGAATGGCTGTGGCCTGACGCGAACCCGCAAAAGGGTCTTCTGGACCTGCTGTTTCCCGATCGGCCCGTGTATCTCGAGTCGAGTTTCGGGCATGCCGCGTGGGTGAACAGCAGGGCGATGGAGATGGTGGGGCTCGACGCCGATACCGAGGACCCGCCAGCCGGCGTTATCGAGCATGATCCGGAAACCGGTGAACCCAGCGGCACGCTGCGGGAAGCGGCGATGCTGCTGGTCAAGAACACCCTGCCCGAAATGACGCTTGCGCAGCGAACCGATCGCGTGCGCGCCGGCATGGCGCTGGCGCACTCGGTTGGCATTACCGCCGTGATCGAACCGGGCCTGGACGGCGAGTTGCTCGAGCCAATCTTGAATCTGGCCGACGCCGGCGAGCTCGACATGCGCGTGCTCGCGTCCCTGTCGCCGATCAACTGGCAGCCCGGGGTTTTCGATGACGGCGTCTTTGAGTTTCTCGAGGGCCGCGAACAATGGCGACGTGAGAACCTGGACGTTGACTCTGTCAAGATCTACATGGATGGCGTCATTGAATACGGCACGAGCCCATTGCTCGAGCCCTACGCGGATGAGCACTATGGGTCCGGCGAGTTCTTTTACTCGCAGGAAGACGTCAACCGCTACATGACTCGCTTCGACGCGATGGGACTGCAGGTGCATGTCCATGCCATCGGCGATGCGGCGATCCGCCGCGCACTCGACGGTTTCGAAGCCATGCGAAAAGCGAACGGCATGTCCGACAATCGTCACCAGATCGTGCATCTGCAGCTGATCGATGAGGACGATCGACCGCGTTTTGGTGAGCTCAACGTCGGCGCTGTGTTTCAGCCATTGTGGGCTTACCCGGATCCGGCCGCGCTGGAACTCGACATACCGATGCTGGGCAAGGAACGCACCTGGCAGATGTACCCGATCGCCGGCGTGCAAAAAGCGGGCGGGCTTATCGTCGGCGGCAGCGACTATTTCGTGACGGACCTGAATCCGCTGCACGCGATCGAGGTCGCAATCACACGACAGGACCCGTATACGAACGATGGTCCGGTACTCAACGAAGACGAGCGCGTTGATCTCAAGACCATGATCGATGCGTATACGATCAACGGCGCTCATCAAATGGGCCTGGAAAACGAGCAGGGTTCGATCGAGGTCGGCAAGCGAGCGGATTTCGTGATTCTCGATCGAAATTTATTTGAACTTCCGGCTTCAGAAATCAACGAAGCCAAGGTAATAATGACAGTTTTCGATGGCAGGATAGTCTACGAATGAACCAGACCGTTTATCGCCGCAGGCCCACCAGCACGATACCGAACGTCATTTTCGGGCTGCTGATCGCCAATGGCCTGGTGTTCGCTCTGCAGCAGATGAATGCGGAGTTCATGTTTATCAATTTTGCTTTGTGGCCCGCAACCGAACCGCGGTCACCGTTCATGCCGTGGCAATTGCTCACCTACGGTTTTCTACACGGCAACACGACCCACATATTTTTCAACATGTTCGGCCTGTGGATGTTCGGCCGTGACCTTGAACAATTCATGGGCTCGCAGCGTTTCCTGGTGTACTTCCTGGTCTGCGTAGTGGGGGCAGGGATCGTGCAGCTCATCGTGGCGGGTATGCAGGGTGGCATGTACCCGACCGTGGGCGCATCCGGTGGCGTGTTCGGCATCCTGCTTGCCTACGGCCTGACGTTCCCCAACCGCATTGTCGTGCCGCTGTTTCCGCCTATTCCGATGCGAGCCATCACTTTCGTGTTCATCTACGGCCTGCTCGAGCTGTACCTGGGCGTTAGTGGCGGGGCGCCCGGTGTTGCCAACTTCGCACATCTCGGCGGCATGTTGTTCGGCTTCCTGCTTATCCGGTACTGGCGGCGAAAGCGTTAGCTACTATCGCTATCAGGAGTGTCGGATGTCTGCTTTCGGGGAATCTTGATGGCTGCAAACGGCCAGGAGCGTTCATTCGCCCGGGACCGGCGGTGATCGTTTGACCAACCCCTGATGCCCGGCCTTTTCGAGGAGCTGCCTACGCTCCTCGAAGTTAAGATTCTGCAGTTCCTGGTATAGCTTCTTCTCTCTGTACTCCGCGACAAGAATGAGCACTGCACGAGCGACGCCTACAATCCCGACCAGGGTGAAGACAAGGCTGTGCCCAAAGAGAATGTAAAGGGCCATTGACGCCAGTATCGCCCCAACTATCCAAATAAAGTCTCGCAATTTACTGGTTCCCTGACTCGCCATGCTATCGACATGTATACCGCAGCGGAAATGCGCAGTACTAGAACAGGTAGTTGACACCGAACATCAGCATCACGCCCGTCTCATCCTTGCCACCGTTGAAAAACCGTCCCTCCAGGCGATACGCTAGTTTTTCCCGGCGGCCGAAATCCACACCCAACCCGAGCTCCACTGCGTCCTCTCCAAACAAAGCGTCATCAAAGCTAACTCGACCGGGATCGATATCCACAAAATAGATGGCGGCACCAATTCGGCCAAACACATCTACGCTGTCGGCCAGCGGAAGAATTACCCGGCCGAACAAATCATAGCCGCGGACCTCGATCTCCGTATTGACGCCATTAAAAATGTCGTCTGCCCTGCCAAGTGAGAACCCACCGAAGCCAAGAGCGAAGTTTGGCGTAAATCGATACTCGATATCGGCCGACAATCCGAAACCACTTCCACTAAAGCTCTCCGCCCCATCCTTGTCTTTAATCTGGCTTGTGCCGATCGTGGCGCTTACGCCCCACCCAGTCTTTTCCTCTGCGTGAGATTGATCGCTCAATCCAAGTAGCGGCATAATAATCGAGGTCCAGATCACTACGCGTTTGACCATCAATCTTTCTCCACCAAGAAGTAGTGTCAGCAAATATGGTGTCCCTTCTCGCAGCTTGGCAAAACGTTCTTGGCTATCTCGCGACCGTCTGCTCCGGGTCACCAGCGGAAATTATAGCGCGAGCCAGGCGAACGGCTCAGTTCGGTCAATTCCAGACCCTCATACGCACAAGAGATCAGCCGTTTTGCGAATTCCTGGAATAGCCGGATCCGGTGAAGCAGCCGCTCGGCTGTGACTAATTAATCCTGTAGCGGCTTTAGATCTTCGAGTCGCCCGATTCCCTGAGCCTTCTGGCCATATACACGTACCAGCAGGTCCCGGTACCGCGGATGGTCACGCAAAACATCCAGATGGGGCCAATAGGCGACGTAGGTCAGTTCGTACGAGCCATGGTCAGCGGCCTTTTCCAGCCAGAGAATTCCTTCGTCAACCATTCCGGCCCGGGCAAACATCTCCGCGATATCAAACGGATCCACGTAGTTTTCACTCGCCCGGTCAACCATTACCTCGGCCATGACACGCATGGCACCGGTCGGCCCGCCAGCTTCAAGACCCTCTCCCAGGGCTGCCAGGAGGATGGTGTCGCCACGTCGCTCGAACTCCAGTCGCTCCTCCTCCAGCGCCTTGTCGAAGCGGCCCTGCTCCCAGTAAAACTTCGCAATCAACCAGTGCATCGAAAACTGGGGGATCCGCGCCTGCATTGCCGTGGCCGCGCTGATGGCCTCGTCAAAGCGGCGCGCCATGTACAGGTGGGACGGCAACGGCATATTGTGCATGGCGGTGAATGGGCTGATCGTCATGAGTTCGCGCAACCGGTTGACGCTTTCGTCCATGCGCCCGTCGAACAGCAGGCAGTCTGCGTCACCATGAATCGCGTACGGTTCGGACGGGTTGAGCCGCAGTGCTTCGGCAATGGATTCGCAGCCCCCGTCAAAGTCGCCCATATACATGCGCGCAAATCCGAGCCCGGCGTGGCCCATAGCGACCTGGTCATCTGCCTCGATCGCCTGCATTGCAGCGGCAAGGAATTTCTCCTTGGATTCCCGGGGCAAGGTGAAACCAAACATACCCTGCATCGCGTAGGCGGCCGACAGCTGGCCCCACGCAAGCGCGAACTTCGGCTCGATCGCGACCGCCGTCTCGAGCTGCCCGATGGCCGACCGGATTCCATCCCTTGTAAACGTATCGAGATGCATCGTTCCCAGCGCATAGGCATCGATCGCGCGCGGATCGACCGGGCCGGTCAGCACACGGCCAAGACCACCGATCCCCGGCGACGGTCTTGGTGTACCGATCTCGGTGCCGATTGCGTCTGCCATGTCCGCGATCAGGTTGAACACGTAGGGCGTCTCGCGCGTGTAGCGTTCGGCCCAGAGGTGCGCGTCGCTCCGGCCGTCTATCAGCTGGATAGTGACCTCGATCTTGTTACCTTCCCGTAACAGGCTGCCCTCGACCAGTGCGTCCACACCCAGTTCACCGGCAATGTCGACCGTGGGCAGCTCGCTGTTGCGGTAGCGTTTCGTCGACTGCCGCGACGTGACCCGTATCCCGGGGAGCTGCGAAAGCTCTGTTATCAGCAAGTCCTGGAGGCCGTCGACGTAATAGTCCTGTTCAGGGTCGCCGGTCAGGTTGCTCAAAGGCAGCACGGCGAGCGAGCGGATGACTTGCTCTTGCGGCGTCTCGTGCGGAGGCGCACGGAACCATGAGACGGCCAGGATAATCAGCACGACGCCCACGGCGGCGCCCGCCATCATGGTGCGGCGCGCGGTTGTTGCGCGGGTCTTCCCGGGACGCAGGGCAGGCTGATTCGGGGTTTCGATTTCCTCGACATCGGCAACGAAGCGATAGCCGAGTGAATGTACCGTTTCAAGGTAGCGATGGGTGGCAGAGTTATCGCCCAGCGCCTTGCGCAGCCGGGCCACGGCCTTGGTGAGTGCAGATTCGCTGATCACCGTGTCGCCCCAGACGGTGTCCATCAACTCATGCCGCGTCACGAGCCGCTCACGGTTCTCGACCAGGTAGATAAGGAGCTTCAGTACGACCGGCTCAAGATGAATCTCTTGTCCATCCCGTGAAAGTCTCCACGTCTCCGGGTCGGCCAAGAAATCATCGAAGCGGTACACAGGCTGTTGTCCTTTTGCCCTCTATTTTACGGGTCGAGCGGATGAATTCCATGCGGTTAACCGAAACGTCGGCGCACTTAAAAGAACGCTGTCCCAATATCGTCTGCCGCTCGTCACCTGTTCGTCATGTTTAACCGAACCAGCTTTCATACTATACCTGTGCGGGGCGGCAGTCCCTGTGGGTTGCGGCCCCGGAGTCACTGAATGGAGAGACAAAATGAAAACTCTGAAACGCATGGTGGTCGCCTTGCTGGCGTTAATGCCACTTGCGACCGGGATGGCCGTTGCGGACACCGACCACGGCTATGACCGTATCTTTATCTTCGGTGCCAGCTTCATGGATTCCGGCAACCACTTCGCGTTGACCGGCGAGACTGCGCACCCGCCGTTTGAGCTATTTGGCCCCAGTTATCCTATTGGAGGCTATAATTTCAGCAACGGCCGCACCTGGGTTGAAGTCCTCGCGGCAGAGATGAAACTGACCAAAGGCGCAATGCCCGCCTATCGAAACCCGGTCTTTGGCAACTATGCCGTGGGTTACGGGCGCGCTCGGGAATTCGCAGACGACATGCTGCCCAGCCTGTACGACCAGGTGCAGGCCTGGAAAGATAACGGTTATTGCACCGGCATTCCGATGAACGAGACTCTGTTCATCATGGATTCCGCCTACTTTGACCTGCTCGACCTGCTAAGCGGAGAGGACGCATTTTCCGTCCTTGGCGGCATGACCACCAGCATCGCTGAGAATATCGGCATTCTCTACGGTTGCGGTGCGCGCAACCTGCTGTTCGCCTATATTCCGCCGTTGGAGGCGTCACCCATAGCGCCACCACCTCAGGATCCGCCGGCACCAAGCGGCAGCGCGCTCTACAACTACGTGTTCCTGCAGCCCGTCATCGAGTTGTTCGCCGGCGAGCCGTTCTACATGAATGTCTCGGTCGTCGATTTCTTTGCCTTCTTAAGCGGCGTGCGTGCCGCGCCGGAAGCGTTCGACCTCACGAACGTCACGGATTCGTGCGTGACTTTTGGCATCACCAAAGGCGCATTCTGCAAGAACCGCGATGAGTATTTTTTCTGGGATCCGCTGCACCCGACGAGAAAAGTGCATGCTCTGATGGCCGAAGAGGCGCTTAAGCAGCTGCCATAACCTGCCGGAAACCGCGACGCCCTGGTCGTGAAAGATCAGACCGGCATAAAGCCAGTAGAACAGGGGCCGCTTCTCAGCGGCCCTCTTAGTTCCGACTCCCACAGTATAAGCCGGGTGTATCTTCCGCTTTTCCAGAAAAAGAGAAAGATCGGTGACACGAGCTTGGGTGTGCGAAGCGTGATGTGCGAACTTCCGGTAAGGGTCAGTAGCAGCCCTTTCCAAGGCGCTCAATAAACGCATTTAAACGGCTGCAAAGCGACCGGCACCCGCCGGTCGCTGGTAGCCAGTCGTGGCCTAATCCGTCACTCTGAATGCCACAAGAGCATTCAGGCGGTTACCCCGCCGTCGATGGGTATGGCGGCGCCCGTGATATGCGTGGCCGCATTGCTTGCAAGGAACAAAGCCAGTCCTGCAATTTCCTCCGGGGTGGCGACGCGGCCATTGGGGCTTTCTTCTGCGGCTTCTTCAAGGTAGGCGTCGAGCTCCATGCCGTGTTCATCGGCTTCGGCGGCAAGCATCGGCGTATCCACATCCCCGGGGCAGATCGCATTGACTCGTAATCCCTCGCGTGCGTGGTCTTTGGCCATCGCTTTGGTCAACAGAACAATGCCGCCCTTGCTGGCACAGTAGGCCGCTGCGCGTTCACCGCCGCGCAAACCCCAGTCGGATGCAATATTGATGATACTGCCCTCGGCGAGGAGCAGGTGCGGCAGGGCGGCGCGGCTCAGGAAAAATGGTACGTCGAGGTTGATGGCCATTGTGTGGCGCCATTCTGCATCGCTTGTATCGCCGACACTGGCGCGCACGATAACACCCGCGTTGTTGATCAGGCAGTCGAGGTGCCCGAATTCGTCAATCGTATCGCCGACGAGTTCGTCGCAGTCTTCGGATTCAGCCAGCTCGCCCGACCATGTGACGATCTTTGCCGAAACATCAGCGACTTCCTCGAGGCGGCCCTCATCGCGACCGGCGGCCATGACGTCCCAGCCTGCTTCGGCAAAGGCGATGGCAATGGCGGCACCGATTCCGGAGCTGGCTCCAGTGACAAGAACGACGCTCATGGTGATTTCCCTGACAGCATTAACGTGTTATCCAGTGTATATCATGAGACTGTGCACGCGTCGTCGCCCGGAGGAAAAACAGCGGATGGCAAGCATAGATATCAATGCCGATCTCGGTGAAGGCGATGGCTCAGATGCTGAAATCCTGAGCGTCGTTTCAAGCTGTAACATTGCTTGTGGCGGACACGCGGGCGACGAGCCCAGCATGCGTGCGACCGTTTCGGCGGCGGTCAGGAACGGCGTCGCGATTGGTGCTCACCCGTCCTACCCGGATCGCGCAGGCTTTGGCCGGCGCAGCAAATTTCTTGCGGGAGCGGAACTACTGACGACGCTGGTCGAACAAATTCGATCGCTATGCGCCGTCGCTTCCGAGCAGGGCGCATCGCTGCATCACGTCAAGCCGCACGGTGCGTTATACAACGATGCATGCGTGGACGCCGAGCTGGCCGACGTCGTGGCAGAGGCAATAGTCGAGGCCTGTGACGGCGCTTTCCTGGTTGGCCCGCCGGACAGCGAGCTGCAGCGCGCAGCTGGCCGTTGTGGGCTGCGATTCCTGGCGGAGGCGTTTGTCGACAGGGCCTACCTCGCCGATGGACGCCTCGTGCCGCGTTCAGAGCCGGGGGCCGTGCACAGTAGTCTCTCGAGTATCGAAACGCAGGCAATTTCTTTGGCAAGGGACCATTCGGTAACCAGCATTGACGGCCGGCCTGTTTCGCTGTCGGTTAACACGCTCTGCGTTCACGGCGACACGCCGGGAGCTGCGGCGGCAGCGCGCGCCGTTCGTCGCGCCCTCGAGCAACAGGGAATCGAAATCCGTGTCGCTGACTAACAAGATACGCGCCTGTGGCGACGACCTGATCAGTATCGATGCGTCGGGACCGGCAGAGGCCCAGAGCCTGGCAGAGCGTTTGCGGGCAAGCGGCGACTGGATGGAAGTGATCGGCGGCATCGACACGGTAGTCCTGCGGTTCGATGCGGCGACCCATGATCCCGAATTCGTAGTTCGCAAGATCCACGAGACAACGAGTCTGGATGAAACCGAGGTCGCGATGCCGGCGGGTGTCGCCGAGATTCCAGTCTGCTATGGCGGTGAATTCGGCCCGGATCTTGACGCTGTCTGTGCGATGCTCAGACTGTCTGCCGAAGAACTGATCTCGCTCCATGCGGGCCGTGATTACACGGTCGACATGCTCGGGTTTACGCCCGGCTTTGCTTATATCGGTGGGCTGGATGAGCGCCTGGCTGTGCCACGTTTGCGTGAGCCGCGTGTCAACGTTGCGGCGGGTTCTGTTGGCATCGCGGATGGCCGAACCGGCTTGTATGCGCTGCCGGGCCCGGGTGGCTGGGCACTCATCGGCCGTACATCGTTTCCGCTATTTGACGCGACGGCCGATCGCCCATTTGCTTTGGGGCCGGGTTTTCGGGTTCGTTTCGTCGCGGTGCCAGAGCTGTGACGCTTGAAATACTGAAACCGGGTCCACAGACCACGATCCAGTCGGCGCCGCGATCGGGCCAGCGACACCTCGGCGTGCCATCCAGCGGGCCTGCAGATCCGCTGTCCATGGCGCTGGCCAACAGGCTGGTGGGCAATGGCCTGGCGGCAGCCGCGCTGGAAATCGCGCTAGGCGGAATGTCGCTTCGCTTTCATACGCGTACCGCCGTTGCCCTGACCGGTGCGCAGGCCCGCGCAACGCTGGCTGGCGAAGTGTTTCCACTTCACCGTACGCGAGAGGCCAATGCCGGTGATGAACTGCATATTGGGCCGGCGGAGCTCGGCGCGCGCATCTATCTGGCGTTCGCCGGGGGGTTGCGTGTGCCGGAGATTCTCGGTTCGTCATCGACTTATCTGCCGGCCGCGCTTGGCGGGCATCATGGACGGGCTTTGGTAAGGGGCGATCGCCTCGCCGTCGCTCGCTGTGAACGATCGGTCGAAATGCTCGTCACGCCTGATAAATTTCGACCGCCCATGTCCGCAAGCTGGGCGGTTCGTGCGACCGATTCAGCAGAGACCGACTGGCTGCAGGATCCGCAGCAGTTGTTTGATACGAAATTCAAGGTTGCAGCCCGCTGTGATCGCATGGGGATAATGCTCGAGGGCGAGAAGCTGGCAATCGACTCGGACGGCCGCATGGCGAGCGTGCCGGTATTTCCTGGCACCGTGCAGTGTCCGGAGGATGGCCGAGTGATCATGCTGTCAGTCGACGCGCAGACCACGGGCGGGTATGCGCGTGTTGCCCAGCTTACGCGTGCCGATCGACACTTGCTCGGTCAGCTAAAACCCGGTGACCATGTGAGGTTGCTGTGGCGCGACCGGGAGAGTGCGATCGAGGAACTGCGCGACAAGCTGGACTACTGGCGCGAATGGCTCGATAACGTCGAGCTCGTTATCTAGCGGCCTGGTCGTCCGCAAGCTGTGGCTGCGGCGAGTACTTTCTGCCGTTTCGCCAGGCTTCGTGATCGAAGACGCTGCCATTCACGATGACCTCGTGCATCTTGTTCAGGTACCCGGGCACCTTCCTGTTTTCGCCGTAGAAATACTTGTAGTGGCGCCGTTCGCGGCTTCCGTTTTCGGGAAGGGTAAAGGCGTCAATGCCGGGGAACTGTGCTTTCAGGCCAAGCGCGGCTGCGATCGTCGCCGGAAGATCCGCAATCGACGTTGGCGCGTCACTTACGCGGTACTCGCCCGTGTCGTTGCTGCGTTTTATTGCAAGCAATGGCACGGCCATAGCCGCGGACTTTGAATCGATAGCGTCACTTTTTTTCTGCGGATCGAATCCTCTGAGACGCACCCAAGCTCCGTGGTCTGCCATCAGAATGATCAAACTATCGTCGTAAATACCCAGCTCTTTCATGCGCGAGAAAACTTCGAGTACCGCTTGCAAGCCGCAGTCGGCTTGCTGCAAAACGTTCTCGCGTCCTGTTGGACGCACAGAGTCAAACTGACAATTCTCATCGCCAACTGTCGGGCGATGAGCAAACATCAGGTGCATTATCTTGTATACGGGCGCTGCCCGGTCCACCCGCATTTCCTGCGACAGATTCTGCATGAAGGCCAGGTCTGCGAAATACTGCATGTGCAGATAGGATGAGGAGCGGACCATGCCCTGGAAAACCCATAACTCATCCCTGTGTATCAGCGCTTTGGCGAAATGCGGTAGCGCACGGAATAGCGATAAATCGATGAGGCGGGCGGAGTCATTGATTATGTAGTCTCGTGCCGAAACATGGGTGCTATTTGAGATTCCCAGCGCGTTGGCGTGGCGGTTCTTTGCATACACATTCCTGAGCGCGACCTTGGCTGCAATGTCGACATCGAAACCAGCGTCACTTGCCGCATTCAGAATGGTATTGCCGGTTAGCGTCTCATCGACAAAATCAAGTACCGGCATATGATTCTGATACACGGCCCCGCTGAGCATTGCCGGGACCGTAAGTTGTGTGTAAGGAAACATGCCAAGGTTGTTGCGAAAGAGTGTAAACCCCTGCAGTTGTTTTTTGACGTTTTCACCCTTATTCAGGGGTGTCTCCAAAAGTTGCTCGAAAAGGTCCGTCTGCAGGCCGTCCATGACGATGTGCACGACGTTTTTCGAAGTAGAAAATCGTAAGAGCGCTTCTCTGCTTGCCTGGTTCTCCTCGATATCTGAGTGTCGTAGCGACGCTCCATCATTACCAGCCATCCCGACGGCCGCAGCTGTGAGCTGGATGACGCACACGACAATTGCTGCTCGCACGAACAAGGGGGCTGTTCGTTTCGCGGTAAGAATTGACACAATAATCACGCCGGCCCAAATCACTGAATCCAACGCTCCACGCCAGGCGCTGGCTGTCCATTCGATACTGCGGCCGTCCAGTGCCCCGTAGTCCCAGACCAGAATATTGGCTTGCAGCCAAAGAAGGCATGCGACGGCTCCTGTCAATGCCTGCATGCGCTGGTAACCACCTGCATTCAGCAACGCCGCTACCAGGCCCGCAGCCAGGACCAGCAAAGCGAAGTAGGAGAGATAGGCGAGTTCTATTTGCGCGAAGGACGCCGTGAATTCAGACGCATTACCCGAGTAGATAAGAAGCGGAGTAAACACGCACAGTGTCAAGAGCGGCAATGCCGCAAGGGCGGCACCCTGCAAAAAGCGGCGGAGGACGCTCATCGGCGGTCGTACCAATACAGTGTTCGGCCACTCGAGGAGACAATCGATGAATTGACGATGCGCGCACCGGCGCCAATTGCCTCTCGGAACGACTCTTCATCGTAGCTGGCAAAAATATCCTCGCGCAGGCTCAGCAGCCGCTGAACCATCGGATCCTGTTTCGGAACGAATTCGATGACGCCTTGCGGCGCAATATCGATGATCCAGCCCAGGACTTCCGGCAACGGGAGGTTTTTGCTGATGGCGAGGTGATGTACAACGGCAAGGGCAAGGACGGCGTCGCCCCGCGCCCTTTGCAAGAGACCCTGGCGCTCTTTTTGCATCCATCCCTGCGAGGGGCTGGGATTCGCTGCATCGAGATGCAATGGCAGAAAATCGACATCCAGTTCCCTGGCACGCCGGAATGCATGATCAAGTGCTCCATGGTCGAAATCGAAACCAACCGCCCGACGCGCACCGTGCTCAAGCGCCAGGATGGAATAATCACCGGTGTTGCAACCGATATCGAATACTAGTTCGGGTGCTGCGTTCTCTATGAACTTTTGGACAAAGTCTCTCTTGCGTTCGGTTTCGATGTCAACGTAGCTGTTATCACTTGAGTAATTCTGCCAAACGGTCGCGCCCGACTTGCGCGGCTCCAGCTTTGAAATCCATCGTTGCAGCCCATGCAAAATCTGTTCGAATCCGATCTTTGCCAACTTTCGCGTGCCGGCTTGTTGCGCTGCTTTTTGGGCGCTACCAGATGCGCGTTGCAGGCGTGCCTGCAAGAACACATGCGTCAGGATATTCCAGGAAAAACGCGATCGCCAGGGGAGAATATTGCCAAGTTCCTGAGCCGAAATACCTTCAATCGCACCGCGATACCAGGCGTTATGAGGAACGCCAAGAACCGATCGCAACAGTAGGGGGTTGATAAATTGTTCACAGAATTGGCGGTGCCCGGCCCAGAACTCACCTTCGTCGTACATGCGTAGCGACAGACTGTCGATGAATACCGGTTTAGCGCCGCGGAATTGCACGTTAAACGCAGTTGCGTCTGACAAGGTCACGTTCTTCCGCAGCGCTTTTTGATGCAATTCGAGATGCGCCAACGCCGCGGTCTTCAGTGCCTCGAATGACCATTCGTAGGGATACGAGATGTATGGAAGCCGCGGGTGTTCGATTACGAGGCTTGCATCAGCGGCACTCTCGCCCAGCAGCTTCACGTCGACACGATTTTCGGCAATCAGCAGGCCTGCGCCCACGAGCTCGTCAACGAGCCCGGTCGCGCGGACGGCTTCGAAATCAGCAATGCCCGCCGGCGTGATCGTACGAAACACACGATCACCTACATAGTAGATGCGCCCTTTGTTATCACGAAAAGAGCCAGGTTCAGGGGTAGCGACTGCCACCTACGGACCGCTCTGGGACTCGGACTCCGTATCGACGATCTCGCCGGTCTTTTCTTGTTTCGCGGCAGATGAACCAACCACGTTTGCAAGAAAAGCTTTGAAACTGTGCCAATGGAAGCGCAAAACTCCCAGTGCAACGGCGATTGATGCGAGGAGGCTCTGCAGCAGTATGCTGCCAGTGCCCGGATCCAGGTACGCATAGCTCGGCGTTGCGAATATGACGCAGGCAATTAACAGCCAAAATGTGTGTCGAACCGTAGTGCGCATTTTCAACCCTCGTCAGGCTCTCAACCAAGCCTGTCGGTCAGCATACTGAGTGTAGCGTTTAACATAGTCTGGCCCGTAAAAATCACAACGATGCAATTCACAGTATTGTCATTTAGGCCATATCCGGTATGACGGGGGCGGCTCGGAATGGGCGGCCCTGCGGAAAAAGTGGTGGGCCCGCCAGGACTCGAACCTGGGACCAAGGGATTATGAGTCCCCTGCTCTAACCAACTGAGCTACAGGCCCTTTTTCCGTTGTGGCCTGATGAAAGGCCTATATAGGGAGCGCGATTCTAGCAGAAAAAAGCCGGGCAATGCCCGGCTTCTTGGCTAACAATTGTCACGCCGTATCAGTCTTCGAGCAGGAAGCTCCTGAGTTGATCCGACCGGGTCGGGTGCCGCAGCTTCCTTAGCGCTTTCGCCTCTATCTGGCGGATGCGTTCGCGGGTGACGTCAAACTGTTTGCCGACTTCCTCGAGCGTATGGTCGGTATTCATATCGATACCGAAGCGCATGCGCAGCACCTTGGCTTCGCGCGGCGTCAGGCCCGCGAGCACTGAATGCGTCGTTTCCTTGAGGCCTGAGGTCGTCGCAGAGTCGACGGGCGAATGCACGGTCTGGTCTTCGATGAAATCGCCAAGATGCGAATCTTCGTCGTCGCCAATCGGTGTTTCCATCGAGATCGGCTCTTTCGCGATTTTGAGCACCTTGCGAACCTTGTCCTCGGGCATTTCCATGCGCTCGGCCAGTTCGTCCGGCAACGGCTCGCGTCCCATCTCCTGCAGCATCTGTCGTGATATGCGGTTCAGCTTGTTGATGGTCTCGATCATGTGAACCGGGATACGAATCGTGCGCGCCTGGTCGGCGATCGAGCGCGTGATGGCCTGGCGAATCCACCAGGTCGCATACGTCGAAAACTTGTAACCACGCCGGTATTCAAACTTGTCGACGGCTTTCATCAGGCCGATGTTGCCTTCCTGGATCAGGTCGAGGAACTGCAGGCCACGATTGGTGTACTTTTTCGCAATCGAGATAACGAGTCGCAGGTTCGCTTCCACCATTTCTTTCTTCGCACGCCGGGCTTTCGCCTCGCCGATTGACATCTGGCGGTTGATTTCCTTGATCTCGCTGATCTGGAGACGAGTCACTTCCTCCACGGCTATCAGCTTACGCTGACCACGCGTGATGTCGTCTTTGAGCTTGGCGAGTATCGAGGAATGCTTGCGCTTGGCTCGAATGTGCTTATCGATCCAGGCGAGATCCGTTTCGCTCTTCGGAAAGCTGGATAAAAAGTCTTTGCGCGGCATGCCCGCATCCCGAACGCAAAGTTTCATGACGAGGCGTTCCTGGCTGCGAATGATTGAGACGACATCGCGGAGGTTTCGGACGAGCGCATCGAACAGCTTCGGCGCAAGCTTCAATTCCATGATCTGGTCAGCCATGTCCGCGTGTGCCTTCAAGGTCTTCTTGTCCTTCAGGCCATGCAGGCTCAGATTTTTCATCGCCCGGTTGAAGTGTCGACGAATAACTCTGACACGCGCTTTTACTTCATCGGGATCCGGCCCAGTGTCAACGACTTCATCGTCATCGTCAGACTTCGGCGCCGGCGGCTTTATTTCGTCAGGCTCATTGGGATCAATGAATCCCACGATGAAGTCCTGCATGCGGGTCTCGCCACCGATCACACGATCAGCCACTTCAAGCAGTGCTTCAGCGGTGGGCGGGAAGTGCACCATGTGGTACTTGACCTGGTTCAGCCCGTCCTCGATACGCTTCGCGATGTCGATTTCGCCCTGACGCGTCAGCAGTTCGACAGTGCCCATCTCGCGCATGTACATGCGGACTGGATCCGTCGTGCGGCCGAATTCCGCGTCGACGCTGGCGAGTGCGGCCTCGGCTTCCTCGGCGCCATCATCGTCGGTAGCCGTTGCGTCGGACAAGGTTATCGATTCAACGTCGGGCACTTTTTCGTGAACAGCAATGCCCATATCGTTAATCATGTTAACGATGTCTTCGATTTGTTCCGGGTCGACAATGTCATTCGGCAAGTGATCATTGACCTCTGCATAGGTCAGATACCCCTGCTCCTTGCCTTTGGCAATCAATGCCTTAAGCTGTTTAGCCTGCTTGTTTCCGCCGACTGCTGCTTTTTTCTCTGTCAAGACAAAACCCCTGCGGGCAAAAGATACAAACGGTTAATGATACGCTCTAAGGAGAGCTCATTCCACAAATACTTCGTTGGTTTTGGACCTAGTTCAGCGCCCTGAGTTCCGATTTCTCGTCGTCAGAGAGCCCGCTAACCCTCTGTTTTTCAATAAGAAAATCAATCCTTTCCTTGCGCCCGGCCAGCGCCAGCTGATCGAGGCATTCGCTCAGCTCGGCCGCCGGGTCAAATTCCTCATCCTGCGGCAGCGCCGCTGCGGCCAGTTTGCCGAGGTGGCGGCCCTGCTCGTCATGTCGCCAGCGCTCAAGTAACCCCGCCGTTGTTATATTGGGCTCAGACCGCACCGTTTCAATAAGCGCCCGTAACAAATCGGTGCCCGGCCGATTGACGCTGGACAGCCTGTCAATTTCGAGATCTCGGCCAGCTTCGGGATGGTTCAGAATAATGGTGATGGCGTGGCGAACAACGGAGAGCTTGCCCGCGCCATGTGGCAGTCGGCGTTTCCTGTCGGCGCCGGCAAATCTGACCATCGCGTCCCCGGCGCGCGCAGCTCCGCCCGCAATCATCTTCTCGAGCTTTGCCGCGGTCAGGCCGACGGCTTCAGCAAGGCTCTCAATCAACAGTTCGCGGTAGACCCCCTTCGGTATCTTATTCACCAGGGGGCGTGCCAGTTCGGCCAGTCTTGCTCGTCCGTCGACCGTCTGCATGTCGACCTGGCTCGAGAGTTCCTCGATAAGGAACTCGGACAAGGCAACACCGGTATCCAGCGCGCTGACGAAGCCATCGGCGCCATGCTCGTTAACAAAGGAATCCGGGTCATGGCCGTCAGGCAGAAATACGAAGCGGATCTGACGACCTTCACGGATTTGAGGCAGCGCATTTTCCAGAGCGCGCCAGGCAGCCGCTTTGCCTGCGCGATCGCCATCAAAGCAGAAATGGACGGTCTCGGTCAGGCGGAACAGATTGTTCAGGTGTTCGTTCGTCGTCGCCGTGCCTAGCGTGGCGACTGCAAAGTCGACGCCATGCCGCGCCAGTGCAACGACGTCCATGTAGCCTTCGACGACGACGAGCTGCTCGATCTGTCGCAAAGCCTGGCGGGCTTCGAACAATCCGTAGAGCTCGCGGCCCTTGTGGAAAAGCACGGTCTCGGGAGAATTCAGGTACTTCGGCTCGCCGTCGCCTATGATGCGGCCGCCAAATCCTATGGTTCGGCCGCGCGTATTCCGAATCGGAAACATGATGCGGTCGCGAAAACGGTCATAATGCTGGCCGTTGTCCTTGCGAATAATAAGGCCCGTAGCGAGCAATCGTTCGGTGGCTTCAGGCGATTTTCCGAACTTGTCGAGCACGTTGCTCCAGCCGTCGGCTGCGTAGCCGATGCCGAAACGTTTCGCCGTTGCGCCGTCAATACCGCGTTCCTTCAGGTAGGCTACGGCCGCCGGCGTGTCTTTCATTGCCGTCTGCCAGTGTTTGGCGACAGTGTCCATGAGTGAAAACAGCTCGTCGTAGCGACGCGTCGGCTTGTCGCTTTCGCTTCTCGGAACCTCGACGCCCATTGAGCTTGCGAGACTTTCGATGGCCTCGACAAAGCTCATGTGATCGAATTCCATAAGGAAGCCAATTGCCGTGCCGTGAGCGCCGCAACCGAAGCAATGATAAAAGCCCTTGCCAGGGCTGACTGTGAAAGACGGTGTCTTCTCGTCGTGGAACGGGCAGCAGGCCTTGAACTCCCTGCCGGCCTTTTTCAACGGCACGCGGCGACCGACAACCTCTACGACATCTGCTCTTGCGATCAGATCGTCAATGAAATCCTGAGGAATCAGTCCGGACATATTAGTACTAACGGCGGCCAGGCAATGCCGGGTCTTGGTTGTTGTTACGAGGTCTGAACTCTGCGGTCAAAGTGCGTTAAGGCGCTCCTTGACTGTAGCGCTGACCGCGCCCATATCAGCGCGGCCGGCGGCCTTGGCTTTGATCTGGCCCATAACCTTGCCCATGTCGCGAATGGTCTCAGCCCCGGTCGCCCGTATGACTTCGTCGACCATGGCCGCCAGCTCATCGGCTGCAAGCTGCTGGGGGAGGTAGGTGTCGATGACAGCAATTTCATCGCGCTCTATTTTTGCGAGGTCCTCTCGCTTACCTTTCTCGAATTGCTCGATCGAGTCGCGACGCTGTTTGACCATTTTGGTTAGCACTGCAAGCACCGCGGCATCGTCCATTTCAATGCGCTGGTCGACTTCGATCTGTTTAATCGCCGCGAGCATGAGTCGCACCACTTTTAGCCGGTCTTTATCACCGGCCTTCATGGCGACCTTCATGTCTTCTATGATTTGGCCTTTGAGGGACATGGCAGTAGCTTCACGAATGCGAAGCCTAAATCGTGTTAGTAGAGACGCTTGCGCTTGGCTTCGTCACGAGAAATGCGCTTCAAGTGGCGCTTGACGGCTGCTGCTTTCTTGCGCTTGCGCTCCTGGGTGGGCTTCTCGTAGAACTCGCGACGACGAAGCTCGGTCAGGATTCCAGCCTTCTCACAGGCACGCTTGAAGCGCCGCAGGGCAGCGTCAAAATACTCGTTCTCTTTTACGCGAACACTTGGCATTGTTCAGGTATTCCGTCCAGACATAAATAAACCCGGCGCTAGGGCCGGGACTGAGCCGCGTATAATAACGCCGGATTTAGCGGTTTGCAAAGGGTTTGGGGAGCGAATTTCGGGGTCTGCGGAGGCCGCCGCCCAGGCAGCCAGTTGCAGGCACGGGCCGCTGCGACACGGTATCATCCGCCGCCTATGAATATTCTGGGAATCGAGACAAGCTGTGATGAGACCGGCGTGGCGCTCTATAGCACCGAACGTGGCCTGATCGCGGATGCGCTCCACAGCCAGGTTGACCTGCACGCGGTCTACGGCGGCGTGGTCCCCGAGATCGCCTCTCGTGATCACGTCCGCATGCTGCTGCCTCTGATCCAGCAGGTTCTCGGCGAGGCCGGCATCGAAAAACCCGATGCGATAGCCTATACGGCAGGACCAGGCCTGGTCGGCGCGCTGATGGTCGGCGGCGGCATGGCGAACGGGCTGGGCCTTGCGTGGGCCTGCCCTGTCATTCCCGTGCATCACATGGAAGGACACCTGCTGGCGCCGATGCTCGAGGATGATCCGCCCGAATTTCCGTTCCTGGCGCTGCTCGTATCGGGCGGGCACACGATGCTCATCGCTGTGCGTGCGCTGGGCGACTACCGCTTGCTCGGAACCACGCTTGACGATGCGGTCGGGGAGGCATTCGACAAGACGGCGAAGCTGCTGGGCCTCGGCTATCCCGGTGGGCCCGCGTTGGCCGCGCTGGCAGAACACGGGAACGATCAGGCATACGCATTTCCACGGCCCATGTTGCAGAAGCCGGGTTTCGATTTTAGTTTCAGCGGCCTGAAGACGGCCGTCATGCTCGAAGTCCGAAAGGCCGAAGCCGCCGGCAAGCTGAGCCGAGAGGATATTGCCGCATCGTTTCAGCGAGCGGCTGTCGATACGCTGGTCGTACGCTCGATAAAGGCGGCCAAAGCGAATCAACTGCAGCGCATAGTGGTCGCGGGCGGTGTGGGCGCAAACAAGTTGCTGCGCAAGGAAATTGCCGAGCGTTTTGATGGCTCCGTTTTTTATCCGCGCATGGAGTTTTGCACGGACAACGGTGCGATGATTGCCATCGCCGGCGCGCTCCGTTTGGCGGAGGCAAAGCCAGCCGACGAAATAAAAGTGCAGTCACGTTGGTCAATAGCATCATTGGACGTGCCGGCCCCGGCACAATGAGAAAGGAACAGTGATCAAATCATGGACAAGATTTTCTTAAGCGAACTCAAGGTCGAAACGGTAATCGGCATCTGGGAATGGGAGCGCAAGATTCGTCAGACGGTCATTATCGATCTGGAAATGAGTGCTGACGTTGCAAAAGCGGCGGCAACAGACAGTGTTGAAGACACTCTGAACTACAAATCCGTTGCCAAGCGCATACAGTCCTTCGTTGCGGATTCGAGCTTCCATCTCGTCGAAACGCTCGCGGAGCGAATTGCCGGAATCGTCCGTGACGAATTCGGGGTTGAATGGGTAAAGGTGCGGGTCAACAAGGTCGGGGCGATTCGAGGCTCGCGTGATGTGGGCATTCTCATCGAACGGGGCCAGTGGCCCGACTGATAACGAGCGCGGGACGCGTCATGTCTGTTGTTTATCTTGGTGTCGGAAGCAATATCCGGCCGGAAGAAAATCTGAGCCTCGCCGTGCGCGAACTGCGGCGACATTACGGTGATCTGGACGTCTCGTCCGCATATCGCAGCGCCGCCGTTGGATTCGAGGGCGATGACTTTCTGAACCTCGTGCTGCGGCTAAAGTCGGATGAGTCGCCGGTCATTATCTGTAACGAAATAGAGCGATTACATGATCTGGCGGGACGTGATCGCGTTAAAGGAAAATGGGTATCACGCCCGCTCGATATTGACCTGTTGCTTTACGATGACCTGGTTATTGACGAACGCCCGGTGCGGGTACCGCGCAGCGACATACTGGAATACAGTTTCGTGCTGCGGCCGCTGGCGGAACTGGCCCCGGACCTTGTACACCCGGTAACGGGCAAGACAATGCTGGCGCATTGGCAGGAATTCGATGCAGAGAGTCAACCGCTGGAACTGGTAGGCGTTATTTTGTAAAGGGCTCATTATGCGAAATTTGCTTAGCGTGCTGGTCATGACAGGCCTTGCGGCCTGTAGCGGTGGCGGCGATGGTGTCGCTGGACTGCTGACTGGCGCAGTCTCCTGCAGTAATGACGGGCAAAAGCAGTTCGTGCTGGACAATCTGTACGCCTGGTATCTGTGGAACGATCTGCTGCCGCCCGACATCAACATCTCGGACTATGCAACGCCCGAAAAACTGGTTGTTGAGGTCACGACGACATTCGGCCCGCAGGATGCCAACGGCAACCCTGTTGATCGATTCAGTTCTGTGGGCTCGGCGCAGGCCGATGCCGAGTTCTTTGGCGAAGGCAAATTCGGGGGTTTCGGATTCAGCTACAGGACCGTGGATGCGGCTACCGATGACATACGCCTGAGCCGGGTATTCTCGGGAAGCCCTGCGGAAAACGGCGGGCTGGCTCGAGGACAGCAGTTTGTGAGTCTCGATGGCAGGAGTATTGCCGATATCCAGGCGAATGAAGGCATTGGCGCCGCGTTCAGCAACGATACTGTCGTTTTTGAGATGCGTCGCACTGACGGCAGCGTATTTTCTGCGTCGATTACCAAGGACGTCGTAACGATCAGTCCGGTGCCACAGCGTCGCATTATCGACGCCGGCAACGGTGTAATGGTTGGTTACGTGGAGCTGGCGCAGTTCATCAGCACAGCAGACCCGGTCTTTGACGATGTATTCACTGAGTTCATAGCTGCCGGTGTAAACGACGTCATAATCGATCTGCGCTACAACGGCGGAGGCCTGGTCAGCACGGCTAACTTACTGGGCGATTACTTCGGCGCGTTTGCCAATGACAGCCTTGTATTTTCGGAAACACGGTTCAACGCTGATCGTGCCGCGGCCAACAACAGAACGGAGTTTTTCGAGCGTCAAGGCAGCTCGATCAACCTTGGCCGTCTCGTGGTAATCGCAACGCGTGGCACCGCATCTGCGAGTGAACTGGTAACGAACAGCCTGGAAGCGTATTTCGACGTTACGATCGTCGGCGACAATACGTTTGGAAAACCGGTTGGCCAGATCGGGTTGTTATTCTGCGACAAGATCCTGCGGCCAACGTCATTCCAGACGGTTAACGCAGCCGGCGAGGGCGATTATTTCGACGGCCTGCCGGTAGACTGTCCGGCGGCCGACGATTTGAATTTCCCGGTGGGGGACGATTCGGACCCGAATATGATCGCGGCGATGACGTATCTGGATACGGGTGCGTGTCCGGCTGCAGCAGCGCGTGTAGGACAGTTTAAGCCTGGTGGAGAAGCTGGTGTCGGGCAGCGCGATCGTCGCGGGCCGGCACACCGGGAGTTCGCGGACGCGTACTAGCCTCACGACCTGCTCACGAGCCACCCACCGTGGCTACAGCGGCGTCGATCGCCGGGGAATCTCAGTCGCTCGGGCAGCTGCTTCGCAAACTCGCTTTGTGAGACACCCCGGCACTCACCGCCGCATTAAGGGCGTCAGGTGGGTGGGTGGCCTACCAGCCGATCGATCGCCCGCCGTCCACAACGATAATCTGGCCCGTCACGTACGTCGCATCCCGCATCAGGTAGAGCACACAGCCGGCAATATCGTCGGGATCGCCCGGTCGCTGCAGCGGCACCTGTCGCAGGATCGTTTGCTGCGCGGCATCGCTCATGCCGTCCTCGGGCCAGAGAATTGCGCCGGGCGATACACCATTCACGCGGATATCGGGTGCCAGGTCTTTGGCCAGCGAGCGCGTCAGCATCGCGAGGCCGGCTTTGGCCGGGCCGTAAACGGCGTGATTACGTAATGGCCGCTGGGCGTGAATATCAACGAGGTTGACGATCGTGCCACCGTGCTGCCGCAAATGTGGCACCGCTGCCTGTGCAAGGAACAGTGGCGCTTTCAGGTTGCTGCCAACCAGGTCTTCCCATTGTGCTTCAGTGATGCTGCCAACCGGAGTTGGGTAAAAACTCGATGCGTTGTTGACGAGACAGTCGAGGCGTCCGGCCCAGCCAATGACATCCGAAACTAGCCGAGGCAGCTGCTTCATTTCGAGCAGGTCAGCCGCAAAAGTCGCGGCCGAGTCGGCTCGTGCCTCGTTAAGTCGTGTCGCGAGGCTGTTTGCCTCTTTCGCCGAGCTGCGATAATGAATGGCGACACGCGCGCCGTTCTCGTGAAGCCGTGTCACAATAGCCGCGCCGATTCGTCGGGCGGCGCCGGTTACAAGCACGACTTTGTCACCCAGGTCCTGTTCTGACATCAATGATCCTGACTAATACGCAAGACAACATTCTTAAAGACTTTGCAGCGCACATGCAACACGAAGACCGCTCAATGCTCCCACAACCCGACCCCACAAGCGCTGACCACAGTGTGCGTGTTGCCGAGTTTATTCGTGCGCGAATGGCGGATGCGGGTGGCAGCCTGAGTTTTGCCGAGTATATGCAACATGCCTTGTACGCACCCGGTCTCGGCTACTACACAGCAGGTTCAAGCAAGTTTGGGCCCGACGGCGATTTTGTGACGGCGCCGGAAGTGTCGTCGGTTTTCGGTCGCGTGCTTGCACGAGAATGCGCCGAGGTGCTGGCCGATGTGCAAGGGGGAGCGATCCTCGAATACGGTGCAGGCAGTGGCAAACTCGCTCGCGACATACTCGAGACGCTGGCCCGGCTCAATGCGCTGCCCGAACGCTACGAGATCCTGGAGGTGTCGGCTGAGCTGCAGGAACGCCAGTCGCGTTACCTGCAGGAAGAGGCGCCTGAACTGTTGTCCCTTGTCGCGTGGCTGGATAGGCCTCCCGCAAATCACACGGGTGTCATCATTGCCAACGAGGTGCTCGACGCACTGCCGGTCGAACTGTTCAAGCGCAGCGCCACCGGTGTCAGTCAACTACGGGTTACTGCTGATGGTGGCGCATTTGGCATCATCGAAGCGCCCGCACCCGACAGGCTCGCCAACGCCGTGTTTGCAATTGAAGACGAACTGGGCGAAAGCCTGCCCGTCGGGTTTGTCTCGGACATCTCGCTCGGATTGCCAGGCTGGGTTTCGGAGCTGGCGGATTCGTTACAACAGGGCGTTGCATTTTTGTTCGATTACGGCGTCACGCGAAAGGAGTACTACGCGGCTGAAAGATCGGGTGGATGGCTGCGATGTCACTTTCGACATCATGCACACAACGACCCAATGGTATTAACGGGCATCCAGGATCTGAGCGCCTGGGTCGACTTCACCGCCGTTGCGGAAGCCGCGCTGAACAGCGGACTTGACGTGGCCGGCTACTCGGCGCAGGCACAGTTCCTGCTGGGTGGCGGACTCGATGCGGAGATGCGGGAATTTGGATCGTTGCCACTCGCGTCACAGCTTGAATTGTCGGGGCAGGTTAAAACGCTTACTCTGCCCGGGGCAATGGGCGAGCACTTCAAGTGCATGGCGCTGCGGCGCGGCGATGTCAAGACACCATCGGCTTTTCGCATGGCCGACAGGACACATACTTTATGAATGAACAAATTTTCGGCCGAGGCATGCAGTGACGGGATTACAGATTGTCGTTCTAGCGGTTGTGCAGGGATTGACCGAGTTTTTGCCGATCTCGAGTTCCGGGCATCTCGTGCTGGTGCCGTATCTCGTCGATTGGACGGACCAGGGGCTCGCTTTCGATGTCGCCGTGCACGCCGGCTCGCTCGTGGCTGTTTGCGTGTTCTTCCGCGGAGATATTCTCGGGCTGCTGCGCGGTGCCCGGCAGGTACTGGGAGGCGAGATCAAACTGCCGCAGGCTAGTATGGCGGTTGCAATCGCGATCGGCACAATCCCCGCGGCAATTGCGGGCCTGACGTTTGCATCCTGGATCGAGTCGAACCTGCGTGATCCTTCGGTCATCGTCTTGACGCTCTCAGGTTATGGCATCCTGATGGCGCTCGCAGACCGGTATGGAAAAAGTGAGCGTGTCATCGCCGGCGTCTCGATAAGAGATGCGATCATTATTGGATGCGCACAAGCGCTGGCGCTCGTGCCCGGCACCTCACGATCCGGTGTGACCATAACGGCCGCCCGGGTACTGGGCTTCAAGCGCCAGGATGCGGCGCGCTTCTCGTTCCTGCTTTCGGCGCCCGTAATCTTGCTGGCGACCCTGTACAAGGGATTCGAACTGGTGATGGGTGATGCGGCGGTGCCGTGGGGGCAGCTCGGGCTGGGGGCGGCGGTTTCCGCTGTTGTCGCGTACCTAAGTATCGAGTTTTTCATGCGTTTCGTCAGTCGCATCGGCCTTGCGCCGTTTGCGATCTATCGTCTCGCTCTGGCCGCGGTGATTCTCTATGTCCTGGTCTAAAACACTGTCCTTACGGTCATTACTGCCATTGCTGCTGGTTGCGAGCCATGCTCTCGGGAGCGAGGGCTACATCCTCGGAGGGGGCCTCGAGGGTGATTCTGCGGACGGGCTGGGGGCGTCGATAATTGGCGATTTCGGCCTTACTGAAAAGACCTGGATTTCGGCCGCACTGGCCAGGAATACGCTCGACCTGCCATTTCGCGATGACCTCGAAACCTGGTACGGCGATCTCGGCATTGATCATTGGTTCAACCCGATTGGAATCCGGGCCGGCGTCGCCTACTGGGGCGACAAGGATAACCTCGAATCGACTGACTGGCGCGCATCTGCCTACTGGCGCGCGAACAAGTTTTCGGTCAGCGGCGATTACGAATCGCGCGACTTCAGTTTCGATGTATCGACCGTCGACCTGTTTCCTGCACGCAGAGGCGGATTCAGCGCCGAGGGTATTGGCATTACAACGCGATTCGAGTTGACCGACACGGTGAGTCTTGGCCTGTCGGGCATGGGCTACGACTACGATGTGAACCTCAGGCTCGATAGCAGTCGCGGTCTTCTGCAGCTGCTGACATTTTCGCGCCTGAGTCTCATCAACAGCCTCGTCGACTACCGGGCAAATGCATCGCTGGGGCTGAAAACCGGGCAGCGTCGCTGGCAGCTTGACCTCGGCACCTGGAAGGGTGAGGTTGATGGCGGTACGACGCGGTCCGCGACAGTTAGATTCCTGAACCCGCTTGGTGACAACGCAGACGTTGAGTTTTCGCTCGGCCTCGATGACTCCGAAATTTACGGGTCCGTGACGTTCTTCTCAGTGTTTTTGTATTTCTACGGCGGCAGCTGAGCGGCGGTAATTTTCCAGCGCGGTTTCGCGCGCCCGACGAATAGCGGCCGGGATTTTCGATGCTTCGCTGCCTCTGGCAATAGCGCCTGCATCGACCGTGGCAGCGGCTGCCAGCGCACCCCGAAAGTAGTCCGCCTGCGGATAGAGTCGATCTTCGAGGCCGCCACGCCCGCGCGCATCGGCCTCGCAGGTGATCAGAAACTGCTCGAAACGTTCCGGACGCCTGAACGCATCGGTACCTTCGAGAACCTTGAGCAGCGTCTTTTCACGCAGCTCGAGCGCACGATGACAGTGAGTGTGATACTCGGCGGCGAGCAGCGCGAGGTCGCGACAGGCATTGGGTACCGGGAGTCGTTTGGCAATCTTGCGAATCAGTTTGCAGCCACGCCCCTCATGACCGGGGTGGCTCGGCAACCGGTAGCCGGGTGTATTGCCCTTGCCAAGGTCGTGCATCAACGCGGCGAAGCGTACTTCAAGATCGGCGCTGAGCGCCTCTGCCTGATCCAGCACCATGAGAACATGGACGCCCGTGTCGATTTCCGGATGCCACTTTTTCGGCTGCGGGACGCCAAACAGGGCATCGACCTCAGGCAGCAGCACCTTCAAAGCACCGCAGTCACGCAGCACTTCGACGTACGTTCTTACGCTACGGCCCGCCAGTGCTGCCTGGGTTTCCTGCCAGACCCGATCCGGCACGAGTGCGTCAACTTCTCCGTCCTGGATCATCTGCCGCATCAGTCGCATCGTTTCGGGTGCAATCGTAAAGCCGAGGTGATTGAATCTCGCCGCGAATTTTGCAACACGAAGAATACGTACCGGGTCTTCCGCAAACGCGTCGGATACGTGTCGCAGAACGCGCTGCTTTATGTCGTCGATGCCACCGTAAGGATCGATCAGCTCACCACTGGCGTCTTTGGCGATTGCGTTTATCGTCAGGTCGCGGCGCAGCAGGTCGTCTTCGATTGACACCTCAGGCGAGCAATTGAATACGAAGCCGTGATAACCCGGCGCCGTCTTGCGTTCAGTTCGGGCGAGCGCGTATTCCTCGCCAGTCTCCGGATGCAGAAACACCGGAAAATCCTTCCCGACCTGCCGGTAACCCAGTGCCAGGAGCTCGTCAGGAGTCGCGCCCACGACGCACCAGTCCCGCTCATTGTGCGGAATGCCAAGCTGTTCGTCCCGAACAGCGCCACCGACGAGGTATACCTGCATCGCGCAATAGTACCCGACAATCGTTGTTGACGTTCGGGTGTGGTGACCCGCAGAGTACCGGGATGCGAAGACGCAACTGCATCCTGCGAGCGACAAAATTACTGCTACTGGTGGCACTGAGCGCAGCTGGCTCGGGCTGCTACTACATGCAGGCGGCGGCAGGCCAATGGGAACTCATACGTAAGCGCGAGCCGATTGCCGATGTTATCAATCGCGACGATACGCCTGTTGAACTCAAAGACCGGCTGTTGCTCGTGCAGGCGGCTCGTCAATTTTCAATCGACGAGCTGGCCTTGCCGGACAACAAGAGCTATCGAAGTTACGCTGACATTGAACGCGAGTTCGTTGTCTGGAATGTATTTGCCGCGCCCGAGTTTTCGCTCGAAGCAAAGCAATGGTGTTTTCCTGTTGCCGGCTGCGTCAGTTACCGAGGCTATTTTTCGAAAGACGCCGCGGTTCGGGAGTCTGAGCGGCTTGCCCGAGACGGCTACGATGTTGCAGTGGGCGGCGTGTCGGCCTACTCGACGCTGGGAAACTTCAACGACCCGGTCCTGAGTTCGATGATGAGCTGGGACGACATTCAGCTTGCAGGCGTTTTGTTTCACGAGCTTGCGCACCAGGTGCTCTACGTCAAGGGCGACTCCGGATTCAACGAGTCGTTCGCCACTGCGGTTGAAGAGTTCGGTCTCGAGCGTTGGCTGGAGTCGAACGGACGGCCGGAAGATATCGAAGTTTACCGGCAGCGGCGGCAATTACGTCAGGACCTCATGGCACTTGTGGCGGCTGCTCGCGCTGATCTGCGCGAGACATTCGCGGCTGCAGTTGCAGAGGACGAAATGCGGCGCCTGAAAACGGCGCGGCTCGATCAGCTTGCCGCAAACATACGCTCGATGCTTGAACTTGCCGGCCGTGACCCTTCCAGCTGGTCAGGCGGCGAGCTGAACAACGCACGGATTGTGTCCATGACCCTGTACGAGGGTTGGTTGCCGTCGTTTCGTTCGATGCTCGCTCGATGCGATCAGGACCTGCAGTGCTTTTATGACCGCGCGACGGAGCTGTCGCGGCTTGAGAAAGCCGAGCGAGAGGCTCGCCTGGAATCTCTAACGGGACGCTAGCCGCTGAGGCTCGCTGGTGGCTCTCACGAGCAACAGCTCATCGGAAACGCGCCGCAGCTGGCCGGTCATGCGCCAGTGAAAAATAGCCTGTGCGGATAACACCCGCTTGACGTATTTGCGCGTTTCGTTGAACGGAATGTTTTCGATCCAGACTCGCGCGTCGAGCGTCCCCGATTCAGGCAGCCATCGGTCAACGCGGTGTGGCCCGGCATTGTAAGCCGCCGTTGCAAGGACCGGGTTGCCGCCAAAACGCTCGGCCATTTGACCGAGGTAGCTCGTGCCCAGGCGAATATTGCTCTCGGGGTTGGTCAGCGTGTTGAGCCCCGAATACGGAAGACGAATACCCCGGGCAACCTCCCGACCGGTTGCCGGCATGAGCTGCATCAGGCCGATCGCTCCCGCTTTGGAGCGGACATCGGGCATGAAAAGACTCTCGCTCCTGGCAATACCGTAGGCCCAGGTCGGTGAGATGCTGGCGTCGGATGAAGACTGTTCGAACAGCTGCTGGTAGGGCAACGGGTAGCGGATTGCCAGATCGTCGTACTCGCCCAGGCTCGCGGCTGTTGAAATAGCGCGCGAATGCCAGCCCCAGCGATCGGCCAGGATCGCTGCCTGCAGTTTCTGTTCGGCCGAAAAAGAGTGAACGACAGCATCCCACTCGGAACGCCCGCGGCTGTCCTGCCCGACCCGGAAGAGCTCCCCGGCCCGGACGATGGCAGGATGCGCCTCAATTGCAGCGATGGCTTCCTCGTTAGCGAGTAACTGCGTGTGATCGAGTGAGTACTCCTGGCCAAGTTCATCGGCCGCCAGAAAGCCGTAATAGCTGCGTTCCTCGCTCAGCTCCTGAAATGAAGCTTGCGCCGCCAGCACCTGGCCGGAACGCTGCAGCGCCACGGCGCGCCAGTAGCGCCATTCCTCAGACTCGCGCAGCTCCGCTGGCATTGCCGCGACATCCAGCAGCAGCCTGTTCCATTCGGCGTCGCGCAAACTCAAGCGCGCACGCCAACGTGACACTTCGCTGTCGGCGGCTGCTTTCGGCAGATGAAGCAATAACTCGTAGGCACCGGGCAGGTTATCGCGGGCGGTCCATAAAGCAATGTGACGCGCGGTGCGCAGTCCTTGCTCCTCGGTGAAAGGCACCTGATTCGATACGCGCCGCCATCCCTCCAGCGCTAATTCAGGATCGCGATAGGTCAGTCTTTCTGCCGCGTAGACCAGTTGCTTGCGAGTCGTTTCGCTATCCGCAAGACGCGCATAGCTATCAAGAAAGTCCTCGGGATGCGTTTGTGCCCTGATCCAGGAAGCCGCCTCTTCGACATGTTGCCGATCGATTTTTTTTGCCAGCCAGCGGGCAAGCTGAAACTCCCGGTTGTCGACGGCGAGTTTGTAGCGCTTGCGGTACTCAACCGGTCCAAGCACCTTGTTCCGATCGAGGTACTCAAAGACCGGATCGCATTCGCTAACCTGGCTCCTGCCGACCAGCCACAGGTCCGTTGCCCGTCCATTCACGCGCGCCGAACGGTCGGTTTCGAGCAAGGCCTGCAGCGACAGGCAATCCAGTTTGGCAATCTGCTGACCTTGGTAGAACTGCTCGTAGATCCGCTGGAAGCCTGCCAGGTCCCCACTGCGGGCCAGATGCAATGCATGGCGATAGCGCAATTCGCGTGCAGGCCGAAGCGTGCCGTAGCGTTTCAGAAATGCACCGATGTCTTTAGCCGGAGCCGTCGCGATCGTGGCGCGCCAATAGGTTGCACGCAGGTCGGGCCAGAGAACGTATTTTTCCAGAAGCAGTCTGTCGTCGGCCGGAAGATTGTCGACCGCGCTCCAGTTACCTCGCTCCACCGACTCGAATACCGCAGTGAAAAGTTGCCGTTGTTTTTCAATTTCGGCTGACCCTGCTGCTGACGCGGTCTGTAGAGAAGACGCACCTGCAAGACACAGCAGGGCTGTCAGGGTGAGACGGACGGCAACGAGGGGATGGTTCATCGGCAGGGCACGGGCCTCTTTGAGAAACTGCTTCAAGTAGTGCTAGGACCTTACTGATGCGAGGACGGTTTCGCAACAGTGACGCGC
>JBATHK010000122.1:0-2332 GCA_049666725.1 Woeseiaceae bacterium
ATGGAGGACCCCGAATTCGAGGTTCGCGTTGCTTTTGATGATCGCAACGGCAACAGCCGCTTCGAGCCGGGAACCGACGAGCTTTATGGCGTGCGACTGCAAACAGTCGCCGGCACCGAATGGCTCGCCGGAACGGGACCAACAAGGCAATGATTTATGTTTTTCAATCACTTACCGAGACTAGTTTACATAACTGTGAAGACCGTCACAGACCCGCATCCCAGCCTTGCGGAAAATCAGCGCTGAACTATCAATTAACACCGGAGTTTTCAAAATGAACAAGGCATCGAAAGGTTTTACGCTCATCGAACTGGTGGTCGTAATAACGATACTCGGAATCCTGGCGGCGTTTGCTATTCCACGTTTCGCCAACCTCGAAACAGAGGCGCGCATCGCGGCAGTACAAGGTCTGGCCGGCAGTGTCCGCAGTGGTGCCACGCTGGCACATAGCTTGTCCCTCGCTCAGGGTCTGGGCCCAGCCGTTGCCGTCGATATGGAAGGCACATCGGTTGCGATGGTCAATCGCTATCCTTCGGACGCTGGCATAGAAGACACGCTCGTGGATACCACCGGATTTACGTTCGCAGGAGGCGTGTTTACCAAAGACGGCGCCACCACTCCGGCTAACTGCAGCGTCACTTATTCTGAGCCAGCCGCCGCCGGCGATGCGCCTGCGGTTGCCGTTGACGTTACCGATTGTTAAATACCGGTCAACTATTGAAGGCTCCTGGAAAAAAGCGCCCGTTCGCGGGCGCCTTTTTCTGCCTTGTTCCTACTAGCTAAGGACGACTGACATGAAGACAAAAGATCGCAGCGCACAACGCGGCTTTACGCTGATCGAACTGGTGGTCGTCATCACGATCCTCGGTATCCTGGCCGCATTCGCAATCCCGCGTTTTGCCTCCCTCGAGACCGAAGCAAGGATCGCAGCTATCCAGGGCCTGGCTGGCAGCGTGCGCAGCTCTGCTGCACTGGCGCACAGCCTGTCGCTGACCCAAAACAACCCACCCACCGTCACAATGGAAGGCAACGTCATCAACATGACGAACGGTTATCCCGTTGCCGCCGACATCGATGACACGCTGGCCGATTTCACGGGCTATGCGTTTGCCGAGGCTGCTGGCACGGGAGCGTTCACACGGCCCGGGTCCCCCACTCCGGCGAACTGCAGTGTTGAATACACCACGGCCCTGGCCGGGAACGCGCCGCTCATCGTGGTAGATGTCTCGGGGTGCTAAGTGTCGTGCAGTATTCGAACGCACGCTACCGCGGGTTTCACGACAGTGGAACTCATCCTTGTCATCGTCATCATCGGCATACTGGGCGCGATAGCCGGACCCCGATTCTTTAGCACTTCCACTTTCGACGAGCGCGCCTATTACGATGAGCTCGCCAGCAGTATCCGCTATGCGCAAAAAGTCGCTGTAGCCAGCGGCTGTCGCGTTCGCGTGAGCCTCACAGCAAGCAGCTACGAACTCCGTCAGCAGGCGGCGCTCGGCGGCCATTGCGACGCGGCAGACCTGTCTTTCCCACTCCCCGTTTTGTTGCCGCATGGACAAGCCGTAAGCGGCGTCGCCCCGTCCGGGATCACGGCTGCACCGCCTGTCGTGATTGTTTACGACGGACTGGGCCGCACCAATCTCGCCGGCAACCAGGTCGTTACCGTCGGCTCACGGTCAATGCTCATCGAAGCCGAGAGCGGCCTGGTGGTTACACCGTGAACAACCCAATGCACCGTCTCTCCACTTTCGAAACGGGTGCGACGCTCGTTGAGTTGCTGCTTTCCATCGTCATTGTCGCCATCGCGGCAAGTGCCGTACTCGGGGTCCTGTCAACGACAAACGCCAGCAGCGCGGACCCGATGTTGCGTCACCAGGCCGCATCGATTGCCGAGGCCTATCTCGAGGAGATTCTTCTCAAGTCGTTCGATGACCCGGACGGCGTCGACGGCGAAGCTGCGCGCGTCGATTTTGACGACGTTGACGACTACGACGGGCTGCTCGATGCCGGCGCTCGCGACCAGTTCGGCAACCCTATCGCAGCGCTTAGCGACTACTCGGTGTCGGTCAGCGTCAGCGCCTCAGCCGCGTTGCCAGGCGTACCGGCCGCCGATGTCCTGCGCGTGGACATAAACGTCGCATGGCAGTCGCAAATCAACTTTATTGTCAGCAGCTACCGGACGCGGCTCTGAGATGCGCATGCATGCCGCAAAAGGCTTTACGCTGATCGAACTCGTCGTCGTCATGGTGCTGAGTCTGATCGTCGTTTCGTTTATGGCGATGTTCATCGCCGGACCCGTGCGTGCCTATAACGACCAGGCACGGCGCGGCGA
>JBATHK010000123.1:0-1907 GCA_049666725.1 Woeseiaceae bacterium
GGACGAGCTGCCTGAACTTGCAAAAGGCAAGGGCAACAAGCTGATCAACATTCCAGCCAAAAAATATCAAAGCGGCGAAGAAAAGATGATAGCGGCCGCAGTCGTTCCCGAAGAAGGCCACCTGCAGGTACATACGGGCACTCGGGTCATGACGATCCGCTGGGATGATATCGATGATTACTACGGCGAGCGGGCGTTGCGTGGCAGCCTGTTGCCGAAGGGCTGGCGCAAAGTCGAGCGGCTGGTCGGCGTCGAGTAGGCTGTCACCCACCACTCTCTGCCACCCACCTTGTGAGCAGCGGCGGTGAGTGCCGGGGTGTCTCACAAAGCGAGTTTGCGAACCTCGGTCCCGCTTGACGGGAGCAGCTGTCCGAGCGACTGGGATTCCCCGGCGATCGACGCCGCGGCCAGAATAGTGGTTGGTGGGTGATGGGTACCAGGTGGTAGGCCGTACGTGGTCTAGGCGCCCTTGGTGCCGGACTTGCCGCCGTCGACTTCCATTTCGGTGGTTTCGTCGTCGTTCTCCGCGACAGGCATCTCGACCGTGGCCGCTTCGTGAATGCCGGTTTCGTCCGCGTCGGCTGTGTTCTCGTCGCGCGCAGGCATTTGTGCCGTGATATCCAGTTCTGTGACCGAAGCGAGCGGCGGCATCTCGACCGTGGGCCCGGTCGCTGTTTCGTCGCTTGATTTGGCTCCGTCCAGGTCCTTGGCCAGCTCGGCCGCGGCGCGCCTGATTTCGACATTCAGCGCCTGTGTCGCCGAGAGCTCGTCCTCGTAATCCTGCTCGAGGATGTTGAGCTCAACTTCGTCGTTGATCGTGTAAGCGTCGGTCGCGCTCGTGTCATCATCCGGCGTGACTTCAATAGCCTGCAGGTCGCGGGCCGTGATGTCCTCGGGCTGCGGCATCTTTGTGGCATCGAGAATGACAGACAGATCGTAGTTGTCGTCATCGGGAAGGACTTCGCTGTCAAGTATCGACTGGTTGTCGGTGTGCAGCGGCGATAGTATGTTTGTATCGACTTTCGTGTTAATCGATGGTTCCGGCTCGAAAGGCAGTTCGATATCGATCTCTGTTGGCGACGCGAAACCGAAGTCCGAAGCGACCTCCATGTCCCCGCTTGCACCGAGTCCGGTACCGACGCCGAGATCGGCGTCCAGCGTCAGGTTCTCTTCGGTCGGAGAGTCGTCGTCCAGGTCGTAGTCCGCGATCGCCGCTTGACTTCCCGTGGCGTCGTCGGTAGCGCGGCGTGCCGGATGATCGGCTATCGCGGCTTCGCCGGGGCGGCTGCGCATTAATCGGCCGAACAGCAGCAGGCCGACGATGATTGCGATGCCGCCACCCGCAAGCCATAGCAGCCAGGAAGTCGTCGAAGGGGTCGTTGCCTGTCCGCCGGTATTAATGACCGCGGTTGGCACGTTTGGCGATGCAGAACGGGTCGTCGGACCTGCAAGCTCAGTATCCACGATGACGGTGGTCTCGCTCGTGGTGTCTCTGCCGTCTACGAACGGATTGTCAGTATCGATGACGACGTCTGCGGGCGTCAGGTCGGACGTGGTGTCGCCCATGGTCGTTGCCGTTTCCGTCGGAACCGCCTCTGGCGTTTCTACGGTCGCTGTCTCGGTTGTCGTTCCTGTCGGCGTGACATTCTGCTCTGCGGGGCTTTCGGTTGGGACCACGCTTTCCGCCGCGGCGACGCTCTGCGTCGGAGCGACATTGCCGGTTGCTGCAACCGAGATAACAGGTTCGCTGCCGTCGAAGCTCGGGATCGTCAGCCAGCTGCCGGCCTTCAGTTTGTTCGGGTCGTTATCCATGAACGCGTCGGGATTCGCATCAAAGATTGCGTTTACGGCTGGCCAAAGGCCAACAGGTCGATTTTCGATGCGTTCTGCTATGCGCGACAGTGATT
>JBATHK010000124.1:0-99506 GCA_049666725.1 Woeseiaceae bacterium
GGCCTGGAAGGCCAGCCCGCGCCGGATTTCGCACTCAAGAGTTCAACCGGCGCCAACATGAGGCTCTCGGAGTACCGCGGCGACGTTGTCATGATCAACTTCTGGGCAACCTGGTGCGGCCCTTGCCGTCAGGAAATGCCCTTGCTTGACGAATTGTATACGCGTTACCAACGCGTGGGATTCAACCTGCTCGGCGTGAATATCGACGATGATTCAAGGCGTGCGATGAAAATGATCGACGAGCTCGGCGTCAGCTTTCCGGTGCTGTTCGACGCACGCAAGGAAGTCAGCAAACTCTATGAAGTGGAGGCCATGCCGGTCACGGTTCTGGTTGACCGGGAGGGCAGGGTTCGTCACGTGCATCATGGCTACAAGCCTGGGTACGAAGAAAAATACCTGGATCAGATTCGCTCATTGTTAAGAGAGTAACGTAGTGACCAAGACACTTATCAGCCTGACGGCAATCGTGATGCTCGCGATCAGCACCTCCGTGGCGGCACAGGACGTATCCCCGATGAATGCGGACGCGGCGATGGCCGGGGCAATGAGTGCGCAGGCCTCCGAATCAGAATCCCGTGATCAGTTCCGCAGCCTCGATCAGGATGTGCAGACTTTGAAGAAGGAGGTTCTGGATCTGAATCGAGACCTGTTCCTTCTGGAAGAAGAATTGCTGTTTCCTGCAAACTCGCAGGTTGCGTTCTTCATTTCGATGGATGTTGGCGAGTATTTCGAACTCGACTCGGTAAATATCAAGATCGATGGTAAGGAAGTGGCCAATTACCTGTATACAGCACGCGAAGCGGATGCGCTGATTCGCGGTGGCGTGCATCGCGTACACATGGCCAACCTGAAGACTGGCGATCACGAACTCATCGCGATCTTCACAGGCAAAGGTCCGCATGTCCGCGACTATCGTCGCGGCGCAACCATTACCTTTGACAAGGGTATCGGTGCCAAGTATCTCGAGCTGGAAATCACCGACCGCGTTAAAAAGCAGCAGCCGGAATTTGTCATCAAGGAATGGGAGTGATCTTTGCATCCAGGTCGCTCACTACTTAGGTGCCTCTGCTTGTGGCTGGCGCTGCTGGCGCCGACGCAAGCCGTTCAGGCCGCGGACGATGGTCGCGACCCGATCGTCGTGCAGGACCCGCACTATGGCGAGGTCCTTTTCTACTTCTATCAGGAAGACTATTTCCCGGCGATCGTTCGCGTGCTCGCGGCAAAAGAACGTCAGCAATTCGACGATCATGCCGATGAAGCCGAGCTGTTGCTCGGCGGCATGTATCTTTCCTACGGACATCACCTCGAGGCTGCTGAAATCTTCGAGCGTCTCCTCGCGAACAACGTTGCCCCGGATATTCGCGATCGAACGTGGTTCTTCCTGGCCAAGATCTGGTACCAGCGCGGTTATCTCGACAAGTCACAGCAAGCACTGACTTATATCGAACGCGAGCTGCCGGAGAATCTGCAGCGCGAAGCACTGATGCTCGAATCGCAGATCCTGATCGATGCGGGCGATTACGATGCGGCGATCGAAAGGCTTCAGAACTGGAAAGGAAGAACCGAATGGGCGCGGTATGCCAAGTTTAACCTCGGCGTAGCGCTTGTCCGCCTGGGTCGAGTTGACGAAGCAGCACGGCTGCTTGACGACCTCGGTGAACTGGATCCGTACAACGATGAACTTACAGCCCTGCGCGACAAGGCAAACCTCGCGCTCGGCTATGCCTTGTTGCAGGACGGTCAGCCACGAGCAGCGAAGGCACCGCTGCAGCGGGTTCGACTTGAAGGTCCATTTTCGAATAAAGCGCTGCTTGGCGTCGGCTGGGCCGATGCTGAAATGGACAATTATCGGCGCGCCCTCGTGCCGTGGATGGAATTGCGCAGCCGCAATCTGCTCGATTCAGCCGTGCAGGAGTCCATGCTGGCAATACCATATGCCATGGCAAAACTCGACTCCATCAGCCAGGCCGCCGACCACTACCTCAACGCTATTGAAGCGTTTTATGAAGAAACCAATCGTCTCGACCGGACGATCCAGCACATCGAGTCCGGCCAGTTCTTCGATGATTTCGTCGAGGACGATCCGCTCGACAGCACGGGTTGGTATTGGCGACTCGAGGAATTGCCGGAGGGTCTCGAAGGGCGCTATCTTTTTCACCTGCTCGCGACACACAAGTTCCAGGAAGGTCTCAAGAACTACCGGGACCTGAGCTACCTGTATCGCAACCTCGACGAGTGGCAGCTGAATGTCGATGTGTACGGCAACATGCTCGAGACGCGCAAGGAAGCCTATGCGCTGCGTCTTCCGCGCGTTCAGGATTCGCTCGCTCGCGCCGATCTTGATGGCATGGTAGGTCAGAAGCTCGAATTCGACTCGACGCTCAACAATATTGAAGAGAGCCACGATTGGCTGGCGCTTGCGACCCGATCCGAATTCGAAATGTGGGGTGAAATCACGGGTCTCGAAAGCACCCCGGCCTTGCGCGCCGACATTCCCGAGGCTGACGAAGTACGGGACAAGATTCGCTTGCTGAAAGGTGTATTGCAGTGGAACCTCGAACGCGATTTTGGCGATCGGCTGTGGCGCATTCGTCGCAACCTTCGCCAGTCCGGCGAAGCCCTGGTGGCGACACAGCGCTCGCGACGCCAGATCGATGAGACCATGCGCCTCGAACCACTTCGTTTTGATGAACTGAGCGATCGTGTTTACGGCCTGGCACCGCGTATCGAAGGCACGAAGATGCGGGTGGAAGACGCGCTGTCGAAGCAGCGCGCGTTTCTGCAGTCCATCGCTGTCGGCGAGCTGCAGGCGCAAAAGCAGAGGCTTGATATATACACCGTGCAGGCGCGTTTTGCTCTCGCTGCAATTTACGACATAGCGGCTACGGTCGGGGACGCATCGGAATGAAGATCTATCGCTACCTGCTGATCTTCCTCCTGGCGCTGGTCTTTTCGGCGCCGGCCGCCAACGCGGGCGTGAAGAAAAAAGACACGATAAAAAGCCTCGATAAGAAAACCGTCAAAATTCGTCCGGGAAACGTCATTCTCGATAGCTCCGATCTGGCCCGCGACAATTATCGGGCGTTTCTTGATCTTGTGTCGGATGATCCCGAGCTGCGCGCCGAAGCCATGCGCCGCCTGGGCGACCTGGAGCTTGAAGCCACCGAGGCTGATCAGCTGGCCGAGAATATCGAATCACTGGATTCAACCGGCTATGACAATGCTGTCAGCCTCTATCAGCAGTTGCTGGAGGCCTACCCGGACTACCGCCGCAACGATACCGTGCTGTACCAGCTGGCACGCGCCTACGAGATTGGGGGCCGGACCGACGAGGCGCTGGAGGTGCTTAATGAACTTGTCAGCAAGTTTCCGGATACCGCGCTAATCGACGAAGTGCAGTTCCGCCGCGGTGAGATGCTCTTCCTCCGCAAACGATACAACGACGCGGAAGCTGCTTACCAGGACGTCAGAAAATACGGCGAAGACTCGCGTTTCTATGAACAGTCGCTGTACAAGCTTGGCTGGTCGCAGTTCAAACTGGCGTGGCACGAAGACAGCCTGGACCCGTTTTTTGAATTGCTGGATCGCAAGATCAAAGACGTTGATATAGGTGAAGGTGAGCAGCGGCTCGGCAGCTTGAAGCGGGCCGAACGGGAGCTTGTCGAAGATACGTTCCGCGTCCTGAGCATCAGCTTTTCCTATATGGAAGGCGCTGACAGCATTGACGCGTTTCTCCAGGCACGACAAAACCCGGCATACAGTTACATCATCTACAGTAATCTGGGCGACCTGTACCTCGAGAAGGAACGCTACGTCGACGCGGCTGAAACCTATGAGGCATTCGTAGAGCAGGACCCGTTTCATCCAAAGGCGCCGATACTGCAGGTCGAAGTCATCGAGGCGTACAAGCAGGGCGGCTTCCCCAGCCTGGTACTTGAAGGCAAAAAGGGCTTCGTCGAACGCTATGGCATGGATGGAGAATTCTGGGTGCGGAATCCGCCCGAGGAGAACCAGGCGGTTGCGGCGTACCTGAAGAGCAACCTCAACGACCTGGCGCAGTACTACCATGCCGAGGCGCAGCGCGATGGCAAGAAGAGCGACTACCAGCAGGCGGCCAACTGGTATCGCAAGTACCTGGCCTATTTTCCGGGTGAACCTGATAGCGCCAACACCAACTTCCTGCTGGCCGAAATACTGTTCGAGAGTGAAGATTACGAGGCGGCGACAGCCGAGTACGAACGCACGGCATACGGCTACATTGATCACGACAAGTCGGCTGAAGCCGGCTACGCGGCGATTCTCTCCTACCGGGAACATGAGAAATCGCTCGCTGGTGCGGCAAAAGACGATTGGCACAAGAAGTACCTCGACAGCGGCCTCAAGTTTGCTGACACCTATCCTCAGCACCCGGAATCGGGCGCGGTACTGACAACTGTGGCTGAAGATCTGTTTGCACAAAACCAGTTCGATCTTGCGATTGCAGTCGGCCAGGCCGTAGTCGCCAAGCAGCCGCCGGTGGAGCCGAAGCTTGCTCGCACGGCCTGGACCGTCATCGCCCATTCGCAGTTTGACCTCGGGAATTTCAATGAGGCCGAAGCTGCGTACTACAGTTTGCGGAGCTTCACGCCGGCTGATGACGTGACGGCTGCGCAACAGATTAAAGATCGTATCGCTTCGTCGATATACAAGCAGGGCGAAAAAGCGCGTGACGCCGGCGATCTGGAGACCGCGGTCACACACTTTACCCGTTTGGGCCAGGCGGTTCCGGATTCCGATATTCGCGCTACCGCCGAATACGATGCGGCGGCCGCGCTGATTAATTTGCAGGCCTGGGATCGGGCATCCGGCGTACTCGAAAAATTCCGCAGTGACTATCCTGACAGCGAATTCGCTGATGACGTCACCCAGAAACTGGCTGTTACCTATCTTGAGTCGGGCCAGTCAGACCAGGCAGCGGCCGAGTTTGAGCGTATCGCCACCGCCGAGTCGAGTACCGACGATGTTCGTCGCGAAGCACTCTGGAAGGCATCCGAGCTTTACAATCAGTCCGGTACCCTATCGAGTGAGCGACGGGTTCTGAATGACATCGTTCTTCGATACCCGAACCCGTTGGCCGAGTCCATCGAGGCGCGTTATCGCTTGCTCGAGATTGCACGGCGGACCGGCAACGAGCAGGAACGTGTTGCAAGGCTCAATGAGCTCGTCCAGGTCGACGCAATGGCTGGCGCACAACGCACGGATCGCACACGTTTTCTCGCCGCTACGGCTTCCCTGGAGCTTGCAGATCCTGTGCGCGAGCGATTTGCCGTCGTGAAACTCACGCAACCGCTGGCCGGCAGTCTCAAGCTTAAGAAATCGTTGATGGAAGAGGTTATCGCTGCTTACACCGGCGCAGCCGACTATGGGGTTGCGGAAGTGACCACGGCAGCGACTTTTCGCCTGGGCGAGGTTTACGAGCAGTTCAGTTCGGATCTGCTGAAATCTGACAGGCCGACTGACCTCGACGTCGATGCGCTCGAGCAATACGAGCTGCTGCTTGAAGAACAGGCGTTTCCGTTCGAGGAAAAAGCGATCGACCTGTACAAGGCAAATGCCGACAGGGCCCCAGATGGCGTTTACGATGAATGGGTGCGCCAGAGTTTTGACAGACTTGCCGGCCTGATGCCGGCGCGATACGCCAAGAAGGAGCGCAGCGAAGATGTGGTTACAGCGCTTTACTAATAACGAACGGATCCCGATCGCGTTGCTGGCATTGCTGGTGCTCGCGGGCTGTGCGAGCGATGGTCCGGCGAAAGCACCGGATTCGCGGTCGGCTTCCAGCCAGGGCGAGGTTGCGGAGGGTCCGCAGCCGGAGCTGGCAATCCCGCCGCAGGTGCGGACCTTGTACGAGCAGGCAGCCTCGTCCATGGCGGCCGGCGATTTCGTAGACGCCGAGCTCCGCTTCAAGGAGTTCCTGTTGCAGTACCCGAATTACCCGGGTGCCTATGTGAACCTGGCCATCATTCACGCCAATAATGAGGACAATGCCGCTGCAAAGTCTGATTTGGACGCGGCATTGACGATAAATCCCAGTCATCCTGCGGCTTTGAACCAGCTGGGCATGCTACTTCGCAGAAATGGCAATTTCCTCGAAGCAGAAGCTGCTTATTTGAAGGCCGTCACAGTCAACCCCGACTATGCCTTGGCACACTACAACCTGGGGGTCCTTAATGAGTTGTACCTGCAGCGCCTCGATGTGGCACTGCAGCATTTTGAGACTTACCAGGCGCTTGTCGGTGAAGACAAGCAGGTTGAGAAATGGATTGCGGATCTGAGACGTCGCGTAGCGGCGAACCAGCGAACGGCAAACGTGGCGGATTGATGGACATGAGTGCTGGAAAAATCAGGGTATTGGGCGCCGGATTCACGTTCGTCATGTTGTTGGCAGCGTTTGCCACTTTTGCGCAGGAGGCGACGGAGCAGGACGACGAGCTGATGCCTGCAGTTGACACCTCTGCGGTGGTGCAACAGGCGGAGGCGCGCGAGACACAGGACATCACGCGACGCACGACGGGTGACCGGGTGATGGACTCGATTGAACTCGGGCGCACCGAAATTACGGGCAACCAGGAATTGCCGAAGGTCTTGTACATTGTGCCGTGGAAAAAATCGGATCCCGGCGACCTGATGGGCAAGCCGGTCAATACGCTGCTCGATGAAGTGCTCGCACCGATCGACAGGGAAGAATTTTTACGTCAGGTCGACTACTACGGCGACCTGTATGGCGAAGATGAACAAGATTAGGAGCGGCGCTTAGCCGCGACTGTCTTTTTTTAGAGCGGCTCTTGCCGCGAGTAATTCTGTTTTTAGAGGAGCAGACAAATGAGCACTATCGTGCGGTTTTTTCAGGATGGCGGTCCATTCATGTACCCGATCCTGTTTGTATTTGCATTCGGCGCTGCGATCGCGATCGAGCGCTGGATGTACCTGACGATGTCGGGCGCAAGCAATCGTGCTTTGTGGAAGAAGATCGTGCCTTTTCTCAAGGCCGGTAATTTCCAGGAAGCCGCTGCGCTGACCTCAAAATCCAAGGCAGCCATTGGCTCGATTCTTACTTACGGCTTGTACCGCGTTAAGTCAGCGCGTCGTCGTGATGATATCGAGAAGGCGATGGAAGAAAGCCTGATGGAAGTCTTGCCGAGGTTGGAAAAGCGAACGCATTACATTGCAACGCTGGCGAACGTAGCGACGCTCCTTGGCCTCCTGGGCACGATTATCGGCCTGATCAACGCCTTTACCGCCGTATCGAACGCAAATCCGGCAGACAAGGCAGACATGCTGTCCGCCAGTATCTCGGTTGCGATGAATACGACGGCCTTTGGATTGATGGCCGCCATTCCTTTGCTGCTCGTGCACGCCTTGCTGCAGACCAAGACAAATGGTCTCGTCGACAGCCTCGAGATGGCGAGTGTCAAATTCCTCAATGCCGTGACCGAACGTCAGCTGAAGACATCGGGAGCGTAAGGCATGATTCGTAGCCGCAGAAGAAGCGGTGCTCATCATCGTAATGATACGGCCGAACTCAACATCACGGCGTTCATGAACCTGATGGTGATTCTGGTTCCGTTCCTGCTGATTACCGCGGTGTTCTCGCGATTGGCGATTCTCGAATTGAATCTGCCAGGCTCCTCTACTGAGCCCGTGGAACCGCAGGAACAGGTCTTTCAACTGGAAGTCATCGTCCGCAAGGGCAAGATTGAAGTTGGCGATCGAAACCAGGGCTTGCTCGGCGTCTACCCGAACGGCGACGATGGCTACGACTATGAAGCGCTGAGAACCAAGCTCTCCGAACTCAAGAAAAGGTATCCGAAGAAATCGGATGCATCGATCCTTCTCGAGCAGGATATTCCGTACGACACCTTGGTCCAGGTGATGGACACGGTGCGGGTGGCGGAGAATATCGTGGACGACGCCATAGTTCGCTCCGACCTTTTCCCCGACATTTCGATCGGCGATGCGCCTGTCATGACCGGGGGTGGATAACTAATGGTCAAGTCAGCCCGCGCAAAACGCATGGAGAAGCACCACAAGCGCCACGGCGGCGCCGGTGCACTGAATCTCGTTTCGCTCATGGATATTTTCACGATCCTTGTGTTCTTTTTGCTCGTCAACTCGTCGGATGTAGAGACGCTGCCGAACGCGAAGGACCTGCAGTTGCCGGAATCGATTGCAGAAGAAAAAGCCAAGGAGACTGTAGTCATCCTGATCGGCGAGACGGACATCATCGTGCAGGGCACGCCGGTGGCGAAGGTTGCAGACGTTATGGCGACCAAGGGTAATGACATACCCGCACTTCGCAAAGCGCTGTTGTCGCAGAACGATCGAGTTCTGCGTCGGGCCGCGCAGGCGGAAGTTGCGGGACGAGAAGTGACGATCATGGGGGACAAAGACATCCCATACAGATTGTTGAAAAAAGTAATGGCGACTTGCACGGAATCGGATTACGGACGGATTTCGCTGGCGGTGCTGCAGAAGAGTTCGGACAAGCTGGACAACATTCAGGCAGCGCGCTAGGGCGCAGGGACGACGGACAGGAGTCGCGGAATTGGATTTACCGTTTTACAGAGAGTATGAGCTGCCATGGACGACGGGCCAGGGCCAGGAACGCAAGTTCCGGCGTCTGCTCGGCATCATATTCCTGATCTGTGCCGTACTTGGACTGGTATGGCCGTTCATTCCTCTTCCGGAACCGGATCCGTACGACGTTGAAGAGATCCCGCCGCGTATTGCGCAGCTGCTTCTGGAAGAGAAACCGCTTCCGCCGCCGCCACCACCACCGAAGGAGGAGGAACCGGAGCCCGAGCCCGAAGAGGCGGAGCCCGAGAAGGTCGTCGAGGCCGAGCCTCAACCCGAACCCGAACCCGAGCCTGTTCCGCAGCCGGACCGTGAAGAGGTTGCCCGTGAGCAGGCGCAAGCCGCATTGATGCCCTTTGCCGAGGACCTTGCCGACCTGGTCGACATGGATCTAGTGGAACAGATGGCCGACGATCGCCCATTGACGGCATCGGTGGGCGAGGCCGTGCGCAACGAACGATCAATGATCACGTCGAAGGCGGGTACAGCGTCACGCGGTATCAATACTGCAAGCATGAGCCGCAATACGGGCGGCACCAGTATCGCGGGAAGGTCAACGACCAAGGTCGCGAGCCCGGTCGCCGGTATCGGCAAAAGCGGTGGCGCCGCTTCACGTGTTGGTTCGAGCGGCAAAGCGTCGCGGTCCCGCGAAGAAATCGAGCTCGTGTTTGACAAGAACAAGGGCGCGATCTTCGCCTTGTACAATCGCGCATTGCGCATGGATCCGTCGCTCGAAGGCAAGCTGGTGCTCAAGCTGACGATCGCGCCGAACGGACAGGTCACGATGTGTGAGGTTGTTTCCAGCGAACTCGGCGACCCGGACCTCGAGCGCAAGCTGGTACAGCGCGTGAAGCTGTTCCGCTTCGAGGCCAAAGACGTCGAAGCAATTACGACCACCAAGCCGATCGACTTTTTCCCGGCCTGATCGCGCCAAGTACTGTTGCTCCCGTAGCTGACTGCGTAAACTGAGCGCTCAGCAAGGAGCCCCAATGAATAGAATTCGTGTATTTGCCGCAATTTCGATTGTGATACTGGCGGCACCTGCGGCAGCCGACGTCAATATTGATGAGCTCATCATTCAGGCTGGCATTGTCGAAGGAGACGTCGCTACCCGGGACTTGCCGAAGTGGCAAGGCGCGAAAAAAATCATGATTGCCCGAGTTAGCCCGGACGATCTGGACGCTCTGCGGCGCCTCTACCCCGAAACGAGTTTTATCCCAGTGACACCGGACTCCATCGACGTATCCGAGGCGAGTGACGTGGATGCCATTGTCGGGCTGTGTGACGAGCGCCTTGTGGACGCTGCGGCGCGACTCGTTTGGATCCAGATCGCCTGGGCGGGCGCCGAGAGCTGTCTCAATGTGCCGCGTGTCGGCAGTGGCGAAGTACTATTAACCAATATGCAAAAGATGTCGTCACCGGTTATCGGGGAGCACGCGATTGCCATGGCATTGGCATTGGCCCGGGCATTGCCTGTATACGCAAAAAAAATGCAGAGCCACGAGCGTGCGGGCCTGTATGCGGCACGCTCGGGTATGATGCCGCTTGCGGGCAAGACGATGCTGGTTGTGGGGCTCGGCGGCATCGGTACGGAAGCTGCCAGGCGTGGTGCCGCGCTCGGCATGCGCGTGATTGGTACCCGTAACAGCAGCCGGGATGGACCGGACTTTGTCGAATATGTTGGCCTCGCCGATGAACTGCTGGAACTCGCAGGGAAGGCGGATGTCATCGTCAATGCGCTGCCACTCACCAGTACCACACGAGGCTTGCTGGACCAGACGTTCTTTGACGCGACCAAAAAGGGCGTGCTTTTCGTCAATGTCGGGCGCGGCGCGACAGTGAATACCGACGCCCTTGTGGCGGCGCTGAAGAGCGGCCAGGTAGGCGGCGCAGGCCTGGATGTCACGGAACCCGAGCCACTGCCCGCTGATCACCCACTCTGGAAATTTGAAAATGTAATTATCACGCCGCATGTGGCGGGCTACGGCGGCGAACGAGAGCGGCACATGACATTGCTGCGAGAGAATCTCAGGCGCTACGCCGCCGGGGATCCCCTCCTGAACGTCGTGGACCCCAAGCGCGGCTACTAGCGACATAGCCATGCCCAGTATCGATAACACGACGAACCGCCGAGTCGCCATCGACGGCGCGAGCCGCCGTCGCCTGTACCTTTTTCGGCATGGTGCTGTCGACTACATCGATGACAATGGTAACTGGGTGGCGGATCCGGATGCAGTCAGTCTCAATGAGCGGGGCAGGGCGCAGGCAGCGGGCATGGCCGAACTGTTCGCGGGCATCCACGTTGACAAAGCACTCTGCAGCGGCCTGCTACGAACGCAGCAGACCGGCACGACGATCCTGGGTGATCGCGAGATTGAGCTGGGAGTGTTTGCAGAGCTTGAAGAAATCCGGCCGCTAAAGGGAGAGGCAGCGGGCGGATACGACATATATACCGATATCGCATTCTCTCACTGGCGGGCACCGCAAGAGGATGCGACATTCCTGGGCGGAGAGCGGTACCACGATTTCTATGCACGTATCAGCGCCGCGATGGAGTCGCTGCTGGTCGACGACTCGTGGCACAACCTGGCCGTGTTTGCTCACGGCGGTACCAATGCCGCGGTACTCGGGTGGGCCACCGGGGTAGGGTTGGATGCGTTCGGCTTGCTCGATCAGTCGATGTGTTGTCTGAATATTATCGATTTCGATTTTGATGAAAAAAGCCGGTTGGTTCGCAAGACCGTGCGTGCGATGAATATCACGGCCGACGATCCCGTGATGCGAAATCGGCATGCGGGCGACATGGAGATGCTCGCGCGGCGCATCCTTAAATGGCAGCGATAAGAACCGAATCAGAACCAGCTGAAGGTTTTTCGCCGATCGCGGGTTCCGACGCACGTATTCTGATTTTGGGCAGCTTGCCCGGTCAACGCTCCATTGCAGAGCAGCAGTACTATGCACATCCGCAAAACGTGTTTTGGCGGATCATGGAAGAGCTGTTTGGCATCAACGGCGGCTATGTTGCTCGATGTGAGCAACTGGTGAAGAACCGGATCGCGCTCTGGGACGTGCTGCAGAGTTCCCTGCGGCCGGGCAGCATGGACGCGAACATCAGGCTCGACAGTGCGCGCGCAAACGATTTCGCAACGTTTCTGAATGCGCATGCCGAAATTCGGCTGATCGCATTCAACGGCAGGAAAGCCGAAGCACTGTTTGGCAAATTTGCGGCTGGAGGATTCGCGTTTGAGTCATTTCATCGGGCCGGCTTGCCATCGACGAGTCCAGCCCATGCGGCGATGTCGTACGCGGACAAGCTCAGGGTATGGCGCGAGGTCCTGGTTCCCGCGGCCAAGCCGTAGGCGAGCTGATTGCGGGTCGGCTATAGAGCGCTGTCCCCGGTTTCGCCCGTTCGAATGCGCCAAACCTGCTCGAGGTTCGTTACGAAGATCTTGCCGTCGCCGACTTTGCCGGTTTTCGCCGCCTCAATAACGGTCTCTACGACCCGTTCAACCATGTCGTCGGAAACGGCGACCTCGATTTTGGCTTTTGGAAGAAAATCAACAACATACTCGGCCCCGCGGTACAATTCGGTGTGGCCACGCTGTCGTCCGAACCCCTTGACCTCGCTCACAGTCATGCCTTGTATGCCGACTTCGCTCAGGGCATTGCGAACGTCATCGAGTCGAAAGGGTTTTACAATAGCCGTGACAAGCTTCATGCGTGGGTTCTCCAGGACAGGCGGGCCAGGTTGCGTATGCTAGCAACAGGCGTTCTCCATGTGTACAAATAAACAGGACGAACTGGCGGGGCGTTATGACCGGGACAACAAAGCTGTTTAAGGAACGCGAAGGGCCGCTGTACTACGGTGCTGCAACCGGCTATACGGTCCTTGCGTATGTGCTGGGCTTCGCTGGTCTTTTGGACACCCACTGGGCGGTAAATCTCCTCGCGACGCTGTTGCTGGCACACGCAATGACAATCGCTGCATACCTGATTCATGAATGCGGTCACAACCTCGTTTTCGCCAATAGCCGCCATAACGCGGTGCTCGGCCGGTTCATGAGCTGGTTGTGCGGATCGGCCTATGGCACGTACGAGGACATTCGCTACAAGCATTTCCGCCATCATGTCGATAATGACGATGCAGTCTGGTTTGACTATGACCGGTTTTTCGAAAAACACCCTGTCTTTACCAGGAGCGTCCAGGTCCTCGAGTGGTTTTACATCCCGGCACATGACATGGTCATGCATGCGGTCATGGTCCTGACGTCTTTCGTTATTCCGCAGCGTCGCACGCAGCGCCTCCGAAACGTGACTGTCATTCTCATTCGCGGTGGCGTATTCGCTGCGCTCGTCGTGTTTTTGCCAAAAGTCGCGATTCTTTATGTTGTTGCCTATTTGATCATGATGCATGTCCTGCGATTCATGGACAGCGTACAACACGACTACCCCTACAATACGACGCTGTTCGACTATGTGAAGCCACCGCACAAGGGCGACTTTGAATGGGAACAAAGCCATACCTTCAGTAACCCGCTGAGCCTGCGATTTCCGAAACTCAACTGGCTGACGCTCAACTTCGGCTATCACAATGCCCATCATGCCGATATGAATCTGCCGTGGTATCGGCTCCCCCAGCTGCATTTTGAAATGACCGGCAATAACCCCGACCTCGTCATTCCGTTCTTGTCACAGCTGAAGCTCTATCATCGCAATCGCGTCCGTCGCGTTTACAATGCGCAGCCCGAGAACTATCCGACAGGGGCGGATTATTTAAGAGTCGCTCAGTCAGGATCGGGTCCTATCGGTGGCAACGCCGCATCGTTTCTCACGTCTTTTTGATTTAATGCCGTCACAATGAGGACTGTGGCAAAGAGGTTCGAGCATGTCTGATAAAAACCAGGTTGGCAAAATCGGCTGGATCGATATCACTGTCGAAGATGCCGACGGGCTGCGCGATTTCTACAAGGAAGTCGTGGAGCCGCGTGAACTATCGGGCGGGCAATTCTGCGTGATCAAAGACCCCAGCGGCGCTACAGCCGCACTATTTCAACCTTGAGCGAGCCGGTTTGACCAGACCTTTCGATAATCCTGCGTGGCACGCCGCGTTAGCCGGACTGGTCAAAAGCGAAGACGACCAGGGCAGCGCGAATGCGTTGGCTAAAGTTATCGATGTTGCCGTCGATACCGATGCAACCTGCCTGCTGGCATTTTACCGGGATGCGCCACCGAATATCCTGCACCATACGATGACACCGAGCCGCGCCCGGCATTACCTGGATCGATATCTGGCCGGACCTTACCTTCTTGATCCTCTTTACCAGCTCGCGGTGCGTGAGACCAAGCCAGCCATGTGCCGTTGTCGCGACGAAACGCCTGATCGATTCCGCTCGAGCGAGTACTTTCGTCAATACTACGAGCGAACGCATCTTGCAGATGAAATGGATTTCCTCCTGGACACCGATACCAAGAGTACGCTGGTACTCGTTGTCGGGCGCTGGGAAACGCGCTTCTCGCGATCCGATGTTGCGCGCCTGCGCCTGATGGAACCCGTGATCAGAGCGGCCATGCGACGAATCTGGAATGCTTGGGCTGCGCGCCATTCGGACGACGAACGAGATTTCAGCATGCACCAGCGCCTGACCAAGTGCTTTGAACATTTTGGCGAGTCGGCGCTGACGCAACGGGAACGACAGATAACGCAGCTCCTGCTACGGGGACATTCTTCGAAGTCTATTGCGAGAGAACTCGGAATCGCACCGGGTACGGTGATGGTGCATAAGCGCAACCTGTTTTCAAAACTCGGTATAACGTCTCAATACGAACTGTTTTCGTTGTTTATCGACAAGCTTTCAGAACTTTGAGACACGGACGCCGGTACCCCGCGATTGGTATTCAGTTCTGCCCATGTTGAGCGGACAATGAGTCGGACATTCGGCTAATGGGCAAGAGGTGTCTGTGCCATGTTTGAATTCGATTTCGGTCACGGTGAAGACCTGGACTTGCTGCGCGAAACGGTGCGGGGTTTCGCGAACGATCGCATCGCGCCGCGTGCGGCTGAGATTGACGAGAAGAACGCATTCCCTCGCGATCTGTGGCCCGAACTTGGCGCATTGGGACTCCTTGGCATAACGGTTGAGGAAGCTTATGGCGGTTCGGAACTTGGCTACCTCGCGCACGTCATTGCAATGGAGGAGATCAGTCGCGCATCGGCTTCGGTCGGTTTATCTTACGGTGCGCACTCTAACCTCTGCGTAAACCAGCTGCGACAATGGGGTAATGCGGAGCAGAAGGAAGTCCTGCTACCCAAGCTCGTGTCCGGCGAATACCTGGGGGCATTGGCTATGAGTGAAGCGGGCGCCGGCTCCGACGTCATGAGCATGCGTACGACGGCAAAGCGCGATGGAGACAGCTATGTCCTCAACGGTTCCAAAATGTGGATCACGAATGCGCCCGGCGCAGACGTATTGATCGTCTACGCGAAAACTGATCCGGACGCCGGCAAGCGCGGCCTTAGCGCATTTCTCGTTGAGCGGGGAACGCCGGGGTTTTCGACGCCGCAGAAACTCGACAAGCTCGGCATGCGCGGGTCCGACACGAGCGAAGTTTTGTTTGAGAATTGTCGTATCCCGGAAACCAATCGCCTGGCAGAAGAAGGCAAGGGTGCCGCGATTCTGATGAGTGGTCTCGACTATGAACGCGTCGTTCTTGCCGGCGGTCCACTCGGCATCATGGCGGCGTGCATGGACCTTGTAATGCCGTACATCCACGATCGTAAGCAGTTCGGCAAGGCGATAGGCAAGTTTCAGCTCATGCAGGGCAAGATTGCCGACATGTACACCGCGATGAATGCCTGCCGAGCTTATGTCTACGCGGTGGCACGGGCCTGCGACCGCGGCAGGACTAGCCGTTTCGATGCGGCAGGATGTATTCTCGTGGCGGCCGAGCGGGCGACGTGGATGGCCGGCGAGGCGATACAGGCCATGGGTGGCAACGGCTATATCAACGAGTACCCGGCAGGCCGTTTGTGGCGTGATGCCAAATTGTATGAAATTGGTGCGGGCACCAGCGAGATTCGTCGCATGCTGATTGGTCGTGAGTTGTTCAATGCCACAAAGTAAAACGGCGGATTCGATCATATGCCAGTAATCAAAACCAAAGTCGATCGTTCCTCGGATGAATTCAAAAAGAATGCCGAGGCGGCCATCGCTCTGGTCGAAAACTTGCGGGAAGTTGATGAGTATGTGATGCAGGGCGGCAGCGAACGTTCGCGCGAAAGGCACCTGTCGCGAGGCAAGTTGCTGCCGCGTGATCGCATCCGCACATTGCTCGATGAAGACTCTTATTTCCTTGAAGTCGGCCGGCAGGCGGCCTGGCAGGTCTACAGCGACGACGTGCCGGCGGCTGGCATCATTGCGGGTATCGGACGAATTCACGGCATTTCATGCATGGTCGTCGCCAACGACGCGACCGTCAAAGGCGGTACCTACTATCCGCTAACGGTGAAGAAGCACCTGCGCGCCCAGGAAATCGCCGAACAGAATCACTTGCCCTGTATTTACCTCGTCGACTCGGGCGGCGCATTCCTGCCGAGACAGGACGAAGTGTTTCCCGATCGGGATCATTTTGGTCGCATTTTCTATAACCAGGCGAGACTGTCAGCAAAAGGCATTCCGCAGATTGCCGTGGTCATGGGTTCGTGTACCGCAGGTGGCGCTTACGTGCCGGCCATGTGCGATGAGTCGATCATCGTGCGCAACCAGGGAACGATTTTCCTTGGCGGGCCGCCGTTGGTTAAAGCCGCAACAGGTGAAGTCGTCGACGCCGAGACGCTCGGCGGAGGCAGTGTGCACTCTCGTATTTCCGGGGTTGCGGATCACCTCGCCGACGATGATGGCCACGCGCTGAAAATCGCACGTAACATCGTCGCGAACCTGAATTGGAAACGCGAGATCAGCGTCGCGAAACGCGAACCCGTGGAGCCCATCTACCCGGCCGATGACGTTTACGGCATCGTGTCGCGCGAGTATCGATTTCCGTACGATATCCGCGAGGTCATAGCACGCATTGTTGACGGATCGGAGTTCCAGGAGTTCAAGAAGCTCTACGGCGCTACCCTGGTCTGCGGTTTTTCACACATCGACGGTTTTCCTGTCGGCATTGTTGCGAACAATGGAATCCTTTTTCCCGAGTCTGCGCAAAAAGGCGCGCATTTTATTCAACTTTGCAACCGCCGCGGCATCCCGCTGGTTTTCCTGCAGAACATCACCGGCTTCATGGTGGGCAAGCGGGTGGAGCACGCCGGCATCGCCAAGGATGGTGCGAAGATGGTGAACGCCGTTGCGACAGCAACCGTGCCGAAATTCACGGTCGTGATAGGCGGCTCGTTTGGCGCCGGTAACTACGCCATGTGCGGCCGAGCCTACGGCCCGCGGCTCATGTGGATGTGGCCGAATGCCCGCATTTCCGTCATGGGTGGCGAACAGGCCTCGTTGGTTCTCTCGACCGTCAAGAGTGAAGGGCTGGCGGCTCGTGGTGAAGCCTGGTCTGACAAAGACAAGGCCGACTACGAAGAGATGATTCAGCAGCAGTACGAGACTCAGGGCAATCCTTACTACGCGAGTGCACGCCTGTGGGACGACGGTGTCATCGATCCGGTGGCTACGCGCCCGGTTCTCGCGCAGGCACTGTCCGCCGCCATGAATCGTCCGCGTGACGCGGAGAAGCCGTTCGGCATTTTCCGCATGTAGCTGTACACTCCGGTCGCATGGATACAGGAACATGAGCCAGCGGTCCGAGCAAAACACCGGTACGCGTGACGTGCGCCAGGCGCATCGCTTCGATGAGCAGCGGCTTCTTGACTACCTGTCGTCCCGTGTCGAGAGTTTTCGTGGCCCGTTGCAAATCCGCCAGTTCAAGGGCGGGCAATCCAACCCCACTTACCTGCTCGATGCCGCGTCGGGTCGCTACGTGCTACGGCGCAAACCGCCCGGCAAGCTACTCAAGTCCGCACACGCTGTGGAACGCGAGTTTTGCGTCATAAGCGCTCTGCATTCGACCGGCTTTCCGGTACCAAGGCCGGTGATCTTGTGCGAGGACGATGAAGTTATTGGCACGACGTTTTTCGTTATGGAATTCGTCGAGGGACGCATTTTCTGGGACCTCGATCTGCCGGGGCTCGAGCCGGAGGAGCGCGGTGCGATCTATGACAATGTGAACGAGACAATCGCAACATTGCACAATCATGATTTCGCGGCCCTCGGTCTGGAGGACTTTGGCAAACCGGGTAACTATTTCGCCCGGCAAATCTCACGCTGGTCAGGACAATATCGAGCATCGGAGACGGCTAAGGTTGATGCGATGAATGAACTGATTGAATGGTTGCCGGAAAATATTCCGGAAGACGATTCGGCGAGCATCGTTCACGGTGACTTTCGGCTCGACAATATGATCGTGCACCCCACCGAACCGAGGGTGATCGCTGTTCTCGATTGGGAACTGTCTACGATTGGCCACCCGCTGGCCGATTTCACCTATCACCTCATGACCTGGCAAATGCCGGAAATCGGCATCGGCTCGATTGGTCTCGCCGGCAAGCCGTTGGCCGAACTCGGCATCCCCGACGAAGAAGCCTATATTGAAGCCTACTGTCGGCGCACTGGTCGCACGGGAATTGCGAATCGCAATTTTTACTCGGCGTTCAATTTCTTCCGCCTGGCTGCAATTCTGCAGGGGATTGCAGGGCGAGTTAGAGACGGGACAGCGGCAAGCGCGCACGCGGCGCAGGCAGTCAATGCAGTATTGCCGCTTGCCAACATGGGTTGGGAACATGCAGGACAGGGATAACGCGCGACCCGGTCGCGCTCGAATGGATTACTCATGCCACTGAATTACGACGAACTCATGTCGAAGTCTATCTACGACATACCTTTCACGTACACGGATTCTGAGACCATCCTCTATGCACTGGGCATCGGCATGGGCGCGGACCCGTTAAACGAGAAAGAACTGCCCTACGTCTATGAACAGGGCGGGCTCTTGCAAACCGTGCCGACTCTGTCCACGGTCCTGGTGCCAGATATGTTCCCACCGGATCTGGGCTGGGACTACAGCCAGGTATTGCACGCAGAACAACGAATGCAGTTGTACAGGCCACTGCCGCCGGCTGCCGACCTTTTGATTGACAAGAGAGTCGTTGATGCGTTTGACCGCGGACCCAACCGAGGTGCGTTGATCCTGCTTGAAGCCGAGGGCCGGCTTGCCAGCGACGACACTGTTTTGTTTACGCTGGGCTGTACGATCATGGCGCGTGGCGATGGCGGATTCGGCGGCCCGTCAGGCAAGGGGCCGCTGCCACATCGTGCCCCAAAGCGCGAGCCGGACTTGAGCTGCGATATCAGGACACGGCAAGACCAGGCATTGCTGTACCGCCTGACAGGCGATCGAAATCCGCTGCATGCCGATCCGGCGGCGGCTGCCGTCGTTGGCTTCGACCGGCCGATACTGCATGGGCTTTGCACGTTTGGCATTGCTTGCAAGGCCGTTCTGCAAACTATCTGCGACTATGATTACACGCTGATCGAGGGATTCGACGCGCGTTTTTCGGCGCCGGTACTGCCGGGTGACACGATCACCACTGACATGTGGCAGGATGGCGACATCGTCTCGTTTCGCTGTACCGTCAAGGATCGGGACAGCGTTGTTTTGCGAAATGGCAAGTGCACGCTGGCAGTCTAATGCAGGGAGAATTGAATTGAGTGACCGAGTCAGTATCAGTATGGAAGGGCATGTCGCCGAGGTCATGCTCAATCGACCTGAAAAGTACAATGCGCTGGACATGCGCATGTTCGAAGCGCTCGGTGAGGCGGCCGACAGCCTCGCCAAGAATCGCAAGCTGCGCGCCGTCGTCCTGCATGGCGCTGGTGATAATTTTTGTGCGGGCATCGATGTTGAGACATTCACCGACCCCAAGGTGCGCATCGATGAGAAGTTGATGGCGCCCGTCGCATCGTCAAAAGCCAACCTTTTTCAGCGTACGGCCTATGCCTGGAGAGAATTGCCTGTGCCGGTTATATGTGCCGTGCACGGCATCACATTCGGTGGCGGGCTGCAGATAGCGCTGGGCGCGGATCTGCGATACTCGGCCAACGATACCCGGTTCTCGATCATGGAGACCAAGTGGGGGCTGATTCCGGACATGGCCATCACTACGACGCTGCGTGGCGTGATGCCCCCGGATCGGATTAAAGAGCTCGCGTGGTCAGCACGGGTTTTCGATGCCGCCGAGGCCCTGCAACTCGGTATCGTCACGAGTATTCATGAGGACCCGCTGGCCGCCGCACGGGCGTTCGCACAGGACTGTGCCTCTCGCTCACCCGAAGCGATCCGGAGCATCAAGCAGCTCGTCAACGAGGCCTGGCACCTGGCGGAGGCAGAGTCCCTGGCGCTCGAAGCGAAGCTCCAGTTTGCGATAATGGGCTCTCCCAATCAGGTCGAGGCCGTCCACGCGAACCTGGAAAAACGGGCACCGATTTTCAGTGATTGAGCGCCGCAGCACGATCGTGGAAGCGAGAGGAACTTTGGTGGCACGAACGGACTCAAAGATACTGTTCGTGGGTACGGGGGGCGTTATGGCCAGCAATTTAAGAAGGTTTTCGAGTTTTGTCTTGTTTGCGTTGATTGCGCTGACGACCACACATGTAGAAGCACAGCGGTCCTTTGCGCTTGCGAGTGATCTTGCTGATCCGCGTACCGTGAAAGTGCAGCGCAAGGTTGAACAACTGTTCGAACGCGGCGACTTTGAGCGCGCCTATTTTATTTATCGCAATGAACTGGCGCCTGTCGGCGACAAGTATGCACAATACATGGTGGGGTTCATGCACCTGACCGGGATGGGCATAGAGGAGGATACGATTGCCGCGTCCGCCTGGTACCGACTGGCCGCAGAGCGTGGCACGCCGCAGTTTGTCGCGGTCCGCGACATGCTACTGAGCGACATGACGGCTGACGAGCGCCGCCAGTCCGATCGTTTGTTTCTCGAGGTCCGGCGTGAGTACAGTGACCTGGTTATCTTGCTGGCGTCTATCAAACGCGGCGTGCGTGACGCAAGGCCGGCAACAGGATCTCGCCTGGCGAGAGGCAGTAGCCCGATGACCATTATCAATGCAAATTCGCCGAATCATCCTCAGTCCAGCGCGATTTACTATGGTCGCATCGAGAGCGACCTGGAACAAAAACTGGTCATGCTCGCAGAGATTGGTGACTTTCCTGACCTTGAAACAGATCCCGCCCGATTCGATATCAATGAAGTCGAGCGCCTGGTCACAGAGCGACTCGCTAACATCCAGAACTAGGCGGTCAGGGGCGCAAGCCTTGCGTGAGAATTAATGGGAATTCTGCCGCGACTGATCGACCCATGTCAGGGTCTCCGTGATACCACTTCGGAATCCAGTTGATGGCCCCCATGATCGCGTTGCCGGTCATACGAACATCGCAGGGCGCAATGCTTCCGTCTTCGATGCCGGTTTTCAGAATTTCCTCGAACCGGGCACTGTGCTGTCGTGACAGTTCCAAAACCGCGTCCCTGTGAACCGGTTTTAGCGAAGGGATCTCACTCATGATTGCAACGGGACCGCGGTCACCGACCATGATCTCGATGTGATATCGCAGGTATCGGCACACCGTGTCCATACCACTGAGCCCCCCACTCACGGCTCGCGCCATTGCCTCTTGACCCACTTCGGCCGCGCGCACATAGCAGAGGTAGACAAGTTCTTCCTTGTTGCGCACGTAGTAGTAGAGGGCCGCGTCCGTCAGTCCGAGAATCGCGGCGACATCCTTGAGCGATGAGCCGCTGTAGCCCTTTTCGTTAAAGCAACGCGCAGCGGCGCGCAGCATGCGGTCCCGCTGCAGCTCAAAACGCGTCTCCTCCGCCTTGCGGGCCATGTTATTCCCTTGCCGGGCGCGGGTTACTGACTTGAGTTTTGCGCCAAGCTGGACTATTTTAATCTGGATTAGAATTTTTTCAATAGCAAAACGTATTGAATATAAAGAACTTTCTGCCTTCTTGGCGGGCATTTCTACTGTGTTTTCGCGCAGGAGTTGATAAATGAGTACTGCCGCCACTGACGTGCCGCGCGCCGCCCGGAAACGCGAATCTGCGCCGTTGCGTTTCGTGACGGCTGCTTCGCTTTTCGACGGTCATGACGCCGCGATCAACATCATGCGTCGCCTGATTCAGGCCCAGGGAGCCGAGGTGATTCATCTCGGCCACAACCGGAGCGTCGACGATATCGTCCGTGCCGCGATCCAGGAAGACGCCGACGGCATCGCGATCAGTTCCTACCAGGGCGGTCATATCGAGTTCTTCCAGTACATGATCGATCGCTTGCGAGAGCTCGGTGCGGGCCACATCAAGGTGTTCGGAGGAGGTGGCGGCACGATTACGCCCGACGAGATCAGGTCCCTGATGGAATACGGCGTTGAACGTATTTACCACCCGCACGACGGTATGGAGCTGGGTCTCGAGGCGATGATTGCAGACCTGATTGAACGCACGGCGGCGACGCGGCGGCCGACTACGGTCCCGCCGATACCCGAGTCATCGGTCGACATTGCGGCGACGATCTCCGCGATCGAAGAACGCGTTTTCGACGAGGACGAGCTTGCACGGCTGCGCAAGGAATGGCAGATGCAGGCCGGAAAGGTGCCCGTCATCGGCATTACCGGCACGGGGGGCGCGGGAAAGAGCAGCGTTACAGACGAGATACTCAATCGTTTCCTGTCGTGCTTCCCCGATATACGTATCGCCGTACTCGCCGTCGATCCGACGCGGCGTCGCACGGGCGGCGCTTTGCTCGGCGATCGCATTCGCATGAATTCCCTGCGCTCGGAGCGCGTCTACATGCGATCGATGGCGACTCGTCGCCAACACCTCGCAACCAGCGAAATGCTCGGCGACCACATTCTCTTCCTTAAGTCGCTGGGCTTTGATCTCGTTATCGTAGAGACCGCCGGTATTGGCCAGAGCGACAGCGAGATCGTCGACATGGTCGACTTCTCCGTGTACGTCATGACGAGCGAGTACGGTGCCGCAAGCCAGCTCGAGAAGATCGACATGATCGACTTCGCGGACCTGATCGTTCTCAACAAGTACGACAAGCGGGGTGCTGAGGACGCGCTGCGCGATGTGCGCAAGCAATGGAAACGCAACCACGTTGCGTTTAGCGTTGCTGATGATGACGTACCCGTCTATCCGACTATTGCCAGTCAGTTCAACGATCCCGGCATCACCTGGATGTTCTCGGAACTCTGTCGCCGTACAGCGGAAAAGGCAGGACTGGATCCGGCGAAGTGGATGCCGACGATCGACACATCCGTTCGCGAGCCGCGATCGACGGCGATGATTCCGGGCGCGAGGATTCGCTACCTTGCCGAGATCGCCGAGCAGGGACGGGCAATTAACAGTCGCGCCGACAGCCAGGCGGAAATCGCCAGCCGGGCCCAGCACGTCTTTGAGTCGCTGAGCTTGCTGGAAGACACGGAATTGCCGACGGCCCTCGAGCCATACAGGGCCGAAGTGCTGACGGGCGGTGATGACAGGAGCCTCACCGTGCTGCGGCAGCGTTACCAGGAGGCCATTGGCGACCTCACTGCGGAATCGCTCAAGCTCCTCCGCGAATGGCCGCAACGAAAAGCGGGCGTGCAGTCCGAGACCCACAGTTACACGGTGCGCGGCCGCAAGATCACAGGCGAGAATTATCGCGAGAGCTTGAGCCACCAGAAGATTCCGAAGATCGCGGCTCCGGAATTCCGCGACTGGGGTGAGCTGCTCAAGTACCTGTGTAAAGAGAACCTTCCGGGCGGCTACCCTTATACAGGAGGCGTATACCCGTACCGGCGTCTTGGCGAAGATCCGACACGCATGTTTGCGGGCGAAGGGACGCCGGAGCGCACCAACCGGCGTTTTCATTACCTGTCGCTGGGGCAAGGTGCGGCACGCCTCTCGACGGCGTTCGATTCGGTGACGCTGTATGGCGAGGATCCGCACGAGCGGCCGGATATTTACGGCAAGGTCGGCAATTCCGGCGTATCGATTGCCACAGTCGATGACATGAAGAAGCTGTACTCGGGTTTTGATCTCTGTGCACCGACTACATCAGTCTCGATGACGATCAATGGCCCCGCGCCGATGATCCTGGCGTTTTTCATGAATACGGCGATCGACCAGCAGGTCGAGAAATACCTGCGTGAGAGCGGCGGGTGGGACGCGGCACAAAAGAAGATCGACAAGTACTTCGAGAAGAAAGAGCGGCCGCATTACCAGGGAGAATTGCCGGAAGGCAATGACGGGCTCGGCCTTGGGCTACTCGGTCTGTCGGGCGAACTCGTCGTCGACGCTAAGACCTATGCGCGAATTCGCAAAGAGACAATGGCATCTGTACGAGGCACCGTGCAGGCGGACATACTCAAGGAGGACCAGGCACAGAACACCTGCATTTTCTCGACAGAGTTCGCAATGAAAATGATGGGCGACGTGCAGCAGTTCTTTATCGAGAACAACGTCCGTAATTACTACAGTATTTCGATCAGCGGCTATCACATTGCCGAAGCCGGTGCGAACCCGATCAGCCAGCTGGCCTTTACCTTGTCCAATGGTTTCACGATCGTCGAGTATTACCTGGCACGCGGCATGGATATCGACAAGTTCGCGCCTAACTTGAGTTTCTTTTTCTCAAACGGAATGGATCCCGAGTACTCGGTTATTGGTCGTGTTGCTCGCAGGATCTGGGCGCGCGCGATGAAAGAGCGCTACGGCGCCAGCGCCCGATCACAGATGCTCAAGTATCACGTGCAGACTTCGGGCCGCAGCCTGCATGCGCAGGAAATCAGCTTTAACGACATTCGAACCACCCTGCAGGCTCTATACGCCCTTTTTGACAACTGCAACAGCCTGCACACGAATGCCTTTGACGAAGCGATAACCACGCCGACCGAACACTCGGTACGACGTGCCGTCGCGATCCAACTGATCATTTCGCGGGAACTGGGACTCAACTTTTGCGAAAATCCCTGGCAGGGCTCTTTCGTAATTAATGAGCTTACGGATCTCGTCGAGGAGGCCGTGTACCAGGAGTTCGAGCGAATCTCGGAGCGCGGTGGCGTGCTGGGCGCAATGGATACGATGTATCAGCGCGGCAAGATCCAGGAAGAAAGCCTCTACTACGAAGCGAAGAAACACGATGGTTCGCTGCCGCTGATCGGCGTGAACACGTTTCTGCCTAAGGCCGGGCAGGAGGACGAAGTGCATGAGCAGGAGCTGATTCGCTCATCCGACAGTGAGAAGAACGACCAGATCGCGCACGTGCGCGCCTTCCAGAAGAATCATGCCGCTGACAGTGGCGACGCGCTCAAGCGCCTGCAGTCCGTCGCGCGCGAACGGGGCAACGTATTCGCGGAGCTCATGGAAACGGTGAAGTCGAATTCGCTGGGCCAGATATCGGCTTCACTGTACGACGTTGGCGGCGAATACCGACGCAATATGTAAGGATCCGTCTGAAGGCGTGTCAACGAGCCCACCACCACACGCCGGCAGTCCCGATATTGCCAAACAACCAGGCAAAAAGCCGGACATGAAAAAACCCGGCTATCGTGGCTAATACCAACCTGTTTCGTGGAAAAACCGGCCTGTGCTGGTACTCGTATTGAGTAAGATTGCGCCACACGCAACACGAACGTTTTTCCTCCGGCAGTCGCTACAATGAAACCTTACAAGACAGCACGCAACCGTTGGCTGATCGTGGTCGGCGCAATACTCATTCAGCTCGCGCTGGGCGCGATTTATGCCTGGTCAGTCTTTACCGCGAGACTGACCGATCTAGCCGGCCCATATGCATTCAGCGCGAGCCAGACCGCCTGGGTGTTCTCCGCCGGACTCGCTACTTTCGCGATCGTCATGGTGCTGGCGGGGCGGGTGTTGCCCCTTGTCGGGCCGCGCATGCTGACGGTGGCCGGTGGTCTACTGCTTGGTGGGGGCTACGTACTGGGTGGCCTCTACGGCGACAGCCTCTGGATACAGCTACTGAGCATCGGCATCGTTGGCGGTGCGGGCATCGGTCTTGCCTACGTTGTACCCATCTCGGTTTGCGTCAAGTGGTTTCCTGACAAGAAGGGCCTGATTACCGGTCTGGCCGTCGCCGGTTTCGGATTCGGCGCGACCATTTGGGTCAAGCTCGCGGGATCCTGGTTCGGCGGTCTGCTCAATACCACGAATGTATTCGGTCTACCCGGCGTGCAGAGCGTCTTTGTTATTTACGGTATCGCGTTAGCCGTGCTCGTACTGTTGGGCAGCGTAGTCATGATCAACCCGCCCGACGACTATCTTCCTGCAGGCTGGACGCCTCCGGCTACCGAGAACAACGACCACGAGGGGGCGGTGGAATTCCGGGCACGCGACATGCTGCGCACACCGCAGTTCTACATGCTCTGGTCGGTCTTCATGTTCGCGGGCATATCAGGGCTGATGGTGATCTATTGCATCAAGCTGTTTGGAATTGATGCTCTCGAGCACCAAGGCGTCGCCGGCGCCGGCGCCATCACAGGCACGGCTATGGCCTGGTACGCGATCTTCAACGGCGTCGGCCGCATTGCCTGGGGCAGCATTTCCGACAAGATCGGTCGCAAGACGACCATCACGTTGATGACCGCCCTGCAGGGCGTAACCATGCTAATGACCTACCATGTGTTCATCAGCTTTGGCCTTGTTTACGGTTTTATCGTCGTCGCCGCGCTGATCGGCTTTAACTACGGCGGCAGTTTCGCGTTGTTTCCCGCCATCACGGCCGATTATTTTGGCAACAAGAACGTCGGCAGCAACTACGGCTGGATGTTCACGGCGTATGGAGTGGCGGGTCTCGCCGGACCGCTGCTGGCCGGATATTTCAAGGACGCGGCTCACGGTGCGTCTCAGCCTGCTGTCTGGATGACGCCGTTCATAATTGCCGGCGGCGTCTGCCTGTTGGGCGCGATCGTTATGGCATTCACGACCCGGCCGCGGCGAGTGCCGCCGCGCGCTTCCTCACACACGAGCGGAATGCTGGCCACTGAAGCATTCTAATTGCGCGGCGGGCCGATCGTTTCGCGAAATCGAAGTCATGACGTTATAGGCAGTTGAATTTCGCCAGGTCTGCCCTGCACTGGACAGGGTCGACAAATTGTATTGTGCGAATGCCGAAGCCCGAGGCCGCGTCCAGGTTTTCGCAAATGTCATCGATGAAAACGGTTTCGCCCGGATCCAGTCGGTATTCGGTGAGCAGGTGTTTGTAAATCGCGGGTTCTGGCTTAACCATTTGAATCCGGGACGAGAATACGACCCCGTCGAACAGGTCCCAGATATCATGCGTCTTCTCCAGGAAGTCGGCTGACGCCAGCTGCATGTTCGAGAGTACGAACAGCGGGTGGCCCGCCGCGTTCAGCGCGCGAACGAGGTCTATTGTTGCCTCGATGGGGGTAAGTGAGGCGGGTACCGCGTCGAACAGACGGGCGACTGCAGCGTCTGGCAGCCCCGTGCGTGAAGCGCCTCGAACGATTGCCTGGCCCAGCGTGAGTATTCCCCTGTCGAGCTCGATCCAGTCGGGATTGTCGATAATTTCCTTGCGAACCAGGGCCTGCGCTTCGGGATCATCAAAGACGCGGCGAACAAGCGCATCGGGTTGCCAGTCGAAAACGACGCCACCGAGGTCAAAAACAACGTTCATAGTACGCGCCCGGAAGTTATCGAGTCTGCCGACTCTCGCTTTGCTGTTGTACGATACAGGCCATGACCATCTCTCAGCCACATACCTGTTCCTACTATGCGGCAACGGCAAATCATAACACCGAGTACCCGCCACTTGTCGGCGAGCAGCACGCCGATGTCTGCGTCATTGGCGCAGGATTCACGGGTATATCCACGGCGTTGCACCTTGCCGAGCGCGGCTACAACGTTCACGTTGTCGAAGCCAGCAAAGTAGCTTGGGGCGCATCGGGCCGCAACGGCGGGCAGATGATTGGCGGTATTTCCGGCGAGGATACTCTGGCCGCAGCTCATGGCGCCGACGCCGAAAAAATGCTCTGGGAAATGCGTTGGGCGGGTCACGAGATTATTCGCGAGCGCGTCGCCCGCTACGGGATCGACTGTGATCTGAAAGCAGGCTATCTCGACGTTGCCATCAAGAAGCGCCATATGGCAGCCTTCCGCGCGGAGTTCGACAAGCTGCAACGACATGACTTTCCTCACGAGTTCCGACTCCTGTCGGCCGGCGAAACCGCTGAGCTTATCGGCACCGATGCCTATATCGGCTCCCTGTTAAACATGGGCAATGGTCACCTGCATCCGCTCAATCTGTGCATTGGCGAGGCGAGGGCGGCCGTAGAGAATGGCGCAACAATATATGAGGGAAGCCCGGCACTCGGCGTAGAAAAAGGGGCCAGGGCCAGGGTCATAACGGAACATGGCAGCGTCTCTGCCGACTGGGTTGTGATCGCGGGAAACGCCTACCATTCACTGCTTCCCGAATTGTGCGGCATTCTTTTTCCGGTCAACAGTTTTATTACTGCGACTGAGCCTTTGTCCGATGCGATAGTCCAGCAGATAAATCCACGCGACCTTGCCGTCTGTGATCCGAATTTTGTGCTGGAGTACTTCCGACTGAGCGCGGACAAGCGGCTCTTGTTCGGCGGGCGCATAAACTACTTTGGTGCGGATCCGGCGTTCATAATAAAAAACCACCGGCCGCGGATGTTGAAGATCTATCCACAGCTAAACGACACGAAGATCGACTACGCCTGGGGTGGTTCCATCGGCGTGCCGATAAATCGTGTGCCGCAGTTCGGCAGGGTGGCGCCCAATATCCTGTTTGCCCAGGGCTATTCCGGCCACGGCGTCAATGTGACGCATCTTGCCGGACAGATTCTCGCTGACGCCATCGCCGGTACCTGCGAAAGATTCGACGTGTTCGCAAAAATAAAACCCGTCAGGGTCCCCGGGGCACACCACTTGCGAAAGCCAATGGTCGCGCTCGGCGTGCTGTACTACCAGCTGCGCGATATGCTCTGGTAAAGCGGTCCAAGTGTGCCGGTCGCCGTCGGTCTGCGCCCTCGATTGAGCTATAGTTCGTCCCATGGCACGCAACATCGTAAAGGACACTGCAGCACAGCCCTTGTCCGGACTGCATCTCCTGCTTACCTACGAGTGCAACTATAAATGCGAGCATTGTTTTGTGTGGGGCGGACCATCGCAAACGGGCACCATGACACTCGAGACTGTCAAAGACATCGTTGGCCAGGCAAAAGCACTTGGCAGCGTCGAGTGGATTTACTTTGAGGGCGGGGAAGCATTTCTTTACTACGATTTATTGCTTGCTGGTATTCGCCTGGCAAAGGAGGCCGGTTTCAAGGTCGGAATTGTCACCAACGCCTACTGGGCAAGCACAGACGCAGATGCGATCAATTGGTTAAAGCCGATTGCCGGCCTGGTCGACGATCTATCAATAAGCAGCGACGCCTATCACGGCAGCGACGAAGACGCCGAGCCACCGGAGACCGCCCGCCGGGCCGCGCAGCGGCTGGGTATTCCGGTTGACTTTATCAGCGTAGCCGAGCCGGGGGCTGCTGATGTGCCGGGCGCCGCCGGTCGATTACCCGCGGGCGAATCGGCAGTCCTGTACAGGGGGCGGGCTGCGGAATCGCTCGCATCAAGGGTCGACTCAAAACTTTGGGAACAACTTACGGAATGTCCCTGGGAGGATTTGCGGGATCCGGAGCGCATACACGTCGATCCTTTCGGCAACCTGCATATTTGCCAGGGCATATCTATCGGCAATTTGCTGGAGCGATCGCTGTCAGAAATCTTGCGTAACTACGACGCGGACAAGCACCCGATCGTCGGGCCGTTATTGGCGGGCGGACCGGCGGAGGTCGTGCGCAAGTACGATCTTCCCCATGGTGACGGATACGCCGATCACTGCCACTTATGCTACAAGTCGCGGTGCGCGCTGAGAGAGCGCTTTCCGGACGTCCTCACGCCGGATCAAATGTACGGCGACAGCTGACGAATCCGACTGATTCTCGGGTAACCTGTTGATTCGTTGTTGCCGGACAACGTCTGCTTTGCGCCCAAAACCAGCCTTTCAAACGACCACCTTTGAGCTAAACTGAAGGTCTGCCATTGACCCCTCGGCGACGCTCGAGCTTATAGGGTCAAGCTACGGATTTTCAATCGACGGATTTCCGCTCACGCCTAGAAGCGGACGGCCACTAGCTAACAAAATCAGTCAAACATCAGGCGGGACCCGGCCAATAACGGACGAAGACTGAAGATATACCTTTTTCTCTCAACGCCTTGTTCATGAGAAGAATAGACTTATTCTTTATCGAAGCTATCGGCAATGATAGCGCCCATAGACGCTGGCATTGTTATTATGATTAGACGCTTCAGCGCGACAATTGGCTCAGCAAACAAAGGAAATTTGTTCAGTGCAATCAGAACAAGCGACACGACTAGAGCCGCTATCAGGTAGGCGATAACAATCCGTATCAAAAAGACAGGGATTCTATGTTTGATGTTTGCTTGGAAAACGCTTTCATATGCGAAAAAACCTAAGATGACAACAGACAATACGAAAACCAGAAGCAAGTTTATTAGTGGAAGGGTTTCGCCTAATTTCCACGCTTCTTCCGAAAATGAGACGGGCACTGCCAAAGCAAATGCCCCGATAGCAATTTGGCTTGCATCCTCTGTGTTGAAGTTCAAGTTCATATCTATCTGCCTATCTGTCAGATCGGTTCCGAAGCTCTGCAATTCAGCGAATTAAAATGGCCAACGGCTCCAAAAATGTACTGCAGCGTGGTTTGGAAAATATTTACGATCCATTTTCCAATTTTATTCGCGCCCAGACTACCTCCAGCCTGTTTCTTCTGGTCGCTACAATCACGGCCCTTTGGTGGGCAAACTCAGCTTATTCTTCTACCTACCAGAATCTAGTACACACACAGATTGGGTTTTTTGTAGGAGAATTTGAGCTACGGGCCTCACTCAAACACATTATCAATGATGGTTTGATGGTGATATTTTTCTTCCTGCTCGGCCTTGAGATCAAACGGGAAGTTCTAGCCGGTGACATCGCTCGACCTGAAAATCGACGTATGCTAATCGTCTGTGCCGTCGGTGGAATGGTTTGTCCTGCTGTAATTTATTCCTTATTCAACTGGTCACTTGATTCACAGATTGGATGGGGCATACCAATGGCAACCGATACCGCGTTTGCGCTGGGCGTCCTTGCCCTTGTGAGAAAACATATACCTGTTAGCCTCCTGGCTTTCATTGTCGGCCTCGCCATTATCGATGATCTCGGCGCGATACTGGTCATTGCAATATTCTACACCCAAGAAATATCTGTAATGCACCTGTCAAGTGCATTCGCGCTCATTGCGTTTTTGGCAGTGGCCAACTACGCAGGCGTTCGCCAGGTGGTTTTCTATATTTTAATCGGCATTGCTGCGTGGTGGGCGATGCTCAATTCCGGCGTTCACCCCACGGTTGCCGGCGTCGCCATTGCCTTGACGGTGCCAGCAAGACCTAAGTTAGCGACGGGAAATTTGCTCGATAAGGCAAAATCGATAATCACCACGATGCAGGAAGAAACAAAAAAGGTGGATGTCCTGGGTAGCAGACGAGATCACGACCAAGTATTAGAGGTGCGCGATTTTGCGGAACGCGCCAGCACACCCTTGCGTCGTTGGGAAGATGCGCTGGAATTACCGGTAGCATTATTTGTCTTGCCGTTGTTTGCGTTAACCAATGCTGGCGTAGTATTTGGCTTTAGCTCATTTATCGACAGCCTCCAGCATCCAACGGGATTAGGAATTATTACTGGACTCGTAGTTGGGAAATTTGTCGGTATTTCCGGCGCTTGCTGGCTGGGTCTGCGCTACAAAATTGGCAGGTTACCTGATGACGTTAATTTAAAACATGTCATAGGTGTCTCGCTCATAGCAGGGATAGGCTTCACCATGTCCACCTTTATCGCCGCGCTGGGTTTTGACGCGCAACCCGAGCATCTCCATATCGCAAAAACATCGATTCTGGTCGCCTCAGTTCTTTCCGCAATTCTTGGCGTCTTATATATCCGGATTATTTCTACAGAAAACATCACAAAACACTCTATTCGACACGAAAAAACGGCGCGAGCTGAATGAAACGTTTGCGGCACCCCCGTAACGAACGAACGTTTGCAGGCCGGATAATGGCACGTTCCCGCCGGTCACAATCCTAGTGCGACTGTCTGCTCCTAGGCGACTCCCGACGTTCGGAAACACCGCTGAAATCCGAATTGTGCAGTCTGGTCAACTTCCGCTTGTGGCCGGAACCAGCCGCTCGCTTGGTCTGAGGTAGAATGACGGCTACTGAGCCAAAGCGGATGCCTTGACTAAGTTGACGATGCAAAGCGATAGGACGGAAATGGACAAGTCAACAGCGCTAATCCTAGTTGTGATTCTGTCAGAGATTCTCGCGGTGTTCCTGATATGGGGAATCTGGCAACGGCAAGACTATCGTTTTATAAAGATAGTGATGTCTGTTGTCGCCCTAATACCTGTAGTGGGAACGCTCGGTATTCTTTGGGTTCATGGGTTTCCCTCCGCCAAGAACCGCGCTCTTCAGAATAGAGGGCTTGGGTATATTCCAACGACAGAGGTGTTTGACCGTTGGCGTCATGTTATTGATGAAAAGGACGAGCGGAAGAGACGGCAAGGGGCAGCCGAGCTTCTTGAAGAACACCGCGACGACTAACCGGTTCTCACAGCGGCCCCTTCTGGCCGTTGGGCAACTGCCGCTAGCATCAGGCTATAATTTCTGCTTCTCACCCTTTGCAGACATTGACTACCCAATCAGCAATGAGATTAATTATCCTTCTTAGTATCGTTCTCGTAGCCGCTTGTAGCGGTGAACAGACTCGCGAAACACGCCCAGAGCTTTGTTCACAACAATGGCAAAAGTATGTTGAAGCGCGTCTGCACACTGGCGACTCGCAGGGCCACGGGCCGGACATAGGATCTGAAGAATGGCGTTCAGTTGTCGAGTTCAAACTCGGTATTCGCAACAATCCGGAGGTTCCTTCCCACAATTCTGTCGAATGGTGCACGTATATCGACGTCAGGATCGGCGAGCTTGGTGGATAGTTCGAACTGCGCTTGCGTCTGACGACCGTTTGATGTCACAGCAAAAAGCAGTCGTTCTGTTGTGCTACCAGCAGAGCGACCAAGAATCTAAACGAGTCCAAAAACTTTGGCATTGCCATCGAAATTGATATCACGATGAAACGCTATTCGTTTACCTGGTGGCTAGTTATTCTACCGACCTCAGTAACTGTCGGTGGAACTACGATTTTGCTTACCAGCAATTTTACAGACTGGGGCGCCGCGGCGCTCGTTGCTGTTGCTGTGGTTTCAACATTTCTCGCAGACTTGGCGATAGCTGCTTCGATGGAGGCTATTGCGCCGACAAAGGTGAGTATCGGTCCCGGCGAAAAGCATCTGGACTCCGATCTGGCGTCTGAAAAAGCTACCATCATTTCTGGTTTCGACTCAATCTCACACGGCCAAGTTTTGGTACGAGGTGAAACATGGCGAGCTATTCGAGCGCCCGAGGATACCGGGACCCTCACCACAGGAATGTCAGTAAACGTGGTTGATCGCGACGGCCTTACGTTGGTTGTATCAACCAGGTCTGGATAGCAATGTGGCATTCTGGATGAAACGACATCGCGAAGTTATTGTGCCGGGCCGCGTTCCCCGGTCTTGGCGGGCGATCTCTGATAATCGAAAAGCTGAATGTCTTCGTTGCCGCCTTTCATTGAACGGGCGGTATCAAGCATTTCGAGCGAGGCCGGGTTGTTCTTCAAATAGGCGGAAAAAAATAACAACTCCCAGTTGTCACGATCCTCCCAGGAACCTTGCTCAAAGATGTGCGGTTGATCGACGAGTTCTACCACATAGGTTGGGCCGGACAGGTGTCTCATCGCTGGCAGAATAAACGAGGCCAATGTCTCCTCATCCTTCGTTCCGAAAAAACAGATCATCGGAGCAAATACCCGATTCAGGTCGCTGTTGTCAGGGCCGAATGCAAAAAAGTCGTTGCCGTCGTAATTGCCACCGACCCAGGGCGCTGCGATTACTCCAGCTTTAATCCGCTTGTCGCTAACCGTCGCCGTGTTTCCCTGAAACGGCCCCCCCGCTATAGCAAGTGCAGTGTAGCCGCCGAAACTGTGACCGGTGATTCCAATATTGTCGGTGTCAATATGCGCACCAAATGTCTCGCTCGCCAGAAGTGAGTCCAGAACAGCTTTCGTGAGAAAGGGCCTGAGAAACGAAACATGAGGATTCAGCTGGTCCGCATACGCTGTGCGATCGTCCCCGTAGTTGATAACGGCGACGATATACCCGTGACTTGCGAGATTATGTGCGTGTCTTACATCGTATATGCCATGCGCCTCGGAACCGTGGGCGAGAATGATCAGGGGATAGCGTTCGTCGGGATCGGCAAATCGCGGCGCCTCTCCGGGACCAAGCATGTCCTCGAAAATCCCGTATCTCGCGTCGTGATAAGGAAACGCATAACTGTTTTGCTGCCGTTTTGCACTGGATGGGTACGTCAGGAACGTCACGGTTGGCAAGGTCAGGCCGCTTGCCGGACCATACAGCGCGTGTTCGTCCGGGACCTTCACATCGGTGATCCACGCCGATTCGGGAAATTTGAGAATGTCGGCTATGTAACGGGAATGATCTGGTTCTTCGGCACGACCTAACAAATACTCGTGCATTGCATCGTCGCCGATGTCGGCATACTCAGGAGCCACCTCCATATTCGTCGATCCCACTGAATGCGGGCCTCTTCCAGGGGGCTCTATTTCCGTCGAAAAACCGCGCTCTGCGTTACATCCAACTGCGGTACAGCACAGCAGCAGCAAGCAGCCAGACCAAAATCTATTCATCTCGCCCTCGGATGTTTGAATCGTGCTACTCGTGAAAGTGGCTTTTTTCGTTGACTAACGACCAAGGCCACCAACCGCGAAAAGATGCCCGGTGACTTCAGCACTATTGTAGGGGTCGGTGTTTGTGGGATCTTCGAGTGCGAGTTCGATTGGCTCAACGCCGCCGATCCACACGTTTCTACCACTCAAATCGGTGAAGACCCGCGGCGGGGGCCTTAGGATACGTACTGTATCCCCACACTTGTCCATTAGATTGTTGCTCATACGCTCTGTATCTATTACTCCAGCTCGGTCAGGAGCGTACCGAGTTTTAACATAACAAAGTGTGAATCCGGTCAAGGAATGAGGTCGAAATGAGGGCGAACAAGGTACTGGTGTCACTTGAAACCCAGCGGCGCTGGCGTATAATCACTTGCTTGTTGACAGCAAGTAATTAATGACGATTGCAAGAGACGAATCAATCACTGACCCAGGCCGAGCGCACCGCCCTTTCTGACAAGGCCATGCTGGAAGCGGCCATGGCGCTGGTTCTGGAGCACGGTACGGACAAGACCACGCTGGCCATGATTGGCGAAAAAGCCGGCTACAGCCGGGGTCTGGCGACCTACCGCTTCGGCTCCAAGGGCGGTCTTTACGACGCACTGTGCAAGGCGATATCCCGCCACTGGCTGGAATACCTGAAGCAGGGTGTTGGCGACAAGGTCGGCATTGATGCGATGTGCGCCGCGCTCGACACCATATACAAGTTTGAGCAGGAATCGCCGGACGAAGCCCGCGCGCTGCAAATCCTCTACAGCGGTGCGGCGAGTCCCAGCGCGGAGTACCAGGGGACGGCGGTCGGCATTCGACGACGTCAGAAATCGGACGTAGCCGACTGGGTACGCCGCGGCCAGAACGCGGGTGAGGTGCGCGCCGACATTGACGCCGATGAAGTGGCGGCCCAGTACGTGGCCTACATATCCGGCATGACCTACCTTTGGATGATGAGTCCCGACTCGTTCGATTTCTCAGTGGCGAACGAGGTGATGAAAAGACACCTGAGAGACTCACTTACCGCCGTTTAGCGAACGGCAAAATCAAGCACAGGAAATCAAAATGACAGACGCTTATATTTTCGATCACGTTCGCAGTCCACGCGGCAAAGGCCGCTCGAATGGGTCCTTGCACCCGGTAACGCCGATCGACCTGGCTGCCCAGGTGCTCATCGCCGTACGCGAACGCAACGCGCTCGACACGAGCAAACTCGACGACGTTATCTTCGGCTGCACGGCTCCGGTCGGCGAGCAGGGATCAGTGATTCCTCGCCTGGCCGTGCTCAACGCGGACTACGATCAAAGCGTGCCCGGAAAACAGCTGAACCGATTCTGTGCGTCCGGTCTCGAGGCCGTGAACACGGCCGCGGCACAGGTCATGTCGGGCCAGTCCGACATGGTGATCGGCGGTGGCATCGAATGCATGTCGCGCGTGCCGATGGGATCCGACTCCGGCGCGATGCACGCCGATCCGGGTTTTGCCTACAAATCGTACTTCGTGCCACAGGGCATTGGTGCGGACCTGATAGCAAGCCTCGAGGGTTTCACGCGAGAGGATGTAGATGCGTACGCCGTGGAGAGCCAGGCACGGGCGGCGAACGCATGGAAAAACGGCTATTTCTCGAATTCCATTGTCCCGATCACCGATCAACTCGGCACTATCCTGCTGGATCGTGACGAACATATGCGGCCAGGAACGACGGCCGAAGACCTGGCGGGCCTCAAGGCTGCGTTTGAGATTCCGGGCCAAAAGGCGGGTTTCGACGCCGTCGCTTTACAGAAGTATCCGCAGGTTGAGGCAATCAATCACGTTCACACCGGCGGCAACTCGAGCGGCATCGTCGACGGAGCAGCCGCGGTACTCGTCGGGACCAAGGCAATGGGCAAATCGCTGGGGCTCAAGCCGCGGGCGCGTATCAAGGGCTTTTCCTCGATCGGCACGGACCCGACGATCATGCTGACCGGCCCGGCGCCGTCCGCCGAGAAGGTATTGAAGCGCTGCGGCATGGCCGTAAAGGATATTGACCTGTTCGAACTGAACGAGGCGTTTGCATCGGTGGTCATGTTGTTCATGCGGCAGATGGGAATCGAGCACGACAAAATAAACGTCAACGGAGGCGCCATTGCCATGGGTCACCCGCTCGGCGCAACCGGTGCGATGATACTGGGCACGGTACTCGACGAGCTCGAACGTCGCGACCAGGGAACAGCGTTGGTCAATTTATGCGTCGGCGGCGGCATGGGCACCGCAACCATAATCGAACGCGTTTGAGCCAGACATAAAAACGGAAACAGATAAATGAAAACACTTGATATCAAAACAGACAGCAATGGCATTGCACTGATTACGATCGATCTCAAAGATCGTTCCATGAACGTCGTGTCACCGGAATTCATCGCCGAGTTCGACCAGGCTATCGACCAGGTTGCAAGCGACGAGAACATCAAAGGTGCCGTGGTTACATCCGGCAAGAGCTCCTTTGTTGCCGGCGCCGACTTGCTGCAGATCGTTAACGAAATTGATCCTGGAGCAGACCCGAAATCAGCCCTCGCCAAATGGAGCGGCCTGCAGCAGCTGTATCGCAAGCTCGAAACCTGTGGGAAGCCGTTCGTTGCCGCGATTAATGGCACCGCGCTTGGCGGTGGCCTGGAACTGTGCCTCGCGTGTCACTATCGCGTTGCGGCCGATAACCCGAAGGCAAAACTCGGCCAGCCGGAGGTGCAGGTCGGCCTGCTGCCGGGTGCCGGAGGTACCCAACGCTTGCCGCGCCTGATCGGGCTCGAAGCGTCGTTGCCTTTGCTGCTGCAGGGTACGCACCTCTCGCCCGAAAAAGCGGCCGAGCTGGGCATCATCGACCTGCTGGTGCAACCGGGTGAGGAAGTCGATGCCGCGAAACAGTGGATCCTCGACGGAGGCGAAGCCGTACAACCCTGGGACAAGAAAGGATTCAAGGTGCCTGGCGGTGCCGGCCTCATGAATCCCAAAGCCATTCAAACGCAGATGTTTGGCGTTGCATTGCTGCAAAAAACGACCAACCATAACTATCCGGCGCCGATCGCAATCATGTCTGCAGTTTACGAAGGCTCGGTTCTGCCGATCGATACGGCCCTGCAAATCGAATCGAAGTATTTCGCGGAACTACTGACCGACGTTGTGGCGCGCAACATGATCCGCACCTTGTTCGTCAGCAAAGGGGCGGCCGACAAGCTTGTACGTCGTCCGCAGGGTATCGAAAAGAGCAAGGTCACGAAACTTGGGCTACTTGGTGCCGGCATGATGGGCGCCGGGATCGCGTTTGTGTCGGCTCGCGCAGGCATGCAGGTCGTATTGCTCGACCGCAGCAAGGATGATGCGGAAAAGGGTAAAGACTACTCGCGCAATTTGTTACAAAAACGCATTGACCGCGGTCGCATAAGTGCCGAAGGCGCTGCCGAAGTGCTTGAGCTAATCCATACGACCGATGATTACGCGGACCTCGATGGCTGCGAGTACGTTATCGAGGCAGTCTTCGAAGATCGTGGTATCAAGGCCGATGTAACGGCAAAGACCGAGACCGTGATCGGCAGCGATGCGATATTCGGTTCCAACACATCAACTTTGCCTATTACGGGCCTTGCAGAGGCGTCCAGGCGACCTGAGAGTTTTATCGGTATCCATTTTTTCTCGCCCGTTGACAAGATGCCGCTCGTGGAGGTCATCGTCGGTGAAAAGACCAGTGACGCTGCCATCGCACGCACGCTGGACTACATCCAGCAGATTCGCAAGACGCCGATCGTGGTCAATGACAGCCGTGGCTTTTACACAAGCCGCGTGTTCAGCGCGTTTACGCGGGAAGGCATTGCGATGCTTGCCGAAGGCGTGAATCCGGCGCTGATTGAAAATGTCGCCAAGCATGCCGGCATGCCAGTCGGCCCGCTGGCTGTGACCGACGAGGTATCGCTGGAGCTCGCTTACAAGATCGGAAAACAAACCAAGGCTGACCTGGGCGACGACTATGTCGCAACGCCGGCCGATGATGTGATGGAAAAAATGGTGGTCGAGCTCGATCGGCGCGGCAAGCGGTTCGGCGCCGGCTTTTACGAGTACTCCGACGACGGCAGCAAGTGCCTGTGGTCCGGGCTTGCAAAAAACTTCGCGTTATCGAGTGAACAACCGTCGCCCGAAGAGGTCAAAACGAGGCTATTGTATGTGCAAGCCATAGATGCGGCGCGGTGTCTCGAGGAAGGGGTGCTGACGCATCCGGCCGACGCGGACGTCGGATCTGTTTTCGGCTGGGGCTTCCCACCGTACACTGGCGGCACCTTGTCGTTCATTGAGACGGTTGGCCTGAAGGCCTTTGTTGCCGAAGCAGACCGGCTTGCAAAGACCTACGGCGCGCGATTCCAGGTTCCCGACGGACTGCGCGCGATGGCCGAACGCGGTGAAACCTACTACGGACTTGCTGGAAAGGGCGAAGCCCGCACAGCTGCCTGAGGAGACAGCTATGACCGAGATCGTCAGCTATAGACAGCAGGGCGCCGTTGCCGTGATTACGTTGAATCGGCCCGACGCGTTGAACGCATTCACTATGGAATTGTCCTTGCAGACACAGCTGGCGCTCGAGCGTGGCGCGAACGATGACGATGTTCGGGTGATCGTACTGACTGGTGAAGGACGCAGTTTCAGCGCCGGGGCAGATCTCAAGGCCGGATTCGAAGGGCGCGACGTATTCGGCAAGCTGCACTACGAGTATCGACCCGTGTTCTCCGCGATCGCGACGATGTCCAAGCCTGTCATCGCCGCTGTTCCCGGCTCGGCGGCCGGCATCGGCATGTCACTGGCGCTGCACTGCGACTTGTTGGTCATGGCCGACAACGCGTTCCTGCTGTCACCGTTCACGACCATTTCGCTGGTTCCGGACGGTGGACTCAGCTGGCTGCTTGTGCGGCAGCTCGGCTATCGCCGTGCCTTCCAGCTCAGCGTCGAATCGGAACGCATTCCGGCACAGCGCTGCGTGGAGCTCGGTCTTGCGAACAAGGCCGTGCCGGCAGTGGAGTTGCAGAGTGTAGCGCTGGAATGGGCGCAGATGCTGGCGAAACGTGCGCCCCGGTCGCTCGAAGCGACCAAGAAGACCATGCGTCATGCGATCGACAATGACTGGGCGAGCACGTTCAACCTCGAAGCCGACTGGCAGCAGGCGTTGGCAGGCAGTGAAGACAATATTGAAGGCGTTGCGGCGTTTTTCGAAAAGCGCGAGCCGAATTTCAAGGGTAAGTAAACATGGATAGAAATATTTTCGAAGAAGAACACGAGATGTTTCGTGATTCCGTGCGCAGCTTCATGAAAAAAGAAATCGAGCCGCACAGCGAGCGCTGGCATGAAGAGGGCATCGTGGATCGGGAGGCGTACCTGAAGGCGGGAGAGATGGGTTTCCTGTTGATGTGGGCCGATGAAAAACACGGCGGCATCGGTGTACGCGATTTTCGCTACGAGCAGATTCTAATAGAAGAGAATGCCCACCATGGCGACGCCGGTTTCTTCATGACCCTGCACAGCCGCCTCGTTGCTCCCTACTTCGACAGCTTCGCAACCGAGGAACAGAAGGCGCGCTGGCTGCCGAAATGCATTTCAGGTGAGCATATATTGGCAGTTGCCATCACCGAGCCGGGCGCCGGCAGCGATGTCGCCGGCCTGCGAACAAAAGCGGAAGACAAGGGCGACCACTTCCTGCTGAACGGGTCCAAGACATTCATTTCAAACGGTATCCTTGCTGATCTTGTCATTGTCGTGGCACGTACGGACCCCAATAACAGTCATGCCCTGTCCCTGTTTGTCGTTGAACGCGGCATGGAAGGTTTCGAGCGCGGCAAGAACCTGAAGAAAATGGGCCTGAAGAGCCAGGATACGGCCGAGCTGTTTTTCAACAACGTCAAAGTTCCAAAAGAGAACCTGCTTGGCGAGCCGAATCGCGGTTTCTACCACCTCATGCACGGGCTGGCCGAAGAGCGTTTGCTGGGTGCCTGTGGATACATTGCCAGCGCTGAAGCAGCGTACAACCTGACGCTTGACTACGTTAACGAACGCAAGGCCTTCGGCAGGACTATTGGTAACTTTCAGAATACGCGCTTCAAGATGGCGGACATGCGTACCGAACTCGACGTAGGTTACGCCTTCATCGATCGTTGCGTTGAAGAGCACAACCTGGGGCGCCTGACCGCGGACGATGCGGCGAAAGCCAAGCTCTGGACCAGTGAACTCGAAGCCCGGATTACAGACGAATGCGTCCAGCTGCACGGCGGCAATGGTTATATGGACGAATACAAGGTCTCGCGCCTTTATACAAATGCACGCGTATCGCGGATCTACGCCGGTAGCTCGGAAATCATGCGTGAGATCATTGCGCGCTCAATCGGGCTGGATCCGCGCAAACAACAGAAAGCCGCGAAAGCCAACGCGGCCTGAGAGTCAATAGGATGCGCACTGCTTTTATAGGACTCGGTGTTATGGGTTACCCGATGGCTGGCTTTCTCTCGAAAGCGGGCCACGACGTAGTCGTATACAACCGTACCGCAACGAAAGCAGAAAGCTGGACCCGGCAATTTGGCGGCAGCAGCGCGGCGACGCCGGCGGTAGCGGCAGAAGATGCCGATATCGTTTTCAGTTGTGTGGGCAACGACAACGATGTGCGCGAAGTCATCCTTGGCAAGGCCGGGGTTCTCAATGGCATTTCACCGGGTGCGGTAATCGTAGACCACACAACAGCATCGGCAAGCATTGCGCGCGAAATCCATGTGCGGGCTGCGGAGAAGGCCGTCGGCTTTCTCGATGCGCCTGTCTCAGGTGGCCAGGCGGGCGCCGAAAACGGCCAGCTAACAGTGATGATTGGCGGCGACCCCGATGTGTTCAGGCGAGCAGCGCCCGTGATCGACTGCTACGCAAAAGCGATCACGCACATAGGCCCGACGGGCTCTGGCCAACTGGCGAAAATGGTCAACCAGATCTGCATCGCCGGGCTCGTGCAAGGGCTGGCCGAGGGGCTGGACTTCGCGGCACGTGCCGGGCTCGAACCTGCGGTGGTCATTGAGTCGATCTCCAAAGGCGCGGCACAGTCCTGGCAAATGGAAAATCGCTGGCAAACCATGGTTAACGACGAATTCGACTTCGGTTTCGCTGTCGACTGGATGCGCAAGGACCTCGCGATAGCGCTCGAGGAGGCCAGGAGCAACGGCGCCAGGCTCGAAGTCACCAAGCTCGTCGATCAATTCTACGCCGAGGTGCAGGCGATGGGCGGCAGCCGCTGGGACACATCCAGCCTGATTGCGCGCCTCAAATAAGCAAATAAGGGGACAGTTTACTCAATTGGTAAGCCAGGCTGGATACCTTGGAGGAATAATTAAGTAAACTGTCCCCCTATCACAGGGGTGGTCTTTCGACCTGAGATCCTCGACCGGCAGCTGCCGGGCGCACAGGGAACCCTTAGAACCTGATCCGGCTAGTACCGGCGTAGGAAGGGAATCATGCATCCACGGTCCAACAGGCGCTTATTCGGGGCCGCACTTTTTTTGATACTCGCGCTGTCCTCTGTGGCAGCTGAGTCCGATGCCGATCCTGTCGATGAGATCATCGTGACGGCGGACTTCCGGGCGCGTGCTGTCAACGAGATTCCCGCCAGCGTCAGCGTGCTGGACGCGGAATTCATCGAGCAAAGCGCGGTCCAGCACTTCGAAGAACTGATCAACGTGATTCCCAATCTCAACTGGTCAGGCGATGGTCATCGTGCACGTTATTTCCAGATTCGTGGCGTAGGTGAACTGGAGCAATACCAGGGCGCACCGAATCCGTCCGTCGGCTTTCTGATCGATGACATTGATTTTAGCGGAATCGGTACGGTCGCGACGTTGTTCGACGTGGAGTCGGTTGAAGTATTGCGTGGTTCTCAGGGCAGTCGTTACGGGGCGAACGCGCTCGGTGGGCTGATCTACGTGCGGAGCGCCAATCCGTCGCCGCAACGCGATGGGCGCGTCCAGCTGAGCGCGGGCGATGATGACGCCATCTCGCTGGGCCTGGCATTTGGCGGGGCGCTTGATGAAAGTGAGACGATGACCTTTCGCGTCAGCGCGCAAAAACATGAGAGCAATGGTTTTCGCAGCAACAGCTATCTCGGTCGCGACGATACCAACGGCCGCGACGAATCGGCGCTGCGTTTGCGGCTACGATATCAGCCGTCATCGACGCTCGACGCGAACCTGTCAGTCCTCCATAGCGACATTGACAACGGCTACGATGCGTTTGCGCTCGACAACAGCTATACGATGTTATCCGACAAGCCGGGCAAGGATGCGCAGCAAAGTACGGGAGCTTCATTGCGGCTCGATTGGTCGGCCACGGACTTCATGACATTGACATCCATCACGGCAATCGCTGATTCCGATATCAACTTTGGTTTTGATGCAGACTGGGGCAACGACGACAGCTGGGCGCCCGTGAGCTATGACTACGTATCAATCAACGATCGCAGCCGACGGACTATCAGCCAGGAGTTGCGCTTTGCATCCAATGATGCCGGGCGGATTTTCAGTGCGACCACCGACTGGCTCGTCGGGCTCTACGCGCAAGAATTGAACGATGAGCTGGTGACGCTGAACCAGGGCGACTATTACGATCCGCTCTACGACTTCGCAGACAGTCTCGACGACACGTTCGGCAGCGACTACGAGGCAACCAGTACGGCGCTGTTCGGCCAGCTGGAAAGCGCTATCGGTGCGTCGACCCGACTCGGCGCTGGGCTGCGTGTCGAGCATCGATCGACCGGCTATGTCGATACGGCCGCGCTCGAGGCGGGGCCGTCGGAAACCATGTGGGGCGGCGAGCTAAGCATTAGCCATGACCACTCCGACACACTCAGCAGCTTTGTGAGCCTGAGCAAGGGCTACAAGGCAGGTGGCTTTAACCTGGGTGCCGTGCCGCCGGGACGCAGAGACTTCGGCGAAGAACAGCTGTGGAGTATCGAAACGGGCATCAAATCGTCGCTCGCCGACGATGCGCTGATACTCAATGCTTCGCTGTTCTACAGTCGCCGTGACGACCAGCAGGTGCGTACCTCGTTTCAGCTAATTCCGGGCGACCCGGCGTCATTCGTGTTCTTTACAGACAATGCGGCAAGAGGAAAAACCGTCGGCGCCGAGGCAGATCTTCGCTGGTTCGTGTCAGCGACCTGGGAACTCTATGCCAACCTCGGGCTGTTGCATGCGAGTTTTGACGATTTCACTGCGCCACAGGGCGACCTCGGTGGTCGGGACCAGGCCCATGCGCCGCGCTACACGCTTGCGGCCGGCGCGGTTTACCGCAATGCCAGCGGTTTCTTCGCGCGCCTCGATGCAACGGCGCGTGACGAATTTTACTTTGACGTCAGTCACGATCAAAAATCGCAGGCTTACGAATTGCTGAATGCGCGTGTCGGTTACGAACGGGACGGCTGGCTAGTTCAGCTATGGGCACGCAACCTGTTCGACAAACATTATGCGGTGCGCGGTTTTTACTTCGGCAATGAGCCGCCCGACTTTCCGAATGTGCTGTACACGCGTCTCGGCGACCCACGCCAGGCAGGCGTTACTATTGAAAAGAGGTTTGACTAATGAAAGTAGCTGTTGATATCAGCCTGTACCCGCTTGACGCGGATTTCATACCGCCGATCAAGGATGTGATTGCCCGCCTGAATGATCATGAGCAACTCGAGGTATGGACCAATGCGATGAGCACGCAGGTGGTTGGCGAGTTCGATGACGTCATGGACGCTCTGCGTCAGGAAATTGGTGCGACCTTCGAGCAGCTGCCAAAAGCCGTGTTCGCGATCAAGATTCTGAACAACCCGATCTTCGGCTAAACGTGGCGTCGCTGCTGGCCCGATTGATCGAGCAGGCGCAGGCGTTTTCGGCGCTCGAGCTTATTGCAGTGGTGTTGGCGATTGGCTACCTGTTGCTGGCGATACGGCAAAACATCTGGTGCTGGCTGTGCGCGGGCATCAGCACGGCGATCTACGTCTGGTTATTTATTGGCGCCAGGCTGTACATGGAATCGGTGCTCAACGGCTTCTACTTCATCATGGCAATCTATGGCTGGTATTTTTGGACCACTGGCGAGACCAAGGATCATGAGCGACCCGTCGTAACCTGGTCGTCGCAGACGCATGTCACGGCTGCCGTTGTTATAATTGCAATCAGCGCGGTCAACGGCTATTTGCTAAGCCGGTACACCGACGCTGCGCTTCCTTACATAGACTCACTGACGACATGGTCAGCCATCTGGGCAACGTTCCTGGTCGCGCGCAAAGTGCTTGAGAACTGGTGGTACTGGCTGGGTATTGATATGGCATCGGTCTTAATTTATTGGGTACGTGACCTGCAGCTCACATCGTTGCTGTTCGTCATTTACGTGATCATGATTCCATTCGGCCTTGTTGCCTGGAGCAGGTCTATGCGCGAGCAACGAGCATGACGGCTTCGCGGTCGCCCGAATCGGTAATCCGCCAGCTGCCGGAGTGGCAGGGCGCCACCTGGGCCGAACTTTCCGGCGGCCTGAGCAACCATACATGGCTGCTTGAAAAAAACGGTCGCAAGGCTGTCCTCAAGATCGACGATAAACCGCGCAGCGCACCCTACAATGACAGGCGGGCGGAAGCAAAAGTGCAAATCGCGGCGGCGCAGGCCGGACTTGCCGCCCCGGTTCTTTTTGTTAATCGCCAGGTCTATATCACAGGGTACGTTGAGGGCACGGCCTGGGACCCGACTCAGCTCGACCAGCAGGGCAGAATCGAACAGCTCGCCTCGGCGCTGCGGCGCCTCCATGCGCTGCCGCAAACAGGTCGATCTTTCGATGCGCGCGGGGCTGCAAAGCTGTACGTCCGGGATATCGAAAACCCGGACAAGAAGCTCATCGCCACTTGCCTGGGTGTTATTAAAAACGTGCGGCTGCCAAACTATCTTTGCTGCTGTCACAACGACCTCGTCGGCGAAAATATTATTGCTGCACCCGATCTGAAGTTTCTCGATTGGGAATACGCTTGCGATAACAATCCGTTGTTTGACCTGGCGACGATCGTGGAACACCACGAGTTGAGCGAGGCACAGGGAAGGGCGCTGCTGGATGCCTATTTCGAAGGTTCGGGGGAGTCGTGGTATCCGAAACTCGTCGAGCAGCAGCAGCTCTATCTGGCCCTGTTGTGGCTGTGGACGGCGTCGAGGCCCGACAGCTCCAACAAGGCCGTCAAGCAGCTGGGCGAGCGCGTGGTTACCAGCTGTTCCTGAGTTCGCGAAGCTTGAGAAACACGGCGCGAGCGTCGGGATTGTCGCCCAGCTCGGGAAATTCCTCGGCGAGTTTAGCGACGACGGCTGGACTCTGCAGGCGGAAAAAAGTATTGATGTCATGCTCCTGGGCGATTGAGGTCACTAACGCGTCCGCGGGATCCTGGTTCTCGTAGTCCCTGATCATTTGCTGCGCGACCGCATTGTCGGGTTCGCGATCGAGCGTGAACGCAAGATTGTTCAGCAGGTAGTCGTGTCCCGGGTAGATCAATGTGTTGTCACCCAGCGCATTGAGCTGTTTCTCGAAGGTTTCGAATAACTCCGCCGGATGACCGCCGTTGTGGCAGTTGCCGGCACCCGCGTTAAACAAGGTGTCGCCGCTGAACAAAGCGGGCTGGTCGGTGTGCGACAACAGGCAGATGTGGCACATCGTATGGCCGGGCGTGTCGAGACATTCCAGTTCGACGGTCTTGCCAACCTTGATAATGTCGCCGGCGCCGACGCCACGATCCACATTGGGTATGCGGTTCTTCGCATTCTTGTGCGCGATGATTTTTGCACCGGTCGCCTTGACGATCCCTGTGTTGCCGCCGATGTGGTCGCCATGTTCGTGCGTGTTCAGGACCTGTGTAATTGTCCAGCCTTTGCCATTGGCGGCGTCCAGGCATTTCCCGAAGTCCAGCGGATCAACTGCGAGTGCGTCACCTGTTTCGGGGCAGGCGATCAGGTAATTAAAATTGCGGTATGCGTTGCCAGTCCAGATCTGTTCGACAATCATCTGTCTTCGACCGTAAGGTTCGCATCGTAGACTTTTTCGCCGCCGACCCAGGTTTGCAGTACCTGGATGTCGTCAATTTCGGAGGCCGGAATCGTAAAGTAGTCGCGGTCGATAATGATGAAGTCCGCCCATTTGCCGGGCTCAAGGCTGCCAAGGCGGTCTTCCTGGTGGGCGGCATAGGCCGCGGCCAGCGTAAAGGAGTGCAGTGCTTCGGCCCGGGTCAGCGCCTGGTCCGAATACCAGCCATCTTCTGGCTCGCCATCGCGTCCCTGCCGCGTAACCGCCGCATACAAGCCGTGGAACGGGTTCGAAAGTTCAACCGGGAAATCGGAGCCGCTCGCAATCACGGCACCCGAATCCAGCAGGCGTCGCCACGCATAGCCGCCGAGGATCCGGTCGGGCCCGACTCGATCCTCCGCCATGTTCATGTCGCTGGTTGCATGCGTCGGCTGCATTGAGGCGATGACGCCCAGCGCTGCAAATCGTGGAATGTCTTCGAGGGCAATAATCTGGGAGTGTTCGACGCGGTTGCGCAGGGCCGACGATTTGCCCTGTTGCGCCGCTTCGAAAGCGTCGAGCGCCATGCGGTTGCCGAGATCACCAATCGCATGAATGCCGACCTGGAACCCCATGTCATTGGCCTTGGCAACCATCCGGTCGAGCTCACCCTGTGTCCAGAAAGCCAGGCCACGATTTTCGGCATCGTCGGAGTACGGTTCGATCATCGCAGCGCCTCGGCTACCCAGGGCGCCGTCGGCGTAGAGTTTGACGGAGGCGATCTCGAGACGATCGTTGCCGTAGCTGCGCAGAGGCTTGCCGATTGCATCGAGAACCTCACCAGCGCCGCCCGTCATCGCGTAAATACGCATGTCGAGCTCGTCGTTGTCTGCCATGGATATATAGACCTCGGCATTCATCAGGTCGATGCCGGCATCGTGCACGCTGGTCATGCCCTCGGCGACAAGCGCATCGACCGCGCTTTTCAGGGCTTGCCGATAATCGTCCTTTTCAGCTTTCGGCAAATGCTGTTCGATGAGGTCCATCGCAAGATCGACAAAGATGCCGGTGGCGTGCCCGTTGTCATCGCGCAGGATCTTGCCGCCAACCGGGTCCGGCGTGTCGTTGTCGATGCCGGCCAGCTTCATTGCCGCGCTGTTGGCCCATGCGGCATGTCCGTCGATACGGCGCAACCAGACAGGGCGGTCGCTGACAACGGCATCGATATGTGCCGCGGTCGGAAATTCCTTGACGGGCCACAGTACCTGGTTCCAGCCGCGACCCAGTATCCAGCGCGAGTGCGGGTTTTCCGCGGCATAGTCGCGAATGCGGTTGGCCGCGTCGTCCACACTAGGCACGCCGGTAATGTCGAGGCTGGTCTTCAGGAAGCCCAGTCCATAAACGTGGGCATGCGCATCGATTAGGCCCGGCAAAACAGTGGCACCGCCGCCGTCAATCCGGTCTCCACCCGCTGTGCCGGCGAGCAGCTCGTCGCCACCGGTCGCGACCACCTTGCCTGCGTCATCGAAGACCAGAACCGAGAACTGGCGAACTCCGTCGTCGCTGGAGGTATAGCCGTTGACGTTGTGCAGGGCGGTTGCGGCCGCTGCAGTGCCGTATAACAAGAATAGAAAGATAGTATAAAATACTGATTTATATAGATAATTTAACATTTTTTCCCTCAAGTTCTGCGGGCTCTGGCGATGTGCCCCTGCGGCTTGCCACGATGCGCATTGCGCGGTGACACGATAACATTGACCTCTTTTGTATGCGGCATGTCAAACCCTGTCGTATGAAAACATCCTGGAGTCTTGCAATGAAAAAGCTGATCAGCAGCTTGCCTGTGCTATTTGCGCTTACGTTCCTTGTTGCGGCCTGCGGCCAGAAAAACGAGGCACCCGCGGCATCCGCCGAAAATTCGAAAATCTTCGACATGCCGTACCTGGTGCGCGATCTCGACAACGGTCTGCGCGTCATCGTTGTGCCAACGGACTACCCGGATATCGTTTCGATCCAAATCCCGGTCCAGACCGGTTCACGCAACGAAGTCGAACCGGGTAAATCCGGGTTCGCGCACTTTTTCGAACACATGATGTTTCGCGGCACCGAGGCGTACCCGCCTGAAGTCTACGGCGACATACTGAAAAAAGCCGGTGCGGATCAAAACGCGTACACGACCGATGACTACACCAACTACCACATCACGTTTACCAAAGATGATCTCGAAAAGGTGATCGAGCTGGAAGCGGATCGTTTCCAGAACCTCAAATACTCCGAGGAACAGTTCCGCACTGAAGCGCTGGCCGTTAAAGGCGAGTACCTGAAGAATTTTTCCAATCCCGTGCAAAAGCTGTTCGAGCGCATCAGCGACCTGATGTACACGCAGCACACCTATAAACACACGACCATGGGATTCATTGAAGACATCGAGGTCATGCCCGACCAGATGGAGTACGCCAACGTGTTCTTCGATCGCTGGTATCGCCCGGAAAAGACCGTCGTTATTCTCGTCGGCGATGTTGACGCCGAAGAAACGTTCGCCTTGGTCAAGAAATACTGGGGCGATTGGGCGCGCGGCGACTACGATGCCGAAATCCCGGTCGAACCTGCTCTCGAGGGCCCCAAGTATGAGCACCTCGTCTGGGAGGGCCCGACTCAGCCATGGTTCGTAATGACCTATCGCGGGCCGGCCTACGTTCCAACGGAAAAGGACATGCCGGCGCTTGACCTGATCTCCTCGATTTATTTTTCTGAGTCGTCGGAGCTATATCAGAAGCTCGTCATCCAGGACCAGGCGGTCGATCAGCTGTGGGGCTATTTCCCGGACCAGAAAGACCCTGGCATGCTGCTGATTGCGGCTCGGCTCACCGACATCAAGAACGCCGTCAACGTGCGCGACTCCATCAATGCAACGCTGGCCAAGGCTCGGACAGAGCTCGTTCCCGAGAAAAAAGTCAGCGAAACAAAATCACGACTGCGCTATGGATTTGCTTCACAGCTGGATAACTCGTCGGGCATCGCCGAGATGCTCGCCAGCGTCGTCCACTTTTCACGGACACCTGAGACCATCAACGAGGTGTATGCGACTTACGACTCGTTGACGTCGGCCGATTTGCGCGATGTCGCCAACCGCTACTTCATCGACAGTCAGCGCGTAACGGTCACGCTCTCCAATGATGATAGCGTCGCAGGAATTGATGGCATGGCGTCGGTGGACGAGCTCGTTGCTGCAACCGCAATGTCGAAAGCGCCGGCCGTATCTGCCGCCGCCAAGCCTGTTCCAGAGCTCCTGGTCGACAAGGCCGGGGACCCTGTTCCGGTGTCGTTTGTTGCCAGGCAGTCCGCTACCTCGCCGCTTGTAGACGTCGCGTTTATCGTGCACACGGGAGCCGGTTTTGATCCGGATGGCAAGAAAGGCCTTGCCGCAATGACAGCGGCCATGATCTCGGACGGCGGTTCGGAGGCGATGACGATCGAGCAGATCAACGAAGCCATGTACCCGATTGCCGCTGGCTTCAACGCGCAGGTAGACAAGGAGATGACCCGCCTGGCCGGGCAGGTACACAAGGACAATCTCGATACCTGGTACTCGCTGGTGCGTGGCCAGCTGCTGTTCCCAGCTTGGTCCGAAAGTGATTTCGATCGCATCAAAACCCAGTTGGTCAACGTGATTCGTACTGATGTCGTGGGCAACAATGATGAGGAGCTCGGCAAGGAGCTTCTGTACTCGACGATTTACGGTGCCAAGCATCCCTACGGTTCATTCAACTATGGCGACGTCAGCGATCTCGAGGCGATAACCCTGGATGATCTCAAGGCGTTTTATCGCGACAACTACTCGGTATCGAACGTCACCGTTGGACTCGCTGGCGGCTATCCTGACGAATTCGTTACGACTGTCAGCGCGGACTTGCAGCAACTCGCAGCCGGTGAACGGCTCACCCTGGAAGTTCCGGCAGCGCGCATGCCGAATGGTCGCGAAGCGGTTCTGGTGCAGAAGGAGACGCCGGCCGTAGCGGTATCGTTCGGATTCCCGATCGAATTGCGACGCGGCGATCCCGACTGGGTCGCACTATGGCTGGTTCGCTCTTACTTTGGCGAGCATCGAAACTCGAACAGCCATCTGTACAAGCGTATTCGTGAAACCCGGGGCATGAACTACGGCGATTACGCCTACATCGAATATTTTCCGCGCGGCATGTTCCAGTTTCATCCGGACACCAACCTCGCGCGCCAGCAGCAGATCTTCCAGGTGTGGCTGCGTCCCTTGCGGGACAATAATGACGCACATTTTGCGACTCGTACCGCAATGTTCGAGCTCGACAAACTGGTCAAGAATGGCATGAGCGAGTCGGATTTCGAGACTACCCGTGCCTACCTGTCCAAATTCGTCAGCCTGCTGATGGACGGCCAGTCGCGACAGCTCGGCTATGAGGTTGACAGCCAGTACTACCGGATCGACAACTTTGCCGAATACGTGCGGGACGGGCTGAACAAGCTGACGCTGAAAGACGTCAATCGTGTGATAAAGGAAAATCTGGGCACCGACAACGTCCAGTATGTCTTCGTTAGCAAGGACACCAAGGACCTGCGTGACCGCCTGGTATCGAACCGTGCTTCCCCGATCAGCTATGAGGCCGACAAGCCTCAAAAACTGCTGGACGAAGACAAGCTGATCTCGACGATCCCGCTGGGCTTGTCCAGCGACAAAGTCAGAATTGTCAGCTCCGATGACGTATTTAACTAAGTGCAGCTAGTCAGCTTCAAACGCGATGGCGAACTGAGCTATGGCCTCATGGACGGCGTTCGCGTCCGCGAGGCCAGCGCGGAATTTCGCGAGCGGTTTGGCGATCTTCGCGCCGTGATTGCGGCGGGAGCGGAACCTGAACTCGCCGACAATACGGGAGGCGCGGTCTACAGCGCCTCCGATCTTCAGTTCGCGCCGGTCATCCCGAATCCGGACAAGATCCTGTGTGTCGGCGTTAACTATCGGCCGCATATCGAGGAGATGGGGCGGCAGGTCCCCGAGCACCCGGTCGTGTTCGTGCGATTTCCAGCCAGCCTGGTTGGACACAATGAGCCCATCCTCCGTCCGCGCGCTTCACAGCAGTTCGATTTCGAGGGCGAGTTGGCCGTTGTCATCGGCAAGCGTGCGCGCCATGTCAAACGAGATGATGCCCTTGACTATGTCGCGGGTTACTGCTGTTTCATGGATGGCTCGATTCGGGACTGGCAACGGCACACGCCGCAGTTCACGCCCGGCAAGAACTTTCATCGCAGTGGTGCGATCGGCCCGTGCATCGCTACTGCCGACGAAATTCCCGACCCGTCAGTGCTGCAGCTAACGACATTCGTCAACGGTGAGGCGATGCAGCGTGGTCAGGTCGCTGACCTGGTTTTCGATATCCCGGCGCTGATCGAATACTGCTCGACGTTTGCGGAATTGCTGCCGGGCGACATCATTGCGACCGGCACACCGGGCGGAGTCGGGGCGGCGCGGACGCCGCCGGTCTGGCTGCAACCCGGCGACACCGTCGACGTTGAAATTCCGGGCGTCGGTCGCCTGCGAAACCCCGTTCTGGACGAATCCCCGTCAGTGACCGCTTAAGCCTTGATTTTGCAGGCAATGGTAGGCTGAACGAGTCGTTGTATTTTTGCCACAATAAAACCCAGGGCACGGGCACCATAGCTGGCTGTTGCCTAAAGGATTGACAGCAAGCGAGTTTTCTGCGAATTTGAACGTCAGCAAACGTAGCCTTTCCACAACATCTTGGCTGCGCGTCAGTTGAACGACACCTTCAGGTACGACTTGGCGGGGGATGCAGGGGGCCAGGAACCACGTGCTAACGTAGGTTTGAAAAAGGCGGTTTCGCGAGAAGCCGCTTTTTTTTGTCCGGATGTCGCCCGGCCTTCAGCCCAGCTGATCCAGCCATTCGCGAATGGCCGCCGTGATTTCCAGCGGGGAGTCTTCCTGGATGAAGTGACTGCCGGCCACCGTTACCTCGGTCTGGTTCGGAAAGCCCCGGCAAAACTCGCGCTGTGGCCCCGTGAGAATCGCTCCGGGTTCGGCGTTGATGAACAGTTTCGGTATCCCGGAATTGCATAACCAGTCCGCGTACCGCGCAACGATCTCATGCACGTCGGCAGGTTCGCCGTCCAGCGGAATTTGGCGTGGCCAGGTCAACGTCGGCCGTCGGGTCTCGCCCTCGTTTTCGAACGGCCGCCGGTAGACCGCCATTTCGTCCTCGGTCAGGCCGCGAAGCACGGAGCCGGGTAGCACACGCTCCACGAATACGTTTTTTTCGAGTACCATCGTCTCACCGGCTGCGGATCGAAATCCCTGGAACAACGGGCGTATCGCCTCGGGCCACTCCTGCCAGCTTACGGGTCTCACGATGCCTTCCATGTACGCGATACCGCGCACTTTGTCGGCGTGCTGGCTGGCCCAGTCAAAGCCGAGTGCCGAACCCCAGTCATGAATGACGAAAGTGACATTGCCAGTGACATTCAATTGTCGCCAGGCTGAAAACAGGTAGTCACGATGTTCCACGTATCGGTAGCTGTCGGGACCCGGGTCATCCAGTTTGTCGGAGTCGCCCATGCCGATCAGATCGACGGCGATGCAGCGTCCATGGTTCGCCAGTTCCGGCATTATGTTGCGCCACAGGTAGGACGAGGTCGGATTACCGTGCTGAAAAACAATCGGGTCACCTTCACCCATCTCGACGTAGGCCATGCGTTTGCCATTGACGTCAATATACTGTTTCGGATGTTCGGTGGCTGAAATCACGGGTGTCTCCGTTATCTGCTACATTCGCTGCTGAATATATTCGTGAACCGCGACATATGGAACCACTATCATGACCAGGAAATTATTCGGTATGACGCTCGTGCTTGCGTCGCTACCGGTTTTCGGCCAGGCGCTCGACGAAAATGAGCAGCGCATGGTCGAGTGGATCGATTCACATGCGGAAGATGCGATCGCACTGCTCGAAGAAACCGTCAATATCTCGAGCGGCACAATGAACCACGAGGGCGTCCGCGAAGTCGGGCGCGTCATGCAGCGCGAGATCGATGCGCTCGGACTTGATTCCGAGTGGATCGAAATGCCTGAAGAAATGGGCAGGGCCGGGCACCTGTTCGGCCGCAAGCTCGACGGTACGGCGAAGAAGTTCGTACTCATCGGTCACCTCGATACGGTTTTCGAAGCTGATGATGCGTTCCAGGGATTTTCACGAGACGGCGACACGGCCACGGGTCCGGGTGTCGATGACATGAAGTCGGGCAACGTCGTCATTGTTTACGCACTCAAAGCGCTGCAGGAAATCGGTGCGCTAGACGATATTCCGGTCGTTGTCGCGTACACGGGTGATGAGGAGAAACTCGGCCGGCCGCTTTCCATCGGTCGGCATGAGCTGATTGAAGCCGGTCAGTGGGCCGATATTGCGCTTGGTTTTGAATCGGCGGTTCATCGTGAAGGGTCTGACTGGGCGACCATCGCCCGACGGAGTTCGAGCCGCTGGATGCTCACGGTTGAAGGCAGACAGGCACATTCTTCAGGCATATTCAGCGACAGCGTGGGCGCGGGCGCCATCTTTGAAGCGGCGCGCATACTTAACGCATTCTATGAGGAAGTGCGCGGCGAGGAGCACCTGACGTTCAACGTTGGCACGATCCTGGGCGGCACGGATGTCACCTACGATGCGCAGCAGAATCGCGGCACAGCTTTTGGCAAGGGGAACGTCGTGCCGCGAAAGGCAGTCATTCACGGCGGCATGCGGACGATCTCTGTTGAGCAGCAGGCGCGCGCGCGGGCCGCGATGCGTGCCATCGTCGCCGAGAGCCTGCCGCATACCAGTGCGAGCATCGAATTTGGGGAAGGCTATCCACCGATGTTTCCGACCGAGGGTAACCGCAGTCTCAAAGTCATGCTGTCGGCGATCAACGAGGCGCTCGGCCGAGGCCCGATGAAGGAACTGGATCCCTCGATGCGCGGAGCGGCGGATGTTTCCTTCGTGGCGCCTTACACAGACGCTATTGCGGGACTCGGTGCGCTGGGTGACGGTGGTCACACGCCAAACGAGAGCCTCGACCTGACCTCGCTGCCGCTCGCGATCAAGCGTGCTGCGATCCTGATCTACAGGATCAGCGACTACACCGAGTGACAGGAAGAATGTCGCAAACTCACAGGCACGCGGCCAACGAAAGCAATCAGCGGCGCGTAATAATCGCACTGGTGCTGACCGGCACATTCATGCTGGTCGAAGTCGCTGGCGGCATCATCTCCGGGTCGCTGGCGCTGCTGGCGGACGCTGGCCATATGTTGACCGATACCATGGCGCTGTCACTCGCCGCTTTGGCGTTTCACGTCAGCAGACGCCCGCCGGGCGGTAACCTGACCTACGGTTACCAGCGCTTCCAGATACTCGCCGCGTTCGTCAACGGATTGAGCCTGCTGGCGGTCGTTGGCTGGATTTTGTTTGAGGCAGTCAGCCGCTTTTTTAGCCCGAGAGATGTGCTGGGCGAGACCATGCTCGTCGTGGCCGCGGCTGGTCTGGTCATCAACCTTGTTTCGTTTGTCGTCTTGCATACCGGTGACAAGGAAAACCTGAATATTCGCGGTGCCGCGCTGCATGTCGCGGGCGACCTGCTGGGGTCTGTCGCGGCAATAGTGGCGGCCATTGTCATTATCTATACCGGTTGGACGCCGATCGACCCGATACTGTCTGTGGCGGTGGCCGCACTGATTCTCAAAAGCGCCTGGTCCCTGGTGAAGCGCAGCGCCCATATCTTGCTGGAAGGTGCGCCGGAGTGGCTCGATGTCGAAACGATGCAGGAACGTATTGTTGCAAGAGTGTCGGGCGTTGGCGAAATTCATCACGTGCATATCTGGGGGCTGACGCCGCAGCAGCTGATGCTGACAATGCACGTGTCGTTGGACGGGCCGGTTGAGAGTCAGTCTGCGGTTATCCGCGATGTAAAAATGTTCCTGCAGGAGGAATACGGAATCGGGCACTCGACGATCGAGGTTGACGTCGACGGCTGTGCCGACCACTAGTCGTCCGGCTTTATAATTCCGATGTAGGGCAGGGTGCGGTTCTTTTCCGCATAGTCGAGCCCGTAGCCGACCACCCATTCGTCGGGGATATCGAATCCCAGGTAGTCAACGTCGACGTGAACTTCCGCGCAGTCGGCTTTGCGCACGAGTGCGCAGGTTTTCACCGACGCCGGACCGTGGGAATTAATCATGCCGATCAGGTATTCGAGCGTGTGGCCCGTATCGACGATGTCTTCGACAATCAGCACGTGCTTACCCTCGATATTGCCGCGCACGTCCATGACCAGGCGCACGGCACCGCTCGAGCGGCTGCCCCTGCCATAGCTGGAGACTGCGATGAACTCGATGAGACGCGGGATCGACAGCTGGCGCGACAGATCAGCAAGGAAAATGAAAGAACCTTTCAATACACCGACAAGGACGAGATCGTCGCAGTTGGCATAGTCTTTCGAAATTTGCTGGGCAAGTTCGGCGACGCGAGCCTGAATGTCCGCTTCGCTGATGAGGACTTTGGGGTCTTCCTGAATCACATCGATCTCGCATCCACAAACTGCAACGAGCATAGGTGATCTTCCGGGTGGATGCCAGACGCGAATGCGGTATGGTTAGCAGGCAATGAAACGATCAATCGCGATAGCCGGCAATATGGGGACGGGCAAGTCGACACTTGTTGAATTTCTGCACAGGACTTACGACGTCGCGCCGTTTTATGAGCCCAATGATGAAAACCCTTATCTCTCCGATTTCTACAAGGACATGAAGCGCTGGGCGTTTCAGTCCCAGCTTTATTTCTTGAGCAACAAGTTTCGCTTGCATCAGGAACTCGATCGCCAACCCGGTGTTGTCGCCCTGGATCGTACGATTTTTGAGGATGCCGAAATATTCGCAACGGCGCTGCACCAGATGCGCAAGATTTCGAAGCGCGACTGGGAGACCTATCGGGGTTTTTACAGCGCGATCCTGGATGCGATTCGTCCTCCGGACCTCATGATCTACCTGCGCTGCTCCATGCCGACCCTGCGCCAGCGGATCCGGCTGCGCGGTCGCAAAATGGAACAGGACGTACCGCTATCCTACCTGAAGCGGCTCGATCGTCTTTATGAGGGCTGGATAGCCTCTTACGAGCTGAGCGACGTGCTGATTCTCGAGACGGACAGGCTCGACTATATTCATGACCTGGTTCACAGGCTGGATGTCATGCAGCGCATCGAGTCGGTGTTGCCCGAGGAAATCGGTCGGCCAGGCTGCTAGTCGATCCTGAATCCGGCGCGCGCAAGCTGCCGGGCGCTGCGATCGTATTCCTCTCGATCCGCGTACGTCATCACGACTTCGAACTCGCCCGTGCCGCGGCGAAACCAGTCGAGATTTATCTCAGATGAACGTTTTTCCAGGCGTTCAATGAAGGCTTCAGCACGGTAGGGTTCGCCGAATGTCAGCAGCGTTGACTGGCCGATGGCGGAGTACAGGGTATCCGGCGCCGGTTTTGCAACCGAGCTACTGCCGAGGACGTAGTTGAGGTGGCGGTAAATGTAGCCGGAATACCAGACGGCGCCCGATGGAATGCCGTATCCGTCTTCTGCGATGCGGCCGGGACCGTAGTTATAGGCCGCCAGCGCAAGGTGCACATTGCCGTTATAGCGCTGCAGCAGTTCCTTGAGGTAGCGCGCGCCCGCGTCAATGTTCGTGCAGGGATCGTATAAATCGCTCAGACGATGAATTCCGAGGTGCTTGGCGGTGCCCGGCCAGAGGATTTGCATCACGCCATGCGCGTTGGCGCGGGATCGGGCGGTCGCTTTGAAGTCACTTTCCCCGCGTGCAACAGCAAGCAGCAGCGACTCCGGCAGCTCGTATTCGAGCGCGGCGACGCTGAAACAGGTCGAATGGGGAAACGTGTACGCCGGCTCGAGCGTCGTCTGGTTGGCAGAGTAGTTTTGCCACGCGGCGTCAAGGTCCGGTTTCGCTGCGTTGGCCGCAAGAGCGAGCACCATGAGGATGATTCCGCAAAGAGCAATGAGTGCCGGCAGGCGAATTTCCCGCATGCTAGCCACCCGACAGGTCGAGACCCGTCGCCGACGAAATCTGTACCAGTTTTTCCTGTATTTCCGAGTCGTCTGAATAGGCAAACGCGACCTCGTAAACGCCAGGCTCGAGTTTAACGACGCGATAGTCCAGCCCCGTGGTCCTTTGCAACTGCGAGACGAAACCGTCCGCGGCGACTTTGCTGCGGAAAGGGCTCCAGAACGCATACCACTGTTGCTCGATCGATGTCGGCACCTCTCCGATCGCCGCCTCGGGCTCGGGCTGCGCATCGGGGACTGCCGGCAGCATTTGCGCAACGGCTGCTTCGGGTTCCGCTTGCGTCGCAGGCGGCGGCGCTGGTTCCGGTAACGGCACAGGTTCTGCAGGCCGTGCGGTGTCAGACTGCACCACGGGTTCTGGCGGTGCGGCAGGCACCGGCTGCGGTGCCTCGAGTTCGGGTATTCCCAGCGTGACGATCAGAAACGCAACCGCAATCGCAGAGCCCGTCAGAATTCCTATCAGTCGAATCATCGCGGCTACGCTACAGTACGTCTTTGACTTTCACGGCACGCCAGTCGACGTGTTTCGAAGAACGCGCGGTGATCATCGCAAAATCACTGAGCCATTCGCGCAGCTCGTTGCCTTCGAGGCCCGGGCGAATCGATGCGGAACATCGCAGTGGCAGATTGTCCATGTGATTGGCTACGCGCCTCGCAAGCTGAACGTCTGAAATTACGACGGCGTAGTAGGTGTCGAGATCGGGTTCCAGCAACCATTCGTAGGTCTCGCTCCAGTTTTGTCTCGCCGTAGCGGTCTTGGCGATCGGAAAACTCAGCAGCTCACCGCTGCGCGCGATATGTGCCTTTGTGCGATCACGGCATTCTGTTCCGGCCAGCCGTACCAGTCCGTGATTGGCCTGGTGCTCCAGGAAAAAGACGATCGAGTCGGCGTGTGCCTCGGTCAGCAGTATCGAGCATGGACGCACGCCAGACATGTAGGTCGCTTCGCGAATAGCTACGCCACCGTCCCGGCAGTCGCTCAGTGAGGCTGGTGGCGAGAGACGCAGCGAACTGATCAATGAATCTTTTCCCGCATTCGGTATAGAGATTGCCACCGGCGCAGCCGCAGTACTGTGTTCAACGGTCGGACCGGGTTTCGGACCAGGTCTATCCGCCAACGGCGTTTCGGGCAGTACGATGTAAGCGCTCGCGCTGAGTGCCGTGACATCGTCATCCTCTTTCTGCGGCGTTACGGTCAGCCAGTATTGAAACAACACGCCATCGATCTGATGCGCTTTGCCGCTTAATACCGCGTTGGTTCTGGTCTCGTCGCTGCTCAATACCAGGGCCTGGCGGTTTGCGAGATTGTTACTGATCAGCTCGACGGTTCCTCGCAGGCCCGGAGCGGTTGGCTCACGGAGATCCGCAGCGACAACGTATTCGTCTGAAACGCGCTTCTGCATCGTGCAGCTCAACTGGTGAGCGAGATGCGCCGCGAGCAGGTCGGTCTGGGCCAGAGTGAAGGGTACATCACGAGCCCCGAGAAACGTTTCGTCGATACGCGACTGCCGCATGGCCTGGCGCTGCGTTGTGCTGAGCTGTCCCTTCCAGTGCTTGCCGAATCCGGTCACCCAGTTTCGATCCTCCAGGTCCAGCGCACGTACGTTTACCGAGTAGCTGCTATCGAGTTTTTGGGTTAGCTCGATTCCGATGTAGTAGTGCACGTCGTCGAGGGTGCAATCCTGCGGCTGCGAGTCCAGTGAATTGCCGCTGCGTCCCTGCTGCCAGCCAATGGCAACACCTGGCGTCGCCACGGCCGCCGCCAGGACACGATCCCGTAGTGACAGCGCAAGAGCATTACTGGCGGAGGCGGGCGCGTTATCGTGTAGCACGACGAACATCACGGTCTCGTTTTTGAACCGCGGGTGCACGACAAGCTGTTGCCGCACGTAAGGTATCAGGTCGCGGTCCAGCCAGCGATCGAGGTCTTTTTCCCGCGACTCGGCAACAGTCGGTATTGCTTGCGCAACCAGGACCGTCAGCAGTATGAGGATACGTCGGTTCATGAGGCCTCCCATCGGATGTCACCGCTTGCACCGATGACCAGCGCGCCGCCGCCGTGCGCCTGCATGAGATCATCGAGTTGTGTTTTCAATTTGCCCGGCAGGGTCACGCCCCAGCTGACCGCATCGGCTTTCGTTCCGGTCCGGGTCAGCGCATCGAGGACGGCGGCCGGTACTGTGGCGGTTTCCATTTCGTGAAATGTGTTCGGCGTGGATGCATCCCAGAAACTGATACGGCTGTTACTGACTGTCATGCGCTGCGCGCGGCTGCTTTCAATAGCGTAAAGACCGACATGGCTTGCTGCGACCAGTCGCGTCAGCGCGGCATCCGATTCGAAGCGCAGCGTGAATCCTTCTGCCTCGCTTTCAACCGGCGGCACCACGGGTGGCGGTGCTTCCGGCAGCGGCGGCGCAGACGCCTGGACTGGAGGCACGTTAGTGACCGGCGCAGCCTGTTGCTTCGCCGGCTGGAATTTTGGAACCCACTTTGGTCGCGTCAGCGTCACGGTTTTCGCGACCGGTTGTTTGACGGATTCGGGCACCGCCGGTCTTGGCGGGGCGACCGGCGGAACTTCTGCGACTATTGGAGCCGTATCCACCGGTGTGGGTTGCGCTGCGGGCTCGACGGGCGGCGCCGGCGTCATCGGAATGCTCTGCACGAGCGCAAATATCGCAACGAGGCACAAGGAGAGGATCGCCATGAATCGCATGATGTCGGTTTGCAGGTCAGCGGCTCCGCCACCATCCATGTCGGCAGAACGATTAAGGGGATAAGCCAGCGGCGAGCGTGTCATGGCTGCGCCTCGGCGGCTTCTGGCGTTCCGTTACCATGGCGAAGATGTGTCTCGATTCGCTTGAGGCTCTCGCGCATTTCGGAGGTATCGGCACGCGCAGCGGTGTCGTACTGTTGCTGCAAGCGGGTGCCGAGCAAAATCGTCTTGTACACGCGCATCACGTATCCGCCAACGCCGCCAAAAATTGTGGTTGAAAGTGCCAACAGGATGCCGCCGTCAATCATGCGTTCCAGCATCGCGAAAGCGCCTTGCTGCAGCGCTGCATCGCGATCGCCTAGCGCAAAAATCAGCGCGCTGCGCATACCGATTGCTGTCCAGATAACACCCGTACCGAAAAACAGGGTCGTCCAGATGTCGGTCAGGTGATCGAGCTGTACTACCTGGTTGATCGGGCGTTCCTTTTCCAGCGCGTCCCGCAGGCGCCCAAGCGTGACGAAGTAGGCCAGCAGCAATACGGCGAACACCGGAATTGAGGAACCGAGGTTCGTGTATGCCCAGTGCAACCATTCGCCGGGGCTGCTGATTGCCGTGTTACTGAAATGGATAACGCCGCTGCGACTTAACAGGTACAGAGACGCCGCGCCGCCGATCAGCGTACCGAGCGCGCCCGCGGCGAGCCCTTTGAAGAAGACGAGGCTGCGGCTCATCGTCCTTTGCTTCAGTCTACCGGCCTGCCGCGCAGGCGGTGCAGGTCGCCTCGAGTACCAGCTCGACTTCCTGGTATAGCTGGTCGGCACGGTAATAGCCGTCATTATCAAGGCTGACCTTGAGAAGCCCGCGTTCCTTTTCTGAAAGTTCGCGCTCCATGTCGAACAGCACTTTCTGCTTGTTGGGGCAGGTATGCGAGCAGTTGTTGTAGTCGCCCCTCAGGGACATGAACTTCACGTTAAAGAAGCGGTTGTAGTAATCCTCGGCCTGGCGGGTACTGAGCAGTCCTTTGTCAGTGGACCAAACCAGGAACTGGCTGAACTCTCGCTTGTTCTCGGGTTTTGGGTCACCTTCTGCAATGGTCAGGAGATCGTCATAGTAACGATCGAAGTGAGCATGGCAGCCTTCCAGCAACGATGATTGAGTTGTACCGATGGCCGCGCTGAGGTTCTTCGATTGAGGCGCAGCACAGGTCGGCGCCGTCGCAGCACACGACGCAATGACGAAGGCTGTCGCAATGAGTCCTGCAACAACGAGCAGCGGTTTTCTAATGGCGTTTGAGTTCACGGGAATTCTCCTGACTGTGCCTGTTTTCATTGCTCAAGCGGACTGCGGTAGGCTTGCTCGACGCTGCCGGGCGGTGGGCCCGCGACCAGGGCCTGGCCCTGCTCGTCGCCAAACAGGATGGATTTGACGCCACCGACAACTTCGATCATCTCGGGCGTGATAATGCCGAACGACTGGTTCAGCTGTTCCATCAGCGTCGCACGAGCTATCTCCTGGCGCGTGCGCTGAATCAGCAGGCTGGTCTCTTCCATATCGAGGTAGATGTCCGACGCCAGTACCGCAAGCGACTGGTCACCTTTGGCGCCGGACGTAGCGACCAGTTGATAATATTGATTGAATCGTTCACTGAGACGCATGCCCGATCGACCGCGCAGTGTAGGGGAGGACTTCGTTACGGCTTTGTTCACGTCGCTGCCGATCAGCGTTTCCTGCAATGTCCAGGGTGTCATTTTCCTGCCGAGCTCATTGCGCAGGCCCTTCTCGAGGCTAAGCCGCGTGTTGTTCACGGTGTGCTCCATGTCTGGCAGCCGCTCTTCCATAATGGTGAGCATGTCGAGATAGCTTGCGCCGATCTGGCGTGCGAGTCGTTGACAGCCGGAGTCATCCTCGGCGCCGTCGCACTTGCTTTCGTGGTACAGCTCCTGCTGCTGGTCGAGTCGGCCAATCACCTCCTGCAAGCCGGTTTCCATGTCGCGAGCGACGTTGCCGGTTTGTCGCAGATCCTCTACGACCGTCGTGGGGAAGAGCCGGATGGTCGGTGTATTGGCTAGCGTCGTATGCGCCGATAACGTGGCAACGCTGACTAGCAGGACTGGGATCAGGATTCGGGCGGTCGTATTCATGTCGCGATCCTCGCGGTGGGTGAAGATTTGAGCGGCGTAGCCGTTATTGAGATACGCTAACCGTGAGTCAATGAATGCAGCCTGAACGCTGGCTTTTTACGACATTCGTGAACTGGATCACACGCTGAACGGTGCAAGTGCCGGCTATCCGTACAATTCCCTATTGCATATCGTAATGCGAATCATTATCATTTAATCCATACCCACCAATGGGCTGAAACTTCAGCATTTATAGGAACTTATGGAAATCAACGGCAACACGCTCGCGACGCTGAAACGTGGCCAGAAGGGCATCATCGAGTTTGTCGACGCTGTCGATCCGCAGGTGCAACGCCTGATGGTGCTCGGCCTGGTCGAGGGTGCCGAGGTCGAGCATGCCAGTTCTGCTATTGGTGGCGACCCGATGGAGTTTCGACTGTTTGGTTGCGGTATTTCTTTGCGGCAGGAACACGCAAAGTACTTCAAGATTTCACCTGTAGCGGCTGGTGACTAAACGCTCAGAAATCCGCATTCCCGCCCATGAAATTCCCTTTGCCAAGCGTTCCGACGCCAGCATCGCGGTGGTTGGCAATCCCAATTCCGGGAAAAGCACGCTCTTTAACCGGCTGACGGGTCTAAAGCAGCGCATCGGCAACTATCCGGGTGTCACAGTTGAACGACACATAGGCCTGCTCAAGGTCGATGACAAGGTCATTCAGCTCGTTGATCTGCCCGGCACCCATTCGCTCAGTGCGCATTCACTCGAGGAGCACATCGCTGTCGATGTGATCTTCGGGCGGGTGCAGGATATGAAACAGCCCGACGGCCTACTCGTGGTCCTCGATGCGACCAACTTATACCAGGGTTTGTTTCTCGTGCAGCAGCTGATCGACCTGAAGCTGCCGACGGTGATCGCGCTGACGATGACCGATGCGGCCGAACGCAGTGGCGTTGGCATCGATATCGACAGGCTGCGAGCTGTGCTCGGTGGCGTTCCCATTTATCCGGTTGTTGCGACCACGGGTGCCGGATTGCCGCGCCTGCGGCAGGCAATCGCCGACATGGCAAGCCTTGTTCCGGCCGAGAGAATCGTCGTCTGGCCCGAGTTGACTGAGGCGGCCCGCCAACTGGCGCAAGATGCGAAGGAGCCGATACGTTTTGCGGAACTCGAACGATTGCTGATTGATGGGCCGACGGATGCGAACCTGGCGTTCCTCGAGAAACTCGGCGGAAATGCGCGAGACAAGCTGGAAGCGGTAAGGGATTCGCTGTTCGGTATCGAGCCGCCCATCGCAAGGGACGCGAGGGTCCGTTACGCCTGGGTCCGCAAAGTGCTTGGCGAAGTGCAGCATTCGGCGCCACCGTTCTATTCCTGGCGGACGCGCGTCGCCGGTTTCATAAACCGGCCGGTTCCCGGAACGATCGGACTTTTTCTCGTCATGGCGATCGTGTTTCAGGCTGTTTTTGCCTGGGCAACACCAATCATGGACTTCATTGATGCCGGTGCCGCTGCGTTAGGTGCGAATGTCACGCAGGCTCTGGGTGAAGGTGCCTTTTCGAGCCTGATCGCCGACGGCATCATCGCGGGCGTTGGCAGTGTCGTGATCTTTCTGCCGCAAATTCTGATTCTGTTCTTGTTCATAATTTTGCTGGAGGACTCGGGTTACCTCGCACGCGCTGCCTACCTGATGGACCGCGCCATGCGTTCGGTGGGGCTCTCCGGGCAGTCCATCATTCCAATGATTTCGAGTTTCGCGTGTGCCGTGCCCGGCATCATGGCGACGCGCGTGATTCCGAATCGTCGTGACCGAATCGCGACGATCATGGCGGCGCCATTCATGACCTGCTCGGCGCGACTGCCTGTCTATGCTCTGTTGATCGCGGCGTTCGTACCAGCGCGGCAGGTCGGGTTTATGAACCTGCAGGGGCTGGTTCTTTTCGGTCTTTACCTGTTTGGAATAGTGGCCGGTATTCTGACGGCCCTGCTGATCCGCAAGACGGCGCTGCGTGGCCCGAAACCGTCATTCGCGCTGATGCTGCCCGAGTTTCGACGACCGAATTTGCAGACCGTGTTTATCCAGCTACTGGGGCGAGCAAAAGTGTTTCTTTATCGCGCCGGCACCGTCATCTTCGTGGTCGCTGTCATCATCTGGGCGCTCGCGTACTTCCCGCGTTCGGAGTCGATCGCACCTCAGGTTGAGCAGCAACGGGCCATTGCTGCGTACACGTTGTCCGGTGAGGAACTGGCAGCCGAGTACCAGCGAATTGAGAATGTCGCGGCGGCTGCACAGATGGAGCAGAGCTGGCTGGGCAGAGCGGGGCATTTCGTTGAACCCGTGTTTGCACCGCTGGGCTGGGACTGGCGTGTGTCGTCCGCCGTCATCGCAGGATTCCCGGCACGCGAGGTTGTGATCGCCGTGCTCGGTACGGTCTACGCCGTCGGTGACGAGGCGGATGAAGGAACGCTCTCGGGCCGGTTGAAAGCTTCTAAATGGCCGGATGGCAGGAAGGTGTTCACGCTGCCGATGGTTATTGGTCTGCTGATCTTCTATGCGTGTTGCCTGCAGTGCGCGGCGACGCTGGCAGTCATTCGACGCGAGACAAACTCCTGGCACTGGCCCGTTTTCGCATGGCTGTACATGACGTCAATCGGCTACCTGGGCGCATTGCTGGCATTCCAGCTCGGCAGCGCCTAGAGACTACATAAGCGTCGGGCCGCATCTTTCAGAGTTGCGTCAGCCTTTGCAAAACAAAAACGCAGCCGCGTCCCTGTGAACGGTGTTTCAGCGAACACGGATAAGGGAATCGATGCGACGCCGATTGCCCGGGTCCACCGTTTCGCCAACGCTACGTCGTCTTCCTGGCTGATATCGCCGTAATCGACAATCTGGAAAAAAGTGCTGCGTGCCGGCTTGAAACGAAATCGAGAGCCTGCCAGTAAGCGGCAAAAGCGATCGCGTTTGGCCTGGTAAAACGCAGGCAGATTGGCCGCGAAGTCCGGGTCGCTGACCAAAAAATCGGCTATAGCATGCTGCATTGGCGTGCTGACCGAAAACGTCGTGAACTGGTGAACTTTTCGGAACTCGGCCGATAATGCAGCGGGAGCGATGCAATATCCCACCTTCCAGCCGGTTGCGTGAAACGTCTTGCCGAATGAAGCGATGACCAGCGATCGTTCCCAGAGTTCGTCATGGCTTGAAAAGCTGTGATGCTGTTCTTCGTCGAACACAATGTGTTCGTAAACTTCGTCCGAAAGCAGTAAGCAGTTTGTGTCTCGCACAATATCAGCCAGCTGGTTGAGATCATCAGAAGTAAGAATTGCGCCGGTCGGATTATGCGGAAAGTTCATGATGAGCAGGCGAGTCTTGTCGCTGATCGTATCTTTAAGGCGCTGCCAGTCCATACAGAAGTCGTGCCCGTTTTCAGCGATCAGCAGCGGAACGTGCCGGGTGACACCGCCGGCCAGCATCACGGCAGGTTCGTACGAGTCATAGGCCGGATCGATAAGGATGACCTCGTCACCGCGATGCACGACGGCCTGGACCGCGCTGAACAGCCCCTCGGTCGCGCCCGTGCATACAGTGACCTCGGAGTCCCTGTCGATTGCGCGGCCCTGCAGGCGCAGCGTCTTTTCGGTGATGGCTCCGCGCAAAGCCGGAATGCCCGGCATAGGTGCGTACTGGTTCGCGCCGTGAGTCAGATGAAAGCTGATTCGATCCGTTAGAGCGCTCGGGGGCTCGAAACTCGGGAAGCCCTGCGCAAGGTTAATCGCGCCGGTGTCATTCGCCAGCTGGCTCATGACCGTGAATATCGTGGTACCTACGTCGGGAAGCTTGCTGGTCACGGTGCGATGCCCTTGGCGAAGTCCGACAATATGGGGACATTCTCAATTTAACGCATTAATACATTAAATTAAGAATGTCCCCGCATCAGCAATCATTCTCGTGTTGCAGCACGGCCTGTGTCTCTTCGTCGGGTGGAGATGGAGCGATGCTGCCGGCGTCAAAAACAACCCGCCATTTCCCGTTCTCGTGCTTGCGCCAGATCGAGTTAAAAGTGCCCCAGTGCTCGACTTCGTTGCCCTCCGGGTCTTTAACGATCATGCGATAGGGTCCGCGTGTCAGTGCCAGCTTGCCATCTTTCAGAACTTCGACAAATTGCGGGCGCCATTTGATGGCGGGGCCATTGTCGGAAAAGAACACCTGCCAGGCAGCGACAATTTCGTCCGGACCCCGGACGACGGTACTACCGACAAATCGAGCGTCGTCATCGAGATACGATCGGAATGCGTCGATATCCTTATTTTCTGCAGACTCGCTGAACGCGACCTCGTGACACCAGACCACGGCTGCAGGATCTGCCGCGGCGACGGCAGCGGAAACAACCAGCATGAACGCGCAAATAAATTTGCTCATGCTTAAATTGTAGCGCAGTGAGGCCGGGCGCGCATTGTAGACAGCATCGCCGTTGGACGGGCCCTGCAAACGCCGCAATAATGGCGCAATAACAAGACGAACGAGCCCAAAGCCTGCATGACCTCCAGGAAATTCAAGTTCACGACGGTCACTGCCGTTGTCATCGCCAATATGGTAGGCACCGGTGTTTTCACCAGTCTGGGCTTCCAGTTACTGGATATCCAATCGGGCTTTGTCATCCTCATGCTGTGGGGAATTGGCGGCCTGATCGCATTGTGCGGCGCAATGACTTATGCAGAACTCGGCGCCGCGTTGCCACGTTCCGGTGGCGAATACAATTTTCTTTCCCGGATCTACCATCCGGCCGCCGGATTTGCATCCGGCTGGACGTCCGTAACGATCGGATTCGCCGGCCCGACGGCGCTCGCTGCAATGACCTTTGCGGCCTACGCCACGTCGATTGTGCCGAGTCTGTCGTCCGCGTCGATCGAAAAGTCACTTGCGGTTGGGCTGGTCGCGATCCTGGCCGTTATCCATGCCAGCAGCCGGCGCAACTCAGGCGGGCTGCAGGTCGTTTTTACGGTTCTCAAGGTCGGCGTGATCGTCGTATTTTGTCTCGCCGCCGCAGTGCTCGTTGATACTCAGCAGCCGATACGCTTTTTGCCGTCCGAGGGCGATGCCGCGCTCCTCACCAGCGGCGCGTTTGCCGTATCGCTAATTTACGTGAGTTATGCCTATACGGGGTGGAATGCCGCGACCTACCTGAGCGGCGAGCTTGAAAATCCACAGCGGACGCTGCCAGGCATACTGTTGGCGGGCACACTAATAGTCACCGTTCTGTATGTTGCACTGAATTTCACTTTTCTCTACTCGGCACCCGTGGCTGCGATGCAGGGGGAGGTCGAGGTCGGTTTCATTGCGGCACAATCGGTGTTTGGCGAGCTGGGTGGACGATTTACAGGGCTCGTGCTGGCATCGCTGTTGATCTCCACGGTCAGCGCGATGACGATTGCCGGTCCGCGTGTATTGCAGGTTATCGGAGAAGATTTCAGAGTCTTGAGATTTCTCTCTTACAGGAACAACGATGGAATACCGAGCCGCGCGATCTACGTGCAGTCCATTCTTGCGATCGTATTTATCCTGTCCGCGAGTTTTGAGTCGGTCCTGGTTTTCGCCGGCTTCACGCTCGCGCTAAACAGTTTCGCGACCGTCATCAGCGTGTTTGTACTGCGTCTGCGGCAGCCACATCTGCCACGCCCTTATCGCACGTTCCTGTTTCCGATACCCCCGATCATCTACCTGGCACTGACCGGCTGGACGCTGTGGTTTGTGCTGATGAACCGACCCGTTGAGGGCCTGTTCGGTATCGGTATCATTGGCTCGGGTCTGCTCGTATACTTTCTTTCGCGCACCAGGAGTCGCGCTCGCTAATACTCTCTATTAACCCGGATCACACTCCGCGCCGGCGGCAGTCTTCAACAAACCCCGAAACGCCTGCCGCGCCGTGCTCTTGTCCTGAACGACCTGAAAAACTTCCCGGGCGATCGGCATGTCGACGCCGTACTCCTCGGCCAGTGCCATGACAGCCGGCGCGCTCTTCACGCCTTCGGCAACCATAAACATCTCAGCGGTGATTTCCCTGATCGTCCGGCCCTTTCCCAGCTCATATCCAACCGTGCGATTGCGGCTCTGCGGGCTCGTGCAGGTTGCGATCAGGTCCCCGGTGCCGGCGAGCCCCGCAAATGTCTGTCGTTCTCCGCCCATCGCTACACCAAGGCGCGTGATCTCGGCCAGGCCACGCGTAATGACGGCCGAACGGGTATTTTCGCCGGCGCCTTGACCATCTCCCATGCCCGTGGCGATTGCGATGATGTTTTTGAGCACGCCGCCGAGTTCGCAGCCGACGACGTCGTGATTCGTGTAAACGCGAAACAAGCCGCTGTGAAACAGCTTCTGCAGTTCTTTGACGATGATTTCGTCTTCCATTGCGATGACGCTCGCGGCGGCAAAGCCCGACATGATCTCCCGCGCCAGGTTCGGTCCGGTCAGGACGCCGGCCGGATGGCCGGGCAGGACCTCGTTGATCAGCTGGGTCATGCGCTTATTGGTTCCGAGTTCGAGTCCCTTGCTCAAACTGATGACGGGCACCCAGGGTCGAATGTGCGGTTTGATCTGTTCGAGCACGCCGCGGAAGGATTGTGACGGAATACCCATGACTATCACGTCCATCTCGGCCACGGCCTCTTCGATGTCGGCCGTTGCGCGGACACTTTTTGGCAGCTCTGCCTTGGGGAGATACTTTGTGTTGCTGTGCCGAGTATTGATTTCGTCCACGGTGGCCTGATCCCTGGCCCACATCGTAATCGGCGCATTCTTCGCGATCAGTGCCGCCACGGTCGTTCCCCAGGATCCTCCCCCGAGCAGTCCAGCGTTTAGGTCCATAGTGATCCCCCGCTTATTATTAGTTGGCAGTTGCAGACTACATGGTACATGCCTACAGAATCTCTACAACCAGAACACGTTGAAAATGGAGGTAAGAAAAAGTCTGCGGGACGAGATCTATAGTTGTTAACGCGGGTCGGGTGGGAGGATGGGCAGACCGCTTCGGGGTGACGCCTGTTGGCCAACTTCGTTAGGCCTCGTTGTGAACCTATTTTTCGGTTCCAGATTCCTCCCACGCCCAAAAAGAAAAAGGCCCCAACAAGTTGTAAGGGCCTTTTCTTTTCGTTCTTGGTCGGGGTGAGAGGATTTGAACCTCCGGCCCCTGCCTCCCGAAGGCAGTGCTCTACCAGGCTGAGCTACACCCCGAACGCGCGCAATCATACACAGATCGCCGATCCCGCGAAAGCTCAGACACGAGGGGCAAAAAGGCAGTTTTCGAGCTCTTTCTCGGGAATCTCGTCCAGCCACTCGGGTTTCCTGAAGTTTCGTTTAATGCCATGGGCGAGCTTGCCGATCTGCATGCCGTCGACAATGCGATGGTCGAAGGTGCCGGTCAGCGGCAGTATCGTGCGGATTACGATCTCTCCACGACGCACAACCGGCTTCTGTTCGACCTTGCCGAGCACGATGACAGCCGGAACCTTTGCGGCTGGCATCAATGACGTCATGCCGGTATTCAGGCCGAAACTGCCAATGTCCGAGACAACGAACGAACCGAAACTGTGCGCAGAAAGCCCCAACGCTTTGATTTCGATGCCCATGTCGACCGTGATCCATTTCAGGAAACGGAACGCCGGACGTCGCAAGGGCCAGGGAATGCGATTCAACAGGTACTTGTTCTGTACGACCCTGGTTTCGACACCGGCGCGGCCGCTCGCGGCCTTGTCGCGTACTTCGTCGGCAATTGAGGTAACCGTTCGGGCATGCGCATCTTTAATTATCGCGGCTGTAACGCCAGAGTCGCCGCCGACAGAAATCGGCACCATGACATCGAGGCGCTTCCGACCGACAACAGCACCGCGCCGAATGAAACAGTTCATCTCGGGAACGTCAAAAGCGACGGCGCGCGCCAGCACGGCCGTAGCGAGATGGGTCATCGTTATTTTTACGCCTGCTGCACGCTTCTCCTGAAGGAAGCGTTTGGCGCGAGTCACGTCGATATCAAGCGTACCGTAGACGCGGGAATCAGTGGGCGTCGTGTAGATAGCGGCCGACGTGACACGCCACGGCGTATTGAATCTATCCATTTAGCCGTTACGCCGCACTAGGACCGCCGCTTGACCGCAAATTCGGCAATCGCGATCAATGCCTGCTTGTACTGGGAGCCAGGAATATCGGAAAGCGCGCTGATAGCCATATCGGCGGCCTCGTGGGCCCGTTTTGCCGTGTACTCCAGCGCGCCGGTGGACTCGATGATCGCCTGGATAGCATCGAGTTTTTCGAGCCCGCCTTCGACGATGGCTGCGCGGATAAGCGCACGTTCGCTCTTGGAGCCGACACGCATCGCATGTATGAGCGGCAGCGTTGCCTTGCCCTCGGCCAGGTCATCGCCGAGATTCTTGCCCAGTTCTTCGGGTGACGCATTGAAATCGAGTGCGTCGTCGACGAGCTGGAACGCCGTACCGAGATTCTGCCCATATTCGAGCATCGCGGCTTCGTCCGAGGATTCGCGTGCTGCCAGCACGGCCGCAATCTGGGCGCCGGCCTCGAACAGCCGCGCTGTTTTGCGGTAAATCACCTGGCGGTAGTCTTCCTCACTCGTATCCGGATCGTGGATATTCATGAGCTGCATGACCTCGCCGGCCGCGATCGTATTGGTGGCGTCGGCGAGGAGCTGCATGACGCGCATGTCACCGATGTCGACCATCATCTGGAACGAGCGCGAATACAGGAAATCGCCGACCAGGACACTGGCCTGGTTGCCAAACACGGTGTTCGCCGAATCCATGCCGCGACGACGATCTGATGAATCGACGACGTCATCATGGAGCAGGGTGGCGGTATGAATGAACTCGATGATGGTTGCGGCGCGGATATGTTGCTCACCTTCATAGCCCAGTGCGCGCGCGGCAAGCAGCACTATGAGCGGTCGCAGCCGTTTGCCGCCGCTCATGACGATATACTCCGAGACCTGCGAGACCAGGGCAACGTCACTCCGCAGGCTCACGGCAACGAGCCGGTCGACGGCCTGCATGGCGTCAGCGGCGAGCGCTGCAACGTCGTCGAAGCTCAGGGGAACGGCTGTTTTTTTGGCCAATTGCATAGGTTTGAGGATAATGCCTGAAAGCGTTGCTATTGGCGAGATTGGCGCTGCCTGTCCGGATCGTGCGACGAGATTGCAAGCTATTGAAATTCTATAAAATTCCGCGCGTCCCGGACGTTGACCCCGGGCCGCAGAGTCTATAGAATTCCCGCTCTTTTGTGGCGCCCGCCAGTTCTTGCTTGCGTGGCAGATTGATCGTCTCACAAAAGATTCTTAATTCTCAGTGAGTTGCAGAGACAGCAACTGACTTTTTGGAGCAAACATAATGTATGCGGTATTTCGCAGCGGCGGCAAACAGTACCGCGCGGCAAAAGGTGACGTTCTCCGACTCGAGAAAATCGAGGCCGATGAGGGCGCGTCTGTCGCTTTTGACGACGTCCTGCTGATTGGTGAAGGCAGCGATATCAAGGTCGGTAACCCTGTGCTCTCGGGCAGCTCCGTGAGCGCCAAAGTGCTGCGCCAGGGCAAGACCCGGAAAGTCTCGGTTGTTAAGTTCAAGCGCCGGCAGAATTACCTGCGGCAGGGTTCGCATCGTCAGTTCTTCACCGAGGTCGAGATCACGGACATAAGCGCCACGGGTGCGAAAAAAGCGGCGACCAAGAAAGACGACCAGGCCGCGAAGAAGGCTCCGGTGAAAAAAGCGGCGGCAAAGAAAGCGGCGACCAAGAAACCGGCTGCCAAGAAAGCGGCGACCAAGAAACCGGCTGCCAAGAAGAAGGCAAAGAAAAAGGCCGCAAAAAAGACAGGCAAATAATTTTTTGAGACCAGGCCTCGGCCGGGTCATCACACAGACAGGTACAGTACAGTGGCACATAAGAAAGCAGGCGGTAGCACCAAGAACGGTCGCGATTCGGAAAGTAAACGTTTAGGCGTGAAAATTTATGGCGGCGAAAAAGTGGTTGCGGGCAACATCATCGTGCGTCAGCGCGGGACACGCTTCCACCCCGGCGTAAATGTCGGAATCGGCCGCGATCATACGTTGTTCGCCAAGAAAGACGGGCATGTGAAGTTCGAGAAGAAGGGCCCGCAGAACCGCCAGTTCGTCAGCGTCCTCGACGCATAGCAGGAGCTTGCCCCGGCGAGCAGTCGCGCGGAGGGCAAACAACGAATTACGAAGCCCCGCTATTGCGGGGTTTTTCGTTTTTGATTCACGGAATGGCACACAGATGAAATTCGTCGATGAAGCAACGATTCGCGTCCTTGCAGGCAACGGTGGTCACGGTTGCTTGAGTTTTCGGCGTGAAAAATACGTCGAGAGGGGCGGGCCGGACGGCGGAGACGGCGGCCACGGCGGCAGCGTTTTCCTGGTTGCCGATGCCTCGCTGAATACATTGGCCGATTTTCGCGTCGCCCGAAAATTCAAAGCAGTAGGTGGTCAGGGCGGTTCCGGGCGCAACAAGACAGGCCGATCGGGCGACGACCTCGATGTCATGGTTCCACTCGGGACCGTCGTTCATGACGTCGACACGGGCGAGCTCATCTGTGACCTGACCGAGCCCGGTCAACGCCAGAAGGTGGCTGACGGCGGCCGCGGCGGTCTGGGCAATACGCGATTCAAGAGCAGCGTCAATCGTGCGCCACGGAAAATTACCAATGGGACGCCCGGCGAAGCCCGGCACCTGCGCCTGGAACTCAAGGTGCTGGCCGACGTTGGCCTTCTCGGCATGCCGAATGCGGGCAAGTCGACGCTGATCACGGCCATGTCCTCGGCCAAACCGCGCATTGCGGACTACCCGTTTACGACTTTGCATCCCAACCTCGGCGTCGTTCGTGTGGGTCAGCTGCAGAGTTTCGTTATGGCGGATATTCCAGGCCTGATCGAGGGCGCTTCAGAAGGCGCCGGGCTCGGCATTCAGTTTCTCAAGCACCTGCAGCGCACACGGTTATTGCTGCACCTGGTCGATATCGCGCCGATCGATCCTGACGTGGAGCCGGCCGATGAGGTCAAGGCACTTGCAAATGAGTTGGCGAAGTTCTCTGCAGAGCTTGCTGAAAAACCGCGCTGGCTCGTGATTAACAAAATAGATCTGTTAAGTGACGAGGACCTGCCGGTCGCGCGTGACATGCTGCTGGAGGCACTGCAATGGACCGGGCCGGTGTTCGAGGTCAGCGCAGCAACAGGAGCCGGGACCGAAGAACTGGGCCAGGCGGTCATGCAGCAATTGGAATTGACTGATCAGGAAGCCGAAGCGGTCGAGGAGTTCGACCCGGCCTCGAGTTAGGCGCTGAGCGCTTTTAATCGCTGGTTCAGGCGGCTCTTGTGACGCGCGGCTTTGTTCTTGGTGACAATGCCTTTGTTGATCATGCTGTCGATCACCGGCACGGCGGCTTTGTAAGCGGCCACGGCAGCGTCCTTGTCGCCGGCATCACATGCCTTGACGACGTTCTTGATCTGCGTGCGCATCATCGAACGCATTCCCATGTTGTGCTTGCGGGTCTTCTCGGCCTGGCGGGCGCGCTTGCGGGCTGATTTGATGTTTGCCACTGTTTTTTCCGTGTCCTGCTCTCGAAGAGCCGCGTATTATTCGTGGCCGGAGAGGTATTGTCAATGCCAGCCGGAAGCTGCGGCTGCTCAGGCTCGACATAATGTGTAAATGACTGATTTCATGAATTTTTTAGGCTAAACTCCTCGCTCCCATGACGACCAAGAAACGCACTTCCGGACTGAAGTTGGCGCTGAAGACCTCGGTTGTCAGCGGCATGACTTTGATTTCCAGAATACTGGGGCTGGTCAGGGATATTGTTTTTGCTCGCTATTTCGGCGCGTCGCTCGTCATGGATGCGTTCCTGGTGGCGCAGCGCATTCCGAACATGTTGCGGCGATTTTTTGCTGAGGGCGCTTTCTCCGCAGGCTTCATCCCGGTCATGGCGCGCTATCGTGAAAAACACGATCACGAAGAAGCGCGTGAATTCGTCGATGCGGTGGCCGGTACTTTCGGTATCGTGCTGTTCGTCGTAACGCTGCTTGGCGTCATTGCATCGCCGCTGCTGGTCCTGATTGTGGCCCCCGGGTTCATAGGCGATGGCGGCGACTTCGATCTTGCAGCGCTCATGTTACGGTTTACGTTTCCGTACCTGTTGTTCGTTTCGCTGACGGCATTCGCAGGCGGAATTCTCAATACCTACGGGCGTTTTGCAGTACCGGCGTTCACGCCGGTCATTTTGAACGTTGTCCTGATCGTGGCCGCGGTCTGGGTTGCGCCGATGCTCGAGCAACCGGTTATGGCGTTGGCCTATGCAGTCCTGGTCGCCGGTATTTTGCAGCTGCTGTTTCAGCTGCCGTTTCTCGCACAGATACGTGCCTTCCCGCGACCGATCTGGGCGCCGCGACACGACGGCGTGCGTCGCGCGTTTCGATTGATGGTGCCCGCGATTTTTGGCTCATCTGTGGCGCAGATCAATGTGCTGATTGGCGGCGTGATTGCTTCGCTGCTCCCGGTCGGAAGTATCAGCTACCTGTATTTTTCTGACAGGCTCATGGAGTTTCCATTGGGCTTGTTCAGCATCGCGTTGGCCACCGTCACGCTGCCCACGCTATCGCGGCTGTGGGCCAGCGGGGACAAGGCGGAATTCTCGCTGACGCTGGACTGGTCGATGAAACTCGCAATGTTGATCGTCGTGCCGGCCGCCGCCGGGCTTGTTGTGCTTGCCGGTCCATTGATAGCGACGCTGTTTTACGGCGGGATTTTTGACGAAAAGTCGGTCGGCATGACTATGCTCGCCTTGCAAGCCTACGCGCTCGGACTTATCGGGTTTTCCTTCGTCAAGATCCTGGCGCCGGCGTTTTTTGCCCGCGAAGATACGCGAACGCCGGTTCTAATCGGCCTCGTAGCCCTCGGCGTCAACCTCGTGTTGAGCATCGCGTCGGCCTGGTACCTGACTTCAGTTGATTTCGCGGGACCGCACGTGGGTTTGGCCGGCGCTACCTCGGTCGCCGCAATACTTAACGCCGCATTGTTGTATCGCGGCTTGCACAACGATGACGTTATCCAGCACTCCACGGGTTGGTTGATGCTGATGCTTCGGGTTTTGGCTGCAAACATCGCCATGTGTGCGGTATTGCTACTGCTTTATCGTCCGCTGGAATGGTGGCTGGGCGTCGGTTTGTTTGACCGCGTTTCCTGGCTGGGGGTGTCGGTTGCCGGGGGAGTGGCCACCTATTTCGTAAGTTTGCTGGTGCTGGGGCTGCGGCCGTCCCAATTCCGGTTACGGGCTATTTGACGTGCGGCTTGTCAGGCATCAGGTCGACCTGCCGTACAGTCAGTTGGCACGGGGCAGTGTCGTGACGATCGGCGCCTATGACGGCCTGCACCTCGGTCACACGCAGTTGCTGGATCGGGTCATTGAGAAAGCACGGGCCAAAGGCTGGCCTGCGATCGTCATGAGTTTCGAACCGACCCCGAAAGAATTTTTCGCAGCGGCCAAACCACTGGCCAGGCTCATGCGGTTTCGGGAAAAATACGAGGCACTCGCTGATTACGGCATCGATATTTTTTATTGCCCGCGTTTCGATGCGGCGATGCGCGATATTCGAGCGGATGTATTCATTCGCCAGATTCTCGTCCACGGTCTCAATGCCCGACATATCGTCGTAGGCGATGACTTCCAGTTCGCGAGCAGACGAGAGGGCACGATCGAGCATTTGCGGCGGGCGAGCAAGGCACTACAGTTTGATGTCGATCAGGTGTCGAGCGTCGTTGTCGATGGCGTAAGGGTAAGTAGTACAGCAATACGTGATGCGCTTGCCGATGGCAATATCGAGCACGCGACGGCATTATTGGGTCGCCCGTATCGCATGTCCGGGAAGGTTGTCAAAGGGCGGAGGGTTGGACGCTCGCTCGGATATGCAACTGCAAATGTCGATATCAGGAGGCGGCAGAGCGCGGTGCTCGGAATATTTGCGGTGCGCGTACATGGGCTCGCCGAAGGTACCTTCGACGGGGTTGCCAGCGTCGGCACACGTCCGACATTTGATCTTTGCAAGCCGCTATTGGAAGTTCACCTGTTTGATTTCGATGCAGATATTTACGGTGAATACATTCATGTCGACTTTGTTGCCCACCTTCGTCCCGAGGAGAAGTTTGCATCTGTCGACGAACTGGTTGCGCAAATGGCGATCGATGCCGAAAATGCGCGTAAAGCTCTGGCTACTCATACGGCCTGAGAGGAAATAACGTTGACTAACACACAGCTAGAAAGCGCGGGCAATGCACGGTTCATTACATGGATGGTTATTGCGCTTCTCATCGTCGTCGTTGACCAGCTAACAAAGTGGGCAATTGTCGAGTGGGTGCCGCTCTATGATCGGGTTCCTCTCAACTCGTTTATCAACCTGACACACCAGAAAAACTCGGGTGCCGCGTTTAGCTTTCTTGCCAATGCCGGGGGTTGGCAGCGTTGGTTCTTTGTAACGCTGGCCACGGTTGTCAGTGGCGTCATTGCAGTGTGGATCTGGCGCATTCGCAAAGAAGGTCAGGTATTGCTGTCAATCGGACTGGCGCTGGTGCTGGGCGGAGCCGTCGGCAACCTCATCGATCGTATCCGGCTTGGACACGTGACAGACTTCATTCAAGTGTGGTTTGGCGGCTGGGCCTTTCCGTCTTTTAATGTCGCTGACGCAGGCATTACAGTCGGCGCCGCGGCGTTGATTATCGATGCGCTGTTTTTCTCAGGACGACAAGCTCCACCGAAGGAACCGTAGGCGCTCGGCAGAAGGTGACGCGGGCTTCTAGTTCTTGCGTGTCCAGCAATCAGCATATGTTCCGTCGGGAGATGTCCTGTTGCCTCGTCCGTCAATCGTGAATGTCGGGCACTTTGCGCTCTCGTCGTCGGTACCCGTGTAGGTAGCCGTTACCGTAAAGTCGCTTGCCGAGGCCGGGCTGGAAACACTGAGCTGATAGGCGCCTGAGTCCGTCTTGAACGGTGCGCTAAAACCAAGCTCTGCCAGGCTATCCGAGAAAATCTGATTCTGGAGATAGAACTTCTCCTGGTTGGTAGCGGCTTTCAGCAGCGCCGCTTTTGCCTCGCTGCGCTTCGCCCGCATAACAAAATTGCGGTAGTTCGGGAAAGCAATCGCAGTGAGGATGCCGACGATCACAACCACGATCATCAGCTCCATCAATGTGATGCCGCGCATGTATACGCGCAGTTTCATCAGTCTGTTCCTGGCAGACATGCGCGCCAGCTCAGTCCGTCTATTCAATTCCATCTTGAGTCCACAAAGTACGAACCGGATTATTCACAAAGCCCGGGTTGAAGCACTCGACGCCAACGCAGCCAATGGGCGGCGGCGAGCAGGCATCTCCCGTGCAGGAATCGTCGGCACCCGGGAACAGGAATGACGGCGTCGGTGCGATGCCGCCCTGTTTCAGGGCTGTCGTTCGGGCCGCATCAGCCTCGGTCCCTGTCATTCCGTCCAGGTTGTTCGCAACCGGATCACCGTTCGCAACATTGACGCGATAAAGGAAGTTCCTACCCGGTGCTACCTCGCAGCTCGACGCAGAAAGGATGTTGGGTTCATAGCCGAGGAAGAACACAGAGTTGTTGAATGTGGCAGACGACGACAACATCATTTGATCCACAGGAAACGTGAATTTCCAGCCGCGCTGGTCGTTAGCTATCTCGACATTGACCTGTTCACTGACCTCAGCCATGTTGCCGTCAACAGCCTCGACGTAGTTGTCGTATGCATCCTGGTCGAGCTTCGCGAACAGGTCCGGATCACGCAGCGAATAGTATGCGTCAGTTGCGCTGATATCGAGCGGGTGCGCCCGGTAGCCGCTGCCGACGCCGATTGCGAGGAAGCGGCGATTGAGTACAGGATCCGTAAAGATCGAGACGTCCGGCGACGAATAGAATCGTCGCGTATTAGTTGTGCCTGCCGAGGCGACCCTTTCGCCGCCGAATCGTGCGATGACGCCGCCCGTTACCAGCGGGTCGCTCGAGTCGTCCGGCTCCTTGCCACGAAAAACGTCAAAACGCCATACCTGGCCACCGACGTCGACCGCATACATGCGATCGACAAATCCGTCGCCACTGAAATCGACGACCCGAATCTGGCTGGGAATCGACCGTGTCATTTCTTCAAGCACCAGGTCGGCATCGGTTCGCCCGGCTCGCCACAGTCGCTCGCCTGTCATCAGGTCCAGCATCGATATGCCGGCGCCGGCGTTGTCGGCACTGCTGGGGAATGCCGCCGTATCGTGCACGGTGTCGTAGCCTTCGCCGATGATAACGACGGCTTTCTGAGCATTGAGATCCGCATTAACCATATCGACACGTGCCACAACCGGTTTGCTCCAGCTCTGGCCGAATTCCGGGTAGCTCACGGTCCACAGCAGCTCCGGACTGTCCTTGTCGGTCACGTCGAGCGCGTAGTACTCGGTTCCGCCACGGCGCAGGCCGAAAATGACGTATACAAAGTCGCTGCCGTCAATAACGCCGTTGTCATTCAGGTCGGCAACGACCGGAACGATATCGCCGTCAATGCCGTAGTGCTTGTAGGTCGAGTTGCCGTTCAGCATGAGCTCCGGCAAATCCGGCAGGAACTGCTTGGGGATAAACGACCAGAGTTCGACGCCAGTGTCACCGTCAATAGCATGGAAATAGCCGTCATTCGTCGCCGTAAACACGACTACTTCCGGATCATCCTCATCGCCGCCGTAAACCACAGCCGCGGGTTGCGAATGCAGCGGGTCACCCATGACGTTGCGGGCGTCAACCGTTTCGCCGTCATCGTCGTCATCCATAATGTCCTGGCCGCGCGCCCAGCGAATAACGTCCTCAACCGAGGGCTCCCCCGGAGCGCCGGTGAGGCCGAAATCGCTCTGGCTGAATGCCGTCGAGTTCGACGGCGTGATTGCGTTATTAGTCGCAGTCAGGGCACTCAGCGTACCGTTGTTGGTGTAAACATTGCGGTCGTCCGGTATCGGCAGCTTGTTCGCCGCGCCGCCAAGCGTCGTGTCCGTACCATCCTCGACCGTAATGTCCGTCCAGATGCTCCTGGCGGTTTCCTTGAAGAACCCGGTCTCCGTGTCCACGGCGTCCTCAGGCTTGGCGTCTTTTATGACACCGTTCGAGATCGTGTATTTCTTGAGGTTACCGGGCCAGTGCACCTTGGCGTCTGGAAGAAATGTGGAGATATAGAGATCATTGATATTCTGCGTGCGATTAAACGTATTCACAGCAACCGCCGGCGCAGAGAAGGACAGGCCTTTGTCGACAATGCTCTCGATGATGCGCATCAGGACCGTTGTCAGCGTCTCGACGTTCTCGGCCAGGTAATAGTCACCACCGGACACTTCCGCAGTCGTTCTCAGAATTGGCAGATCGATGTCAAAGCCGATCGTATGCGTTGTGACGACCTGCGGGCCGGTTGTACTGGCACTGATGTCGACCTTGGACAGGTATTCAGCGATGTCGTCCAGGCAACGTCCGTTAGCCTCGGTGCCGTTGCAAGTCGTACGGCCAAGGCTGCCGTAACCCGGTAGCAGCGGTGCCTTCGCCTGGTCGTCCGCATCGTCGACCGGCACGCCGTCGGTCAGCAAGACATTGAAGTTGCGCGTACACACGGGCATCGCCGGGCTTTGGTAAGTGCCAGGCGCCTCGCCGACAAACGCTTTCGGATCAATGTCGCCGGTCGGCAAGCCGGTGGTGGCATCGAGCGGCAGGTCGCCATAGTCGGCATCCAGGCCGCGCCAGTACAGGGCGGACTCATACAGTGCTTCGGCCAACGGCGTGGCGCCGCCGTCTGTCAGCCCACTGATCTTGTTCAGTACGGCGGTTCGGTCTGTGTTTATCGGGCTGATCGCGTGCAAAACGCGTCCACCTGCGGAACCCGTGAATCGCATCACGCCGACGTTGACATCCTCAATCGCGTTCATGAGGTTCCTCGTAACGGCTTTCATGATGTCGATCTTGGGCAGGCTGGCGGTTTCCGGATTTCCCTTCCAGATGAGGTAGTTGCCGTCATACACGGTGTAGGCTTGCGCCGCGTCGCCGCTGCCCCAGGAAATTTCAGCGCCGGAATCGGAGGTGAACTCAGGCAGATCGCTTCCAGCCTGTGCATACACCTGGCCCGTCGTGCCGCTGCCGTGTACGCCGGAATCGTTCTGGCATTCAACGCGGCCGGTCGCATTACCAATCTCAAGTTGTTGCCAGCGAGTGGAGCCCGTAGCATCGGCGCGATACTGGACCATGACGCCGCTATAGGCGCCGATGCCACTCATTCGCAGTTTGGCGTCGTCGCAGACAAAAGCCGCTTCATCAACGAACTGCGTATTGCCATCGCAGCCCGGTTCCACGTCCAGCGTGGTCCAGTAGAACTTGCTTGAGTCGCAGGACGAAGCCGGAAAATCGACCGCATAGTCACGATTGCTGTCATATGGCCTGGTTGTGTTTACCGGGTCGCCCATACTGCCGGACGTATCAAGAATGAACATGATGTTCGGCGGCGTTGCAACGGTGTTGCCCGGGTCGACGATCAGCAGCTCCGTATCATCGGCGACCGCTGGCACCCCGGCCAGGATCGTTAGCAGAAACGATGTGCCGATTGACAGTGTTCTTACGTTTTGAGATTTCATTGGATGTCCTCAGTGTCCGTTCTGAGCGGCCTACTGTGTGTAAACAAAAACCTGGGTAATCGTGCCAGTCTGGATGTCATGTCTCACGTTGACGACATGGCCAACTTCGAGCCTCAATTCGTCAATGACCTCGCGAAAGTCTTCGAGCGACATGTATTTTCCATTCAGCGCGTAGGTAGTGCGCGCCGTGACCCTGTGAGTTTCATAATTACAACGATCGCATTCGCGCACCGTAATAGTGCCACCATCCGTGCTGGGCAGACGCACTTCTCGTACGAGAACTTCGTACGTTCTCGTCGGCGGATAATTGTCTGCAAACACAGCCGTGCTCATTATTAGTAAAAGCGAGAATATGGAAATCTTGATCGTATTCATGCGATGACTCCGTTCGGAATTCAGAGTGACGACGACTCAGGGCCGACGACATAAAAAGCCTGTGTATGGAGCGCGCTGGAATCGCGATCCGTATCGCTGCCCGGTGCACGTTTCGACTTGGCATCGGCCGCGGCAAGAAAGTGATGGGCCGCAACGCCGCTGCCGACGCCGAGGCTGAACGCGCGGTCCGGCACCAGCGTAGAACCTTCATATCGGATTGTCGTCGAAACCTGGTCGTTATAGTTGACATCAGTGACCTGGGCCGGCCCTGCGGCAACCGCGTTGAAGCTTCCCTGTGCGATGGCGGCCTCGAGGCCGGTTTCCGCAGCCTGGAACGCATACTCATAGTTCTGGTCGTTGCGTGCCATTGCAAGCTCGGTGGTTGCCGTATTCATGCCCGAGATTGCCAGTGTCGTGATAACAACGAGCAGCAGCAGGCTGATCACGAGTACCGCGCCGCGCTGCTTGTTGCGATGATTGATTGACTGAATTTTGATTTTCATAATCTGTCTCTTGATCAGGTTCTGGCATTACGCAGCAGTATGGTTTTCGATACCTGCATGCGGCGATAACCGTCCTCGAGCGTAAGGGCGCTGGCAAGATCGCCCGGCCTGTAGGTGTTGACATCCTGGACGCCGAATTCTGGTGTGACACTGCGCACGATTATCCAGACGCGGGCCGTCATGACGCGGGCGCCGGGGACGTAGCCGGCGGCAGCATTCGGATCGTAGATCGGATCCCCGGGATTGACGTAACGATCAACCGTATTGTCCTGGTCAACGTCGATGCCGAGCTGTAGCTGGATATTTTCGACACCCGGCGCAACCTCCCGGTCCCTGACAACGGAAGCGCCCGATTCCATGGTCAGCGTCTTGCGCCGCAGTGTCGGTACGCCAGGAATCAACTCCGACTCCTCAGCAACGTAGTAGCTGTTGACCAGCAGATTATGGGTCGCGGAGGGATCTGTCGGTGTGGCGGGAAACGCCGGGTCTGCGGGCGGTTCGAAGCTGTTCGGGACGAGGCCGTTCTTGAATACTTCGCCCTGGATTCGGGTGCTTTGAATCTGGAACCGTCCATTGGTGGGAAGGACGGGAGCGACACTCGCACGCCGCACCGTGATGACATCGGAATTTGCTTGCGCCGTACCGGCGGCGGCTGTCGGCAGGCAGGCGAGGCCGAAAGAATTATTATTGCCGTCGATCGGTTTACCAAGATCGAGGACCCATCGAGCGCCGCAGTCCGCGGGCGGGTCGAGGCTCGCCGGATCAGCGTCACCAATAAAAGAGCGGCCCTCAACGGCCAGTCCGCGACTGTTGCGGCCCCAGTTGCTGGCCATGCGCAAGTCGGCCTCGATCGTATCCATCGCGAACTGCGCGGTCTCCTGCACACGGGCGATGGATTCATTGACGACGAATGCCTCGCGACTTTGATTGTAGATCTGTATGGCACCGATCATCAGGAACGAACCGATGGCCAGCGCGACCATCAGTTCGGTCAATGTCAGGCCGGCCTGGCAGCGGGCCAATTTGAAGTGCGAATAGTCCATCCGACGGCCCCCTTAGATTGCGAGTACGGGTATGACAATTGTGTAAGTTGGCGGCGTGTCCTCGCCGGCCTCGTCCCAGCTCACGACGATGGTGTAGGTCGGCGGCGCAACGCCACCGTTAAACGTCACGGTCACGTCGCCGTTCGGCAGCATGTCGTCGGCCTGTGTCTTCCAGAGGTCGATGTCGTTGGCAGCCATCTGCTCCGGGTCGCAGTTCACGTCACCCAGGACGCAGTTGTTGTTACCAGGATCGCCCTCGTAGAAGGCACCGGCTGTCGGGTTTGCGCGAATGCGGTCGGCAACGTCGCTGGCCAGCGTCACGGCGTTGTGACGAAATATCGACGTTCGTCCTGCATTCATGCCTTCGACATAGAGGCCCGCAATGCCGAGCATGCCCACGGACATGATGACCAGGGCGATCAGCACCTCTATCAGCGAAAAGCCCGAGAGCTTACGAACCTGTGTAAATCTTGAATTCCTGAGGATCATTGCGTTTTTTCCTTGGTTATTTTTCAGCGCAATTCCGCCTACGGGCAGGTTTCGCCCAGATCGTCCAGCACGCCCTGGATCAGGGATATGTTGCGCTGGATCGTCGCACGGCCCAGCGGCGTGGCGACGAAGACCCGTGCAGCTGAGTTGCCGCCGGCCGCCGGAATGTTGCCGCGATCGTCACACATCACGATTCGTGAGAGCACCTTCGCGTCACCGTTCACGACGCCGCGCCCAAGCCCGTTTGCAGCGAAACTGAAATAGTCCGAATCGTTTTCTGCCACGAGGATCACGCCATCCGCGATCGCCGGCTGCGCGCGCAGAATCGAGTCGTCGCCATCCACGGCAATGTCGCCGTCAAGATCGACGAAGACGATATAGCCCTGGTCCCAGGTGCCGGTGCAGGTTGGGTTGGCCGTCGTCGAGTCGGAGCTGGCACAGAGCGTGATGTTGGTTTTCGCCCGGGTCGCCTCGCTGCGCGCCAGGTGGAAGGCGGCGTGCAGGTCGTTGGCGGTGCCCGTCATCTTGGCATTCTGGTTGAACTGACGCATGTTCGGCACGCCGAATGCCAGAACGACGCCGACTATCGCCACAGTGACCATGAGTTCGTAGAGCGTGAAGCCGCCCTGATTCGTATTATTCATGCGAGCCACTATAAAAGAGCTTGTTCCGGGCGCGCCGACTTTTCGACGAATGGCGGCACATCGCCGATAAGCGGCTCAATTGGCTGCCACCGATTTAACCTAATGCGCACACGAGTAGGGTTGTCCGCTGGTCTTGCTGAGCGCGACTCTCGGCCGCCCCGTGTAGCTGACGACCAGGCCTTTCGGGGGAATACGGGCGCCGCGGTCGCAAACGACGAAAGTCCCGTTCGTGGCGCGAAGAAAAGTCGCTCGTAACGTGAAGCTGCGCCGGTTGGCCCGGATGATGATTTCGCTGGCCACGGCGTGGCGTTGTAGCACGGGTTCCCCGGCGTCGATGTGCGGCGGCGAGTCCCGATCGCTGTCCTCGAACATGAGCCAGCCGCCGGACCAGTCGGTGCTGTTCGCGCAGGCCCGGCCATCATGGCTGGGGCACAAGGAAACGACTTTGCGGCGCATTATCGATTCCTTACGCGCAACGTGCATGGCATGGAACAGGGCATTGATCTCCGCCAGCTGCCGCTGCCGTGCCGCGACGGCCGCAAATGATGGAATGCCGACCGCCAGCAAGATTGCGATCAACCCTGTAGTGATGAGTAGTTCGTAAAGCGAGTAGCCGCGAGAACGCCAATGCATGCCGGACCTCCCTGTCCTCTTTAGCATTGTCGCCAGGTATGGCCGACGGTCGCTGCCGGTGAATCTCGGCCATTTCAGCGGAAATGCAGTCGGCGGGCTGACGCGCGTGACCCGGCTCGTGATATCCTCATGCCTGACTATTGATCGAAAGGACAGACAGAATGGCGCGCGCTGATATCCTCGTGCAGTTCGAGCTTCACGGCATTTTGCCAACGCCGCAGCGCCTGGAAATTGCGGAGATCCTGCTGGCCAGACCGCAGCACCTGTCAGCTGAACAGATCATCGATCGGCTGCGCCAATCCGGTAGCACGGTATCCAAGGCGACTGTTTATAACACTCTGAATTTGTTTGGGGAATGCGGCCTCGTCAAAGAGCTCAGCCTGGACCCCGAACGGCTGTACTACGACTCTTGTACGGTTCCTCACCACCACTTCTACAACGCCGATACCGGCGAGGTAACCGATATTGACGAAGACCAGGTGAGTTTCCGTACTTTGCCTGTGCTGCCGAAGGGCACGGAATGCGACAGTGTCGAGGTCCTGATCAAGGTACGCCGCCAGCGCGATTAATCGCCCGGGACCCTTTTCGCAATGCGCCGGCGACGCTATACTGCGCGCCGCTTGTCCGTGCCGGATTAGCTCAGTTGGTAGAGCACATCATTCGTAATGATGGGGTCAGGTGTTCGAGTCACCTATCCGGCACCATTTTCAAATCCGCAGCGACATCTTCGAAGTCGCTGTTGCGAGTGACCTCCTGTTCGTCGAATGTAACCACAATGTAGGCTCGGCCGGTCGCTTCTACCTGCGTTGACACAGGCACGACAGGGCCGCCATCCGCTGCCGGCGCAAATGTCAGGCGCGTAATCAACTTCGATATTTTGACCCCGAAAGCAGGCTTGATGGTTTCGTGATTGCGCAGGTCAATGTACTCGAGGCGTCGATGCGCCTTGTTGACCCTGATCGTCGCATCGACGCTGTCGATGATGTTTTCCTCATCATCGGGGTTGAATCCCAACAGCCAGTACTCATCAGTTTCCTCGATCAACCGAATCGAGCCGGGCTCAACGATTGCTGCGACTGAATGCTCACCATCGTCCGAGTGCTGGTGCGCTTTTTCTTTCCGGTATTTCTTGATTTCTGCCGCGGTTGGCGCGCGGGCGTCAACACTGATCAGTTGCCATCGTTCACGTGCCGGCCTGCGTGGGTCGGAACGCCCGACCCAGACATGCTCGGCGTCGACGTGTGTTTCTGTGTAGGCCCAGGTCCGATGAAAATCGAAATCGACGGCCGCGACCGCGTCTTCGAAGATCTTGTTGTAGTCGACACCCGTTTCGGCCAGTGCATCGGCCATGGACAGCGGCGAGACAGCGAACCAAAAGGCAAAGAGGATTCGTGGGGACATACGGTTTCTCTGTGGCACGTTTTGCTTTTTCGGTCCCGATACTGACACAAATCAGGCATTATGAGGCCAAGCAATCCGGGGGGGATCAGATTGTCGGGAAACGGAGCAGCAATTTCGGCCGGCGCGCATGGCCGCCGATACGACATTGACGCGCTGCGGGTCTTCGCTTTCGGCCTGTTGATTCTTTACCACGTCGCGATGTTTTACGTGGCCGACTGGGGCTGGCACGTCAAATCGACCTATACGGCCGAGTGGCTGCAGCTGCCGATGATGCTCACCAACCAGTGGCGCATGCCGCTTATCTTCCTGATATCCGGCCTCGCAGTGAGTTTTGTCTGGGGCAAATACACGGCCGGCAGGTTCCTGGCACGGCGCAGCTGGCGCCTGCTGGTGCCGTTGCTGTTCGGCATGGCGTTTATTGTCTCGCCGCAGTGCTATTACGAGGCGCTCAACAAAGGCATCATCGAACCGGGTTTTCTGCATTTCATGGGACAGTACCTGACCTTCCAGGATTTTCCGGGTGAAGCCTGGGGCGGCGAAGAGCAGATTGTCTGGACCTGGAACCACCTCTGGTACTTGCCCTACCTGTGGTTCTACACGCTCCTGCTGATACCGCTGGCGCTGCTGATAGACGGCTCCGGCCAGTTCATCCGACAGCGGTTTCAGGGGCTTCGCGGTGTGTGGATCGTGCTCGTTCCGATCATGCCGCTGATGGTCTACTACAACCTCGTGTTTCCGCATTTTCCGGGTATCACGCACGCGTTCTTCGACGACTGGTATGCCCATGCCATGTACGGCACGTTTTTTATTTACGGGTTCCTGATTGCGCGCGACGCAGGCTTTTGGTCCGAGCTGTCCCGCCTGCGCAAAGTCACGCTGGGCCTCGCCATCGTTTTTTTTGGCTTGTTCATGGTGAGCGGAGATTTCCTGCCAGACGAGACTTCCAACTGGCAAAACCAGGTCAGCGGACTGATCACCTATCTCAACCGCTGGCTATGGATGCTTGCCGCACTGGGCTGGGGTCATCACCTGTTCAACAAGCCGATGAAATGGCTGCCGTACGCAACAGAGGCTGTGTACCCCTGGTATATCCTGCACCAGACGATTGTAATCGTTGTCGGCTACAACCTGTCGCAGCTGCAGCTTGGTCCGGTAATTGAGCCCGTGCTGGTGCTGAGCGCGACAATCGGCGGTTGCTTCGTGCTGCACGAGTATGTGATTCGCAGAATCAGGGTGTTGCGCCCGTTATTCGGACTGAGTTGGGGAGGCGGAATTGCTGGAAGTTCGAAATCTGATTAAACAGTACGGTGATTTCACCGCGGTCGACAACGTCAGTTTCGACGCGTCGAAAGGCAGCGTCTTCGGTTTGCTAGGCCCCAATGGCGCGGGCAAATCCACAGCAATCAACTGTATTTCGGGCTTGCTGTCGCCGACGTCGGGACACATCAGCGTTGCCGGCGCGGACATCGTCAAAGAGGGCAAGAAAGCCAAACGCTCGCTCGGCGTGGTGCCGCAGGAGCTGGCACTGTATGAAGACCTGCCGGCTGAAGAAAACCTCAGGTACTGGGGCAAGGCTTACGGTCTTCGCGGTGCGGAGCTGCAGTCGCGCGTTCAGGACGTGCTCGACCATATCGGCCTGGCGGATCGTGCCAGGGATCTGCCCAAGAACTTCTCAGGGGGCATGAAGCGCCGCCTGAACTTCGGCTGCGGCATCGTGCACAGGCCCAGCGTGCTGCTGCTTGATGAGCCGACGGTCGGGGTCGACCCGCAGTCGCGACAGCGCTTGTTCGAAATGGTTGAAGCGGAACGAGAAGCGGGCGCCTGTGTTCTGTACACGACTCATTACATGGAAGAAGCAGAGCGGCTTTGTGACGATCTCGGCATTATCGATCATGGCAAGCTGATTGCCACGGGCACCGTCAGCGAACTCAAGTCACAGCTCAGTGCACGCGATGTCCTGCAGCTCAGCGGCGATTTTCCGGACTCGGGTGTCACGGAGCTCATCAGTACCCTGAGCGAACGTGGCATGCATGACCTTGAGCTGATCTCGCAGGACGATGGTGTATTGACGCTCACGTTGTCGTCAGCGTCGCAGCACCTTCCGGATATCTTCGCGGCAATCACGAAAATGGGCGGCTCGGTTTCCGAGACCAGCCTCAGGAGCCCAAACCTCGAGACCCTTTTCCTGCTGCTCACGGGCAAGGAGCTCAGGGAGTAGCCGTGAGTTTCCTGGTCGCCTCTTTCAAAAAGGACCTGTCGCGCTGGCGGCAGGATCCGCTGGCCCTACTGCTGTGGCTGGGCATCCCGTTCCTGATCGGCGGCCTGATCACTGCGATGGTCGATGGCGGCAATGGCGCCAGCCCGACGGGCATCCTGCTGATCCATGACGAGGATGAGTCCCTGATCAGTGGCTTGATTGCGGGGGTCTACAGTCAGGGACAGCTTGGCGAACTGATTTCGGTTGAACAGGTCACGCTTGACGAGGGCACGGAGCGCATCAATGCCGGCGAAGCGAGCGGCTTTCTGATTATTCCGGATGGCTTCGGCGCCGCGTTTCTGGAGGAACAGCCAGTCACGCTGACTCTGAAGACCAACCCGTCGCAGACGATTTTGCCGGGCATCATGCAGGACGTCACCGAGATCCTGCTGGACCTCGGTTTCTACGCGCAGGCATTGTTCGGCCCGGAAATCGAGCAGATCAGTAACTCGGTTAACGACACCGTGCCCAACGATGTCTTCGTCGCCGACATCGCCGTGCAAATCCAGGGCAAGATCGACACGATATCGCCGCTGCTATTCCCACCGGCAATCGACCTCGAGATCGTCGAGCCGCCGCCGGCGGAGCCGCGCCCCGATATCGCGGTGTTATTCCTGCCCGGTATCGTCCTCATGGCGATTCTGTTTTCGGCACAGGGCTTGTCGTCCGACTACTGGAAGGAGCGCGAGGCCGGCACCTTGCGACGCCTCGTGTCAACGTCGGGGCTTCTGAGCCGCTTTGTATTTGGCAAAGCACTGGCGGCAGCCGTCGTGATTGGCTTGCTTGCCAGTATCACGCTGGCGCTCGGCTTTCTTTACCACGGCCTCGCCTGGAACAAGTTCGTCCCGTCGCTGGTCTGGGTAACGATCTCGGGTGTAGGCCTGTTTGCCTGGTTTGCGGCACTGCAAATGCTGTTTCCCACGCAAAAAGCCGCCAACCTGTTGACAACAATTCTGCTTTTTCCATTGCTGATGATGGGCGGCAGCTTTTTCCCGCTCGACGCTTTGCCCGACTGGATTGCGGCCATCGGCCGCATGTCGCCGAATGGATTCGTCGTTGATCGTCTGACGAAGGAACTGACCTCGGCGGCGGCCTGGACGTTCAGCGCGAAAAGCTGGGCGATCGTTCTCGTGATGGCCATCAGTGGGCTCGGGATTTGCACGTGGCGCCTGCAGACCGGTTTCGCGAGGCGCTAGGCGATGCGCGAAATTCTTTTCATTGCCTGGAACGACGCCAGGTTCCAACTTCGGCAAGGTTCGACGCTCGTCTGGCTATTCATCATGCCGCCGATTTTTTTCTATTTCATTGGCACGGTAACGGGTGGATTTTCCTCTGGCGTCAGCGGCGGACAGGCGACGCCGCTTTTAGTCGTGGCGGAATCGCCCGGGTTTCTTCGGGACCAGATCAGCTTGCGGTTGCGAGAGAACGATTTCGAACCCGAGTGGGTCACAGAGTTTACGGTTGTTGAAGGAGAGGACCCGCCGCGCCGCACTCTGACCTTTGCGGCAAACCTGTCAGAAGGAATTAATGCCGGCAGCCCGGTCAAAGCCAGCTTCGATACCAGAGCCTCCGCGCTTTCGCGCAATTTCGAAATTATTCGCATGCAGCGCAGCTTGTATACCGCGTTGGCCGACATCGTGGTCGCCGACGCCAACGGTGAGAGCGAACTTGCGGTTGCCGACCTGCTTGCACTCAATGCGGAGCCGCGTATCTGGAAGCTCGATGTTTCCCCGGCCGGGCAGCGTCAGGAAATACCAAGCGGCTTTGAACAGGCGATCCCCGGCATTCTGGTCATGTTCACGTTGCTGGTGCTGCTGACAAGCGGTGGTTCCTTGCTCGTCCTTGAACGCAAGCAGGGATTGCTGCGCCGACTCGCCTCCGCACCGATGTCGCGAACTGAAGTGGTCTCGGGAAAGTGGGGCGGGCGCATGGTGCTGGCCGCAATTCAGGTCACCGTCGCGCTCGGTATCGGCACGCTGCTTTTCGAGATGAACTGGGGACCGGATCTCGCTATGGTCGTCGTGATCCTTGCCGCCTGGGCCGGTTTTTGTGCGTCAGCAGGCTTGCTGATCGGCAGCGTCGCGAGCACTGAAGCGCAGGCCGGGGGTCTCGGCGTACTGGCGGCCAACGCGCTGGCAGCGCTGGGTGGCTGCTGGTGGCCCATCGAAATCACTCCCCCCTGGATGCAGATGCTGCAGAATTTCCTGCCGACGGGTTGGACCATGGACGCGTTGCATAAACTGATCAGCTTCCAGTCGGGTGCTGCGTCGGCTCTGCCGCAGCTCGCGGTCATTGTGGGGGCGACCCTGGTTGTAGCGGCGCTCGCGGTGAACCGCTTCCGGTACGAGTAAGAGCGCATGCCACGCGCGAACCTACGTTCGACAGGATACGGGCGTACAATCAGGAGGAGCGCGCAAGGCACTATCAATGAGGAAAAAACCATTTTCGTATCTTTCCGGTTTCTCGGCGGAACTGCTGCGACGCCGGGTATACCCTGTTGTTGTCGCCTACGCGCTGGCGGCCTGGGTTCTGCTGCAGATTGCCGAAGTGACGTTCGAGCCCCTGGGATTCCCCGGATGGATGATGAGGGCTCTGATTTTTGCCGTGATCGCCGGGTTCCCTGTTGCTGCCGTACTTGCATGGAAGTTCGATATGACTCCGTCAGGTATTCGTCGCGACTCTCGCCCTATGACCGCGGGTACTGCACTTGCGGGGACGGCCTCGATCGCCGTTCTTCCGTTTACTGACATGAGCGAAAAAAAGGACCAGGGCTATTTCTGCGAGGGAGTTGCAGAAGAGATTCTCAACGCATTGTCGAAAATCGACTCGCTAAAGGTTGTTGCACGTACTTCTTCATTCCGATACGCAAGCGCAGGCGGGGATCCACGTGAAATAGGCAAAAACCTCGGTGCAAACACTATCCTGGAAGGCAGCGTAAGGAAATCCGGTGACCGCTTGCGGATCACCGCGGAGCTCGTGAACGTAGAAGACGGTTACCAGCTTTGGTCGAAAGCATTCAATCGCAATCTGGAAGATATTTTTTCCATTCAGGATGAAATTGCGACCAGTATTGCCGAGGCGCTTCTGGATACGCTGGTCAAAATCAGGACGACGGCGACTCGCGACGTCGAGGCATACGAATATTATCTTCGCGGCAAGCAGTTTCTGAATCGCTTTCGCAAGGTCGACATCGAATTCGCGCGGCACATGTTTGAAAAGGCAATTGAGGATGACCCACAGTTCGCGTTGGCCTGGGCGGCGTATGCAGACTGTTTTTCGCTTGCAATAATGTATGCAGACCCGACTCCCCGGTTCCGCGACCAGGCGCGCGAAGCAAGTGACCGTGCGTTATCCCTGAACCCCGATCTTGCGGAAGCGCACGCTTCCTCAGGCCTTGCGCATCTCGTTTGCGAGGAATTTGAAGAAGCAGAAATCGAATTCAAAGCGGCGCTCGAGCTGAATCCCCGATCTTTCGAAGCGTATTACTACTTTGCGCGAACTCGTTTTCATCAGGGAGATATGGTTGCGGCTGCGGAATTGTTCGCAAAGGCAGCGTCTGTCAATCCGGAAGACTATCAGTCGAGGCTACTGCGTGTGCAGATCCTGCGCGGTGCCGGCCGAATTGATGAAGCAAAAGAAGAAGCGCTGCGTGCAATTGAAGTCGTTGAGAGGCAACTCAAGTGGAATCCAGACGATGCGCGCGCGTTACACCTCGGTGCCGGTTCATTGATAGTGCTTGGCCAACTCGAACGCGCCGAACGATGGTTACAGCGTGCGCTGGGAATAGACCCTGATGATTCAATCGTGCTCTACAACGTCGCGTGCAACTACGCGACCCTGAACCGGGTCGAGGACGCCCTCGACTGCCTGGAGCGCGCTGCCGACAGTGGCACCGTCAGTGCGGACTGGATGAAGAACGACGCCGATCTCGTCAATCTGCATTCGCATCCGAGGTACGTCGCGTTGCTTGAAAAGGTCGCGACGTAATCCGTCGCGAGCGCGAATCAGGGCTGGCACATTTAATATTAGTAAAGTATAATTAAGAGAAATCTAATGTATAGGTCGTGGCCATGATCCCAATCACCCCGAGGTTTCGCAATTGAATCAACTACTTAGAAAATATCATCTGGCTATACTCCTGGGGCTGCTGTTGCCAACTCAAGCCCTCCCGGCCGTGCCGTTTCCGACCGCGGACGTCGTTTACGAGGTCGCACCGCGCGAGCGCATCTGGGATGGCCGCATCGAAGCCGTGAACCAGGCGACGGTCTCGGCGCAAACGTCAGGACGGATTGCGGAACTGCCGTTCGATGTCAACGATTTCGTCGACGCGGGAGAGGTCATCATGCGTTTTACGGACACGGAGCAACGTGCCGCGATGACGCGTGCCGAGGCTGCGCTTGAAGAAGCGCGGGCGCGGTACGCCGAGGCCGACCAGGAGTTCAAACGTTTCTCGGCCATGCTCGAAAACCAGACGGTATCTCGGGCCCGCTTCGATCAGTCTAAAGCCAACCGGGAAGCTGCACAGGCGCGCTTGAACGCTGCCCGATCCGGCGTCGCAACGGCAAAGGAACAGCTGGAATACACGGTTGTGCGCGCACCGTACGCCGGCATCGTCGCCAAGCGGCATGTAGAGCTCGGCGAACTGGTGTCACCTGGACAACCGCTAATCACGGGGTTGTCGCTACAGTCGTTGCGCGTCAACGTGGATGTGCCGCAAAGTATGTTTCATGCCGTTCGCACAATCGGCAAGGCGTTCGTGTACATCGACGATGAGCGGATCGCCGGCACGGAATTGACGTTCTTCCCGGTTGCCGACGCGGCCGCAAATACTTTCCGCGTGCGCGTTGAGCTGCCGGATGGCGGCCCGGCGCTATATCCAGGCATGATCGTCAAAGTCGGTTTCGTCGTCGGCGAGACCAAGCGATTGTTGATACCGGCGGCGGCGGTCGTGCGGCGCAGCGAGCTCAGTGCTGTTTACGTGGCAAGAGACGATCGGGTAACGCTCAGGCAAGTGCGCCTCGGGCGTCGCTACGGTGATTCAATTGAAGTTCTGGCGGGTCTGAATGAGGGCGAATCGGTCGCCACGGATCCTGTGATTGCCGGCATTTACCTCAAAGAAACTGCTGGAGCGCAGTAGGTGGCGACTGAACGAAAACTCGGCTTCTCCGGATCGCTGGCCAAGAAATTCCAGGACTCGAAGATTACGCCGCTACTGGCATTGACGGGACTGTTGTTGGGCTTATTTGCAGTCATGGTGACGCCGCGCGAAGAAGAGCCGCAGATCAACGTCACGTTCGCTAACATCTTTGTGCCGTTCCCGGGAGCCAATGCCGTAGAGGTCGAGAACATCGTCTCTATACCGATGGAGCAGGTGCTGGCGGAGATCGAGGGCGTCAAACACACGTACTCGGTTTCACGGCCGGGCATGGCGGTGCTGACGATTCAGTTTGAAGTGGGCGAGGACAGGACGGCCGCCATTGTGCGCTTGTACAACGCGGTCTATTCGAACCAGGACTGGCAGCCGCCCGGCAGTGGGGTATTGCAGCCACTGATTCAGCCGAAGGGCATCGACGATGTGCCGACCGTGACGGTGACGCTCTGGACTGAAGACGAGCTTCGCGGCGCGCATGAATTGCAGCGTGTTGCTCACTCTATCGAAGCGGAGATCAAACGCGTGCCGGGCACGCGCGACGTTTACACGGTCGGCGGGCCGGACAACGTCGTGCACGTGCAGCTCGATCCGCAGCGACTCGCAGCCTACGGCCTTTCGCTGGATGCGTTGCGCCACGCGCTCATGGTCAGCAATGTTGCGGCCCACGCGGGCGCTGTTGTTTCTGAAAACCGGTCTGTCCCGGTTACTGTCGGCACCTTCCTCGCAGACATGGATGATGTTGCCGGGTTGGTCGTCGGCGTCAGCGACGGCAAAGCGATTTATCTGGAGGATGTTGCCGACGTTTCGGCCGGGCCCGATCATCCCGAGCAGTACGTTCGCTTTGGCACGGGTGCGGCAGCCGATGAGATCGGCCTGACGCCGGGTATCGGGGCACCCGCGGTAACGTTGGCCATCGCGAAGAAGCCGGGCACGAACGCGGCCAGCATGGCGGAGCAGGTTATCGAGCGGCTCAACGAGCTCAAAGGCATATTTATACCCGACGGCGTCGAGTACACCGTGACACGGAACTACGGCAAGACCGCCGACGACAAAGCGAAAAAGCTGATTCAGAAACTTGCGTTTGCGACGATCTCTGTGATCCTGCTGATCATGGTGTCGCTCGGGTGGCGCGAGGCCGTTGTGGTCGGGTCAGCCGTCGTCGTCACGCTCATGCTGACACTGTTTGCATCCTGGGCCTGGGGTTTCACGATCAACCGCGTGTCACTGTTCGCGCTGATTTTTTCCATCGGCATTCTGGTCGACGACGCGATTGTCGTCGTCGAAAACATTCACCGTCATATGGCGATGGGCGACAAGACGCTGCTCGAAGCCATACCCCCGGCTGTCGATGAAGTGGGTGGCCCAACGATACTCGCGACCTTTACCGTGATTGCCGCACTGCTGCCAATGGCTTTCGTCACGGGACTGATGGGCCCGTACATGAGCCCGATACCGATCAACGCGAGCATCGGCATGCTGCTGTCGCTGGCTGTCGCGCTGATCATCACGCCGTGGGCCAGCCAGAAACTGCTGCCGCAAGGTCACGAAACAAACAAAGACGATGCGTCGGCCCTGTGGCTGGATCGGCTGTTTCGCAGGGTTGTCGGCCCGTTCCTGCGCGGTACCGACGGCAAGCGTTCGCGCCGCTGGTTATTGGGCGGCGTAGTTGTCGCGATTCTGCTCGCCATGAGTCTCGTTGTCGTGCAGGCCGTGGTAATGAAGATGCTGCCGTTCGACAACAAGTCTGAATTCCAGGTTGTGCTCGACATGCCCGAGGGTACGACGGTCGAGCAGACCGGCCGGGTGCTCGATGACATGGCCCAGTACCTCAGTGAGATACCCGAAGTCACGGATTACCAGGTCTATGCAGGCACCGCGGCGCCGATCAACTTCAACGGCCTCGTGCGCCAGTACTACCTTCGCGAAGGCTCCAATGTCGGCGACATCCAGGTGAACCTCGTTGGCAAGTCCCATCGCGACCGCAAGAGCCATGAAATCGCGACCGCGACGAGACTGCGTCTCAATGAAATAGGCAGCCGTTTCGGCGGTTCGGTCAAGATCGTCGAAGTGCCCCCGGGCCCGCCCGTGCAGTCACCCTTGGTCGCCGAAATTTACGGCCCCGACTATGCAGGCCAGCAAATGATTGCGGGTAAGGTGCGCGACCTGTTTGCGGCGACCGCGGACATCGTCGACATCGATGACAGCGTTGAAATATCAGCGCCGCGCCTGGTCGTCTCGATCGACCGGAGCAAAGCGGCATTGCTGGGCGTCTCGCAGGCCAGCGTGACGGAGGCACTGCAAACGGCTCTGAGCGGCGAAGATGTCACTTATATACGCGACGGCTATCAAAAATACCCGGTACCGGTGCGCCTCGAACTGGCGGTATCGGACAAATCCGAGCTGGACAGCATCCTGATGATCCGAGTGGCCGGGCGGGACGGTAATCTTGTCCCCCTTACCGAGATTGTCGACGTACGCGAATCCGAATGGGAGCAGACCATCTACCACAAGGACCTGTTGCCCGTTGTTTTTGTGACGGGCGATATGGCCGGCCGCTTCGATTCTCCGCTATATGGCATGTTCGACATGGTGGGCCGGATTGGAGACGAGTCGCTGCATGGCGAGCAGCTGGAACAGCGCTTCATCACGCAGCCGGACAACCCTTACAACTACAGCCTGAAATGGGACGGCGAGTGGCAGATTACCTACGAGACCTTTCGTGATATGGGCATCGCGTACTCCGTCGGACTGATACTCATTTATCTCCTGGTCGTCGGGCAATTCCGGTCGTACGCGGTACCGCTGATCATCATGGCGCCGATTCCGCTCACGATTATTGGTGTCATGCCGGGACACGCGCTGCTGGGCGCACAGTTCACGGCGACTTCGATGATCGGCATGATTGCACTGGCCGGTATCATCGTTCGAAATTCGATATTGCTCGTCGACTTCGTGCGGCAGGAGGTCGCTGCGGGCGTCGAGTTCCAGGAAGCGGTGATTCGGGCGGGCGCCGTGCGGGCGAAGCCCATCGCGCTGACGGCGCTGGCTGCCATGCTGGGTGCGTTCTTCATCCTTGACGATCCGATCTTCAACGGACTTGCCGTGACGCTCATCTTCGGCATCCTGGTATCAACTGTTCTTACACTGGTTGTCATCCCGGTTCTTTATTACGCGTTTGCCTACAAGGCGGAACAATGAGTCAGGATTTTCGTTAGAATCACTGGAGACCCGACCTTGACCTGAGTTTGACCTGAAGGACGAGCTTGAAGAAGTCGCTGATCGCACTTTCCCAGGACGCGCTAGGAAGCCTGCGCGACCTGACGCCGATTATCATTGTCATCGGCGTATTCCAAATCTGGGTCATAAAGCAGCCTGTATCCGGTTTCGTATCGCTGCTTTTCGGTGCAATTTTCGTTGTCCTCGGTCTCGCATTCTTCATTTTCGGATTGCGTATTGCGCTGTTCCCAATCGGTGAAGGACTCGCGCACTCGTTGGCGAAGAAGGGCAGTGCGTTCTGGCTGTTTGCCTTCGCATTCGTGCTTGGTTTCGGCACAACCATCGCCGAGCCCGCTTTGCTGGCCGTCGCAGCCGAGGCCGCTGCGGTGGCTGTCGACGCAGGTGCTATTCCGGCAACGGACGAAGCCACGTCCAACTATGCACTTGGCCTGCGACTCGTAGTCGCACTGTCGGTCGGTGTCGCGTTGCTCATCGGTGTCTTGCGCATCTTGGCTGACTGGTCGCTTCCTGTCATGATCATTGGCGGTTATGTCCTCGTAATTCTCGCAACGTCGATTGCACCCCAGGAGATTGTTGGTGTTGCGTATGACTCGGGCGGCGTCACAACGTCCACTGTTACGGTGCCATTGGTTACAGCGCTCGGTGTTGGCCTGGCCAGTTCATTGAAGGGTCGCAATGCGATGACGGACGGTTTCGGGCTTATTGCGTTCGCATCGTTAACGCCTATATTTTTTGTGCTGCTGTACGGGACGATTCTCGAATGGGTCTGATTCTTGACGCCCTGAAGTTTGTTGGCAACAGCGCTATTGATGTGCTGCCGATCGTTATCTTCCTGTTTGCTTTTCAGAAGTTTGTCATTGGCGGCCAAATGCCGAACTTCAAACAAATTCTTGTGGGATTCGGATTTGTCATTGTCGGATTAGGTCTGTTTCTCGAAGGACTTGAGCACACGCTTTTTCCGCTCGGCCGGCTGATGGCACAGCAACTGACGGATCCGGAATTCCTGGAGGCGGCAAAAATAAGTGCTACCAGTGCCTTGGTGTGGCGGGACTATTACTGGGTATACCTGTTTGCCGCCGCTATTGGCTTTAGCACGACGCTCGCCGAACCTGCGCTGATAGCTGTGTCAATAAAAGCGAACACCGTATCGGGCGGCGCAATCGGCTTTTGGGGACTACGAGTTGCTGTAGCAATTGGCGTTGGCGTCGGCGTGAGCCTGGGTTGTTTCAGAATAATCTCCGGCCTGCCGCTGCACTATTTTATCGCGGCCGGCTACCTGGTCGTTATTGCGCAAACCATAGTGGCGCCGAAAATAATTGTGCCGCTGGCCTACGATTCCGGCGGCGTAACGACATCCACTGTAACGGTTCCATTGATAACAGCGCTCGGGCTTGGACTGGCCGAGGCGGTGCCGGGACGCAGCCCTTTACTGGACGGATTTGGACTGGTGGCATTCGCGAGCCTGTTTCCGATAATCTCGGTGCTGGCTTATGGCCAGCTGGCGGTCCTGCGACAAAAAGTAGACTTTTCCGATCACGAACAAGACGAATTGCAAGAGGATAAAGATCATGCACTTTAAGCTGATAGTCGCCTTTGTCGAAGACGCGAAGACTGACGACGTTATGGAGGCCGCGCGCGAAGCGGGCGCGACGGGATGTACCGTGATACCGAATGCCCGCGGCGAGGGCATCGAGGAGAGCAAGACGTTTTTTGGACTCACGCTGAGCTCGCAGCGCGATGTTGTGCTATTGCTGGTTGAGCAACACCTGAGTCGCCATATCCTGGAACATATTGGCGAAGTTGGTGAATTCGACAAGAAGCCTGGCACCGGAATTGCGGTCCTGATTGATGTCGAGGATGCCGTCGGTGTTGTGCACCAGGCACAGGAGCTTGCAGAAATAGTGGAGGAAAACCTATGACCATCGCAAACTGGGGTCCGGTGCGAGACTGTATGCGCACCAATGTGACGGAGGTCGATGGCTCGATCGATGTCCTGTCAGCAATGAAAATAATGAAAAAAGTCGGTGCGACGAGCCTGATCGTAAAACGACGCGACGAACACGATGAGCACGGCTTGCTGCTGTTCTCGGATATCGCGAAGCAGGTCATCGCAAAAAACCGCGCACCGGAACGCGTGAATGTCTACGAAATCATGGCGAAGCCGGTAATCACGGTCCGGCCTGAGATGGATATTCGTTACTGCGCCCGGCTTTTTGAGAGCTTTGGCATCGGCCACGCGCCTGTCGTCGAGAACGACAAGATTATCGGCATGGTTAGCTACTACCTGCTCGTGCTGCACGGACTGCCCGATCTCGAATGAGCGCCCCGGGTTTTTTTCGAGCCGCTGCTACAATGGCTCGAATCGCGCCTGGAAG
>JBATHK010000125.1:0-2838 GCA_049666725.1 Woeseiaceae bacterium
GTCCTGAAGCCATCGGCGCGCGTTGTCGCAGCAACCTCGCCGTCATCAGCGGACGGCGCTTCCGGCGCCGCTGACGCGGGAAGGTATCGTGAAGCCCAGGCGGCGAGCACGCGGCCCGCGTAGCGCGAATCAGCCTCCCGGCTCAACAGGTGGTCGGCTGTGTCCAGGCTGACAAAGCTCTTGGGGTGCTTTGCGGCCATAAAAAGTGCCGACGCATTGTCTATCTCTACAACGTCATCGAGCGGTGCGTGCATGATCAACAGGGCCTTCCGCAGGGAGCCTATGGACGAGCCCAGATCCTGCTTTTCGAGGTCGTCGAGAAACTGCTGCTTCATCAGGAAGGGCCTGCCGCCAAGGTTGACGGTCGCCTCGCCGCGCTCACGCAGGGTATCTTCGGAATCCGAAAACATTCCTGCCACGTGTGCAGGTTCGGACGGCGAGCCGAGCGTCACGACGGCCACGGCCGAATCAATCTTTGCCGCGGCCTGCAAAACGGCAGTGCCGCCGAGCGAGTGTCCGATCAGGATTGCCGGCGCCGCGTGTTCCCGATCGAGATAGCCGACGGCGGCGAGCAAATCGTCGACGTTGGACGAGAAGTTGGTGTCGGCAAACTCGCCTTCGCTCTGGCCGAGCCCGGTGAAGTCAAAACGCAACACGGCGATGCCGGCGCCGGTCAGTGCGCGTGCAATGTTGCTCGCGGCCTTTAGGTTTTTTGAGCACGTGAAACAGTGCGCAAATAAAGCGTAGCCAAGCGGCGCTGCAGCGGGCAAATCGAGAATCCCGGACAGCGACTGCCCGCGATGATTTTCGAACACGACTTTTTGATTCTGCATTACTAGTTCACCTGTGTTTTCATTGACGCATGACGTCCAGCGCAGACACGATTGTAGCTTCGGCAACGCCGCCCGGAACCGGCGGCATTGGTATCGTCAGGGTTTCTGGCGACGAGGCAGAGCGCATTGCGCGCGCCATGCTCGGCAGTCTACCGGAACCGCGTACAGCAACCTACCGGTCGTTTGCGAACGCTCGCGGCGAGAAGGTCGACGCAGGGATTGCGCTGTATTTTCCACGGCCGACCTCGTTCACGGGCGAATCCGTTCTCGAGTTGCACGGCCACGGTGGCCCGCTGGTCATGTCGCTGCTTGTTGATGCGGCGCTCGAACTCGGTGCGAGGCGGGCGTCGCCCGGCGAGTTCTCCGAGCGTGCGTTTCTGAATGACAAGCTCGACCTTGTGCAGGCCGAAGCGATTGCGGACCTTATTGGCAGCGGCACGGCGCAGGCGGCACGCGCCGCGGTGCGGTCGCTGTCGGGCGCGTTCTCGAAAGCTGTGAACGGGCTTGCCGAAAAACTGACGCGACTGCGAATGCACGTTGAAGCCGCGATCGATTTCCCGGAAGAGGAAATTGATTTTCTGTCAGATGAAAAACTCTTGTTAAGGCTCGAGGACTGCGCAACGACTTTCGACGCGCTCATGGATGAAACCTGGCAGGGTCGCCTGCTGCGCGACGGCTACCAGGTAGTCATCGTTGGCAGGCCCAATGCCGGCAAGTCCAGCCTGATGAATCTCCTTAGCGGGCAGGAAGCCGCGATCGTCACGGAACTTGCCGGCACGACGCGGGACATCCTGCGCGAGCAGATCGACATCGACGGCCTGGCGGTCGAGCTGGTTGACACCGCCGGCCTGCGTGATGATCCGGACCGCATAGAGGCCGAAGGTATCCGGCGCGCCCGCAAGGCGGTTGAAAGCGCGGATGCCGTGCTCTGGATCCAGGATGCGTCGGATGCGGATCATGGTGGCATTGACGAGGAGCTGCCCGAAGAAACGCCGGTGATCATTGTCCGCAACAAAATTGACCTGACGGACGAGCCTGCCGGCGCATCAGCCGACAACACGATCAGGCTGTCCGCAAAAACCGGCGACGGCATCGACGCGCTGCGGGAGGCGATTCGAACGCTGGCCGGCTACGAAAATCAGGGGCAGGGCGCGTTTACGGCACGGCGACGGCACCTGGACGCGCTGAGCCGTGCGAAGGCGCACTTCCTGGCGGGCCGCCGGGCCCTGCTGGAGGCGCATGCGGGAGAGCTGCTGGCTGAAGAGCTGCGCCTTTGCCAGCAGGCGCTCGGCGAGATAACCGGCGCCGTTACGAGCGATGAGCTGCTCGGCAAGATTTTCTCGGAGTTCTGTATCGGCAAATAGCGGCCTTCGGCCGCGAGGGCTCAGCGTGAAACCCGCCGGCTACCGGAATCGCGGCGCCGTGATCGACATTTCGCTCACCGGCCCGTACTGGCTGATGTCCTCACGGATCAGGGCGGCGTCGCCGATCACGATAAAGCTGAGGTCGTCGGGCGACGGGTAGACGTCAGCAATAGCAGCCGCGATGGTGTCGCGCGTTGCGGCCGAGAGCGCAGCGCCGTAGTCGTTGATGTAGGCGACATCGAGCCCGTACTGTTCAAGCATCGCGAACTGTGCGGCGAGCTGTGGGGCGGTTTCGAGGCGCGGCGGGAATTGCCCCATGATGTAGTTGCGCGCCGAATCCACGGTGTCTTCCTTAATGCCGGAATCGCGCAGCCGGGCGAGGACCTCGAGCGCCATGTCGATCGCCTCGACGGTTGTGCTGGTTTCGGTGGACGAGCTGATGACAATTGCGCCGGGCTGCGACGGTCGCTGAAGTATCGAGCGAGCGCCATAGGTCAGGCCGGCCTTGACGCGCATCTCGGTATTCAACATGGATGTGAAGCGGCCACCGAAAACCGTGTTGGCCAGGTTGAGATCGGCTCGCATCGGATAATTTGCGGCGACCCCTATATTGCCAATCCAGAAGTAGCTTTGTGTTGCAC
>JBATHK010000126.1:0-3480 GCA_049666725.1 Woeseiaceae bacterium
GCCCCGGCTCCAGGCTCGTCGCCACCACCTGGCACCCCAGTCGCGCCACGGCCGCCATCAGTCGCTGCAACGATTCCGCGTCGAGCTCTGCCGCCGGGTCATCGAGCAGCAATAGCAGGGGTCGCTCCAGAGCCGTTTGCGCCGTTTCGGTCGCCGCGAGAATCATCGCGCTGGCCAGCAGCTTCTGCTGCCCGCGCGACACCAGCTTCCTGGCTTGTCTTTCATCGTAGCTGATCTTGAGGTCGGCGCGATGCGGGCCGTGCTGTGTCGCGCCCATCTGCAGATCCCGGTCCAGCCCGTCCTGCAGTGCGTCGCCCAGGTCCCGCCCCCTGCTCCAGCCCTGCTGATACTCAAAACCCAGCTCCGTCCCCAACAGGTCGCGGCCGAACACCGCCAGGCTTTGCAGCGCGATATCCAGGGCGCGTCGACGAGACTCGTCAAGCTCGGCGCCGAGCGCCACAAATTCGGCGTTCCAGCTGTGTATGGTCGCGGGGCCCGATTTAGCCCGGAGCGCGGCGTTTCGCTGTTTCAGCGCTCGCCTGAATCGCCGCCACGCCAGCAGATGGTCCTGTTCCACGTGGAACGCGATCCAGTCGAGAAAGCGCCGCCGCTGCTCGGGGCCGCCAGCGACAAGGTTGTGAACCTCCGGGTCGATTACCTGTAATGGCAGCGCTTCGGCCAGCGCCGCCGCGCCACCTTCGTTGGCACCGTCTATGCGCACCTCAAGCCCGGCGCGGCTGTTACGAACACCGAGGTTGCGCGTTCGGCCCACGCCATCAACCTGCCCAAACAGGACAAATTCTTCACGGCCGTGTTGAATCAGGTTTGTCGTGCTGGCGCCGCGGAACGACTTGCCGCGACCCAGGTAAGCGAGCGCCTCCAGCAGGCTGGTTTTCCCCGAGGCGTTTGCTCCGTAAACCAGGTTGAAGGTTGAGGACAGGCTCAGTTCAGCGTTTTCAAGACATCGAAAATTGGTGGCCCTGAATAAACGAATCATCGATCACTCAATAGCCGCGCGGCCCGCAGCAAGCGAATCATCGTCCTCTCTGCAGCCGACCACTACAGGCGCATGGGCATGACCACGAACGTCGAGTCTTCATTGCCGGGCTGTCGAATAAGGCAGCTGGAGTTGCTGTCCTGCACTGACAGCGTTACCTCGTCACCCTCAACGGCGCCGAGCGCGTCCAGCAAATAATTCACATTGAAGCCGATTTCGATATCTTCGCCGCTGTACTCGACCTCAAGTTCTTCCTCGGCCTCTTCCTGCTCCGGGTTGTGAGCCTGCAGCACGACGCCGCTGTCCCTGATAACCAGCCGAATCCCGCGGTATTTCTCATTCGACAGGATCGCCGTCCGCTGCAACGCCCCCTTGAACGCCTCGCGATCTGCTTTCAGTTCATTCGATGATTCTTTCGGGATGACGCGCTCATACTCGGGAAAGCGGCCGTCAATGAGCTTGGAGGTGAACCGAATCCCGCCAAGCTGGATCCGGATATGATTTGCCCCCAGCTCTATGTCGAGGTCGCCGTCGCCGCCCAAAAGGCGCTGCAGCTCGAGGACGCCCTTGCGGGGCAAAATGACCTGTTGCTCATCCAGGTTCCTGTCGAGCTCGGCCTGGCAGAGCGCCAGCCGGTGGCCGTCCGTAGCGACAGCCCGCAGATATTTGCCACCAGTTTCCAGCAACATTCCATTCAGGTAATAGCGCACGTCCTGCTGCGCCATCGAAAAATGCGTCTTTTCGATCAGCCGGCCCAGCGCGTCCTGCGGTACCTGGATCGTCTGACCCGCCTTTATGTCCTCAACAACCGGGAATTCCGCTGCCGGCAGTGTCGCCAGGTTGAACTTGCTCCTGCCGGCCCGGACCGCGAGTTTCTCCCCGCTCAGGCTCACATGAATTTCCGAGCCTTCCGGCACGGCGCGGCAAATATCGAGAAGCTTGCGCCCCGATACTGTGATCTCGCCACCGCTTTGCGTTTCAACCTCCGCGTCAGCTACGAGCTCGACTTCGAGGTCCGTTGCCGTCACGGACAGACGGCCGTCTCGGGCGATAATTAGAACGTTCGACAGAATAGGCATCGTCTGCCGTCGTTCCACGACGCCGATAACTGCCTGCAATGGCTTTAACAGCGCTTCCCGGGCTGCGGTAAACTTCATAGCTTCCACCTGTTAATAAAAATTGGAAATTTATAGATTATTATTATTATTAAGCGGCCAAAGGCCTGTGTATAACTTATTTAGTTCTTTATTTTTCAATAACTTAACAACAAAAACATAGCCTAACGGAAACTGTGCACACGGTCGGCGAACTGTGGACGGCCTGTGGATAAAAAGTCGCCGAAATATTATCCACCCGTTATCCACACTATCCTGTCAGAGTTCTCAACAAATTCAAATAATCGTCATCGATGCGCTTGTCGGTCTCTCGCAACGCGGCGATACGCCGGCAGCCGTGCAGCACCGTTGTATGGTCCCGACCCCCAAAAGCATCCCCGATTTCCGGCAGGCTGTGGTTCGTCAGCTCTTTCGCCAGCGCCATACCGAACTGCCTGGGCCGCGCGATAGAGCGACTGCGTTTTTTCGATAACAGGTCACCGACGCGAATCTTAAAGTACTCGGCGACGGTTTTCTGGATGTTTTCGATAGAGACGAGGCGGTCCTGCACGGCGAGCAAATCTCGCAGGGCCTCTTTCGCGAAATCGAGATTTATCGCCCTGCCGGTAAAACGGTGATTGGCAATGACGCGCCGCAGCGCACCCTCCAGCTCGCGGACGTTAGAGCGAATTCGCTTGGCTATGAAAAAGGCGACCTCTTCCGGCAGCGTGACGCCCTCCGCGGCAGCCTTGCTCATGAGGATTGCTACCGAGGTTTCGAGCTCGGGGGGTTCGATGGCAACGGTGAGCCCCCAGCCGAAGCGCGACTTCAACCGCTCTTCCAGACCGTTGACCTCTTTCGGGTAACGGTCGCAGGTAAGAATGATCTGTCGTTGTCCTTCGAGCAGCGCGTTGAAGGTGTGAAAAAACTCTTCCTGGGAGCGCTCCTTGCCGGCAAAAAACTGGATATCATCGATGAGCAGCGCGTCCAGCGAGCGGTACGAGCGCTTGAATTCAGAAATCGTATTGTGCTGCAGCCCTTTGACCATGTCCCCGACGAAGCGCTCCGAGTGCACATAGCTGACGCGGGCGGCCGGGTTGTTTTTCAACATTATATTGCCGATGGCATGCATGAGGTGGGTCTTGCCGAGGCCGACACCGCCATAGATAAACAGCGGGTTGTAAGACTTGCCGGGGTTTTCACCAACCTGGCTTGCCGCCGCTCGCGCAAGCTGGTTGCTTTTGCCCTCCACAAAGCTGTCGAACGTGAAGGCCGGGTTGAGTCGCGAAACGACGGGTGCCGCCTGGTGCGCGTTGCTGGGTGTCGGGGCGGGGCGCGGCGCCGCGCTTGCCGGGGAGCCGGCAGGGCGCGAGCCTACCTCGAGCAGGA
>JBATHK010000127.1:0-2477 GCA_049666725.1 Woeseiaceae bacterium
ACGGGCAATGAAGCGCTTCAAACCCGTGAAGCTGCCAATTGACGAGATCGACAAGAAGATTCGAAACGAACATCGCAAAGCACTCGATGCGCTCGCGAAGAAATGCGGATTGCCCGACGATGCAGTACATCAGCTGCCGGGGCGAGCTGACGAATTGCTGCCCGCTTTCGCGCGGTCGAAACGTGCGAGTCTTGTTGTCATGGGCGCATTGGCACGAACCGGATTCAAGAGAAGAACCATCGGCAGTACGGCCGCAAGGGTGCTTGACCATCTGCCTTGCGACGTGCTCGTCGTTCACAACTGAGCGGCTCAGCCCTGGCTGTAAATCCGCTTCATCAGCGGTGCCATCTTGCGGGTCCCGACCATGCTCATGGTCGTTAACATCCCGGCCATCATGGCCCCGGTTACACCGCAGGTAAGAATGTCCTGACCCGTGAGCCACAGGCCCGGTATTTTGCTCTGCGGGCGCAGCCATTTTTGTTGCATGCGCTCCGGCGTATGCGCGAGGCCATACAGTTCGCCCTGGTGATAGCCGCCGAACCAGTTGGTCGATAGCGGCGTAGACACCTCGTAATAGTCAACTTTGCCGCGTAGTTCCGGCATCTTTTCGTAAAGGTGGGCCATCAGGCGTTCGCCGAGTGCACTCTTGAACGCATCGTAGTCATCGCCGCGTTTACCCCAGGTCGTTTCCTGCCACTTTGCGAACCACTCGTAGGGAGCGGGCGCCACGATTTCGATCGTGGCGGTATCCGGGTGTCGATTGAGGTAGTCCGGGTCCTTGGCCGAGGGAAACGAGATGTAGACGACAGGGAAGGGCGCGTCGGGGTCGGCGACAAACGCATCAACCGCCGCGTCATAGTCGGCGCCCGGGTAGATCCAAAAGTTGGTCTTTGGCAGGCCGAGTTCCTCGGCTGTGCTTTTCAGGCCGATGTATACACCGAGATGCGCAAAGCTTGGCTTCACTGCGGCGAGTTTCGAGCTATAACCACTGTTTTCCACAACGTCGGCGGCCAGCAAATGCCTGAACGTGTTGTCCACACCGGCCGACGAAATTACGCAGTCACAGTCGATGCGATGGCCGTCCTTCATGCGAACGCCCCGAACCTTGCCATTTTCGACCAGGATTTCGGTGACTTCCGCATAGGTGAATACCTCGCCACCGGTCTTCTGGATTTGGGGGATAATGCTGTCGGCGATCTTCCACGCGCCACCCACCGGATAGTAGCCGCCGTAAAGATAGTGGCGCGCGATCATGGCATGCACCATGAAGGTCGATTGTTTCGGGGGCAGCCCCATGTCACCCCACTGGCCGCACAATACCGCGATCAGTTCATCGTCGTCGGTCAGCCTGCTGAGCACGTCATAGGTCTTCTCGAAGAAAATCGACGGTGTCTTCCATTTCAGGTAGGGGCGCGCAAGCGCCTGTTGCCAGGGCTTCATCGCCCGGCCCATGCCGAACGCAGACAGTGCACCGCCACTGCCGGCGAGCAGCTTCATGTAGTCGTCGATTGCCTGCTGCTCGTTCGGAAACTGCCGCAGCAGGTTGTCCCGAAACGCCTGCTTGCCCGCTTTGGCGTTGAACACCTTGTCACCGATATAAAAACGATCGTATTCGGCGTCCATCGGGGCCCACTTGAGCTTGCCGTCAGACAGGAAGTCGAACATGCGCTTGGTTTGCGTTTGTGTGCCGACATCGCCGATGTAATGGACGCCGACATCCCATTCATAGCCGTTGCGTTCGTAGGAATGGGTATACCCGCCGGCCGTGTAGTGCTGCTCGAGTGCACAGACTTTCCAGCCGAGCTCGCTCAGGAGCGCGGCTGTCGTCAGCCCGCCCATCCCTGAGCCGATGACGATGGCATCGTAATCGGAAGCAAGGCGGTTCGGGCGGTAGCGATGCCCGATGCGAAGCGTGCAGGGTTTCACGGCTGCGGAGGAGGCCTGCCCCTCAGTAGCTCGCGTAGTAATTAACGAGAGCTTCGATACCGTCCGGGTCCACCTGTTTCAGCTTCTCGGCCATAGCGTCCAGCAGGTTTTCGCGTCGGCCGTCCTGGTACGATTTGAGCGCATAGCGCAAATACACGCCGCGTTGCCCGTGTAACGGTATGCCGAGTGCGTCGGCGACGTTGGGATCGTCAGGCGGGAGATGACAGCTGCTGCAAAGCTGCGCGTGTATCTTCTCGCCTTCGGCCGCCAGTTCGCGGTTGTATTTTTCTTTTGAGGATTTGCGCGGCTGCGACGCATAGTGCTCGGCCAGGTTCGCGATACGCTCGTCGCTTGTGTGCTTCACGGTCTCGCACATAAGCGGTTCATAGCGACATTGCCGGGCTCCGTCACGGTACGCGTACACGGCTTCCTCGAGATGCGCGGCCGGCATGCCGGCGATGACGGGTGCGTCCAGGTTTTCTGCCGCGAGGCCATCGACGCCGTGACAGTCGGCACAGCCCGTGGTCAGGGCGGGAGCCGCGGCCATAGCC
>JBATHK010000128.1:0-22642 GCA_049666725.1 Woeseiaceae bacterium
GTCGCGGCTGCCAGCCGAACCCCAGGGACCGCCACCGAGGAGCAGCAGCGCGTCCGCCGCAACATCGTGGGCCGGCAGCTTGCGGCCTCCGGCGAACGGCCTGAAGTACTGGAAACGAATTTGGCGCCCTTCGAGATGATCTTCCATCAACCCGAGGTACTCACCCGACGTGTGCTGTACGACAGCAACAACATTCATGGGCACCTGACCGCTGGCGGCTAGCACGAATGCATCGTCGCTGCTTTTGCAGTCACCCATTGGCAGCGACCTGTCCGGACTGGATCGCGTTATTGATCGACGTCGCAAAGTCATCGGCCGAAACGCTGAGCATGCCGATGTCCGTGTTTTCAAAAAACTGTTTGATTCGCTTCTCAATATCCGGCAGTCGCGAGCCCTGCAAGTATGCCTCGAGATCGAAAACGACGCGCGGCGGAGTGACGAAGAAGTCGCCGCTGATCAGGACCCGTTGCAGTATGCGGCGAGCCGGTCCCTCGAGCTTGATGTACGACGTGATTGTACCGCCCGCTCCGCTGTGCGTACCCGCGAACACATCGCCGGATCCCGACGGGTTGTCGATCTCGGCCACAAATTCGTCCGTGCCGATCTCATCGTCGAAAAAATCTCTCGCCAGTTCTTCTTCTGCCGACGTGATTTCGCCAGGTTCGGCACTGATGCCCAGGTGTTCCCTGAAACCCGTCAGTAACGCCGCCTTGATCGTCTCCAGATCGGGAACATCATCACCCAGCAGTTCCTTGAGCGTCACGATGCGCTGCTCGGCCGAGTCGAGATTGTGCCTGGCGAGTTTGCTTTGCGGTACGTTGAGCGCTTTCACCATTTGTTGGGCGTTCATGTCGACGAGCACCGTTCCCTGGTAGATCAGGATGTCGCCATCGAAAAAACCGCCGGTGCCGCTGATCTTGCGGCCGTCGACCTCGATGTCATTGCGCGGCCGAAATTTTGCATCAACGCCGAGCAAACACAGCCCCGCGGCCGCGGCATTGCAAATTTCGCGCGCGATATCCGGCAACGCCGCATGGCCCAATGACGAGCGGTGAAACACGAGCTCCCAGCCCAGCTGCCCCTCGTCGAGATAGATGGCGCCACCGCCGGTTATACGCCGCACCGTGCCGACGCCGTTGCTCGCGCAAAAATCGAGATTGATTTCACGGCTCAGGTCCTGGTGCCGGCCAATCAGCGCCGTCGGCGGAAAACGCATGAAGCGAATCGTGTCCGGTACCTTGTCCTGTTGCCGCAACTCGATCAGCGCCGGGTCGAACGCAATATTGGCGCGCCCTTCACGAACGCCCGTATCGATGATTCTAAATGTCCGAGACACGCGCTTACTTGACTCGCCGAATCGTCATTCGAGCGTCACGGGAATGTCGAGCTGCTTGCGAATACGCTTAATATCTTTCTTTTTCGGCTGGAACGGATAGCTCGCAATGTCGCTCGGCGGTGAGTCACCGTAGGGCCGATCGCAGGCCGAGATGTCGTCCTGGAACTTGCCCGGACAGCCGGAGGTTCTGAATGCGATGCCCGCGTCAATGATGTCAGAAAGCACCGCTGCCGGCACACCGTATCCGGTCACACGGCCCTGGTCATCAAAACGCATTTGGCTAACTCGGACGCCGCGGTAGTCAATCAGGTAGCGCGCCAGCTGGACGCGGCGCCACTGGTCGCGCGGCGTTGCCGGCAAATGGTCCATGAGCGACCCCTGCTCCGGGAAGAAGCAGAACATGTGGCTGTGACCGCCCAGGTCTACGAGCTCCTGGACCAGCTTGAGAACTTCGTACTCGGTCTCACCCATGCCGACAATAATATGAGCACCAAACTTCTGCGGCCCGAAAATGTCGCGCGCATCCAGCATGATGTCCCAGTACTTTGACCACTTGTGCGGTGACTGCACGCCTTTACCTCGCGTGCGATCGAACAGCTCGGGCGTTGCAGCGTCGAGCGCGACCGTGAAAATGTCTGCGCCGAGATCTTTAGTACGCTGCACGTCGTCGCGTGTCATCGTCGTCGGATTAGACAGAATAGAAACCGGAATCGCGTTGGGATCGATGCGGTCGGTCCATTGTTCGAGCACTGTGAACGTATCGTCTTCCGAACGCGGATGCGTGATCATCGAGATGCACATGCGATGAAACGGGCTGTTCTCCGGGTCTTTGGCAACGATGTCGACGATGTCCGACATCGGCACAGCCGGCCAGTCGACGCGAATGAAGTTGCGATCCGCGTAGTCGCGATCGGCTTCACGGTGTCGCGCCAGACCGCAGTAGGCGCAGTTCGCGCGGCAGCCCTCGGGATACGTCAACAACAAGTTGAGACAGCGCGTGCATTCGCAGCCGTACATGCGTCCGCCCATGATTCCCAGCGTGATCGCCGCTGCCGTCGACAGCTGCACGTACTCCGGTGACTTCATGTGTGGCGCCAGGATATTGTTGTTCGGCAAGTAAACGCCCTGCGGCGGAATAGCATTCGCTTTGACGTGTTTGCCGTTCTTGCGATCGACCGGCGTCTTCTGCGGCGCCCGCGGTTCCATGACGTCAAACGGGTTGTGATCCCTGCCCGCTTCACCGTTGCTCTGCGACGATGTGGTTTTGTGTTCGATACAACTCATAGTCTTTGTTCCTGGTGGGATGTCATCACGCCGCGAACGACGACTGCATTGTCGTTCTTAACTGGCTGCCCAGTTTTATTGAGCAACAGGAATGCGCCTGCTCGAACGGACGGCCGATCGTGTGTGCGACCGATACCGCACCGTCGGCCGGGAACGCGATGCCATCGAGCCCTGCCATGATCGCGTAAGCATCGGTGACGCGTTTATGCATGCCGGGCGGTCGCGCGCAACCGAGCAAGACCTGTTTGTCGGGAAGACGCTCGCGCGCCTCGAGGAAGATACGTCCGACATCGGTCGTCCCGGGCGTCACAAAGGTGCCGGGCTTTGCGTAGAACGGCATGATCACGACCAGCACCAGCGCTGTGATGTCGTATCGGCTGACGATATCGAGCGCATTCGCCTCGCCGAGGATCTGGCCGTAGTGCAAACCGATGACGATGTGCGGCGTCACCTCCATAGACGTGCTGCAAAGGGCGGCCAGCGTCGTTTCAAAATCTTCGACCGGGCGATCCAGCTTGTAAACGCCATTGATGGTTTCCTGTGCGCCGATCACGTCCATCATGACGGTATCGACGCCGGCCGACTCCATCTCTTTCGCCCGACGCTCATCCAGTAACGCGCTGTGTATCGCGATCCTGAGTTGCGGATAATCGTGCTTCAGCCGTTCCACGACAGGCAGGTATCGGCCGTAGGAGATCTCGTTCTTTTTGTTCGAGCCGCCCGACAGCAGGAAGCCGTTGAGGCCCTGCGTCTCGATAAGGCGCCTCGCTTTCTCGTCGAGCATGGCCGGGTTGGTTGCCGGGATCATCGGTTCGAGGATCTTTTTCTGACAGTGGTCGCAGTTCAGACCGCATGCCCCCGCCGTAATAGAAAACGCCGGAAAACTGTTCTTGTTGCAGCCGCTCAGTTCGGTGCTCGAGTATTCCTTGAAGGTCGGCGTGGAAAACCGTATCGGTCGTCGCTCATGTCCATTGGCCCGTCGCTCGAACTGCTCGACCAGTGCTGCATCAAAATCTGCGTCTTCGAGATCTTCGATTCCCGACAGTGCTTCGAGCCATGCCATTCAGTAATCCTCGGTAATTCCGTCAACCTGGCGTTGACGCTCTAAAACTGCGACTGTGTATTTTCGACCATCCATTTTATCTCGTCGCGAATCGGGCCGGGATACGGACAATCCGCCATGGTCGTGAGCCATTCCTGTTTGATGTCTTCATCGTCAACCAGGTCGCACTCCATTTGCCGCATGAACTCGCAGGCCTTCGGCGGCAGGCTTTGCGGTATCTCCTGACCCGAGATGCGCCCCCACATTCCGGCCCAGTAGCGTGTCACGGTCCACGGATTATAGCCACCGCCGCCCAGCACGACGGTTGGCGCGTTGAGCGCGATGAGCCGCTCAACGGCGTCCCAGAGGACGACGTTCGAGAGCTGCATGTTTGACAGGGGATCGCCGGCCAGGCAGTCGGCACCGCAGCAAATAACCAGCGCATCCGCGTCTTTGGCCTCGAACAGCGGCAATACGGCGTTTTGCACCAGGTAGTCGAACTCACTGTCATTGAGTTCCGGCGGCACGCTGAAATTAAATGCTCCAGCATACGCACGCGAATGCGTGCCGCTGAACGGCCAGCGATGCTCCTCATGTATGGAGACCGTCGTCACCCGCGGCTCCTCGTAAAATGCGTCTTCCACGCCGTCGCCGTGATGCGCGTCGAAGTCGAGGTACATGACGCGCTCACTGCCCTGGCGCAGCATCGTCATGATGGCGAACACGGGATCGTTGAGGTAACAGAAACCCGAGGCCCGATCGGGCCGGCCATGATGCGTGCCGCCGGTCGGATGAAACACGACGCTCCCTGCCGCTGCCAGCTCGGCCGCAAGAATCGAGCCACCGACCGTCATTGCCGCGCGTTCGAAGAAACCCGGGAAAAGCGGATTCTCGAAGGTTCCGAGCTGGTACCGCTCACGAACACCGGGTGCCACCGACCCTGTGGCGTTTGCGTATTGAAGCGCCCGAATATAGGCGCGATCATGAAATTCAAAGAGCTGCTCGACGCTGGCCGGCCTGCTCTCACGAAAGTCGGCGGGATCGAGCCAGCCCAGGATGCCGAGGAGATCAAGCACGGCGGCATGACGAACAATGTTGAGTGGGTGGTTGAAACCGAACGCCGGGTTTCGATAAATGTCACTGCCAACAAACAGCGGTGACGGTCTCGCGGTCACAGGAGACCGCCGCCCGAGACACGAGCCGGGGTCGTTACTGCTGATGCTTTCAGACGGTTGGCTCTGCACGCGACGCGGACCCGCTAAAGTACTGAAAGAGAATATTATATTTCACTAATAAAGACAATTCTGATAGTCTAATGTGCGTTTTTTTGCATGCCACGATAACGAGAGGTGTTGATAATGTCCGCCGAAGAAAAAAGCATGTCAATCATAGTAACCAAAGGGTCACTCGACTGGGCATATCCGCCCTTTATCCTGGCAACCACTGCCGCGGCGATGGGCCTGCCCGTAACGATGTTCTTTACGTTTTACGGCCTGCCGTTGCTGTTGAAAGACCTCAAGCTGCAGCTGACGGCCGCGGGTAACCCGGCGATGAAGATGCCGATGATGGGCGCACACATGGGTCTTCCCAACCTGCTCACGGCTGTCCCGGGCGTTGATGCGGCCTGTACGAAAATGATGAAGAACCTCATGAGCAAGAAGGGCGTGGCGCCGATCGAAGAACTGCGCGAACTCGCAGTTGAAGCCGAAGTTCGCCTGATTGCGTGCCAGATGACGATGGATCTTTTTGAATACACACTGGACGATATGATTGAGGGGCCGGAACTCGGCGGCGCCGCAACCTACATCGAAGTCGCAACGCAATCCGACATCAACCTGTTCATCTAGTTCTGCGCTGGCAGAGCAACACGGAGTAACAAGAAATGGCTGACAAGACACTCGATGCAAAAGGCATGAACTGCCCTTTGCCGATCCTGAAAGCAAAAAAAGCGCTCAAGGACGTTCCGACCGACGGGACGCTGGAGATTCTGGCGACCGATCCGGGCTCGGTTGCTGACTTCGAGGCGTTCTGCCGCCAGACCGGTAACGAACTGATGGAACACTCGGAAGACGGCGGCATCTATCGTTTCCTGATCAAGAAGTCCGCATAGCCTGGCTGACGAGGCCGGTCGCCGGGGTCAGGCGATGCAGCATGTAGATGGGGCGTCCCCGCGCCGCGGTCTCGTCGATGCCATGGCGAACATCGACGGCGATGCTCGGCATGATGCGCGCTTGCGTTCCCGCCCAATCCCGTTCTACGGGCCAGTGCACGTGGCCACATAGTATGCCCATGACCTGCGCCTGCCTGTTTACGATGTCTTCGAGCGCCCTCACCTCTTCGGGCCGGCGATAGCCACCGACGTAATGATCTGCGACATCGAAAGGTGGATGATGAATAAATAGCAATGTCGGGCGATCAGGCTGTTCGCTGAGCGTCTTGTCCAGCCAGGCCTGGCGTTTTTCGCAAAATCGCCCCTTGCGCTCGCCGACCGCCGTCGAGTCGATCGCGACGAGGCGAATATCATAGTCCTCGATCACGTAGTGCAGGAACTCGCCGCTCGCCGGCAAATAGGAACAGTCGCGGAACGCGGCACGCAGCTCGCTCTTGTCGTCGCGATTGCCCGGTACAAGATAAAGGGGTGCCTCGAGTGGTGCCAGCAGTTTACGCAGGCGGATGTACTCCTCGGGCTGACCGTGTTGGACCGTGTCGCCCGTGAAGATCACGGCATCGGGTTGCTGCTGATTGACATCCGCGACAGTCCGCCGGAGGCAATCCTCCCGCAGCAGAGCCGCGGGGTGATCGGATTCCGGCGCCAGTATGTGCGTATCGCTGATCTGGGCGATGAGCAATAGCTAACCTCAATCGACGATGTGATAGACGGGGGCTTTTTCCATTGCCCACTCGCCGGATTCCCGGTCGAATTGCGACAAGGTAAAGCAATGCCAGTCCTTGTCATCGAGCTTCATATGATCGCCGCGATAGTAGTACCCCGGCCAGCGTGTCTCCTTCCGGAACATCGTGTGATGCGTTACGGACTCAGAGGCCAGAACCCGGTGTTGAAGTTCCCATGCCCGCTGCAGCTGATGAAGATCTTCGGCCCCGAGGTGATCGAGATCTTCCTTGAGCATGCCGAGCAGCTCCAGGCCGCGCGTGAGTAACGGCTCATTGGTCGTGTAGTGCGAGCTGATGCCGCCAACGTATTCATCCATGATTTTTTCGAGGCGCTGCAGGCCATGGAGTGGCAACAGGTAGCTCGGCGAAACGGTGCCCGCGACAATCTCGTTGCGACCCACTTCGTAGTTCTCCATCGGCTGGAATACCACCTTCTTCAGATTCTCGTACTCAGCCTCATTGACCTGCGGCCGCGCCTTGCCCAGGTCCTTCACATACTTAACGGCAGCCTTCGCAGCGATGCGCCCTTCTGCGAACGAGCCGGAAGAGAATTTGTGGGCCGTGCCTCCGATAGTGTCGCCGGCTCCGAAAAGCCCGTCGACGGTCATCATGCGGTTGTAGCCCCACTGGTACTCGGACGGGGCGTAGTCTTCCGGCCCGCTGGCCCATGCGCCGGAGCACGTGGCATGGGATCCCATGACGTAGGGCTCGGACGTTGTCAGCTCGGGGTTGGTGTGCTTGGGATCGATATTTTGCGACGCCCATACGACCGCCTGCCCGATGGTCATCCCTAAGAAGTTCTCCCAACCGATGGTCTCTTTGTGCGGATCCTGAAACGCCTCCTTCGTTACCATGCGAATCGGGCCTCGGCCAGCCTTTACCTCTTCCAGAATAGCGTGATTGCGAAGACAGGTCGGTACCGGATGCCGGTCAATGTAATCACCAACGAGTTCCTTGGTGTTCTCGTACCAGTTGGACTCGTATTCATTGCCGTAGGCATTTTCGGTGTAGGTTTTCAGGTGCAGGAAGTAGGCGCCAACCGGGCCGTAACCGTCCTTGAAGCGGGTAAGAACGATGCGGTTTTCCATCTGCGTCATCTTGGCGCCGGCGAGAATCGGCAACGCATAGGCCGAGGCGCTGCTCCATGGCGCATACCAGGTACGCCCCATGCCCTCGCCGACCGAACGCGGTTTGTAAATATGTGATGCACCACCGGCGGCCACGATGACAGCCGGCGCGCGAAATACATAGAAGTCACCTGTACGAACATTAAAACCAACAGCGCCAGCGACGCGATTGGCTTTTGTCTTGTCCATCAGGAGATGCGTCACCATGATGCGGTTGTAGACCTTGGAGGCGGCCTTGCGCGCGGCCTCGGCTACGATCGGCTTGTAACTCTCGCCGTGAATCATGATCTGCCACTTGCCTTCCCGCATGTATCGCCCGGTTTCCGGGTCTTTCATGATCGGCAGGCCCCACTCCTCGAATTTGTGCACCGAGGAGTCCACATGGCGGGCGATGTCGTAGCCGAGGTCCTCGCGCACGAGACCCATCAGGTCATTGCGTGCATAGCGGACATGATCTTCGGGCTGGTTTTCGTCCCACTGCATGCCCATGTAGCAGTTGATCGCGTACAGACCTTGAGCGACGGCGCCGCTGCGCTCGATATTCGCCTTTTCCACACAAACTATATTGAGGTCGCGACCCCAATATCGGGCTTCATAGGTAGCGCCGCAGCCGGCCATTCCGCCGCCAATAACAAGGACGTCAGAATCGACGTATACCGTTTTTCTCCCCGACAACAGGCCCATCACATGACTCCTTGTTTGAGTTGGTCCGGCGCTAACGCAGGCAGCTTTTCGATGTTAAGTGCGTCAGGCTCATGCGCGAGTTCCTGGCTATTCAAGGCATCGGCGCTCGGCGCATCGTAATCAGCCGGTGATTTAATAGACCCCCACGGCGTGGTTCGAATCGGGGACTCGAAGTTTTTTTCGCGGCCGTCGCGGAATTTTATCTTCCAGGAGATCGTGCCCTTCTTCTCTTCGCGTAGCACGCGAACGCTATGGCCTAACGGTGCAAAATCGGCATAGCCACGCACATCGATCGCGTTTTGCGGACACGCCTTCACGCAGGAGTAGCACTCCCAGCACATATTGGGCTCAATGTTGTAGGCACGGCGATAAGTCTTGTCGATGTGCATGATGTCGGACGGGCAGATATCGACGCAGTGTCCGCAGCCGTCGCAACGTGTCATGTAAACAAATGTGGGCATGTTTGTTCCTTAGGCTGATTAGTAGTGGCGAGGCTGTTCGACGGGGCTGCCAAACGTTTCAGGTTTATCCGCGGGAGCCGGCAGGTTGCTTCTCGAACCGTTCGCCGCCGACATGCGTTTCTCAAAAGCCGCCGCTGGCTTGAAGAACATGTGCGCGAATTTGGACCACGGGACCGAGCCGAATAACACGGTGGTGAAAATGACGTGCAGCCAGAAAGCCGGCATTGTCAAAGCGTGTCCCCGGGTCTGCAGGAATCCCCAGATCAATGCAAACGTCGCACTGCCCAGTAACGACAGGACGAAAAGATCCGCGCGCATGATGCGAAACGGCGAGTTGCCCTCGGCCGCAACGTCGACACGAATAAAAAACCAGAACCAGTAACCACCGACGCATACCATCGCTGCGCCGAGCCACCAGAGCTGCGGCCAGATTGCGGGTGTCGCGACATCCGCCGTTGGATACCGAAACACCATGACCGCGGTTGCAACGGCAAAAAAGACGAAGCCATACATCCCGAGAAGATGCGCAATACGGCGTTTCTGATTGCAGAACTCACCGGACGCTGCGACATCCACCACGGCGGTCTTGATTGCCATGGAAAGCATCTGACCACCGCTCACTTCCTGCGTTGCGCTGGCTTTGGCTTTGCGCATATTTGCGCGGAAATATTTGGCGCTCTTCTTTTGCAGGACGTCGTAGATGGTTCCGCCCGCGACCAGGATTATCATGACGACGATGTATGTCTGCATGACGGACGGTGATATGAATGCCGAAAGCCCGGCGAACGGATTAGTCGTGAACATTACATTTCCCCAAAGTAAGTCGCGGCCGAATAAAGCATATTCGATTTTTCTAATACTTATAAGGCTTATCGGGTTGTGCTGTCAATCCGATGAATTACTGACGAGTCGCGCCGTCATAGTATTCCCGCAATACGTCAACCACCTCGGGACGGCTGAACTCTGGCGGAATTGCTTCGCTGCTTGCGAACATCTCTCGCAGTCGCGTACCCGAGATAGCGAGCCGGTCGCCGGGCTCATGCGGACAGGTCTTGCCGGTTGCCATGCCGTTGCACTTGTAGCAAAAAAATGTGATATCGATCTTGAGTGGCTCTGTTTTCATGCTGCCGGGCGGTAGCGTGTCGAAAATGTGGTGCGCGTCGTGCGGCCCGTAATAGTCGCCGACGCCCGCATGGTCGCGCCCGACCACCAGGTGCGAGCACCCGAAATTTTGTCGAAAAACGGCGTGCAACAGGGCCTCGCGCGGCCCGGCGTAACGCATCTCGATTGGATAGCCAGCCTGCACGACAGTGCCATCCACGAAATAGTTGTTAACAAGCGCGTCGATGGCCCGGACCCGCACGTCGGCCGGGATGTCGCCTGGCTTGAGCGCGCCGAGTACCTGGTGAACCAACACGCCGTCACAGATCTCGATGGCGATCTTGGCCAGATACTCGTGGCTGCGGTGCATCGGGTTGCGCGTCTGAAAGGCCGCGACCTTCGACCAGCCCCTTTCCAAAAACAGTGCCCGAGTCTCGGCTGGACGGTGATAGAGGCCAGCATAGGTTTCCGGAAAATGACCCTCCGACAGGGTTCGCACAGGCCCACCCAGATTGACCGGGCCCTGGCTCATTACCTTGCCGACGCCGGGATGCGCCGGGTCGGTCGTACGAAATACCTGTGAACATTCAAACTCGCGGTTGATCGTGTATTTTTCCTCAACGGTAAGGATGCCGAGCAGTTCCCCACCGTCGCCATCGACCAGTGCCACGTCTTCTCCAATGCCGATGCTGTCACCGAGTTCCTGCGCGCAGGACAGCGTGATCGGGATGGGCCAGAAAAGCCCGTCGGCGAGCGTCATATTCTCCGCGCAGCCGCGCCAGTCCGCCTCTCCCATAAATCCGTCCAGCGGCGTGTAAGCGCCCATGCCGAGCATGAACAGATCGGAAACTTCGCGACTCGAAAGCGGCACCTGTTTCAGGCGCCTTGCACGGTCTGCCTCTTCGCCTCTCTCGGCCTCTGGCAACAGAAGTGGCTTCAGAGCATCCGCGCCGTGCGGTGGAACCAGTTTCGACATGAAAACGTCATCCTCTTCTGAGAATCGATGCGGTTAGTGAATCTTGTGGCAGATTATCTGATCAGCACAAGACCGCCAATCACGAACGCAGCAAGAAATACGGTCTGAAGTACCATTACGCCGAAAGGTGCGGGGCCAACATCGGCCAGCGCCTTGAGTGAGGTCTTGACCCCGAGAGCCGCGACGGCCGTGAGCAAACACCAGCTCGACACTGGTGTCAGTACAGCCTGCGCCTGGGCCGGAGCCCATCCCAGACTGTTGACGATGACCAACACGACGAAACCCACGAGGAACCATGGCAGCAGGGGTGCGTTGCCGGATTCCGGCGATCGGCGGCGATGCATTATCAGCGAGATGGTAAGTACGACCGGCACCAGGCAGGCAACGCGAATGAGTTTCACAAGTGTGGAGATCTCACCGCTTTGATCGGAGATGATATAACCGGCTCCTACCACCTGCGCGACATCGTGAATCGTCGCCCCGAGAAAAACACCTGCGGTAACGTTGTCGTACTGCAGGTACGTTACGAATACCGGGTAAAAGACCATCGCGACCGTGCTCAGTGTCGTAACGCCGGCAACAGTCAGAATCGTATTGCGCTCATGATCTTTGTGCGACGGCAGTACTGACGCGATCGCAAGCGCGGCGGACGCGCCGCAGATCGCAACCGCGCCTGCCGAGAGTATGGACTGGCCGCTATTCAAGCCAAGGGCACGCCCGATGAGTCCGCCGAATAGAATTGTCGCCGCCACGCTGACGACGACCAGGGCAACAACGGGCCAGCCGAGTTCCATCACATCGCCTGTAGTAATGCGTAGACCAAGCAACGCGACTCCAATTCGAAGAACATTACGGCTCGCAATACGAATGCCGCGCGCGAAACGCTCATCTTCCGTGAGAAAATTGAACGCCATGCCGAACAACAGGGCATACAACATCGCGGGACCGCCAAGCCGGTCACTGACGAATCTCACGGCGAGCGCAATGGTCGCACTCAATAGCAGCCCGGGCACCGCGTCCCGCAGCGTATCGATCATTCTGGTCATTGAAGATCTCTTCTGCAGATGCTGACGTTTACTTGCCTGCATGGATTCGCTGCACGATATCACGGCAATGTCTCGAACCAAAGACAGCAGTCGGCCTGGGCGACGTGGTCCGAAGAGCAAAACACATTTGCCGGGGTGCGCTGGGAGAGGCGGAACGTGGCGGATTCACGGGCGTTGCTTTATTCAAAATTGGCATTTCGCTGACTTCAATTTTATACTGGCCGTTGGTCGCAAGGAGTGCCGGCCCGCACCGACTTAAAGGAAAGACATTTCGCTGACCGGAGCAGACCATGACAAATAAGAAACGTGGCATTCACGCACTCTATGCCGCAGACCCGCTCGCTGCTGACGATACGCTTTGGGGTCGACGCAGCAACCCGATAACACGACGGGGATTTCTTTCCGGCAGCAGTCTCGTCGCCATGTCAACGGCGATCGGCGCATCCATTCCTTTCGCACACCTGATGCCCGGCGGTTTGATTCCGGCGGCCCTGGCGCAGTCCGATGAACCCTTCGTCATACCCGGCAAGGATGGACTGGTGGTACTGAATGATCGACCGGTCAATGCCGAGACGCCAGCTCACTTGCTGGACGATCGCGTGACGCCAGCCAGCCGGCTGTTCGTTCGAAATAACGGCATTCCGCCGGTGACCGGCAATATTGATGCCGATGCGTGGGAGCTCGAATTCGGTGGCGAATCAATTGCCCGCGAATTGAAGCTGACCATTGCGGATCTGAAGAAGCAGTTTCAGCATCACACCTATCAATTGCAACTCGAGTGCGGTGGCAATGGCCGCAGCGAGTTCGTGCCGCCGGCATCGGGCAACCAGTGGTCGATCGGCGCGGTTGGCTGTCCCGAGTGGACCGGCGTACGGCTGAAAGACGTGCTGGAATTCGCGGGCATCAAGGACGACGCAGTCTATGTTGCTTACTACGGCGCCGACGCACACGCGAGCGGTGACCCTGCCAAAGTGCCAATCTCCCGCGGCGTGCCGCTGTCCAAGGCCATGGAAGACGAATCGCTGATCGCCTGGGCGATGAACGGCGAGGATCTGCCAGCAATGAACGGTTATCCACTGCGGCTCGTCTGTGCAGGATGGCCGGGATCAGTCAGTGGCAAGTGGCTGAAGAAAATAGTGGTTCGCAACCAGGTTCATGACGGACCGAAGATGACCGGAAGCTCCTACCGAGTACCGTGCAAACCGGTGGCCCCGGGGACCACGGTGCCGGACGAAGATATGTGCATTATCGAATCGATGCCGGTCAAGTCATTGATTACTTTTCCGAAATCGGGGATCGAGAGCGCCGACGGCAAGGCGCTGGCCGTGCGCGGCCACGCCTGGGCGGGCGACCATGCCGTGAGCGCGGTGGACGTGTCGATTGATTTTGGTGTGACCTGGCAAAAAGCGACGCTGGAATCGCCTGCAAATCGCTTCGCGTGGCAACACTGGAACACTACTGTCGGGTTTCCACAGGTGGGGTATTACGAAGTGTGGGCGCGCGCCACTGACGACCAAGGTCGTGCGCAACCCATGGTGCTGCCGGGGTGGAATCCGAAAGGCTATCTCAACAACGCCTGCCATCGCATTGCCGTGCAGGTGGTGTGATGCGCGCCGCGATCAATGCGTCGGCCCTGTTGGTGCTGACGACGCTGCTGCTCGCTGCATGCTCGAAAAAGGACCAGCCGGTCGCCGATCAGTCGGCGAGTCAGGCGGAGACGAATGTCGCCGACGTCGCGAAGCCGGAGGTCATTGCTGAACCGGCTCTCGACCCGGAAACCGGCTTCAAGATGACCGGCGACTGGCAACTGGTTCGCGCCAACTGCACCGGCTGCCATTCGTCCAAGCTGGTAACCCAGCAGCGCGGCACGCAGCAGCAGTGGCTGAGCATTATCCGCTGGATGCAGGCAACCCAGAACTTGTGGCAGTTCGAGCCGGACACCGAATCACGCATTATTGCGTACCTCGCCGACAACTATCCGCCCGATGCCGCGCGTCGCCGCGCCGCGTTGCCAAGGGACCAGATGCCGCCCAACCCCTACTCAACTGTAGCGAACTGACAACGGAGCCTGTGAATGCTGGTTTCCCCTGCCGATGTGGTTGCGCGCGCCAAAGCGACAATCAAGGAATGTTCGGTGACCAACGTCCACGAGTGCCTGAACTCCGAAACCCTGCTGATCGACATTCGAGAGCTCCCCGAATTTCAGAACGGGCATATACCGGGTGCGTTCTTTGCACCTCGAGGACTGCTCGAGTTCGAGATTCACGGCATCGTAGAACGCACGGCGAACAACCCGCGCGCCGCTCCCGAGGATCGCGACATTGTTCTTTATTGCGGTACCGGCGGACGCTCGGCGCTTGCAGCGAAAACGCTCGACTCGATGGGCTATCGGAACGTCAAATCCATGGCCGGCGGCATCGTCGCCTGGGCAACCGCGCGCTTTCCGGTCGAAGTACCGTCCTGATCTTCCCGGTTGACTGAGAACGCTATGGCGCGATCGCCGGCGTATCCAGTTCGACGCGCATCAGGGTCATCTCATCGCCCGAGATGAGCTGCGTCCGGAAATCTCCGCACGTTCCACACAGCAGCTTGTTCGGCGGCACGGTCGTCTCGCTGTCGCACTGGCTGCAGCGCACAACGACGTCGGCGATTTCCACGATCAGCTTCGCCTCCTCGGCAAGCGTACCGGCCGCCGCCAGCGGATAGGCGTTCTTCAGCAGATCAGGCTCAACGCCGGACAACGGCCCGATATGCAGCGTGATCTCGGTGACCCTGCTGGCATTGCGCTCCGCTGCAATAGTCTCAACCTGCTGCAGCAGGGACAAACAGACGGAGAGTTCGTGCATGGCGTGATCCCTTGGCGATTTGCCAAATTCAGCGTCACCCTTCCGGGGCATTCGTACAAACCAGTATATCGGGCATCAAGGCGGTGAATTAGTCTTTCCTAATACGAGGGGGTGCCTTGTGTCCGCAAGAGCGAAATCCATCGCCGTCGTTGGCATCGGCAACAGTCTCCTGACGGACGACGGAGCCGGTATCCACACGCTCGAGCGATTTGCCGAGGACAACACGAATGACGATGTGTTTTGTCTGGATGGCGGCACGGTTGGCCTCGCATTGCTGGACAGACTCTCAGATCTCGACGGTCTCGTCGCTCTCGACGCCATGAAACTCGGACTTCGTCCCGGCACGGTCACGGTGCTGGAGGGCGAGGCGATGGACACCCACCTTCGCAATCAACACGGCAGCGTGCACGAAGTCGGATTATCGGACCTTATGGACGCCCTGCGCCTGCGCGGCGACCTGCCTCAAAAACGCGCGCTGATCGGCATAGAACCCGAAGACATGGACTGGGGCACACAACCGACCGTGGCGGTCGCCGCCGCGTTACCCGAAGCGGCTGAACGCGCTCACGCGCTGGTCCGAAACTGGCGGGCCGAACCCGGAACCGAGGCCTGCCAATGACCGCGAGTACCGAAATCGGCGTTCAGTTCGAGGCCGTCCACGGCAACGTGCGGCCGATACTGAACGAAGTCATGCATGCGATCGACAAGCTGCTCGACGACGACATCCCCACCACTATCGATCTCTCCAGCCTGCCGTTTGGCCCGGGCGAGCTCGACAAACTGGAAGCAACGCTCGGTGCGGGCGAGCTTTCGGCACAGCTCGATGCGCTGGGCACCAGCCGCATTCGGGAAACAACCTACCCCGGCGTCTGGTGGATCGAACACCGCAACGTCAATGACGAAGTTGTAGGTCGCTACCTGGAAGTCACGCGGCTTCCGGACATCCTCTCCTCACAGGACGCCGACATCATGGCCGGACGAGCGCGCCTGGAGGAACAGTTCGAATAAGAGAAAGCGGGAGGAAGACAGCATGAAATACACACCGACCGTCGGAGAAATTCTGCAAGCCAAAGGCGTATCGCGGCGCGGATTTCTGAAATATTGTGCGACCACTGCCTCGCTGCTGGCACTGCCACCCAGCATGATTCCGCGCATCGCCGCAGCCATTGAGAATGCCCGCAGGCCCTCAGTCATCTGGCTGTCCTTCCAGGAGTGCACGGGCTGCACCGAATCGCTGACCCGATCCGAATCGCCGACCGTTGAGGGGCTGATCTTTGACGCAATATCGCTCGACTACCATCACACGCTGCAGGCTGCGTCCGGCGATCAGGCCGAGGCCGCACGGCACGCCGCGATGGAAGAAAACTACGGTAATTACCTCGTACTCGTTGACGGCTCTATCCCGATGGGCAACCCCGGGTTCTCGACAATCGCCGGCATAAGTAACCATGACATGCTCATGGAGACCGTCGCTGGCGCTGCCGCGGTGGTGTCTATCGGTACCTGCGCCGCATTCGGAGGCATTCCCGCTGCCAAGCCGAATCCGACGGGCGCGGTCGCCGTACGCGACCTGGTCACAGACAAACCGGTCGTCAACGTACCAGGCTGCCCACCCATCGCCATGGTCATGACGGCCGTTCTAACGCAATTCCTGACCTTCGGCGAACTGCCCGCACTCGACAAGCACGGGCGGCCCGTCGCGTTCTATGGGACCACGATTCACGACCGCTGCTATCGCCGGCCGTTCTACGAGCAGGGCAAGTTTGCCGAAACCTTCGATGACGAAGGTGCGAAGGCCGGCTGGTGTCTCTACAAGCTCGGTTGCAAGGGCCCGACAACCTACAACGCCTGCGCCACGGTCAAATGGAACATCGGCACGAGCTTCCCGATCCAGTCCGGACATCCGTGTCTCGGTTGCTCCGAGCCGGACTTCTGGGACAAAGGCGGTTTTTACCAACCGTTGTCGACCGGTCATTTCGGTGGTGGCGCGAAGCTTGCCGGCGCTGCAGTAGCAGGCGTCGCTTTAGGCGCAGTCGCAGCTGCCGCCGGTCGTAAACGGCAATCCAAATATACAAAGGAGGCATGACATGGACCTTCTGGAACTGGCACGGGGACCGGCACTGCAGGCCGCCGCCTACATATTGGTCGGCGGCACCATCTGGCGCCTGGCCGGCATCATGCTCCTGACGAAGAAACCCGACTATTCCGAGGCGCGAGGTCCGGGTGGTTTCGGCGCCGCGGCCAAGGTCATCTGGAGCCGCGCGTACACGGCGGAGCCTTTCAAAAGAGCGACGTTATATCCGAAAATCATGGGCTACGTGATGCACGTCGGCCTGTTCGCCACGATTTTGTTGTTCGTGCCGCACATTGTGTTCTTCGAAAACTTCCTTGGATTCGGCTGGCCAGGATTGCCCAACAGCATCATCTTCTTCATTGGCGTAGCCACCGTCATCTCAGGAGTCGCATTGCTGGTTCGACGGCTGACCAGTCCGGTCCTGAAATTGATTTCGAATTTCGATGACTACTTCAGCTGGTTCATCACGATGCTGCCGCTGGTCACCGGACTCCTGATTCCGATCCGGCTCGGCATTCGCTACGAGACGTTGCTGGCCGTACATATTCTCAGCGTCGCGCTGCTATTAATCTGGCTACCGTTCGGCAAGCTCGGACACACCTTCCTTGTCTTCGTTACGCGCGGCACCACCGGCATGGTCTTTGAACGCAGGGGGGCCAAGACATGACCACAGTAGACGGCAGAACCACCCTGGACAGAGAGGCCGAACGCCTGGCGTACAAGCCCCCGGAAGTTCGCCACGACACACAGGGCGATATGACGACCGAAGAGCGTGTCGAAACAGCGATGCACCATTTCGTAAAGGATTTCAGCACGCAGACTGCGTCCTACCTCGACGGCTGCGTGCACTGCGGCATGTGTGCGGATGCGTGCCACTACTTTGTCCGCACCGACGATCCGAGATACACGCCTATCTGGAAAATTGAGCTGTTCAAGCAGGCCTATAAACGTGAAGTGGGGCCGTTCGCCTTCTTCTACCGTTTGTTTGGCTTCAAGAAGAAGGTCACGATTGATCAGCTCGAAGAATGGCAGCACCTCCTGTACGACAGCTGCACGGTCTGTGGCCGCTGCTCGCTGGTGTGCCCGATGGGAATTGATATCGCCGGCATGGTTTCGATGGCGCGTCACGGCATGTTCAAAGCCGGGCTGATTCCGCATGAGCTGCACGAAACAGCGAAACGCGCGGCCGAGACCGGCAGCCCCCTGGGGATTACGCCCGAGAAGTTCAAGGAGCGGGTGGAATGGATGGCCGACGAACACGAAGTGGATATACCGCTGAACGTCGAAAAAGCCGACGTCCTCGCCGTTATGTCGTCAATCGAGATTCAAAAATATCCTGAATCAATCGCAGCGACGGCCAAGATCCTGAACGCGACGGGCGAGAGCTGGACCTTCAGCACCGACGGCTACGAGGCCACCAACTTCGGCATGCTGTCCGGCAACCTCGAGTGGCAGAAAGAAGCCAGCATGAAACTCATCAACACGGCGATCAAGCTCGGCGCCAAGACGCTGGTACTGCCCGAGTGCGGACACGCGTACATGGCAATGCGCTGGATGGGCGCCAACATGTACGGCAAACCGCTGCCCTTCAAGGTCCTGCACATCACGGAATACCTTGCCGATGTAATGAACTCCGGCCGACTGAAAGTGAAAAAGGTCGACAAGAGCGTCACTTTCCACGACCCGTGCCAGGTCTCACGCCGTGGCGGCGCAACCCAGGCTCCGCGTGACGTCCTGAAGCATCTCGGCGTTGATTTTCGAGAGATGCCGAATGGCGGCGACTACAACTGGTGCTGCGGCGGCGGCGGTGGCGTCATCACGATCAAGCGGGCCGACGAGCTGCGTCACAGGGTGTTCAAACTGAAAATGGACCAGATGGAAGCCACCGGAGCGGATGAACTGCTGTCGAGCTGCGCCAACTGCCGCCAGAGCTTCGATGACTCGGAGCAACACTTCGGTTGGAATCACAGCATGGGCAGCCTCATGGAAATGGTTGCCGAAAATCTTGAGGAGCAAAAGTCATGAGCGCCCGAATTGTCGTAGATCCGATCACGCGCATCGAGGGACACCTTCGCATCGAAGCGCAAATGGACGGCAACCAGATCGCCCAGGCCTACTCCTCCGGGACGATGGTGCGTGGCATCGAGATCATTCTGCGCGACCGTGACCCGCGGGATGCCTGGGCATTTGCACAACGCATTTGCGGCGTGTGCACGCTGGTGCACGGCATCGCTTCCATTCGCGCCGTCGAGAACGCCGTGGGCTCCAAGGTTCCGCCGAACGCAGTGCTGATTCGTAACCTCATGATCGGCGCACAGTACATTCACGATCACGTCATGCACTTCTACCACCTGCATGCGCTGGACTGGGTGGACGTGGTGTCGGCGCTCAAAGCCGACCCGGCCGCGACGGCCGCGCTGGCGCAAAGCTTAAGCAGCTATCCGCGTTCATCCACGGGCTATTTCAAGGACGTGCAAAAAAAGGTCGCCGACTTTGTTGCGGCCGGGCAGTTAGGAATTTTTGCGAAAGCTTACTGGGGTCACCCCGAGTACAAGCTACCGCCCGAAGCCAACCTGATGGCCGTTGCGCACTATCTGGACGCGCTCGAATGGCAGCGCGATGTCGCGAGACTGCACGCGATATTCGGCGGCAAGAACCCGCACCCGAACTTCGTTGTCGGTGGCGTACCCTGCCCGATCGACCTGAACTCGGATTCTGCGATCAACAGCAAGCGGCTGGCCGAGGTCCAGGACATCATCAACAAGATGAAGGTCTTTGTTGAGCAGGTTTACGTGCCAGACACGATTGCAATTGCCAGCTTCTACAAAGACTGGTTTGCACGCGGCGAGGGTCTTGGCAACTTCATGTGCTTCGGTGACCTGCCGGGCACCAGCATGGATGACCCCGACTCGTTCCTGTTCCCGCGCGGCATTATCCTCGATCGCGATCTGACCACGATCCATGAACTGCGGCTGGATGACACAGACGGCATCCAGGAATTTGTTTCACATTCCTGGTACGACTATTCGGGCGGCAAGGAAGTCGGTCTTCATCCCTGGAGCGGTGAAACCAACCTGAACTACACGGGACCCCAGCCGCCTTACGATCAGCTTGACGTTGAACAGTCCTATTCGTGGCTGAAGTCGCCGCGCTGGAAAGGCAAAGCGATGGAAGTCGGTCCGCTGGCTCGCGTCCTGATGCTCTATGTCAAAGGCCACGAACTGACGCGGGAGCTGGTCAACAGCACGTTGGCGAAGCTCGATGCGCCGCCACGCGCACTGTTCTCGACGCTGGGTCGCACCGCGGCTCGCACGCTCGAAACCGCGATCCTGGCGGACAGCATGCAGGGCTGGCTCGATTCGCTGATCGCCAATATCAAGGCGGGCGACACCAAGACTCATGACCAGTCGCTGTGGGAGCCGTCCAGCTGGCCGTCGAAGTGCCAGGGCGTCGGCGTCATGGAAGCGCCGCGCGGCGCGCTGTCACACTGGATCGTCATCGAGAAGGGCAAGATCGCCAACTACCAGGCCATCGTTCCGAGCACCTGGAACGCCGGACCGCGTGATCCGCTCGGTCAACCCGGCGCCTACGAAGCGGCGCTCGAAGACGCGCACGTCATGTACGACCCGAAACAGCCTCTCGAGATACTGCGCACGATCCACAGCTTCGATCCGTGTATCGCCTGCGCCGTGCACGTAACCGATCCGGAAGGCGAAGAGCTCGTTCAGGTCGCTATCCGCTAGCGACTACTCCGTGGCGAGTTGTACCAGCAGCGGTGCGGGGGCCCAGGCCTCCGCACCGAAGCGGTCCTGGAACTCACAAATTCGTTCATAGACGCGCTTGATGCCGACGGCTTCGGCATAGTGCATCGGCCCGCCGCGCGAAACCGGAAAGCCGTAGCCGTAAACATAGACGATGTCGATATCGCCAGGGCGCTGCGCGATGCCCTCTTCGATGATGCGCATGCCTTCGTTGACGAGCCCATAAACCAGTCGATCGACAATTTCATCGTCGGGAATAGCGCGGCGCTCGATGCCGAATGCGGCCGCTTCGCGTTCAATAATCTCAAGGACGGCCGGGTCGCTCGTATGCTTTCGCGTATCAGTGTCGTACAGGTAGAAACCAGCGCCCGTTTTTTGCCCGAGGCGGCCCATCTCGGCAAGCACGTCCGCAACCCGGGACGCGCGCGGATCGCCGCGTTTATCTTCCGGGAGCGCCTGCCGCGCCTTGTAGCCAACATCGATGCCGGCAAGATCGGCGACGCGGATCGGCCCCATGGCCATGCCCCACTCCTCCATCGCGTTATCGACCTGCTCCGGTGTCGCTCCTTCGATCAGGCAAAGCTGCGCCTCGCGAAAATACGGCTGCAGCATGCGGTTGCCAATGAAGCCGTAGCACACGCCCGACATGACCGACACTTTGCGAATGGTCTTGGCAAGCGACATGCACGTAGCCAGCACATCGTCTGCCGTTTTTTCAGCGCGCACGACTTCCAGCAGCTTCATGATGTTCGCAGGACTGAAGAAATGCAGCCCGATGACGTCTTCGGGGCGTTTCGTTGCCGCCGCAATTTCGTTGACGTCCTGGTAGGACGTATTCGTTGCGAGAATTGCACCGGGCTTACACACCGAATCCAGGCGCGCGAAGATCGTTTTCTTGAGCTCCGGGTCTTCGAATACGGCTTCGATGACGAGGTCCAATTCGGCCAGTGACGCGTAGTCGGTCGAGCCCGTAATCAGCGCCCGGCATTGCGACGCTTTCTCCGCCGCGAGTTTGCCGCGCTTGACGCTGGCCCCGTAGTTCTTGTCGATTATTGCAAGGCCACGCGCCAATGCCTCATCATTGATCTCGATCAGCGTGACGGGGAGGCCAGCGTTGGCAAAACTCATGGCGATACCGCCGCCCATCGTGCCACCGCCGATAATGCCAACCGACTTGACGGATCGCTTGGGCGTGTCTTTCGGAAGGTCGTCAATTTTCGCGGCCTGCCGCTCTGCAAAAAACAGGTGCCGCATGGCCGCCGATTGCGTGCTCTTCATGCAGTCGAGGAAAAGCTCACGCTCCACGCTGAGACCGTCTTCGAAAGAACGATTCGTCGCGGCCTCAACGCAGGCCACGATGTGCTGTGGCGCAATCTGTCCGCGGGCCCGCTTGGCCAGCGTCGCGCGATAGTCCTCGAAAATGCCGGCGTCGAAATCGGGCACCGGCTGTTCGCTGGACCTCCTGACGGCGGCGCCCTGCTCGTGCAGTTCACGCGCCCAGGCAATCGCCTTGGCTCGCAGCTCGCTGTCGACGACTTTGTCGATCAACCCCAGCTCGAGCGCAACCGGCGCTCCGATGGGATTGCCGCTTGTTATCAGGTCGAGGGCCGCTTTCACGCCGACGAGCCGCGGTGCCCGCTGCGTGCCGCCCGCGCCCGGCAGCAAACCGAGCTTGACCTCGGGCAAACCGACTTGCGCTGACATAAGCGCGCAACGGTAGTGCGCTGCCAGCGCTGTCTCGAGTCCGCCACCGAGCGCAGTGCCGTGGATGGCTGCGACCACGATCTTCTTCGAGGCTTCGATGGTATTGAGCAGGTCCGGCAGGAACGGCTCCATGGGCGGTTTCCCGAATTCCGTGATATCGGCGCCGGCAATAAACGTGCGGCCGTCGCAGATAATCACCAGCGCCTCGCTCGCGTCATCCTGTGCGGCCGAAACCGCATCCAGCAAGCCCTTGCGGACCTCGAGCGACAGCGCGTTAACCGGGGGATTGTCCACCGTGATGACACCGA
>JBATHK010000129.1:0-43026 GCA_049666725.1 Woeseiaceae bacterium
CTGCAAATTGCAGTGCCGACCGTGAGATTTGGACCAAACGGCGCGAAAGCCATAGCATGGTTTACCGGAGTCCGTGACGTAAATCATGACGCTTTTTCCGATCTGGTTTTGTGGTTTCGTGTCCGTAATACAGGAATCCAGTGCGGAGATCTTGAGGCTACGTTGACCGGCCAAAACAATGACGGCTTACAAATCAGTGGTTCGGACGCAATTACAACAGTGGGTTGTCATTAGCTGAATGGACGGTAGATTCGAATTGAGGCCCCGCCCTCGTGGCAGGGGTTCGTCCGCGTCTCGAATCGGGCATGGATGTCGAGCTTCTGGCCGCTCGGCTACGATTGAAGGAGCGTTAACGAACGACTGCCAAAGTTCTGTGGATTCAGCCGGTCAATGCGACATCTCCTCTCTATGAGCTGGAATTCGGACGTTGCATTGATCGACTCAAGTCGCAGGGAAAAGCCGCCGCTCAGCCTGGGTGACAAGTAAGGGTCAGAACTTGTCACGCGCCCTACTCTCCTCGATTCTTGGCTTTCGCACAGATTCCGGACCCTACCGCGACCAGGCACAGCGAATCTCTAGCCGGTGACTCGTCGAAGTACGCCTACGAAAACCAGGACTATCAATGTCATTGCATGTACGCAGTAAAATACCAATGGCGTCCAGATCACGTAGTCATTTTCGACCCAATACGATGCAACGCCGATCAACAAGACCCAAATAACGACTAACCCGGCATGCGTGGCGCCGACTAGCCAGCTATGGGACAAGATTCCATGAACCACAGCCAGCAACATGACCAAAACCGGGGATACTGCGATAGCTACGATAATTGGCGGTATATTTTGGGCGTGAGCGCTAACAGGCGCGGTTAGTGCCAGCACAATAAACAAGCACTTTGATGGGCTGATTCGCATGCTGACATTCTACCTCAGTCATCCATGTCATCAGCTCCAATGCCATCTAATTCGGTTAGACTGAAACGATGCCGAGCCGAAAGAGAGTCCAACATTTCCTGACACAGCGTGCCAGCCTGCTCCTCAACGCGCTGTTTGTCGTTGCTGTGTTTCTTTTGGTCAGCACATTCCAGGCGCGCAACATGCTGTCGACAGCCGGCACGACGGCACCCGCGCTCAGCGGGCCGCTGCTGCGTGGCGGCAGCTACGATATTGCCGCTGCAGGCGAGCGGCCAGTGCTCGTCTACTTTTTTGCGCCATGGTGCAAGTTCTGCGCCGTCAGCTCCGACAACCTGACGCGCTTACGTCGATTACGCGATGAAGATTCGCTGGAAATCCTGACCGTGGCACTCGACTGGCAAGACCGCGACGAGGTCCGAGACTATGTTGACCGACACGAGCTTGACCTGCCGGTCGTACTCGGCGACCGCCGAATCGCAGAAGACTGGCACGTCTATGCATTTCAGACTTATTATGTACTTGATAGGGAACGACGAATCCGCCGCCGCGATCTCGGCTACAGCACACAATTCGGATTGTGGTGGCGAACCTGGATCGTCAACTAGTCGATGAAATAGAACGAAATTCGGCGTTGTTAGCAGATTGCACCGAGGCGTCATAAAGAACCGAGCAATGTCAAACGATCCGGATTTTATTCAATACGTTTGCGATCAGATTACTGACGATTGTGAGGTTTCCTATCGCCATATGTTTGGTGGGACGACGTTGTACTCGAAAGGCAAGGTTGTTGCTTTGATTTGCGACAACCAACTATTTGTCAAACCGACCGACGCCGGCCGGTCCTATATTGGTGATGTCACCGAAGCTCCGGCATATGAGGGGTCAAAAGACTTCTTTTTGATCGAGGACGAGATTGATGATTCCGATTGGCTAACTGAGCTCATTCGACGAACCGAGGTCGAGATCCCGAAGCCCAGACCCAGGAAGAAAAAGAAGAAATGAAGATCAAGAAAACATCAAGTCAGCGCCTGTTGCCCATCCGAATAGTTGCGATATGCGCCTTACTATTCGGTCTCCCATCGATCGCCGGCACCGAGGCGTTGGAAGGCGATTACCTTTACAAGGTGACGACGATTCGGGCTGCAACCGGCGCGCTGGCCGATCTGCTCGATTGGGAAGCGCAGCTGAAGGCCTCTGAGTATTACGACGATGCGGTACAAGAGCGCCCTCTTCTGATGCGTCATTCGCAGGGAGATCAATGGGACATTCTGGTTATCGTCCCGATGCAGAGCTGGACGGACTACCATTCTCAAGCAGCAACGCAAAAACGCCGCAATGCGTCAGCCAAACATGCTCAACTGATTGCCGCAGGCCAAAGACTGTTCGCGTTTTACGAAGATCATTTTGCGTACGGACCTCCTTGGACAGCGCTTAAGGCTGAATATGCTGCAAATAACTTTTATCACATTGAGATGTTCGAGGCTGCGCCTGGAAAAGCGAATGCACTACTCGAACAGCGCCGTATGGAAAATATCTACCTTGAATCAACCGGCCAGACGCCAAACATGATTTTCCGCCGCGCGGCGGGTTCTGACGTAGACATATTCACCATTGGCTTCCACCCGAGTTTTGAGTCGTTTGCAGCTCCGGCGGATGTGACTGTCGAGGAAAAGGAGCTCTCGGCAAGAGCCGCCGGGTTCAAGAGTCTTTCCGATCTTTCATTCTACCTTCGCTCACTCATCTCCGGTCATCACGACACGTTCGCCACAAAAGTGGACTAAAAGCCAGCGCTTCCCCCACCCGCCGACCGAAATATGTCTCAAATTGTGCGCCCCGTCATTTTCCGAAGAGGCCGGCCTCGCCATACTGGCACGGTGAGGAAATGCGTCGGTTTCCTGCAGCAGGGACAAGAATGGGCAGTTCGATCATCGAAACAGCGTTGTATGCACTCGGAGCCGGCATTCTGGGCGCCGTTTGTGGGTGGCTGGTGCAAGCCATTATCAGCAAACGTCGTATCGACCAGGTCAGCAACGTAGCCGCGACGAAATTGGGCGCCGTCACAGCTGAAAGGGACCAGTTCGCTAACAAATATTCCAGATCGCGAGTAAAAATCGAGTCTCTTAACGCGACAATCGCTAAACGTACTACCGAATTCGAGGCTGTGCTCGAAAAATCAAGGTTGTTGGCCAAGAACGTCCTCATGCTGCGCACGGAACGTGAGAACACCAAGACCAAGCTTGGCAGCATGCAAAGCGCGCTGCGATCACTGCGGCAACAGACTACCGCGCTGCAATCCGAGTTCAAAAAAGCCCAGGAGTTCTACAAGCGAGAACTGCTTAAGTCGCTCGAAAGGCGCAAGCTGCTCGAGAAAGAGGTCGATGCAGCGCGATCGGAACAAGAGTCGTTTGCCAAACTCGTCGAGTCATCCACCCTGGAACACGGCTCCACCCAGAACATGATCGTCGCAGCTCAGCTCCGATTAGGGCAACTGCAAGTACTAGAGCGAAACGTCAATAAGCTGGAGGCCGAAAACGCGCAACTTAATCGCGACCTCGTACAAATAAAGCAGGAATTCGCAGCCCGGGAACGGGCACTTGCCGAGTTAGAGGAGCTCAGGATTCATAACAAGCAATTGGTGCAATGTGTCGAAGCATTGGAGGGAAGCCGTAAGGAGCAAGAGTCCGACGCCGAACGATATCGACAGCAGGCGGACGAATCCGAAAAGTTATCCGACACGCTGCGCCTTAAACTGGACGACCTCGAGAAGAATTTCGCCGACATAGAAAAGCAGCAAGACCAGGCGCTCAAAGATGCTCGCAAAGCGGCCGTCGTGCCAATACTAAGAAATCAGCGTTGACTCATTGGCGCGTCGAAGAAGCGCCGAAACGACCTGACGACCGGCAGGCGTTCATTCCACGGTGACGCGTCCGCGCGATCCGGGTCAACCGGACAGATTGGGCCTGCAAAGCCCGGCGGAATCTGGTCATCCAACTCCCCCGTGCCGGCGTTATCAAAGAATTCGAAGCCTGGAATACAGAGGTCTTCATCCGCGACCACATCGACCGTTCGTAAACCGTAGCTCGAGAGTTCGACCGTGAATGCCTGCGGGTTCACGAGCCAAACCTGATGTGGCCCGGCGACGAACAGGTACTGAATGCGGCGGTTACTCGAGGCAATTCGATATTTTTCTATTTCCCCGCCGTACATCGAACTGCGGGACGTAGAGACGTCAATCACGGCTCCGAAATCGGGCTCGAAACCAGCCTCGATCTGCAGCGACCCGGGATCGTCGTCGTCAGTAAACCACGCAATGGGGCGATTGTTGTTAATGCGATTGACCCGCGATTTCATCGCACGCTCGCGGGGTGCTTCGAAATCCCTGTACGGCCAAATCCGCCCTGACGGCGCGTTGCGTAACACCAGTGATAAAATTCTGTTGTCGTTCTGCTTGCGCCGGCCTCGCTGACTGGCATCATCCATCGCTGCCTGCATCTCAAAGGGAAGATCGGTGGTTTCCTCGGCACTGTACCAATCGCGCGCGCCACGCTTCACCTGCAGCCGAACCGCACCCTTACCGATCCACCCCATGTCGGGCGTATTGATGTAATGCGATGCAGCTCGCCAGACCAGCGATGAATCCTTGTAAAAGACCCGTGCGTAAATAGTCGGTTTGGCTCGGCTGGAAGTCGCGCCCGGCAGGACAAACCCTGGCATGACCTTCAGCCCTTCGGCATCGCGTTGATTGCACAGGAAAAAACGTGTTCCAAACAGCTCGATCTCGTGTTTCGGTGTATAGCCAACTCGCAGCAACTTCGCCGGATCGGATTTTGCCTGACCGTCTGCACGAAGTCTGTAACCGGAATTGAGCAAGTGGCGAAAGCGTTCACCAACCTGGCGTGGCGATTTGCCCTGAACGACAACGTTGCCAAGCGTCTCAGTGGGTATGGCTGCAATTTTGCTCAACTAACTCTGCCGTCGGCCCTTTGGAGGAGATTAGTTTAAATGACTTTTTGGACCATGAATTGGTCAATTTGCCAATCGCCAGATTACTGTCCAAACTGACAATTCCTGCCGTATACGAAATTTGAAGGGGACTCTCATGTGTCGTTGGCTTGCCTACTCAGGCGCACCCATCCTCCTCGAGGACGTGCTCTTCAAGACGGACCATTCCCTCATCGATCAAAGCCTGCACGCAGCGGACGTGCACAACACAACAAACGGTGACGGCTTCGGCATTGGCTGGTACGGCAAACGCGACGTGCCGGGCGTCTACAAGGACATCCGGCCCGCCTGGAACGATACCAACCTGCAGGCGTTGGCTGCGCAAATCGAATCGCCGATGTTCTTGGCTCATGTTCGGGCCACGACTGGTTCTCCCGTGCAAAGGACCAATTGTCATCCGTTCAATCACCGCAAATGGTTATTCGTGCATAACGGCCTTGTCAACGAGTACGACAAGCTGCATCGTGATCTTGCGTTCGCCATTTCGCCCGAGTTATTCCCATTCATTCGCGGCACGACAGACTCCGAACTCATGTTCCTGCTCGCACTCACCTTCGGCATGGACGACGACGTGCATGCCGGGCTTGCGCGCATGGCGGGACTGGTCGAGCACACGGCCAAGCTGCACGGGGTAGAAAATGCCCTGCAAATGACCCTCGGCATCAGCGACGGCGAATCGCTGTACGCCGTTCGTTACTCGACAGTCGGCGATTCGCGATCGCTGTTTCACAGTGCAAGCCGCGATGCGACCATGGAAATTGCACCCGATTCAGGCCGATTTTCGAGGGACGCCCGCGCCATAGTCTCGGAGCCGTTGAACGACCTGGAAGAGGCCTGGATTCCGGTGCCAGAGGCAAGCTTCCTTACGATTACCGGGAGGAACGTATCGTGCGAGCCATTTGTACCGATTGCGCCGTAATCCCCATAGCTGCCAGATAAGCGCCATTTCCCAGCCTTATAAATCAATGACTTGCGGGCGTCTGAGGACAGATGGTTTCATTGGGAACGGCACACCGCAATTTGATATAGTTCGCGCCCATGCCTCCCTTTGATAGCTCCCATGACGAAGAATCCCAAAATGCTTGAATCGGCCCTCGCCCGTTTACGAACGATGCGAGATTATGGCGGTCCTGCCTTGACCACAGGTGTCGGCGACGACGTCATTGCCGAGTTTCTCGGCGCGCATCGACAGCTCTCTGTAGCCATCGAGCGTGCTTACGCGCGCTTCCAGGAGCTGCAAAAAACACACCCCGATTATCTCGCAATGGATGAAGCGGGACAGATTGCGCAGGCTCATGCCGGGTTGACGAACTTCTACGCTGCGGACATGGTTAACCCGTATGTTCCGGCCGGTGCCGCCGGACCGTGGGTCGTCACCCTTAAAGGCGCGGTCGTTTATGACTGCGGCGGATACGGCATGCTGGGTCTCGGGCACGCCCCGCAAGCGGTCCTTGACGCGATGAATCAGCCGCACGTGATGGCCAACGTTATGACGGCAAGCGTCGACCAGGTCGATTTCGTCGAGAGGCTGAAGCAGGAGATTGGTCACAGACGAAAAGGCGGCACGCCTTACGCGCGTTTTCTGTGCCTGAACAGCGGTTCAGAGGCCATGACGGTCGCATCACGCATCGGCGATATCAACACCAAGATGCTCACGGATCCTGGCGCCCGTTATGAGGACCGCAAAATTCGTGGCCTGACTTTGAAGGGCAGTTTTCACGGAAGAACCGACCGCCCTGCCCGGTTTTCGCATTCATCTTCAAAGAAATACAAGAAGCACCTGGCGTCTTACAGAGACAGCGATTACCTGCTTACGGTTCCACCGAATGATATCGATGCGCTGGAAGCAATGTACTCGAACGTAAACGAGGAAGGCATTTTTATCGAAGCGTTTTTCATGGAGCCGGTCATGGGTGAAGGCAATCCCGGAATGGCCATCGAGCCGGCTTTTTACCAGCGTGCAAGAGAGCTGACACGCGAACACGGATCCATGTTCGTTGTCGATTCAATTCAGGCCGGGCTCCGCGCACACGGTGTGTTATCGGTCGTGGACTACCCGGGTTTCGAGAAGTTCGACGAACCGGACATGGAATCCTACTCGAAGGCTGTTAATGCCGGGCAGTACCCGCTTTCGGTGCTCGCGCTCTCGGAACGGGCCGCCGAAACCTATCGAACCGGCCTTTACGGCAACACGATGTCAACAAACCCGCGAGCGCTGGACGTCGCAATCGCAGTACTCGATTCATTGAATCCGGAACTTCGGGAGAATATTCGTAGTCGCGGCCAGGAGCTGTTGAGCGGACTCGCTGCCATGGCCGACGAGACCGACGGCGGCATCACGAATGCCCAGGGCACCGGGCTGCTGCTGAGTTGCGAACTGCACTCGCGCTACAAGGTGTACGGTGCCAATAGCACCGAAGAATACCTGCGGAAAAAGGGCCTCGGCGTTATTCATGGCGGTGAACATTCACTGCGCTTTACACCGGTGTTCGATATGGGGCGCAAAGAAGTCGACCTGGTCATCGCGCTGACGAAGGACGCACTGCTGAATGGCCCGGTTCACTCCGGCGATCAATCGACCAACGAATGAAAAAAGACGGACTGAGCCAAAAAGCCTATGTCCCTATCGCCGAGGGAGACACTTACGATCCCTTCGTGCCAGCCAATGAATCACCGCCGGAGTTCACCATCAAGGCGGTTGGCCTGGGGATTCTGTTCGGTATCATTTTCGGCGCCGCCAATGCTTACCTCGGACTCCGCGCCGGTCTGACCATCAGCACGTCGATTCCGGTCGCCGTCATGACCGTGGCCGTGTTTCGTGCGCTCTCGAGCCTGGGAATCCGCGGCACAATTCTTGAGACCAATATCTCGCAGACCACGGGGTCCGCATCGAGCTCCCTGGCGAGCGGCGTAATTTTCACGCTGCCGGCGTTGTTCATGTGGGGTATGGCCCCGGAGTTGTTACAGATGACGCTGCTCGCGATGTGCGGCGGACTGCTGGGCGTTCTTTTCATGATTCCGTTGCGGCGTTTTTTGATCGAGAAAGAACACGGCAAGCTCCCCTATCCCGAGGGAACGGCGTGTGCAGAAGTCCTCGTCGCCAATGAGATTGGCGGTGGTCGCGCGCGCTTCGTATTCTACGGTCTCGCAGGCGGCGCGTTGTTCAAATTCCTGACGTCCTGGCTGCGTGTCATACCCGGCGACGTCCATGTCAAAATTCCTTTCCTGAAAAAGGGCGAACTCGGCATGGACCTGTCGGCCGCGCTGTTCGGCGTCGGCTACATTCTCGGGCCGCGCATCGCCGCTGTCATGGTCGGAGGGGGACTACTGTCGTGGCTCGTTATTATTCCTGCGATCGCCTACTGGGGCGATGCACGTACGGTGCCGTTCTTTCCTGAGACAGTGCAGCTCATCCATGACATGTCGCCGCGCCAGATTTGGACACGCTACGTGCGCTACATCGGTGCGGGCGCTGTCGCGACGGCCGGCATTGTCACACTGATACGCAGCATTCCGGTGATGGTCAGCAGTTTTCGCATCGGCGCCGCCCAGCTTGGTGAGCGCGTCAGCGGCGGTGTGAGTACAACATTGCGGACCGACAATGATTTGCCGCTGCGCTTCGTCGGCATCGGTGTCGTTTTCATCGCGGCGGTGCTCATTTTTGTACCGCAGGTGTTCGGCGCGGTTGGTGGCATCGGCATTCGCACGATTGCAGCATTCTGTGTCGTCGTGTTCGCTTTCTTTTTTGTCACGGTCGCCTCGCGCATCGTTGGCCTGGTCGGCGTAACCAGCAACCCGACCAGCGGCATGACAATTGCGGCGTTGCTCGGCACAGCTTCAATTTTCCTGTTGTTTGGCTGGACTGACGCTTTGGGCAAAGCCGCGGCGCTGACCGTCGGCTGCGTCGTTGCGATCGCAGCGTCTATTTCCGGTGATACCTCGCAGGACCTGAAGACCGGCTACCTGCTCGGCGCTACGCCGCGACGACAACAGACCGCGGAGCTGATCGGCGTGCTGACCTCCGCGACTTTTGTGTGCCTGACGGTGCTGGCGCTCGGCAAGGGATTTGGCTTCGGCAGCACCGAGCTGCCCGCGCCGCAGGCAACGTTGATGAAAATTGTCATTGACGGCGTGCTCGATCAGAACCTTCCCTGGGGCCTGGTCGCCATGGGTGCCGGCATCGCGCTGGCGTGCGAGATTGCGCGTATCCCGTCGCTGCCGTTTGCCGTTGGCGTGTATCTGCCCGTGTCCACGATGACGCCTATTTTTGTCGGCGGTCTGATTCGTCTGTGGATGGAGCGCAGCGCAAAAGACGAAACTGTCGCAGCCGATCGCCGCGAGCGCGGCGTTTTGCTCGGCAGCGGTTTCGTCGGTGGCGAAGGCCTGCTGGGCGTTGGCATCGCGCTGGTTGCAGTGGCCAAGAGCCGCCGTCCGGACGGCATAGGCACCGAATGGCTCGGCAGTGAGCTCACCGCAATGCTTGTTGGAGCAGCTGCGTTCGCGGTGTTTGTTGCCTGGTTTTTCCGTTCGGTACGCGGCCGATCGTAACCTTGCGAGCGTCCGAATGATGATGCCAGGCATCACAGGCACGGAATGTCACGGCCCAAACGACAAATAGCCGCGGATAAATTCCGGCAATTTATTCGACGCAGTAACGAGCTGCATGTTGAATACCTGGAAGATGCTCAGCTCCTGAAAAACTACGATCAATTTGCGAATTGGCAGCTGGGTTACCTGCTACCTTTCTTTAGCGATCTGTACCAACAGGAAGGCTATGCGGAGGCCATCGACTTCATCATGAGTGACCTTGCTGGCATCGGCATCAGCAATCGTGACCGTGACCTGGAGCGGGCCGCACCGGCTATTACTTCGATGCTGCCGCTGGCAGCGTTGGCGACCATTGCCAGTGCGGCGGAGATGAACGCCCGAGTACTGAAGGTCAATATCGGAATCTGCCGCTGCCTCGCAGCGGGTAACGCGCTGCCGAGAGAGATTACAGAGCATGACTACTGTATGGCCTGCCGCGAGGCGAGCTCACTGCAAGAATGCGTGGAGCTCGTGCATCTGATTACCGGCCTGGGAAAGACCCTGAAGACGCTCGTCGAGGTTCCATTGCTCGGGATGCTACTCCGCGCCATGCGGGGCCCCGCTCATGCAGCGGGATTTGGGGCGTTACAGGAATTCCTCGAAAATGGTTATGCCACGTTCAGGCAAATTCCGGACATCGATCACTTTATCGGTGAGATTGAAAGTCGCATGGTGACGATTTTTGAGCGAATATATACCGCGCCAGTGCAGCAATTCAGCTAGCCAAAGAAAAACAACAGCAGGCGGCACTCAGCGCAACAGGGGGCACCATGACGAGAACACGCACCATCGATGCATTGTTGATTGCGGGCGCTATGCTCGCGTTGCCTGGTTGCGCTCCTGAAAAGACGCCTCCCACAACAGCGGACACATCGAGCGCGCCCCTGGAGTCGCGACGTGTAACGTACACCGAGGAGCGCCAACCCTGCGCCGAGTATGCGCCACAGCGCGTTGCCCTCTTTGGCGATCTGCATGTGCATACGGCCTATTCCTTTGACGCCGCGGCGAACAGCCTCGAGACATATCCCGCAGACGCTCACCGCTTCGCAAAAGGCGAAGCAATCCCGTTCTTTCCCGTCGACGACAGCGGCAAACCGCTGGGAACAGCGCAGTTGTCCCGACCGCTGGATTTCGTGTCGATCACCGATCACGGCGAATTTCTCGGTGAACGTGCGCTTTGCAGAACGCCAGGCTCACCGCGCTACGACTCCCAATTTTGCGTCGGTTACCGGGAAACCGAACGCCAGGGCATGTTGATGCTCGGCACGATAGTAGATATGGAAAATCCGCAGCGCTTCGCAGAACTGTGCGGCGACGACGGCGCGCTGTGCCGGAAATACGCCAGGGGACCGTGGCAGGAAATGATCGCGGCGGCCGAAAACGCCTATGACCGTAGCGCTACCTGCGCATTCACAAGCCTGATCGGCTACGAGTACACCGGCACGCCTGGTCTTTCCAATATCCACCGCAATGTGATCTTCCGTAACAAGAACGTCCCTGAATTACCCGTGTCGTACATCGAGGCGCCAACGGATCAACAACTGTGGCAACAGCTTGAGCCGCAGTGCAATGACAGCAACAACTGCAGTTTCATCACGATTCCACACAACAGCAACCTTGCCAACGGCCGGATGTTTTCGCTGCTGCAGGGCGGCAAGCACAGCGACGATCATGACGAAGATCACGATCATGGTGGTTCTTCCGTCGAGCGTTCGCGTCAACACGCACGCGAAGATGAGCAGCGCAGACACGCATTGGCCCGCCAGGAGAACGAACCCGTGATGGAGATCTTCCAACACAAGGGCAATTCGGAGTGCATCAATGGGCTGTCGAGTATATTCGGCGCGCCGGATGAGCACTGCGAATTCGAACAGGTTCGCCACTTCGGCGAGACGAATCAGGTCGTGGACCTGCGAATCGAAAACAGTCAACTGAAAACGATCATGAGCGAGGTGCTGACTGACGAATGCGGCACCGACACCGGTCGTGGCGGAATGGTCGGCGGAGGCTGCGTGTCGGAAACAGACTTCATGCGTTCGAATCTTCTGAATGGGCTGAGGGACGAACAGCGGCTTGGCATAAATAGCGCCAAACTGGGTGTAATCGGCAGCACCGACACACACGCATCGACACCGGGCGGAGTTTCCGAAACAAACTGGGGTGGGCATGTCTCGGGGGAAGCGACACCCGCCCAGCGTCTTCAGCCCGGATTACTCACCAGCGGCATCGACGGTAATCCGGGTGGCCTCGCCGGCGTGTGGGCTGTTGAGAATTCGCGCGACGCCATATTCGATGCGCTCGAACGACGCGAGGTTTTCGGCACCTCGGGTCCACGCATCAAGCCGCGATTATTCGCCGGCTGGGACTATGACCGGGGCATTTGCAAGGCGACCGACATGCTCGAACGAGCGTACGCAACCGGCGTGGCGATGGGTGCGGACATGGACGCGCGAACTACCGATGCCAGTCCCGTACTCATTGCGTACGCAGAAGCGGATTCAGCGACTAATTCAGCGCCACTGCAGCAGCTGCAAATCATCAAGGGCTGGGTCGACGACAAGGGCAAAGCCTATTACAAGATCTTCACTGCGGCCGGGACGCCCGACAATAATGCCGGTGTGGACCTGGCGACCGGCGAGAGATTCGGCAAAGGTCACGGCCGCCTTTGCGGTGTCTTCGAGGATCCGGAGTTCGACCCGACGCAGTCCGCCTACTATTATCTGCGAGCACTCGAGAATCCAAGCCCTCGCTGGAGTTTTTATGATTGCCGGAGAATTCCGGAAAACCAGCGGCCCGAAGTCTGTGACGACAATTCCGCCGTTGCGAAAGTCATCCAGGAAATGGCCTGGACGTCACCGATCTGGTATCGCCCTGGCACGAATTGAGGCCGCTACGAAGTCAGCCCCATATTGTTTGCTTGCTCGGCGCTCTTGAAACGTCTTTGCCGCTCGTCATCAATGATGTACTCGATTCTGCAATTGCCGACAACAATCGTCTCGCCGGGCACAAGCAGGTGTTCCTTGATCGCATAGCCATCAACGGTCGTGCCGTTGGTACTGCCGAGATCGACAATAGTGGCGCCCTCAGGGGAGTGGCTGATCAGCGCATGTTGGCGGCTAACGAATTTGCTGTTGATGCGAATGTCGCAGAGCGGGCTTCTGCCGATCAACAGCTTACCCTGAGCCAGAGCCAGTTCTCGCACGTCCTTGTCCGTCAGCTGCACGATCAGGCGTCCCATCGGGGGCCGCATGCCGTTGGCATCGAGAGTTTTGGTGTCTTTGTCAATGTCATCCTGCGCGGATGTGAGTCCGGTCAGTTCATAAGCGCGTTGCACCAGTTCCTTCGTTACCAGGTCGACACCCTCTTCGTCAGCGGCACGAAAACTCTGGCTCACCAACGATGCAATCGCATCGGGGACCCCGGCACAAAGCTCATGGATCAGTGGAATCGCGTGATACTCGAACGTCTCATCAATGTTGGCAGTACCCGATGCCTCGACTCGTCGGCGAATGTACTCGCGTGTTTCAGTCAGCGTGAACGGCGCAATCGAAATGCGTTTTCCGGCCAGAGCGGCGACCGAACTCAGTGGCCGGCTGTGCAGCAGCTCCTTTAACCCGGACTGTCCGGCGAGGATTACTAACAAGCCATGTCCGCGGTCGCGCTCCTTTTCTACGAGACTGCGTATCTTGTCGAGAACCCACCATTCGGAATCCTGAACCTCCTCGATGCAAATAATCGTGCGTCTCCGGTGGCTCTTCTGAAAAGACAGAAACATCGAAAACACACTTTCGAGATCCTCCTGGCTCATGTCCTTGGGCTCAAAGCCGAATGCCTGGATGACCTTGCCGATGAAGTCCGTGGAATTCGTACAGGGTTCGATAATGCGTGCGACGGCGACATCCTCGTCGAGCATCGAGAGAAACGAGTTGATGACAAATCGTGGCGCCGACCGGCCGTCGCCGATCAAAATAGCCAGGGGTTTCTTTTGATTGAACGACAGGTGCAGGCGATCAATCCCGCTCCGATGACACTGCGTCAAAAATGCAGATGATGTGTCTTGCGCGAACGGCTGTTCGGGCAACGTGGACGACTGCTGCTGCTGTTTCACTCTCCGCTCTCCTCGGCCTCTTGAATTTCTGGAAAGGCTCTTGATCAGGACTTTGTTATGGTTTTCAGTCTAGGCCAGTTAACGCAGCGTGTAAAGTGTCTTGCGAAGTTACCTTCGTAATCAATTGATATAAATAGACTATCTGCTTTTGCGCCTCAGCACCTTGATAATCTGACCGACGTCGACCGTCGCGTCCGACGCGACACGAATCGTTCGCTCGCGTTCCGCGTCATCCAGGGCATCGGCGTGCTTGAACTGGTGCTCCAGGACGCTGATGTCGGCTTCTGAGGCATCCGTGCCGCCGATGCCGCGCTCCTCCAACCTGCGCCGAAGCTCGTCGTGATCCGCCCAGGTGTCGACGAATACGCAAGCAACGTCCTGGCGCTCAGCCAAATGCAGAACCCGCTGACGGTCGGCCCGCTTCAGGAACGATGCATCGACAATCACGCTGAAGCCCGCCTCGAGCAGGCGCCCGGCTATTTCCATCAGGCTTTCATAAATCCCGGCGCGCGCGTCCTCGGTATAGATACCTGAACCGGGTGCCGAATCAGTGCCCTCGGTTTCCTCCAGGCCCAGGCGCCTTTTCCGCTCTATGTCTGACCGAATGCGAACAGCGGGCAGCTGAGACATCAATTGCGACGACAGCCAGGTCTTGCCAGAGCCGGAATAACCGTGCATCGCGATCAACCGGGGCCGGGGGGCCTCGATCCAGCGTGCGGCTACAGCGAGGTTGTGCTTCAGGTCCTCGATATCCTGTTGCCGGCACTCAGGCAGCGGACGCTCCGTGCTTCGAATAGCGGCGACTTTGGCGCGAATCATGGCGTGGTAGACAAAATACAGGCCGAACACGTCCATGCCCGCGTAATCGCCCGTGCATTCGAGATAGCGATTCAGGAACGCATAGGCCAGGTCCTGGCGTGCCTGCGCGACCAGGTCCATAGCCAGGAAGGCGATGTCGCTGATCACATCAATGTTGCGCAGCTCGGCACTGAATTCCACGCAGTCGAAAGGGACGATCCCGCCTGATAGCCTGACCAGGTTTCCAAGGTGCAGGTCGCCATGGCACTCGCGCACGAATCCGTCTCTGCGCCGTTGGATCAGCGCAGGCTTCAGCTCGAGCAGGCAATTCGCCGTCCATTGCTGTACGCGCTGAAGCAGCTCCATATCGATGACCTGTTGCAACGGCGCGAAATTTTCCAGCATCGGCGCCCGGACCTTGCGCACGGACTCTCTGTCGTTGGCGTACTCGATGATTGTTGCGCCGGCATGGTGGCCGGCAATTGTTTCGGCGAGCGCGAAAAGGTCTTTTTCCCTGAGTCGACCCGCGTTGAGTTGATTATCGAGTTGCGCACTTTGCGGAAACTGGACCATCTGCAGTGCGTATTCGATTGCACTGCCGTTGCCCCCTACCGACGGATGCTCGTAGCTGCCGCCGATCGGCACGACCTCCATGTACAGTTCCGGAGCCCAGCGCCGGTTGAGCCGCAGCTCTTCCTCACAGTAATGGCGCCGTAGGTCGAGTGTGCTGAAATCGAGGAAATCCAGCTTTACGGCTTTCTTGATCTTGTAGGCAAAAGCACCGGTCGTGATGACCCATGAGATGTGCGTCTCGAAGATCTCGATGGACGATACCAAGTGCGGATACGGCTCGGCCGTTTTTAGCGCTGCAATTAGCGCCGATTGTCGAGCCGCAGCATCTGTGGGTTCAGGTCCCATCCGGTAATTCCACCGCAACCCTTTCAACGGCCGCGCGCCCTGCTTCAATGGCTTCCACGGCGCGATGAAAGTCCATCAGGTGAAAATGATCGAGACGTGGCGTTACGACCAGGTCCGGCGGATCGCCAATCATGCGATTGGATGAAATCTGGTCCTGCATGATATTGATCGCGTTGTACACGACCTCGGCGATGCCGGGTTCGTTGGCTTCGCGATCTGTCCGTATTGATTGCACGAAACTGTCCAGCAGACCGCTCCATCGTGCGAACAGTTCGGCTCCCTCCTCGGGCGTGCTGCCTTCCTGGCGTCGGGGTTTAACCGGGCTTTTTCTCTTACGCAGGCCGTTCTCAGAAGCAGGCCGGTTGAGTTTCACGGCGATAACGAAGTCGGCGCCGAGTGCTCGATACATCGAGACCGGTACCGGGTTGAGAACGCCACCGTCGATGAGCCAACGGCCTTCATGAAGCATGGGCGTGAACAAGCCGGGCAAACCGCTCGAAGCACGGACGGCATGCAGCATGGAACCCTTCTGGATCCATACCTCTTTGCCGGTATGAAGATCAACAGCTACCGCGCCAAAAGGCCGCGGCAGCGTTTCAATGGCATGGTCTTCGAGGTGCTCCGCGACGGTTCGCATCAGACGATTGCCGCGCATGACGCCGCCGCCGCTCAGGGTCGCGTCGAGAAGACGCCAGACGTCAACCTTGGTCAGCGTTCGCACCCAGCTCTCCAGTGCATCGAGCTGGTCGCTGGCATAGGACGCTGCGACGAGGGAGCCCGTCGAGGATCCGGCCATTATTGACGGCTTTATGCCGCGGTCAATGAGTGCCCGTAATACGCCGATGTGAGACCAGCCGCGGGCCGAGCCGCTGCCCAGTGCAAGGCCGATCTTGACACCCCTTGCTCGCTTGTCGGTTGCCACTACCTGCTCGATGCATCATCGGAGGACGGCCAGGTGACACTGAAAGCGCCCCGAACATCACCGAGTGCGTAACCACGCGCCCGATCATGAGGATAGTCGGCATCAAGAATGTCGTCCAAATCGGCCGCTAGTGGCGCGCCGTGGCAGGCAAGACAGACTGGCGCCGTCTTGATGGCTGCCATGTAGCGGATCGTGCCGTCAGCGTCCTGGTCGAAATGTTCAAGCGCTGTTGCAGCTTCTGCCACATTTGCCTGGCGTTCAAATTCCAGCAGCACGCGCTTTTCCCAGGGCTCCGGCGCGTTTGCGGGATTACGAAAACGCAGGCTCGTTCGTCGCACTTTGGCGCCGCTCCGCCGCGATAAGTCGGACGCAATCTGGGGTGCTCTGTCTTTGCACACGCTGATTGCACTCACGGGTCCACCCTCAGCAAGACCCTTCTTCAGCTCGCTTTGTAAAGCGGCTCCAAACGACTGCACCAGTGCCCGACTCTCTTCGAGGCTTGGCTGTTCTTGCGCTTGCAGGCAGCCGGCAAATAGCGCAGCGGCTGGCAACACGAGCAGTGTCCTGGCGCTCATGATCTTCATACTCAGGCCCTCGCTTGGCTCGCCTTAACAATACCAGCATGCCGCAGCGCGGCGAGCAGTTGGCCCCAACGCTGTTCCAGCGTGCCCGTGTAGCCCACGGCCATGCGCACGAGTCCCGGCGAGATGCCGGCTGCCGCTTTGCCGTCGTCACTCAATTCGCTCGATGTGCTGGAGCCCGAGCACGACATGAGCGTATCGAAATAGCCGAGACTGACGGCCAGGTAGCCAAAGCGCTGCTCGTTCTGCAGATAAGACATCAACACATTGGCCGTTTCCTCGTCACCCACATCCAGTGTCAGAACACCGCCATAGCCATACTCGCTGGAACGAAGTTCGTTGAACAAATCATGATCGGGGTGCCGCGGCAGACCCGGATAACAGACATTGAGTCCCAACGCGTCGAGCCGGCTTGAGAGTTGCAGTGCCCGCTCGCCGTGCGCCGCCATGCGAAGCGGAAGGTGCGGAATGCGCAGGCTGACGTTTGCGGCAACATGCGGGTCCATCGTCGGTCCGAGCAGCATCAACGGCCCCATGTGAAGGTCCATGAGCTGGCCGATAAAACTGTTGCTGCCGCACACCGCGCCGGCAATGACATCCGAGGCACCGCTGATGAACTTCGTGATGCTGTGAACCACAATATCCGCGCCCAGCGCGGCCGGCCTGAGCAACAGTGGACTGAATGTATTGTCGACGACCAGTGGCAGGCCCCGCTGGTGAGCGATATCGGCGAGGCGCGGCATGTTGGCAAGGCGCAGCGTCGGATTCGATATGCTTTCCGTAAAGATCAGTTTGGTTCGGGGAGTGATGGCCTTTGCGACAGCGTCAAGGTTGGTGATGTCGACAAACCTGGTCTTGATGCCCGCTTTGGCAGGCAGGAAGTCGTGCATTAACGCATAGCTGCCGCCATAGATTGCATTGGAAGCGACGATTTCGTCCCCGGAGTCGCACAGGCCCAGTACTGCCCCCGAGATCGCGGCCATTCCGCTGGCAGTGCAGTAGCCCGCTTCGGTCCCTGCCAGGGCCGCCATCTGTCGCCCCAGGTTGAATACCGTCGGGTTGAAATGCCGCCCGTACAGGTAACAGCCCTTGTCGGGGCCTTTGCGTCCCTCGAACAGCTCGGGCATGGTCTCCGGGTCAATTACGGTAAATGTCGTACTCGCCTCGATCGACATGTTGACACCACCGTGTTCGCCAAACTCGTGACGTAGGTGGGCCAGGTCCTCGATCGGATCGCGTTTCTTGTTCATCTTTGTTTCAACACCAGCAGGTTGCCCGAAAGTACCAGTGCTGTTCCCAGCACGATGCTCATGTCGAGGCCCAGTCCTTCGAACAGGATGGAAAGGACGAGTGCGATAACCGGGAACATGACGGTCGCGTAACCGGCCTTATGGGCACCGATCCTTCCCAGCAACGTCAGGTAGGCGCCAAACGCCACGACTGAGCCAAATAATGCCAAATAAGCCAGTGATGCGATGTACGTAAAAGTCGCGTCGAACGTGAAATCCTGGCCCTGGGACAGTGCAATCAAAGCCGTCAGGGTCGCCCCGTACAGCATGCCCCAGGCATTGGCCTGCACCACTGGCAAAGTCCGTCTCTGGGCACCCTGCGACAGCATGTTACCGATCGACGCTGCAAGAGCTCCCAGCAAGGCCAGAACCGAGCCAATCAAGACATCATCGGTCAGTGACACTTCACCGACCTGCGGCGCGAACAGTGTAACGATGCCAAGGATGCCGAGGAAGGCGCCGAACAGCACGCGTCGCCCTGCCCGGGTGCCGAATATCAGTCGCGAGAGAACGATGTTGATCCACAGCATGGTGGAAAACGCGATCGCGGTCAGGGCCGAGGTGATGTGCACCTGCGCGCGGTACGCGAACACGTAGTTGAGGCAAAAAAGAAACGTCCCGAGGAGTGCGAACCACATATGAGACTTTAGATCAAATAATAGCTTCAATCGCTTGATTTTACAGTATATAAAAAGAACGGCTGACGCGATTGCATAGCGGTAGACGATGGACACTTCGGGCTCAACCACACCGAGCTGGAACTCGATGGCAAGCCAGGTCGAACCCCAGATCAGGACCGTAATGATGTACAGGGCTGTATTGCTCATGCGGCGGGTCGCTAAAGGCAACGGCTCTCGAATCGACGTAGCAGCTTGTCTTCGTTCGCGGCGGCTTCGAAGAATCCGTCGACGAATCGGGTGCGAGACTCGATGTCCTTTTCGGACAACGACGGCAGCTCCCGGATGACGCGAATGATGTCGTCATGGTGGTCAAGAATCACTCGCAGCCCTTCCCTGACGGCCTCGCCCGGCATGCAATAGCCGCGGTATGCGCGTTGCGTGACGCGCTTGATTCTCAGGCTGGGGTCCGGCCTTGCATAGCGTGCGTTGACCAGTCCGGACCGATCGAAATCGTAGGGAACGTAGAAATGCCGCTCGCCGATAGCCACGAGCAGTCCATTATGGCAGCAGGTGTCCTCGTCAATTGCCCTGACAAGCCCCCAGTCGGTATTGCCAATCAAATACTGGAATATGTAGGCCAGAGCCGTTTGCGATTCGTCGAGGTAGTTCTTCGTCACGCGACGGGTGTCGACTACCGAGCCGCCGTTTCGCTCGGCCAACGCCCGGTCTGATTCGATAAGAAAGGCATGCCGCACCAGATCTTTGCCGCCCGGATCATCGGTATCGACATAGCGAATGCGCGCCAGTCGCGTGCGAAAGCTGACGTCGGACAGTACGTTGAAGATTCGATAGGCCGCGTATTCCTCGAGTACGTTTTGCTCGTAGTCTGCGCCTCCGATGCAGTGGGTCACGAGCTTTAGCTTGTCTTGACCCGAGAAGACCGTGTCCGTCGTGTCACCACCCCGGAAGTCGAGACGCAGGGGCGGAAACCTGCAGACCTGCAGCCGACTGATGCCGCGGACCCTCACGTCGACGTCAATAGTGGAGTCCTGCACCGTCAGCGAGAAGCGCTGCTCATTGCGGTGCTTTGTATCCTTGATGACGGTCGAAAGCGGTCCCTCGAGCGTAATCTCGAGGACCGCATCGTTATCGAATAGCGGGGCGGCAAGGCCCGCAGCGCTCGTCAACAGGAGCAAAAAAGCAAGCCGCTGCACTGCGTCAGGTCAGCCCGGCATTCCGTAATGGCAACTCACGAATACGCTTGCCCGTCGCTGCGAAATAGGCGTTTACGATAGCCGGTGCCACGGGTGGAACCCCCGGCTCTCCAACACCTCCCGGCTTCGCCGTGGATTCCATGATGTGGACGTGGATGGCGTCCGGCGCCTCGCTCATGCGAACGACCGGGTAAGTGTCATAGTTGCCTTGTACCACGGCGCCGTCTTTGGCCGTAATCTCGCCGTGCAGGGCAATACTCATGCCGAAGATCGCGGCACCCTCCATTTGCGACGTTACGCGGTCCGGATTGATGACCGTGCCGGCATCGATCGCTGTCCATATCTCGTGGACCACCAGTTTGCCGTTCTTGTCTACGCTCACTTCGACCACTGCGCCCACAATGCTCAGGAAAGAGCGATGCACGGCGATGCCGAGGCCATGCCCCTCAGGCAGCGCCCTGCCCCAGTTGGCCATGTCGGCAACCTTTTCAACGACAGCCGCAATTCGACCCGTGTCAATCGGGTGATCCTCGAGCGGGTGACCATAGTTTGTATATTTTGCCCCATCGTCGGCCGGGTCTACCTTGCGCGGCTTGCCGAGCAGTTTTAGCAGATGATCCCTGGGATCCTGGCCGGCAGCGTGCGCCAGCTCATCGACAAAGCCAGCCAGTGCGAAGGCGTGAAAAACATTACAAACCGAACGCAGCCAACCGATGCGCAGGTGGGCTTTGGCATCGGCCGTTTCGATCTGCATGTTGGCGATGTCATAGGGATTATCGATCAGGCCGAGGTCGAGTTCGAAGCCACCTGGCCCGGTCGCACCTGGATCGAACGTGGACATGATTGACGGGAAACAGCTGCGGTGCAAAAAGCCCGTGGCATTGCCGTCCGCGTCGAGGCCCGCTTTGAGGTACTGCGCGCTGACCGAGTGAAAATAGCCGTTCCGAATGTCATCTTCGCGCGTCCAGGTAACCTTCACCGGGCGCCCGCTCTGTTTCGCAAGCCAGGCCGCTTCGGCAATGAAATCGGGCTTGGACTTGCGACCGAAGGCACCGCCCAGCAAGGTCACATGAACCTTGACCATCTGCTTGTCGATACCCAGCGTGGCCGCAACCGTGTCCTGTGCCGCCTGCGGGTTCTGGGTGCAGGCCCAGGCTTCACAGCCGCCGTCTTCCGTGATTCGGGCGATGGCTGCGGGCGGCTCCATCGGAGCCTGCGACAGGTAGGGTGCGTAATAGACCGCTTCGTGCACACTTTGGGCCGCCTTGAACGCGGCAGCGGCGTCACCCCGGGTCAATACCGGCTTGCCCGCCGATGTAACGGACTTCACGAGCGCATTGCGGTAGGCAACCGACTCATGCGTGCCGTTCGCACCCCGGTCCCATTCAATCTTCAGCGCTTCGCGGCCTTTCTGTGCCGCCCAGGTATTTCTGGCGAGTACGGCGACACCGCCCGGAATGTTGAACAGTGGCGGCGACGTGGGGTCGGGAAGTTTGATTACATCGACGACACCCGAGACGGCCCTGGCCTTCGTGTCGTCGACCGACACCACGGTGCCACCGGATGCCGGGCAGCGTTCGATCGAGGCGTACAGCATGTCCGGAAGGACCGTATCGATTCCGTAGATTGCCTGGCCCGTCGTAAAAGCAAAGCCGTCGATGGTATCCATCGACTTGCCGATATAGCGATAGTCTTCGCGGGACTTGAAGGGCGCTTCGGTCGGCGCCTCGAGCTCCGAGGCTGCGTCAACCAGCTCGCCGAAACCTGCCGACTTGCCGCTTTTCGAATGATGCACAGCATGCTCGCGGGCGCTGCATTCCCCGGCTGGTACGCCCCACTGCGCTGCCGCGGCCGCGATTAACATCTGCCGCGCGGTGGCGCCGGCATTGCGCAGCAGGTCAAACTGGTTGCGAATACTCGTCGAGCCGTCGGTGTTCTGATCGCCGTATTTCACGTCGCCGAGCGCCTGGATCAGCTCGATCCGATTCCAGTCGGCGTCCATTTCATCGGCGATAATCTGCGGCAGGCAGGTACGAATACCCTGCCCCATCTCCGAGCGATGGCAGAAGATCTCGACCATGCCGTCATTGCGAACGTTGACATACACGTTGGGCGCAACCGAGGCGGCGCCCTGGCTGGCCGGACCGGGGCCCGGCCGGCCACAGCCCGTTGTGAATGTCAGCGCCAGCACCAACCCGCCACTGGCCTGACCCGTACGTTTGAGGAATTCACGACGGCTGATCTGTCGAAGTTCGCTCATGACTGGCCCTCCGCAGCTTTGTGGATCGCCTGGCGGATACGTGTGTAGGTGCCGCATCGACAGATATTGCCGCTCATCGCGGCGTCGATGTCGTCGTCACTCGGATTCGGAATTCGTTCCAGCAGCGCCACGGCGCTCATGATCTGGCCGGACTGGCAGTAGCCGCATTGCGCAACGTTGAGCTCGCGCCATGCCACCTGCACCGGGTGATTTCCGTCCGCCGTCAGGCCCTCGATGGTGGTTACCTCGCGCCCCGCGGCGGCCGAAACCGGGACCACGCAGGACCTCATTACCTGGCCATCCAGGTGAACATTGCAGGCGCCACATAGCGCCTTGCCGCAGCCGAACTTGGTCCCCGTCAGGCCCGCAAGATCGCGAATTGCCCAAAGCAAAGGCATGTCCGGCTCCACGTCGAGTGAAACTGCCTGACCGTTAATCGTCAGTTCGATAGCCATTCTTAACCCCCTGGTCCGATGGTCTTGATGTCGCCTGCGTAGATACTAGCAAACACGCCACCACCCGGTCTGCCTCAAAATGTGACCGCAGTGCGGCAACGGCAAGGGCAAAAACGGATAATGTGACGATGCGTAGCGCAATCCTGATCCTCCCGATAGTCCTGCCCATTCTGTTTTGGGCTGCTTATCACTATCACAAAGACCGGCGTCTTCCGGAGCCGCCGCTTAACCTGCTGCTTTGTTTTGCCCTCGGCCTGTTGGCCGCTGCAATTTCGAAGGCTATGTACGCAGGCCTCGAACCGCTGGGACTGCGCTTCGACGCCTTGGCCCTCGCGGCCGATGATCCGTTCGGCCTGTTTCTGTATTCGATGCTCGCGATCGGTCCCATTGAAGAGTTCGCGAAAATGCTTCCGTTCCTGGTCATCGTTATTCGGCTTCGGGCATTCGATGAACTCCTCGACGGGATCGTCTACGCATCTTTCATCGCGCTCGGCTATGCGCTGGCAGAAAATCTGCATTACCTGGATTTGCTGTCGCCGCTTGAGGCCGCGGCGCGCGGCTTTGCCGGGCCCGTTGTACACATCGTGTTTGCGTCAATCTGGGCCTACTGGATAACACGTGCGCGGCTTTCGAACCTGCCGATGGCCAAGCCTGCCGGGCTGGGCTTCCTGCTGGCTGCATCCCTGCACGGACTCTATGACTACCTGGTGCTGTTGTTACACCCGGTGGCCACGCTGCCGGGCGCGGCAGCGCTTATCATCGGTATCTGGATTTGGCGGCTTAGGCTGATGCATCGCCTGCATCAGGAAGCGCTCAAAAGCGGCGACTGAGGGCTTCAGGCGCGATCGTAGGGATTGAAGGCGTCGCTGGGGATGGCTGCGTCCTCGAGCGTCAGCTCGAGCGAATTCTCCGTGCCCTGCAGGAGCTGCGAGCAGCGTTTCTGAATATCGGCCAGTTTGAGCGATACATTCGACTCCGAAAGCGGTATGTCGTCCTTGAATTCCCTTTCCATCTGCAGTTCCGTTCGGTGGGTGTCTCTGTTTGGAGACAGTACTTACTGTCGCAGTATAGAGACAGCATCGCCCGCAAAGTGTGAACCGGGTCACACTAAAGTCACGAAAACGGCCTGATTTCCAGCTTATGTCGAATTGGACGGTGTTTGGATGCTCGGGATTCAATACCGCAACATCGCCGACCCCCAGGTGAAGCCGGCGCCAAAGGCCGCCAACAGCAGCGTTTGTCCGCGCTTGATACGGCCGTCCCGAATTGCGAGGTCCATCGCGAGCGGGATAGATGCCCCGGACGTGTTGGCGTGCTCGTCGACGGTCGCTATTACGCGCTCCATCGGCATCTTCAGCTTCTTGGCGGCCGCCTTGATGATGCGCATGTTGGCCTGGTGCGGTATGAACCAGTCGATGTCATCCAGGTGGCCATCCAGGTCCGCAACCGTTTCGCGGGCAATGTTGTCGAACGTGGCGACGGCGCGCCGGAATACGGCGTTGCCTTCCATCTTGATATAGGCGCCGCCGGCCCGAGTAACGTCGAAACCCACCGAAACTCCCTGTTCAACCTGCAGCAGTTCTTCGTACTCGCCGTCGGCATGAATATGCGTGGACAGTATGCCGGGCTCCTCGCTGGCCTGCAGGACGACGGCACCTGCCCCATCGCCGAACAGGACAGCTGTCCCGCGATCTTCCCAGTTCGTAATCCGCGACAGGGTTTCGGACCCGATCACCAGTGCGGTTCGAGCGCCACCCGTCTGGATGTATCGGTTGGCAAGGTCCAGCCCGTACAGGAAACCGCTACAGGCGGCATGCACATCAAAGGCTGCACAGCCCTTGACGCCCAGCTGCCTTTGAATGATGCAGGCGGTTGAAGGGAAGATCTTGTCGGGGGTCGCCGTGCCCAGGACGATGAGATCGATATCTTCAGCACCAACGCCCGCCATATCCATGGCGCGTTTCGCCGCCTGCACGCCCATCGTCGACGTGGTCTCATTGTCGCCGGCGATGTGCCTGCGCTTGATGCCCGTTCTTTCGCGAATCCACTCGTCGGAGGTATCCATGGTTTTCGCGAGATCATGGTTGGTGACGACTTTCTCCGGCAGGTAGCTGCCGATGCCGGCGATGCGTGCATAAGTCATGTGGTGTTCCTTCTTAGGAACGCCGCGATCTCTCGCAACGTCGGATAATCGAACAAATCGCTGATATCCAGTTTGCCCGGGTATTTCTCGTCAACCGCGAGTACGATCTCGGTCAACGTCAGCGAACTCACGCCGACTTCGAAGAGGTTGTCTTCCGGCCCAATCTTACGATCTTTCGAAAATTCGCGACAGATCATCATCAGTTCAGCGACCAGTTCGTCTTCATCGATCGCCGCGTCATCGGCGTCCCAGGGTTCAAGCTGTCCCAGAACCTCTTCAAATTCGCCGTCCAGGTAGGCTTCCAGCAGCTTGCCGCGCTGCACTTTACCGCTGGTCGTCTTGGGAATGCGCGATACCGGGATGACTGTATCGACTTCGAGGCCCGTTTGCTCGCCGACCAGAGCCCGTACCTGGTGAATCACCGGCACAAATTCGTCCAGCGCCTGCCGATAGAGAATGAATGCAATCAGCTCTTCGGTCTGCCCGCCCTTGGGTGTCGCGCCTGCAACCACGACCTTGTTGAGATCCATGCCATCAAGTCCCGCGATAATTTCCTCGATGTCATGCGGATAATAATTCTGGCCGTTAACGATGATGATGTCTTTCTGACGGCCCGTGATCACCAGCTGTTGGTCAACGAACACGCCGCAATCCCCGGTGCGCAGCCAGCCATCTGTCGTGAACAACTCGGCTGTCGCCACAGCATCGCCGTATACCTCCTCGGTCACGCTGCCGCCGAGCAGTTGTATGTTGCCGATCACGCCATCGGGCAGTTCATTGTCCTCGTCGTCTGCTATGCGAATTTCAACATCACGAATGGCACTACCGACTTTGACAAAACTTACGGCATCCGAATCGCCGGGGTCAACGGCCCTGTACCCGTCTCCCACCCGCAAACTGTGTCTGTCGACCGTGATGCGCGAATATTCGCTGCCGGGCTTCGGCAATGACACGCCAACGGTTGCCTCGGCCAGCCCGTACACGGGATACATCGCCGTGCGCTTCAGACCGTGCGGCGCAAGCGCCGCAAGGAACTCCTCACAGAGCTCCCATGAAATCGGTTCCGCGCCGTTCAGGATTAACTTGACGCAGGAAAGGTCGAGATCCGCAAGCCCCTTGCGCACAAACAGCTTGAGGAAATGCTTGTACCCGAAATTGGGCGAGCACAGCTGTGTGGCGCGCAGTTCGTCGGCTTTGCTCATCCACAGCAGCGGTCGCCTGACAAATACGTTGGTATCCATAACGGCGTGATTCATGCCGACGCCGAGTACGCTCAGGTGATAACCAATCAGTCCCATGTCGTGGGTCAGCGGCATCCAGCTCAGACTCTGATCGTCCTTGTTCCAGCCGGTCGCCTCGACAATCGCACGGATATTGATGCAAAGATTTCTGTGCGTCAGCACGATGCCTTTCGGATCACTCGTCGAACCCGAGGAATACTGAATGAACGCTATGTCGTCGGGTGTCGCTGCAAAAACCTCGCCAAGCGATGCCGGCTCCACGTCGCTCATCAGCACGGTGCGCGTTTCCAGCAGGTGCGTGATGTCATCCAGTTGGCGCTGCTTCGAGAATTCGAGCAAGCGTTCCAGCAATCCCATTTCTGTGAACAGCGTTCCCTTCTTGAGCTGTGACACGATGCGAAACAGCTTGAGCCGGTGCTCATCGCTGATGCCGACAGCCACGGGCACCGGCACGATCCCGCCGAGAACGGCGGCCCAGAACGCGACCACGAAACTTTCATTCGATTTGCTGAAAATGATGAGCTCGTCACCAGGCAGCATGCCGCGAGCCTGCAGGGAGCCCAGCAGAGCCGTAGCCTGATCCCACAGGTCCGCAAAACGAATGACGTTCTCATCGTTTTCGCCGTCGATGAATCGAATTTCACGGTCCTTGGCGCGCGCGTCGCGAAGCATGTCGGTGAGTGTGTTGTAAAGCTCCATGACGTGCTTACCGCTCCTCGGGTTGCAGGTAGATGTCGCTCGCGGAACGAAGATTGATCCCCAATTCGAGTTCGGGTTCCTTGTCGTCCAGGAGGCGCAGTCGGAAACGTGGCAACAACAGGCCCAGGTGGACCTTCATTTCCAGAAATGAAAAGTACTCACCGAGGCACCGTCGCGGGCCCAGTGAAAACGGAAAGTACGGCTGGTCCTTGCTGGCTTTGTCGGTCCGGGCGAAACGCTCCGGATCGAACGTGTTCGGGTCGGGCCAGTAGCGTTCGGTCCGATGCAGTATGAACGGCGAAAGGTAGATATCGGTTCCCGGCGGAACATCGTAATCATCGAGTTGGTCCTCGTCGTGTGCACGCCGCGTGAACAGCCATACGGGCGGGTACAACCGGAGCGCTTCTTCAAGCGTCTGCTGCGTGTACTGCATCGAGTTGATCGAGTCGGCGTTGACGGCCGAAACGCCGGGCAAGACCTGCCGCGCTTCTTGCAGCAGCCGTTCTTCGATGTCGGGATGTTTCGCGATCAGGTACCAGACCCAGTTCAGCGTATTCGCCGACGTTTCAAAACCGGCGACGATCAGCGTCATGAGTTCGTCGAGCAGCTCGCTATCGGTGAAGGACTGGCCCTTCTTGTCAACGGCAGCGAGGTACATCGAGAGGAAGTCGAATTGCTCTTCGCCCCCGCCGCCGCGCCTGCCCTCAATGATACTCATCAGCAGCTCGCGGAGCTTGCGGACTTTCAGGACGACACTAAGGTCGCGAGTCGAGTCCCTGCTGAGAAACGCAAACGGATTCTCACCCTGGGTCAGGATACGGTCCTGGTAGTCGTTGCCGAAGATGCTGATGAGGATAAGCTCCAGGGCAAAATCGGAGGTTTCCTCGGTGATATTGACGTTTTCTCCGCGAGCCACCAGATCCGCCCAATGCACGGCACGGCGGTCGCAACATTCAACCATCACGGTCATCAGGCGATGCACATTTTGTCGGCTAAACGCCGGCTGGATCATTGTGCGGGATCGTCTCCAAACGTCCCCGTCGCTGACAATGAGGCCGTTGCCGAGCAGCATCTTCACGCGTTCGAACCCGGGACCCTTGTGGTACCTGCTGTGCCGGCGCACCAGGATGCGGCGCACCTCGTCGGCATCGTTGACGAAGTAAGCGAGGCGCCCGTTTGGCTTGGTTATGCTGACCATGTCGCCGAAGTCGCGCTGCAGGGCCTCGAGCGTCGCGAGCGTCTCTTGGTCAATGCCGAGCGTAACGGTTTGATCAGGACCGGGTGGCCGCCTGTATGCGAGCTGCGCTTCTGTCATCTGCAGATGGAGGTTTGGAGGGGCTCAGGAAATGCAGGCGCAATATTACATTGACCGGCGTCGAATCGATACTGCAAACTCTTGCACTTCTGCCGCCGGGTCCCATTTTGAGCAACCAGAGCCCTAAAGATTTTGACTCGGTCGAGTCACGACGCAGCACGGCTTCCCGTCGACGGATGTCTCCGGCGCGTCGAATCTATTATTTCCTCGGTTTGCCGGTGCTGCGGACCGTGATTCGGCTGCTGGTATCGACCTATCGGGTCGAGAGAGTGATCGGCGCCGAGCGTATCGAGCCCTTTATCGAGAATGACACGGTATGCGCGCCCTGCTACTGGCACCAGCACCATGTCGTCGGCTCAACGCTGATCCGCTCATGGGTACAGCGGGGATTCAAGGCCTGTTTCCTGGTTTCCGCCTCGGTGGATGGCGAGGTGCCGGAGCGTATAGCACGGGCATGGGGCGCTGAGGTCATTCGTGGATCGGCCAACCAAAGTGGCGCTCTCGCATTGCGTGACATGCAGCGCATGATGAAGAACGGCTACTCCATTGTCACGACCGCCGATGGTCCCCGGGGCCCCAAATACGAATTCAAGCTCGGCGCAGTGCTCATGGCACGCATCGCCGGTGTGCCAGTTATTCCGATTGCCTGTGCTGCGGAGCGCGCCTGGTATCTGAAGCGCTGGGACGATTTCATGGTACCCAAGCCGTTTTCACGCATTGTGCTGGCGATTGGCAAGCCCTACCCGATACCGGCAGACGCACCACTCGACAAGCTGGAGCCGCACCGCCTGGCTGTTCAGGCAGCAGTCATGTCACTTATGCGAGAATCCGAGCAGGTTCTTGAAGAGGTGCGCGCATGAACGGGCACTATCGCCGCGGTCTTTATTGCTGGACATCATTGCTGTTGGCAGCCGCTTTGTTTGCGGGTGCTGCCCACGCCAGCGGCGAGCTGACGCCGCACACGGCCGAGTACAGGATCAAAATCAGTGTTGTCGGTGGCCGCTTGAGCACGGAGCTCAAGTCGACGGACTCCGGCTATACCGCCAGGCATTTTGTCGAACCTACGGGCATGTCAAAAATTATTGCTCACGGTGACATTACCGAGATTTCCGAGTTCGTCGCCGGCGATGACGGCATCTACCCGATCGCCTACCAGACCAACGACACGATCGACAAAGACGACCCAAGCGCCAATATTCGCTTCGACTGGAATACCCTCGAGGCAAGTGGCACGGTCAACGATGCTGATTTTCACAAAACCCTCGATCGACTCCGTCAGGATCGTGTGTCAATCCAGTACGCGCTCATGCATGACTTGCTTAACGACCGGCTCAGCACGCAATACTATTTGTTCGAGGCCGACAAGCTCAAGACCCTGAACGTGCGCTCGATCGGTACCCGGCAGATCGAGGTTCCGGCCGGCACGTTCACGGCAATCGGGATTCAACACCAGGCAGAAAAATCTTCCCGGGTAACGACCCTGTGGTGCGCCGAGGAACTCGGCTATCTGCCGGTTGTCATCGAACAGCATCGCAAAGGCAAGCTGCGCGTTCGCGCAACGCTGCGAGGCTATACGCCAGGCGACTAGATGCGGTCGAATCGTTGCCGCGTCGAAAATTGTTGCTTGTCACCGCGGGTGATCGAGACTTCTCTCACCAGCACGGCGCCAGCGGATTCAAGGCGCCACGACTCGGTCAATAGCGTCCCCTGCTCATCGAGTGTCTCGACGACGAATGCCATCCCGTTCCATGCGGAAACGCGCTGCGCCTCGATCGGGCCCACGGAGACAGTACGATTTTCACCAAAGGTGTACTCCTCGACAACAGCCCGGTCAAAACTGATGAACAGCCCGTCCGGGGTTTGCGAGATCTTGAGTGACGAGCCTGTTTCCAGAAACATGGTCACGGAACTGCCGGAAACGCGCTTCGGCCGTCGTGTGGCAGCACTCGTCGTCGTGTTTTTCGGTGGAATCCGGATTCCCGGTTCGGCTCCCCCGCGCGGCAAGGGTTTCGCGCCTGGCTCCTCGCGAAGCTGCCAGAGACCCGACAGATCTGCGCCCGGAGGAACGACGTCACTTCGTGCTGCAAGTTCAGGGCGCGATGCGCACGCCGCAACAAGCAGGCCTGCGATCAAGAGCGGGTAAACAAAATTGAATGTACGCTTGCTAATCATTTCTACTGAGGAGAATACCAGAGACAAGACCTTCGCTTGATAAGGCCTAGGTCGTTTCGAGCACTGCGGCAAACTTGTCGCGCTCCAACAGGTGTAGCCGAAGGTCCAGGGCGGTCTTTGCTGCTATCAGTACGACCAGCATCATTATGGGACTGCCCAACGAGTCAATCAGGGCCGCCCCGAATATGATCGCAACGTGCAAGACAACGATACGGCCGTAAGGGCGACTCATCAGGTCAGTGGCACTGGTGCGCCGATACTCGCCGCCGGCAAGAAAATTCGTGAAAAAGGAGAACATGTGGCTCACTGCGATCGCTGCAATGGCTATCCATAGTGGCGATTTCCAGGCTTCGGCAAGCGGCGTTCCAAAGAAATACGGCCACGCCGTAGCGGTGCCCATCGATTCGCTGAATATGCCGGTGACCGCCAAAAGGTGCCCATAGCAGAAGAAACCGTAGTGCACGATGAAAAACGGGATCAGAAACAACTTCATGCCCGAACGACAGACGCTCATTCGCAGCACGTTGACAACGCCGATGACAACGTTTTCCGCCCAGTAGAGCATCAAGATATCGAGTACTCTCCAGCCGAACAGCAGAACCCCGAGCAACGGCACGAGGTTGGCAAGGACCAGCGCAATGACTGACGGTCGCAACACGATTTCAGCCATCCTCCAGCAGGGCGTCCGCCTCGATTTCGACGAGCATTGCGGGATCAATGAGCTTTGAAACTTCGACCAGGGTTGTTGCAGGCATGACGTTTCCAAATGCTTCCTGGTGCGCTCGAGCCACTGCGGACCACTGCTCGATATCAGTGACGAACATGCGGGTGCGAACAACATCGTCGAGGCCCGCACCGGCTTCAGCAAGCGCAACGGCGATGATCTCGATACATCGTTTGGCCTGAGCGTAAATATCTCCGACACCGACAACTTCACCGCCCTCGCCGACCGGCGCGGTTCCCGAGACCATGATGTGTGGCCCAACGCGAACGGCGCGGCAGTAGCCCGCTTTCGATTCCCACGGTGCGCCTGAGTGAATGTTCTGCCTGGTGCCCATCAACGCTCTCCCAAAATTCGCGAATTAACTTGAGCTTATAATCATATAATACTGATTATTAATGCATTATTGCTAGTTTATCTGTGCTTGATATCAGCGCCAACCAGGCCGCGGACGCTATCGAATATACGACCACAACCACCCATGCCCCGGCGTACTGCTGCACCCCGTCGACACCCGCCCACCAGAACAGGAAAAGAACAGGCACCGCAACCAACAGGCGCAGCCACTCGAGGCGACGCGCCGAGGATCGCCCCTCGTTGAGCAGACCCACGGTATAGAGTTGCAGCCAAAGCAGAATGCAGGGGATCAACACGGCCTCGGTGCCCTTCCTGACATACAACTCTGCAATGATCAGGGCACCGATGAGGCCGATAACGAACTGAGCCATGACGTAGCGCCGTTGCCGGGGCTCGATTCGAGGATCGAATTTCTTGAACTGAGAAAAATCCGTTTGTTGCTTTGGGTACCGCGCTTCGACGTCCGCGGGCCGCCAGCCCGTGCGGCGGAACCAGACGGCGACCTTGTCGCGCCACCGGGACGCCTTGCGGGCATCGAACAGCAGGTAGTCGTAGACCTGCAGGTTGGCCCAAAACGGGTTCAGGTTCGCCAGCGGTTTGCGTACCCCGAAAACAACCGGTTCTTCTTCAGCCTCATCTTCAAAGGTCCCGAAAAAGCGATCCCAGAGGATCAGCATGCCGCCGTAGTTCTTGTCGATATAGCGCTCATTCTGAGCATGGTGTGCGCGATGATTCGAAGGCGTCACCAGGATCCGGTCGAGAACGCCCAGCCGCCGGACCATTTGCGTGTGCACCCAGAACTGGTAAATCAGGTTAATGGCGTTGACCGTGATAAGAACTTCCAGCGGGAATCCAATCAGAAATAGCGGCGTGTAGAAAATCCAGCCAAACAAAAAACCGCTACTCGTCTGCCGCAGCGCGGTCGAAAGATTGTAGTCCTCGCTTTGATGGTGCACCGCGTGCGCCGCCCAGAGCACCGATATCTCGTGGCTGAAGCGATGAAACCAGTAGTAGCAAAAATCCCAGGCGAGCGCCGCGGTTACCCAGAGCAGCAATCCGCCCGGTGAGAGATCGAACCACTCCGGCTGCATATCGATGAGTGCGAAATTGCGCAGCACGAATCCCCACGCGATCAGCGGCAAGAACTTGGTGAAGTAGCCGATCGTAGTGCTGAGTATTCCGGCACTCAGGCTATTGATAGCGTCGTTACTGCGGTAGAGCCCGCTGCCTTTTCTCCAGTCAATGATCAGCTCGATGACTAGCGCAAGCATAAAAAATGGCACGGCGATCGCGATAAGGTCCATACGCGCAGTTTACGATATGCTGCGCGGCGAAGGTAAGAGGAGCCACGGATGATCGACGCGACAGAACTGACCCTGCTGAGAAATGCTCTCGATAAATTGGCCGAGGGCTATTCAGCACTGCCCGAGTTCAGCACTGAATTCGATGCCGGAGCTGTCGAAGACGTACTGCAGGAAGTCGCGATGCGCATGCACGACAATTTCCCCTACTACCATCCGCAGTACGCCGGACAGATGCTCAAACCACCCCACCCTGTTGCACGTATTGCCTATGCGATGTCGCTCTGGGTGAACCCGAACAACCACGCGCTCGATGGCGGCCGGGCGAGTTCGGCCATGGAAAAAGAGTGCGTCATCGAACTCGGAGGAATGTTCGGCTGGGATGGGCCGCTCGGTCACCTGACGGGCGGTGGCACGATGGCCAATCTCGAAGCGCTCTGGGTCGCGGGACGGTTGCACCCGGGCAAACGAATCGTCGCATCGGAGCAATCGCACTACACGCACAGTCGCATCAGCGAGGTTCTCGGCCTGCCGTTCTCTCCAGTTGCAGTCACCGGCGATGGACGAATGGACATTGTTGAACTGGAGTTGCTATTGCGCGAAGGCAATATCGGGACGGTCGTTGCGACCATCGGGAATACCGGCCTCGGCGCGGTTGACCCGCTCCCCGACCTTGTCGCTTTGCAGTCAAAGTACGATTTTCGAATCCATGCCGACGCAGCTTACGGCGGCTACTTCGGCCTCGCCGGGCAGCTGCGAGACGACACTCGTGCTGTTTACGACAGCCTCGCCGCCGTCGACTCCATCGTCATTGATCCGCACAAACACGGGCTACAGCCCTATGGTTGTGGCTGCATCCTGTTCAGGGACCCCTCGGTCGGTCAACTGTACAAACACAGCTCGCCGTTCACCTATTTCAGTTCGGCGGAACTGCACCTCGGGGAGATCAGTCTCGAGTGCTCGCGTCCGGGCGCCTCGGCTGTCGCCCTGTGGGCAACACAGCGGCTATTGCCGCTCGTGCGCGAAGGTGAATTTGCCGCGATGCTCGACGATTGTCTGTACGCCGCACGGGACTTTTGGAAAAGGCTTCGGGACAGCAAGTACTTCGTGCCATTGATGGAGCCTGAGCTCGACATCGTCGTGTATGCGGTCGACGCGCCCGACAGCCGCGCCGCAAGCGAGCGCGCTCGCCGCGTGTTCGCGAAAGCCGCCAAACACGACCTGCATCTCGCAATGATCGAGCTACCCGTTCAACTGGTGCAGCGCCATGCCCCCGGCATAAAAGCGAATTCGGAAACGATCACCTGTCTGCGCTCGGTGCTCATGAAACCCGAACATCTCGACTGGCTCGACCGTATCGTCGAGCTTCTCGAACTGAGTGCTACCGAGATCGCTTAACTGTTTTGCAGCTGCAGCACGGCCCGCATGAGGACGACACCGAGATAGAAGCAGGCGAATCCTCCAACGAGCGTGCTGACGAGATACGAGAACGAATAGAACAGCTCGTTCTTCTGGATCATCGTGTTGAGTTCCAGCACCAGCGATGACAGCGTGGTGAAACTGCCGCAGAAGCCCACGGCAAACAGCAGTCGGTATTGATCAGGAATAATGCCGGCATCGTTAAACCACGAAGTATTGGCGATCAGTTGCGCAAGAATCCCCATTACGAAGCAACCGATCAGGTTCGCGCTCAAGGTACCCCAGGGAAACTCAACGTCGCGCTGCAGGAAAACATTCAGTGCCAGTCTGGCCATTGCGCCCAGCGCGCCACCCAAAGCCACGAACAGGTAGGAATAAAGGACGATATGCATGACTAGGCGGCGTTGAGGCGGGCCAGGGTTTCTCGATATTCGCGCTCCATGCGCAATACCAGGTCCCGTGCCGGCAGGATCTCGTCAATGTTGCCCACGCCCTGACCTGCACCCCAAATGTCTTTCCAGGCTTTCGCACTAATATCGCGGTTGCCGAAGTCCATATCACGCTTGCTGCCTTCGGGCAGGTTTTCGGGATCCATTCCGGCATTGGCGACACTGCCCTTCAGGTAGCTGCCGGGCACACCCGTGAACAGCGACGTATAGACGATGTCGTCGGCTTTGCTGTCGACCACCATGTCCTTGTAGCCGGGCACTGCACGGGCTTCCCGTGAAGCGATAAAGCGCGTCCCGCTGTAAGCAAGGTCGGCGCCCAGCGCCAGTGCCGCCACAACATCGCTGCCACTCGTGATACAGCCCGACAGAATCAGGGCGCCGTCGAACTCGCGCCGGATTTCCTTGATGAAAGCGAACGGATTCAGAGGTCCCGCGTGACCACCGGCGCCGGCGCAGACTGCGATGATACCGTCGACGCCCTGCTCCATCGCTTTGCGCGCGTGTCGCAGGCTGATGACATCGTGAAATACCAGCCCGCCGTAGGAATGAACTGCCGCAACGATTTCTTCAGGAGGCCTGAGGCTCGTAATGATTATTGGCACTTCGTGCTTTACACAGGTTTCGACGTCTTCGAACAGGCGAGGATTACTGGAATGTGCGATCTGGTTGACGGCGTATGGTGCGACCAGCTCATCCGGATGCGCTTCCTGGTATTCGCCGAGTTCGTCCTCGATCTGGTTCAGCCATTCACTGAGCACGGATTGCGGTCGTGCGTTCAGAGCAGGGAAAGATCCCACAATGCCGGCCTGGCACTGCGCGATGACCAGCTCAGGCCCCGAAACGATGAACATCGGCGCGCCGATAAGGGGGATGCGCAGCCTGCCTTCCAGCGACTTCGGTAATGCCACTATGGAACCTGTTGGTCGATCGCCAGGAAAACCGAGTCAGTATCCGCCGGTCGCACGATCAAGGTGCCAAACCAGTCCCCCGACGCAGCGGCTGGAGAGCCGCTCAGCGAAACGCGGGCCAGTAGTTCGAATTCCTCGAATCCGGACAACGCCCGTCCGGCAACCATCGATTGTGCGTCCCCGAGCGAGACGACGGTGGGTAAATCGGAAAGGCGCACGCGACTGACCGCAATCGGCGGTGAAGGCTGTGCCGGGTCGCGCGCAATAACAAACACGTTGGCATCCGCCGTAAGCGCCGACAGTGCATCGTCCGATAATGCAATTCGCGCCGTCACCACGGCATCGGGATCAGCGGCCGGTGCTTCTGTCGAAGCGGACAGCGGGGCTGTGCCGGCGTCGGCAGGCGACACTTCAATTGACTCGATCGGCACGCCGCGCCATTCCGCGACACGCTGCTGCAGAATGGAACGGATTTCCGGAGGCGGGTTCAGCCCCAGCAGCATCTCCCAACGGGCAGCCGCCGTTTCCGTATCGCCGCGATTCGCGGACGCAATGCCCGAATAGAACAATGCGGCCGGATTGTTAGGCTCCAGCGCCAGGGCGCTTTCGATCAAAGATGAGGTTCGGCCCTCGATTGCAGTACCGTCACGCGACGAAATTGCAAGCGCGAGATCAACCAGAGTCTGGGCGTTGCGGCTGTCCTCGAGTTCCATGACGCGCTCATAGGCCGTGACCGCATCGCCAAAACGCTGCAGAGCCATGTAGGAGCGTGCCAGCATGTTCCAGCCGTTTGCATCGTCGGGATTGTCCTCAAGCCGCTGCCGCAGCGAGGCAATCGCCGACTCCATATCGGGCAGCGTGTCGTCCTGAGCCCCGGCCGACGCAACATCCGGGCTGCCGATGCGACTATAGAGGCCAACGGACACCGCCACCGTGGCCACGATAATGATCGCCAGCAGTGGCGTGAGACGGCCTGATTCCCGATACAGGGGCCAAATCCCGAAACCCAGGGCAACGAGGCACAAGAGCGCCGCGATAATCCAGAAAGTCACTCGGGTGACCCCTCTTTAGCTGTCAGCGTTTTATCTTCACCAATCGGCATCGACATGCGGTGCCTGACGATACGGAACATTGCAAAGCCACCGAAAAGAACCAGCAGGAACGGTGCGATCCAGAGAACCAGCGTCTTTCCTGTCGTGCGCGGCCGGTACAGGGCAAACTCGCCATAGCGGGTAACGAGGAAATCCACAACCTCGGCGTCGGTCTTGCCTTCGGCAATCAGTCGCCGGATTTCGCGCCGCAGGTCGGATGCCAGGAAAACATTCGAGTCTTTAATGCTCTGGTTCTGGCATTTCAGGCACCGCACCTCCGAAATGAGCTTCTCGTAACGCGCCTGCAGCACCGGGTCGTCGAACGCCTGTCCCGTATCGATCGCAGCGACTGGCGCCATCGAAAAAAGTGCGACAGTCAGTATCAAAAAACGCCTCATGGCGTGGCGCCCCCGGCATTGATCAATGGCACGAAGTCACGTTCCCAGGCCTCTCTGCCCAATGGACCCAGGTGTTTATGAACGACGATTCCATCGGCGTTGAGAAGAAAGGTCTCCGGTGCGCCGTATACGCCCCAGTCAATGCCGACACGACCCGTCTCATCGAAGCCCGACGCAACATACGGATCGCCGAGCTGTGCAATCCAGCGCAGCGCTTCCGGGCGTGTGTCACGCCAGTTGATACCGTATATAGGAATGCTGTTGTCCCTGGCGAGCTGCATCAGGAAGGGATGCTCCGACCGGCAGCCCACGCACCAGGTTGCCCAGACGTTGACCAACGCAAAATCTCCCTCGAGGTCTTGCGATGAGACCGTGACATCGGGATCGCGGAGAGTTTGCAGCTCGAACTGTGGCGCCGGCTTACCGATATAAGGTGACGGCAACGCCCTGGGGTCGCCACGTTTCAATCCCACCACAAGAAACAGAATCAGGGCAACAACCGCGATCAGCGGCAAGACGTATCGCGACATCAGGCCGACTCCGCAACCGTTTCGCCGGCAGCGCTGGTCCTGCTTGCTTTAAGGCGATAACGCCGGTCGCTGACGGCGATGAGTCCGCCCAGGGCCATGATCATGGCGCCAAACCAGATGAACCGGATCATCGGCTTGTACTGCACGCGGACACTCCAGGCGCCGTTACCAAGTTGATCGCCCAGCGCCACAAACAGGTCCTTGTTCCAGGTCACGTGGATCCCGGCTTCAGTCATCCAGCTTTTTTGCACCAGGTACTGTCGCTTTTGTGGCCGCACGGTGGCGACGTATTCGCCATCCCGGCGTATATCAATCACGGCCTCTATCGCCGAATAATTTGGTCCTTCAACGTCGCGCAGTTCCAGCATTTCGAAATCGTAGCCACCGACCTCGATCGACTGACCCGGGGTCAGCGCACGATCCGACTCAACGTTGAACGCAGAGGTGATTGTCGCACCAAGCACGAACAGGCCCATGCCGAGGTGAGCGACCGACATGCCGAGGGCGGAGCGGGTAATGCCGGCCGAACCGTCCTTGCGACGAAGCGAGCGTATCGGCTGTATCAGAGAGGTAACAATTATCCATAGCGCCGCGGATACGCCGACGACCAGTAGCAGGCTGGTTCGTCCGTAAAACATCAATGGCAGGATGACGCCGAGCAGCACCGCAGCAATCGCAGGAATCCGCAACAACGCAACCCATGGCTTCGCGTCTTGCTGTCGCCAGGCCGTGTGCATGCCAACTCCCAGCAACAACACCAATGGAATCATCGGGACAAGAAATGCGATCTCAAACCAGGGCGGGCCAATCGAAATCTTGCCGCCGTTGAGCAGTTCAATGACGAGTGGCGCCAGTGTGCCCATCAAAACCAGTGTCGCGGCAACCACGAGTAAAACGTTATTCAACAACAGGAAGGTCTCACGCGACAACAGGCCGAAACCGGCGTCCGAATCCAGCGACGGTGCCCGCCACGCATACAAAACAAGCGCGCTCACGATGACAATGGCAAGGAATGCCAGGATAAAGAAACCGCGCGTCGGGTCGGTTGCAAACGCGTGCACCGACACGATGATGCCTGATCGCACCAGGAAGGTGCCAAGCAAGCTCAAAGAAAAGGCGGTAATCGCCAGCAGCAGGGTCCAGCTCTTGAACAAGCCGCGGCGCTCCGTGACGGCGAGCGAATGAATCAGTGCGGTGCCAACCAGCCAGGGCATGAAAGAAGCATTCTCGACCGGGTCCCAGAACCACCAGCCGCCCCAGCCCAGCTCATAGTAAGCCCACCAGCTGCCCAGCATGATGCCGAGTGTCAGGAACATCCAGGCCAGCGTCGTCCACGGTCGTGTCCATTTAGCCCAGGTCTGATCCAGGTTGCCGCTGAGCATTGCGGCGATTGCAAAAGCAAACGCAACCGAGAAACCGACGTAGCCGATGTAGAGCAACGGCGGGTGAATCGCCAGTCCCGGATCCTGCAGCAGCGGGTTCAGATCGGCACCGTCGGGTGCCGGTGGCGACAGGCGCTCGAAAGGATTGGACGTCAGCAGAATAAACAGCAGAAAGCCGATCGATAACAAACCCAGCACGCCGATAACGCGTGCCGCGAACGACTCAGGTAATTCGGAACTGTAGCGCGATACCGCAACGGTCCAGGCCGCGAGAATCAGGATCCACATCAGCAGGGAACCTTCGTGTGCACCCCAGACCGCCGAGACTTTGTAGATCGTCGGCAGGGCAAGCTGTGAATGATTCGCCACGTAAAGGACCGAAAAATCGCTGCTCACAAAGGACCATGTCAGACAGCCGAATGCGACCGCGACGAAAACGAACTGGCCGAGCGCCGCAGTCTTGCCGACACGCATCATGGCAACGTCGTTACGGTGGGCGCCGATCAGCGGCAAAACACCCTGGCAAATCGCCAGGGACAGCGCGAGAATCAGGGCGAATTGCCCGATTTCTGGAATCATTGCGTATCACACCCCGTAGTGCCCGCGCGAAGAGGTGTGGTCTTGCCTTCAACGTGCTTTGCAAGCGAATCGGCAACCTCCGGCGCCATGTAATTTTCATCGTGTTTGGCCAGGATCTTGTCGGCCATAAACACACCGTCGCCACCGAGCCGCCCGTGTGCAACCACGCCTTGTCCCTCGCGGAACAGGTCCGGCAATACGCCAACGTAGCTGACGGGTAATTCGCAGTTCATGTCGGTGACACGAAATCTCAGATCCATTGAGCCTTCCTCGCGCTGGACGCTGCCGTCAACCACAAGGCCTCCGATACGAAAATTTCGCTGCTTGGGATAGTCCCCTTTGACGACATCTGATATGTCGACAAAGAACATCATGTTGTCCTGGAAAGCTCGCAGCGTGAATGCCGCCGCAATCGCGATACCGATCGCAGCAAGACCGACGGCGAGCATACGTTGTTGCCTCGGTTTCATTGACGTTCCTCTAGCGCTCTGATGCGCACTTCTATCTCGCGATACACACGTTTATGGCGCAGTCGCGCGCGCCAGTCTGAAAATACAACCACGGCCAACGCCAGTCCGAAACAACTCCAGACATACACGCCGTAATTTCCCATTGCCAGTTTTTCCATTCCTAACTACCCTCTGGTGACAAGATCATCTGCCGCACCCAACGGGTACGTCGTTCGCGAAACAGTACTTCGGTTCGGACGCGACGCAATAAAAGAGAACCGAACAAAAACGTGAATCCGAGAATCATCGCCAGCAGCGGATACAACATTCCCGGATCCATCGCCGGCCCACCCTCTTTCATCAGCGTCTGACCCTGGTGTAACGAACTCCACCATTCGACCGAGAAGTGAACGATGACGACGTTCACGACACCAACCAGTGCGAGTACGGCACTGGCTTTATCGGCCTTGGCCGTATCGTCGATCGCGCCGCGCAGCGCCATGTAACCGAAATACAAGAACAACAAAATAAGTTCCGACGTCAGCCTTGGATCGCCCCACTCCCACCAGGTTCCCCACATCGGCCGGCCCCAGATCGATCCGGTCACGAGCGCTAGAAAAGTAAATGCCGCGCCCAGCGGCGCTGCGGCAGCCGCGACAGCGTGCGCCAGCTTCATTCGCCAGATAAGCCCGATTCCACCGCTAATGGCCATGATCATGTACGCCATTATTGACAGGTAAGCGGACGGAACGTGCACATAGATTATGCGAAACGCGTCACCCTGCTGGTAGTCCATCGGGGCGAGAAACAGGCCGGCATACACGCCGTACGCGATAAGCGCGAAGGCAGGTACTGCAAGCCAGGGCGCAAACACGGCGGCCAGGCGATAAAAATGCGGCGGTGAAGCCAGCTTATGAAAAAATTTCCACATGGTCAGGATTCTACTCGTTACTGATTCTCAAGGCAGCGGCCGTAGCGTAGGGAGCCAGGCTCAGCGATGCAATGGCATAGGCGCCTAACGCCCACACGCCGGTCGTGTAAATGTCGTTGCCAGCCGCCAGCGACACCGTGTTGGCACCAAGCAATAACACGGGCATGGCAAGGGGCAGGATAAGTAAACTCAGCAGCGCCGTGCCCCGATGCAAACCCACCGTCAGCGCGGCGCCAATCGAGCCCAACAGGCTCAGGCTGATGGTACCCAGCAATAGCGTCAGCATCATTACGGGAACTACGGATGCGGGCATACGGTAGGTCACAGCCAGTATTGGCGAAACAAGCACCAGCGGCAGCCCGCTGGTCAGCCAGTGAGCCAGGGTTTTGCCCAATGCCAGCACGGGCAAGGGCTGGGGACTGACCAGCAGCTGATCGAGGCTGCCGTCCTCGAAATCGCCCAGGAACAGGGAATTTAGCGACAGCAGTGTCGACAGCAGTGCGGCAACCCACAGCACGCCGGGGCCGATGAATTCGAGTTGCTCCGCGCTGGGACCAATGGCGAGCGGAAACAGCGTGCAGACCATGGCGAAGAAAAACAGCGGATTGAGGACATCGCCGGGACGTTTCCAGGCCAGCAGCAGGTCGCGCCTGGCCGTAGCCCAGAGACCCGAGAGAATGCCCGGCTGTTGTACTTGCGGCTCGTTCATTGCAGGTGAATCTTCGTGACCGGAGCGTTGATGTCGACATCCTGGTGCGCGGCCATGACACACATGCCGCCGGAACCCAGGTGTTCCTCCGCCAGCGTCATGACGAGTTTCCTGCCTTCCCTGTCGAGGTTGGTGAAAGGCTCATCCAAAAGCCACAGCGGCACGTCGGCGAGCAGCATGCGCGCAAGGGCAACGCGACGCTGTTGGCCGGCCGACAGCGACCGCAGTGGCAGGCGCTTCAGGCGCTCGATTCCGAGTCGGGCATACACGGCCTCGCGGTCGCGATCGGATTGACGACGCAAAGACTCTTCGAAATGCAGGTTCTCCAACATGTTGAGGTCGCCCTTCAGCCCGGTCCGATGGGCCAGCCACACCAGCTCGGCGTGAAACGTCTGCCGCTGCTTCAGCACCGGCACATCATTCCAGAAGATTTGCCCGGTTTCGAGACTCAGCATGCCGGCAATTGCGCGCATCAGGCTGGTCTTGCCGCAGCCATTACGGCCCTCCAGCAGCAGCAGTTCGCCGCTGTTGAGCGCAAAATCTAGTCCCTCGAACAGGCATCGCTCGCCGCGAATGAGCGTGAGGTTTTCGGCGGATAACTTAGCGGTCAAGGCCTTACACTCTGTCGCCGAACGCAGACGCTTCAAAAATCACAATTAAACTTCCTTGTTTTACAATTAGTTATAAGCATTTATTAAAGTTAATCCAAATAAAATCCCGTGTCCCTATGAAGTTCAAGGAATCACACGAATTCTGGTTTACAACAACTGAAGCGCGGTCGTAGACTGAATGGCCCGGTCAACAATTCATATAAGAAGAGACCGCAACCGGACAATACCAAAATATACCGCGATATGACGATTGCGAGACACGACTAATGGACCTAGGCGCCGCAGGGTTAAACGAACAACCCTTTCCCAGCCACGGGAAACCGCTGGCGGTCCTGTCGTATGGCGCTCATAACGAAGCGCTGGATATGCTCAAAGACACCTATGAGCATCGTAGCGGCCTCTGCCTGCTGCAGGGGCCCACATTGTCCGGCAAATCAACGCTCATCCGAAAATTTATCGACACGCTCCACGAGGATTGCGCCGTCGCACTGGTCGACGGCAAGGGGCTCAATACGACAAACCTCCTCACCGGCATACTGCACCAGTTCGGCTATACGCTCGAAACGAGTTCGGCTAACGAGCTGCTGGGCCTCGTACGGGTTTTCGCATTGCAGCAGGCCGCCTGCCACGAATCGCCGCTGCTCATCATCGAGAATACGCACGAAATGAATCCAAGCGGCCTGCGCGCGCTGTGCGAATTGGCCGAGCTGCGCGTAAACACCGGCAGTGCGTTGAAAATCGTCCTGGTCAGCGATCGTCCGCTGGTAAGCCTTATGCAGGCACCGGCAATGCAGTCGCTGTCAGAACGCCTTTTGCACGACCTCCACCTGCACCCGATGACACGGCAGGAAACCAAAGGCTACCTGCACGGCAAGCTACGGTCCGCAGGCAGCGACTATCCGAATTTCATATTTCCGGATGCGGTCTGCTCCGAACTCTGGAAAGCCTCGGGC
>JBATHK010000130.1:0-5277 GCA_049666725.1 Woeseiaceae bacterium
CAGCCAGTTGGCGCCGGCGGCCCTGACAGCCTGGTAGCGCCCGGTCAGCGTGATACCCGGCATTACTCGATTCAGCAATCCGGCATCCAGCGCCCGGGTCAGTCCCGCCGCCTCCAGCAGCGCGAGCACGGCCGCCGCGTTTTGCACCTGGAATGCGCCCTTTAGCCCCGGCAGCCCGAGTGACGACCTTTGCGCGTCCCTCCCGGTAAAGTCCCAGTGACGATCGGAGCCGCGCGTGAAGTCGAAGTCCCGGCCGAGCAGCAGCAGTTCGGCGCCAATTGCCTCGGCGTGTCGCAGCACGGAGGCTGGAACCTCGCGGGAACCGAATACGGTCGGTACGCCGCTGCGCATCACGCCCGCCTTTTCAAAAGCGATTGTCTCAACGTCATTTCCAAGCCAGTCGCAGTGATCCAGCGCCACGTTGGTGATCAGGGAGGCCGTCGGGTCGATCGCATTGCTCGCATCGAGGCGGCCGCCCATACCGACTTCGAGCACCCAGGCGTCCAGATCCTGCGTTGCGAAGACCACCATGGCCGCCAACGTGCCGTACTCGAAATACGTGAGCGGAATGTCCTGCCGCACCGCCGCAACGCGCTCGAATGCCGCAATAATCTGCTCGTCCGACGCCGGCACGGCGTCGACTGCGATGCGTTCGTTGTAGCGAATAACATGTGGCGAGGTATACGCGCCGACCCGGTAGCCCGCGGCGCACAGCAGCGCCTCGCACATCGCAACGCTCGAGCCTTTGCCGTTGGTTCCGGCGATCAGCAGGACGTTTTCGGGAATCTCGATCGAGAGCTTTTCGAGGACAGACTGAACGCGCTCGAGACCAAGGTCGATTTCTTTCGGTGACAGAGTCTCGAGCCAAGTCAGCCAGTCAGACAGTGGCGAGCCGGCGGGCAGCATTGTGTTATTTCATACGGCGCTTGGGCGAGCTTCGAGCTTTGCCAGGAGGTCGCCGACCTGATCGCGCATCTTGCGGCGATCGACAATCATGTCAATGGCACCATGGTCCAAAAGAAACTCGCTGCGCTGGAATCCCTCGGGCAGAGTCTGGCCGACCGTCTGTTCGATGACGCGCGGTCCGGCAAAGCCGATCAACGCATTCGGTTCCGCGATATTCACATCACCCAGCATCGCGAGGCTGGCAGAAACACCGCCGGTCGTCGGATCGGTCAATACGGACACGTACGGAACACGTTTGCTGCCAAGATAGGCAAGCGCTGCCGCCGTCTTCGCCATTTGCAGCAATGAGAACAGCGCTTCCTGCATGCGCGCTCCACCGCTCGCGGAAAAACAGATCAGTGGCATGTGGTTGTCCGCCGCATGGCGCGCGGCACGTGCAAAACGCTCGCCAACAACCGAGCCCATGGAGCCACCCATGAATCCGAACTCGAATGCGCATGCGACCACCGGGCGGCCGAGCAGGCTGCCAGTCACGCTGACGAGCGCGTCTTTTTCACCGGTCTTCTTCTGCGCCTGCAACAGGCGATCGCGATAGCGCTTGCTATCGCGAAACTTGAGCGGATCCTCGGGCTCGAGCTTTGCGGACAACTCTGTCTGTGATCCCGGGTCGAGAAAATACTCGAGCCGCTTTCTCGCGCCGATGCGCATGTGGTAATTGCACTTGGGACAGACTTTGAGGTTGCGTTCCAGTTCGTTTCGATAGAGCTGGGCATCGCAGGTCGGACACTTGATCCACACGCCCTGGGGCACGGACTTCGAGCGCTTCTCGGTGCTGATGCGCGACGGCATCAATTTTTCAAACCAGCTCATGGCAGCATGATATCTGTATAGCGAATCAACAGCCAGCAGCACGCAGGCCGTAGCTCGCGGCAGCCGGGATACTGAACGACGCCGGATAGTCCACCGATACCAGCGTCAGTCCGTGCGGCGGCGCCGCAACGCCGCCCGCTTTGCGGTCCTGCCCCGCCAGTACCGCGGTTATCCAGCCAGCGTCCTGCTCGCCAAGCCCGATGTTCACCAGGCTACCGGCGATGTTGCGAACCATGTGCTGCAGGAAGGCGTTTGCCGTAACACTCACAGTGATCCAGTCAGCGTTCCTTGTAACGGCGATACTCTTGATCTCACGAACGGCCGAAGACGCCTGGCAGCCCGCCGCACGAAAAGCCGAAAAATCGTGTTTTCCCAGCAGCTGGCCGGCGGCCTCGTGCATCGCACCCGAATCGAGCGGCTGGTAAATCCACCAGGCGCGATGGCGATACAAAGCGGATCGCTCGAGGCGGTTGAGAATGTCGTAGCGGTAGCTGCGGGCCGTCGCCGAAAAGCGCGCGTGAAAATCTTCGCTGACGGGCTGCGCCCAGGTGACGCTGATGTCGTCAGGAAGACTGCTGTTGACGCCAAGCAGCCATCCGCGGCGGCTGCGCTCGCTGGATGTATCGAAATGAACGACCTGGCCCGACGCATGAACACCGGTATCGGTGCGCCCGGCACAAACTACCTCTATCGCTTCGTTCGCTACCAGCGACAGCGCTTCTTCGAGGCGCTGCTGCACCCCGAGACCGGTCTTTTGCCTCTGCCAGCCATTGTACCCGGTCCCGTCATACTCGATGCCGAGCGCGATGCGAATGTCGGGGCCTGCTAGCTGGGCAGGGAATCGAGCAGCTGTTGTGCCTGTTGACGCTGACTCTCGTCGCCTTCGTCAAGCACTTCCTCGAGAATGCTGCGAGCACCGGCAGGATCACCCATGTCGACGTAGGCGCGCGCAAGATCGAGCTTGGTGCCAACCTCAGTCATCGTGCGAGCTTCGTGCAGGTCCTCGCTCATATCCTCCGGCCCAAGCGACATCGTCGGGATTTCAGCCGTCGAACCAAGGTTCGTCGGACGCGGCTGCTCGACGGTCGGATCGCTCGCCAGCTGGTCCATCGTGTCGCTGACTTCACTGACCCTGAGCGCCGCGGTCAGTTCATCGAGGTCGAGGTCAGCCTCCGTAGCGCCGGCGGACGGCATCTCGCCCGTCGCCTCAACGTCGACCGGCATGAACGCATCCGGCGGCAGTGCTTCGGTTTTCGCAAAGTCGAATTCACCTTCATCCGCGTCGTCGTCCAGACCCGCCAGCATCGTGGCTTCTTCGTCCGTCAACAGTGCACCGACATCAGCCCCGGTATTAACCGACATGTCCTCGCTCAAAACCTGCGTGACGCCGGTGGCATCGAGCAAGCTCTGGTCAATGCCGACTTCTGTATCCGCCGAAAATTCCTCTGTCGGATCGAGCATCGGGCTGCGCCCCGTCTCGTCGGTCGCAAGCCGCATTTCTCCGGTTGCATCCAGGTCATCAAAAACATCGAGATCCAGGCCTTCGCGCACACCGGTAGAGTTCGGGTCAATTTCGGGGTTCTTACCCGTGATCGATCCGGCATCCGCAAAATCATCCTCGACGAGTGCTTCGTTGGTGCCCGTCGCATCAAGATCATCCAGCGATGCAAGCTCTGTCTCGGCGAGACCATCTATGCCCAGGTCGAGATCGTCGAGATTAATCTCGGCCGTCGCGTCCGAGCCCTGACCCGCATCCGAAATCGCCTGCCCGAGTGACTCTTCGAGCGACGGCAGTTCGGAGGTGCCCTCGAGTTCGCCAAATTCCTGCTCGATCGTCGGCGATTCGACGGTATCGTCCGGCGTCGGCATTGCGAGTGTCTTCTCGGTGCCGGTCGTCGCAATCGTTGGCGTCTCGGCCGTTGCTTCGAGGTCGAGATCGAGCGCGTCATCGTCGGCAGCGTCGAACATGAAATCAACGCCGCCTTCGGCGCCTCCGTCATCAGCGCCCAGATCAATGACATCGGAAGCCGCACTGTCGCCACTGCCAAAGTCCATGTCGAGGGCACCGGCTTCGCCGGTCTCCGCCTCGAATGAAAGGTCGACGGCTTTCGTTGCCGCCGCCACGCCGGCGCCAGCGAACAACGCATGATCTGCCGCAATCTGCTGCCCCATGATGACGGTCTTGTCCCATTCAGGACTTTCACCGTCGCCAACCGATGACTTCAGTTTGTCGGCCGCTTCTATGAACGCGTCGCGATTGCCCCAGACGAAATATATTTCGCAGAGCTTCGACATCAGGGTCCTGTCTGTCGGGTCCGCTTCCAGCGCGCCATTGATCAGATCGGCGGCTTGGTCATAGAGTCCGTAAGCCATATGGAAGTCGGCTTCGGCAACCGGGTCCGTCTGATCGAGGTTGACAGCGGTCTCGCTGCTGAAGGTGTCTTCGAGTGAACCGAACGTGCCGCTGCCCGCAGTCGCCTCGTCGGCTCTCGGGATCTCGATGGTTTCATCCGGCTGCGAACGAATCGCCGAATCCTGCTCAACGACCATGATGGCTTCGTCCGGTGTCGGCGCACGCATCGATTCGGTCGATGTTAACGAACCGGGTGCCAGATCGTCAGAATCCAGCGCTTCCCACGGCGCACCCGACGTATCTTCATCGTCGCGACCGCGCCGCATGAACCAGAACAACAGCCCCGCAACCACGACCAGCGCCGCAGCGATGCCGGCCCAGTAGCTCGTTAATGCCCCGATTATCCGATCGACAATCCCGGGCTCGGACTTTGGTGCCGTGCGAACAACGGTAGACGGAGCCTCAGTCTCGGCAGCCTCTTCGTCAGTGGCTGCCATATCCTCGGCGACCTCGCTGTCATCGGCAGCCAGCTCGTCCTCTTCCGCAAACAGCTCGTCGAGTGGCGCCTCGTCGGCCGTGTCATCGACGAACGGGTCGTCGGCAACCTCGACCGGCGGCTCGTAGACTTCGCCACGAATGTTGGCCAGTTCCTGGCGCAGCGTGGCGAGTTCGTTATCACGAATTTCCAGCAGCGAAGGCTGGTCAGGAACAGCGGCGGCTTCGAGTTCATTGATCCGGTTCTCGATTTCCTGCTCACGCGTCAGCGGTTCCGCCGTCACCAGGTCGTCGTCGTAAACGAGCCCGGTCGGTTCTTCATCGGGCGGCACGAGCGTCAGACTTGGGCGCGTCTCGGCCGGCGGCGGCGTGTAGCCGGTGCCACCACCCCAGGCCTCGTTCTGCCGCCGCACTTCAGCCAGCGCGTTGTTGCGGCTGATGCGGAAAATCTCGTCAGCACTCGGAATTCGCAGTGCGGCACCCGCGCGCAGGACGTTGATGTTGCCGCCGAATGCGCCGGGGTTTGCCTCGAATATGGCCAGCATGGTCTGGTTCATGGTCAGACGGCTGTCGGGCCGCATGCGACTCGCAATGCCCCACAGTGTTTCGCTGCGTTTGACGACGTAGTCGCCACCGCTGCTCGTGTCATAAGG
>JBATHK010000131.1:0-75399 GCA_049666725.1 Woeseiaceae bacterium
CAGTTAAACAGACACAATTTTGAGCTAAGGAAATAAAGTGGCAACAAACCAAAACATCAGAATTCGCTTGAAAGCGTTCGATCATCGCCTGATTGACAACTCGGCGCGTGAGATCGTGGATACGGCCAAGCGTACCGGTGCCACCGTCAAGGGCCCGATTCCGCTGCCGATGAGGAAGGAGCGTTTCACGATCCTGGTGTCTCCTCACGTCAACAAGGACGCCCGTGACCAGTACGAAATCCGTACGCATAAGCGCCTGATGGACATTGTGGACCCCACCGACAAGACCGTCGATGCCCTGATGAAGCTGGAGCTTCCTGCCGGCGTCGATGTTCAGATCAAGCTGAACTAAGGGCGGCTGCGGCCGACATTTGTCTGACCGAAATGGCTCGCATCGCTGCGCTTTATTTCCGGCAAGACAAATCTCGTCCACCGGCGAGTTCTTTCCCAGCTAAGTGATTGATTTCATTGGGATCGTAAAAAGGAAGAAAAACCCGTAAAAAAGACAGCAAACCGCTTGTATTGGGGGTTTCGAGTCGTATAATAGCGGGCTCGCTGCATTTGGCCGGACCGGGAGTCGGCCAGAATTAGCACAGCAAGACATCTGTCGCCAGGAAATCGAGGGTGACACGGCAAATCCCGGAACCGCCGAACTGATTGATTGATCGGGTCGGAGCTTAGGGTCAGCCCCAGAGCAAAGAGAGCGGAGCTCTCGGCGATGGCTGGCCCTTTCGCATGTCTGGGAAAAGTGCCAGATCGAGGAAAAGAACAGCCGAAGCCAATCGTAGTTTCGGTGTTGAATTTGGAATTAGAGTCAGGCGCTGGCCAATCGAAGTCAGCGCGAGGTTTTGAAGATGACGATGGGTCTTGTTGGCCGCAAGTGCGGCATGACACGTGTCTTTACGGAAGACGGAGCTTCGATTCCGGTCACCGTAGTTGAGGCACAGCCAAACCGAATCACACAGGTGAAGACCGTGGAGACGGACGGCTATCGCGCGCTACAGGTTGTAGCCGGTAGCCGCAAAGCGTCCCGGGTCGTCAAACCTGCAGCCGGCCACTTTGCCGCAGCAAAGGTTGAAGCCGGCGACCTACTTACCGAATTCCGCATTGCAGACGGCGATGAAACGGAATATCAGGTTGGCAGCGAATTGCGTGTCGAGTTATTTGATGAGGGCCAGAAGGTCGATGTCATCGGTACCTCTATTGGCAAGGGCTTTGCCGGAACCGTCAAGCGCCACAACTTCAGCATGCAGGATGCCACACACGGCAACTCGCTGGCGCACCGGGCACCCGGTTCCATTGGACAAAACCAGACACCGGGCCGCGTATTCAAGGGCAAGAAGATGTCCGGCCAGATGGGCAACGTGCGCCGCACGATTCAAAACCTCGAGGTTGTGCGCGTTGATAGCGAGCGCAACCTGTTGTTGATCAAGGGCGCTGTTCCGGGTCATCGTGGCGGCCGCGTAATAGTACGTCCCGCCATCAAGGCCAGGAAGTAAGGGGCGTATTGATGAAATTGAAATTACAGGACAAAGGCTCTGTTGACGTTCTAGATTCCGCATTTGGTGTGGACTACAACGAAGCGCTCGTGCACCAGGTGGTAACGGCGCACCTGTCAGGTGCACGTGCCGGAACCAAGGCGCAGAAGAACCGCGCCGCAGTACGTGGTGGCGGTGCCAAGCCCTGGCGTCAGAAAGGCACGGGCCGCGCACGTGCCGGTACTATCCGCAGCCCCATCTTTGTTGGCGGTGGCCGCACGTTTGCCGCGAAGCCCCGTAGTTACGCGCAGAAAGTCAACAAGAAGATGTATCGTGCTGCGCTCCGCTCGATGCTGTCCGAGTTGGTTAGACAGGATCGTCTGGTCATCGTCAATGACCTGGCGCTGGAAGCGCCGAAGACCAGGCTGCTGGCAACGAAGCTCAAGGAGCTTGGGCTGGACAGCGTGTTGATCCTGAACGAGGCGTTCGACGAAAAGTTGTTCCTGGCTGCACGCAATTTGCCAAACGTTGGTATTTGCGATGTTGCCGCCATTGATCCGGTTGTATTAATTCGATTCGACAAGGTACTGGTTACCTTGCCGGCGCTGAAGCTCATTGAGGAGCGTTTATCATGAGTAATGCCGCGCACCAGGAAAGACTGATGACGGTTATTCGCGGACCGCACCTTTCAGAAAAGGCGCACGTCGCGGCGGAGAAGAACCAGGTTGTCCTGAAAGTACGAACTGACGCAACGAAGAAAGAAATTCGACAGGCTGTTGAGTTGCTGTTCGAGGCAGCGGTCGAAGGCGTTCAGGTCGTTAATGTAAAGGGCAAGACGAAGCGCTTCCAACAGTCCAAAGGTCGTCGCGCGGATTGGAAAAAAGCATACGTGAAGCTGGCTGAAGGGAGCTCCGTCGAAGAGTTCTTCGGCGCTGACTAGAGGTAACGGTAGTGTCATTGCATAAAGCCAAACCAACTTCCGCGGGACGTCGATTTGTCGTCGCTGTCAAGACGCCGGAGCTGCATAAGGGCAAGCCATACGGACCGCTTCTCGACAAGAAGATGTCGAAGGGTGGCCGCAATAACAACGGCCGCATTACGATACGCCACCAGGGTGGCGGTCATAAGCAGCGTTACCGTATGGTCGACTTCAAGCGCGACAAGGACGGTATCGCGGGTGTTGTCGAGCGGCTCGAGTACGACCCGAATCGCAGTGCGCACCTGGCATTGATCAAGTATGCGGATGGTGAGCGCCGATACATCCTGGCGCCCAAGAATGTACGCGCTGGCACGCCGGTCATCAGCGGCGAAGACGCGCCGATCAAGCCGGGAAACACCCTGCCGATTCGCGCCATTCCCGTCGGTACCACGATACACAACATCGAGATGAAGCCGGGTAAGGGCGGCCAGCTGGTTCGTTCTGCTGGCGGGTCAGCGCAGTTGGCTGCGCGTGAAGGCGCCTATGCGACAGTTCGACTGCGCTCTGGCGAAACACGCAGGATTCACACTTCCTGTCGTGCAACGGTCGGTGAAGTTGGTCATGGCGAACACAACCTTCGAAAGCTCGGCAAGGCCGGCGCCAGTCGCTGGAGAGGCGTGCGCCCGACGGTGCGCGGCGTAGCGATGAACCCGGTGGACCACCCGCACGGTGGTGGTGAAGGACGGACCTCAGGCGGTCGTCATCCGGTGAGCCCATGGGGCACGCCGACGAAGGGCGCGAAAACTCGTTCAAACAAGCGCACGGACGGCATGATCGTTCGTCGACGCAAGCGTAAGTAAAGGATTTCGATAATGCCGCGTAGTGTAAGAAAAGGCCCATTCGTCGATAACCATTTGGCGAAGAAGGTTTCCGAAGCCGCCAAGAAAAACGATCGCCGTCCGATCAAGACCTGGTCGCGTCGTTCGATGGTTCTGCCGGACATGGTTGGTTTGACCATTGCCGTCCATAACGGACGCCAGCACGTACCGGTTCTTATTTCAGAGAACATGGTGGGTCACAAACTCGGCGAGTTTGCGATGACACGTACGTTCCGCGGTCACTCCGGTGATCGCAAGACCAAATAGGGGAGCGGGTTTAATGCAAGTTGCAGCAACACTTAGATATGCGCGCATCTCGCCGCAGAAATGTCGGCTGATGGCTGACGCGATCCGCGGCCAGTCGGTTGATGCTGCCCTGCGTACGCTGACGTTTTCGCCGAAGAAAAGTGCTCGCATTGTGAAGAAGGTCCTGGAGTCGGCTGTAGCCAACGCAGAACACAATCACGGTGCTGATATTGATGAATTGAAAATTGCCATGATCGAAGTAAACGAAGCGCCGACGTTACGTCGTTTTCGCGCTCGTGCCAAAGGTCGGGGCGCACGAATTATCAAGCGGAATAGTCACATCACGATCCGGGTTGCAGACGAAAAATGATCACGGAACACAATATTTACCTCGCTGATCAGCTAGGGGAAGAGTAAGAATTATGGGCCAAAAAGTACATCCAACAGGTATACGTCTTGGCATCGTCAAGGATTGGGCATCAAAGTGGTATGCCGATTCGAAGACGTTCCCCGGGTACATACGTGACGACCACGTGATTCGGGTTTTCATCAAGAAAAAGCTGAAAGATGCTTCAGTAAGCCGCATCGCTATCGAACGTCCCGCGAATAAGGTCAACATCACTATTTCCACGGCGCGTCCTGGCATTGTCATTGGCAAGAAGGGCGAGGACATAGAGAAGCTTCGTTCCGAGCTGTCGAAGATGCTTGGCATGCTGATTCAGGATGTCAGGGTCAACATCAGCGAAGTTCGTAAACCTGAACTTGATGCGCAGCTAGTTGCCGAAGGTATCGCACAACAGCTCGAACGTCGTGTCATGTTCCGACGTGCCATGAAGCGCGCGGTCACGAACACGATGCGTGTTGGCGCAGAGGGCGTCAAGGTCAAGGTTGGCGGTCGCCTGAACGGCGCAGAAATCGCACGTTCGGAGTGGTACCGCGAAGGCCGAGTCCCGCTGCATACGCTGCGCGCGGATATCGATTATGGCACGGCTACAGCAAACACCACGTACGGCACGATCGGCGTGAAGGTTTGGATTTTCAAGGGCGAGATCTTTGATAAGCCCGAAGCGGTTGCGGCCGAGACTGCAGAAGCGGCTGCTGGCGCACGTACTTAGGAATAAAGGATAGAGGTGTCGTAGGAGCGGCTCGTAGCCGCGACCAATGACCGACGGAAGAACACAATGTTACAGCCTAAAAGAACAAAATTTCGCAAGCAGATGAAAGGGCGCAATCGCGGCCTCGCGCTGCGTGGGAGCAATGTTTCGTTCGGTCAATACGGCCTCAAAGCAACGGGTCGTGGTCGTCTGACGGCACGTCAGATCGAGGCGGCACGTCGTGCGATGACACGCTACATCAAGCGTGGCGGAAAAATATGGGTTCGGGTTTTCCCGGACAAGCCTATTTCGAAAAAGCCGCTCGAAGTTCGACAGGGTAAGGGAAAGGGCAACGTTGAGTACTGGGTTTGCCAGGTTCAGCCAGGCCGCGTCCTTTATGAAATGGAAGGTGTAACGGAAGAGATCGCGCGCGAGGCTTTTCGCCTGGCGGCCGCAAAGCTGCCGTTTGCCACCGCGTTCGTAACTCGTCAGGTGATGTGATGAAAGCAAATGATCTCCGGACCAAGTCGGTAGACGAACTCAACGATGAGCTCGTTGCGCTTCGTCGTGAGCAGTTCAATTTACGTATGCAACATGCAACCGGTGAACTGACGCACAACCATGAGCACGGCCGGGTTAGAAAAGACATTGCGCGCGTCAAGACGGTTTTGACCGAACTTAAACGCGCAGGTGATAAGAAATGAGTGAAGAAAGCAAGACAAAGCGTACGCTCGTCGGTCGCGTCGTCAGCGACAAGATGGATAAAACCGTATCGGTCGCTATCGAGCGAGTTATCAAGCATCCGGTATACGGCAAGTATATTCGCCGCACCGGTAAGGTCCTTGCTCACGATGCGTCGAATGAGTGCAAATCCGGTGATCGTGTTGCGATCTCAGAATGCCGCCCGATTTCGAAGAATAAATCCTGGTCTGTCGTCAACGTTGTTGAACGGTCGGCTGACAAGTAATAACACTTAGGATGCAGTCATGATTCAGATGCAGACAGTTCTGGACGCCGCCGATAACTCTGGCGCTCGCCGCGTGCAGTGCATCAAGGTACTCGGTGGATCGAAGCGCCGATATGCGGGTGTGGGCGACGTGATCAAGGTAAGCGTCAAGGACGCGATCCCACGCGGCAAGGTGAAAAAAGGCGAGGTCTACAACGCTGTTGTCGTTCGCACGCGTAAGGGCGTTCGCCGTAAAGATGGATCTTTGATTCGCTTTGATGGCAATGCAGCCGTGCTGCTAAATGCTCGTCTCGAGCCTATTGGTACACGAATTTTTGGGCCTGTAACACGCGAGCTGCGCACTAGCCGGTTCATGAAGATTATTTCGCTGGCTCCCGAAGTTCTGTAGGAACTTCGGCTTTTTTGGATAAATCAAGTGAATAAGATTAGAAAGGGCGATGAAGTCATCATAACAACCGGTAAGGACAAAGGCCGTCGCGGCACTGTTTTGCAGGTTCTTGATGACGATCGCGTGCTGGTTGAGGGTGTCAACCTGGCAAAGAAACATATCAAGCCTAACCCGAACATTGGTGAGGCAGGTGGCATCCGGGATACTGCGATGCCACTGGATGTTTCGAACGTACTTGTTTTTAACCCGAAGTCGAAAAAGGGCGAGCGGGTTGGTTTTCGCGTCGAGAAAGACGGCAGCAAAGTGCGCGTCTTCAAAAGCGGCGACAAAGTCGATATTTAAGAGATACATAAGATGTCACGTTTACAGGAAAAATATCAGAACGAGCTTGCTGGAGAGATTCAGAAAAAGCTCGGTTTGAGTAATCCGATGGAAGTGCCCCGTATCACCAAGATCACGCTCAACATGGGTGTGGGTGACGCGGTCGCTGACAAGAAGATCATGGAAAATGCTCGTAGCGACATGGAGAAGATCGCGGGGCAGCGTCCGGTTACGCGGATTGCTCGCAAGTCTGTCGCAACCTTCAAGATCCGTGATGGCATGCCAATCGGATGCAAGGTCACGCTTCGTCGTGAGCGCATGTACGAGTTTCTCGATCGCCTCGTGAACATTGCGATTCCGCGAATCCGTGATTTTCGTGGTCTGAACCCCAGGTCCTTCGATAAGCAGGGCAACTACAGCATGGGCGTCCAGGAGCAAATTATTTTTCCGGAAATCAACTACGACGAAATCGATGCGTTGCGCGGCATGGATATCACTATTACCACGACGGCGCGCAACCCCGAAGAAGGCAGGGCGCTCCTGGAAGCGTTCAACTTCCCGTTTAAAAAGAAGTAGAGAAAATACATGGCTAAGAAATCGATGATCATGCGTGAACTGAAGCGTGCCAAGCTCGTAGCTCGGCAGGCTGAAAAGCGCAAGGCTCTGAAAGCGATCGTTCGCAATATCCATAGCTCGGACGGGGAGCGCGCTGTTGCGCAGGCGAAGCTGAACAAGTTGCCGCGTGACGGCAGCCCGACACGCCAGCGGAATCGCTGCGCCATTACGGGTCGTCCGCACGGTGTTTATCGCAAATTTGGCCTCGCGCGTAACAAGCTACGTGAAGCCGCCATGAACGGTGAAGTTCCTGGCCTTACAAAAGCCAGCTGGTAGGCGGAGACAGAACATGAGTATGACCGATCCGATCGCAGACATGCTGACCCGCATTCGTAACGGGCAAAAGGCACGCAAAGTCGCAGTCTCTATGCCGGCTTCGAAAGCGAAAGAAGCTGTTGCAAAGGTATTGAAAGACGAAGGCTATATCACGGGTTTTTCGACCGAGGGTGAGGGCGCTGCGAAAGAGCTCACAGTCGAGCTGAAGTATTTCGAGGGTGTCCCAGTGATCGAGACGATCCAGCGTTCCAGTCGTCCGGGCCTGCGAATCTACCGGGGCAAGGAAGATCTGCCCAAGGTCCTTGGCGGTCTCGGCGTTGCGATCGTTTCAACCTCGGCTGGCGTCATGAGTGACCGCCAGGCGCGGGAAAAAGGCGTTGGTGGTGAGGTTCTCTGCATCGTTTCGTGATGCACGAACCTGAAGGTAAGAGATAGAACTATGTCAAGAATTGCAAAATACCCGGTTGAACTGCCAAAGGGCGTCGAGTTCAAACAAGACGGCAACGTTGTGACGCTCAAGGGCGGCAACGGCGAGCTGTCTTTGAAGCTGAATTCAGAAGTCGAGCTCACGCAGAATGACAACTTATTGAGTGTTGCGCCGCGCTCCGGCTCGCGTTTTGCGACGGCGGTTTCCGGCACAATGCGTTCGATTATTGCCAACATGGCGCACGGGGTGTCTGAGGGTTTTGAGCGCAAGCTCGAGTTGGTCGGCGTAGGTTATCGTGCGCAGGCCCAGGGCAAGAAGGTCAGTCTGAGCCTGGGTTTTTCACACCCGGTCGAATACACGGTGCCGAATGAAATCACGGTAGAAACGCCGAGCCAGACCGAAATTGTTATCAGGGGCGCTGACAAGCAGCAGGTCGGTCAGGTCGCTGCGGAAATTCGGCGCTTCCGTCCGCCTGAGCCTTACAAGGGCAAGGGTGTCCGATACGCCGGTGAGCGTGTTGTTTTGAAAGAAGCGAAGAAGAAATAACCAGGGTTAACACCATGAAGTTGGACAAGAAACAAAATCGACTGCGTCGGGCTCGCAGAGGACGCGCAAAGATTCGTGAAGTTGAGGCGCTTCGCCTGAGCATTCATAGAACGCCGCGTCATATATATGCGCAGGTGATCGGCAGCAGTGACAACCAGGTTCTTGCGTCGGCATCGACATTGGAAGCCGAAGTTCGCAAGGGCATCAAGAATGGCGGTAACGTCGAGGCGGCGGCCATTGTGGGTGCTCGCATCGCCGAGAAGGCGAAAGCGGCCGGCATTGATACCGTTGCGTTTGATCGCTCCGGTTTTCGTTACCACGGTCGTGTCAAGGCACTGGCTGAAGCGGCCCGCGAGGCGGGATTGAAGTTTTAATTATTTAGAGGAAATTTGATGGCCGAAGGCCGTCGATAACCAATATGGCAAGAAAAGAACACAATCAATCGAACGATGACCTGATCGAGAAACTGGTTACCGTCAACCGTGTCGCCAAGGTAGTCAAGGGTGGTCGTCAATTCGGTTTCACTGCGCTTACGGTTGTTGGGGATGGCCAGGGCAAGGTCGGATTCGGGTATGGCAAGGCACGAGAGGTGCCGATCGCGATTCAGAAGGCGATGCAGAGCGCTCGTAACAACATGATCAACATCAACCTGAATAACGAGACCCTGCAATATGCCAAGAAGGGACGCCATGGCGCCACGCTGGTCTACATGCAGCCGGCGTCTGAAGGTACCGGCGTAATTGCTGGTGGTGCGATGCGCGCTGTTTTTGAGGCAGCGGGCGTCCGCAACGTACTGGCAAAGAGCTATGGCTCGCGCAACCCAATCAACGTTGTTCGCGCAACGATAAAGGGGCTGTCGGAGATTCATTCGCCGCAGGCCATTGCGGCAAAGCGCGGCAAGAAAGTTAAGGAAATTCTCGCCTGAGACACGAGTCAGGGCGAGGATTATTAATAAAGAGACACAGAGACGGGATCATGGCGACGCCAAAAGAATTGAAAGTCACGTTGGTCAAGAGCAGGTTCGGGCGGCTGAAGAGCCACAAAGCCTGCGTTGCCGGCTTGGGTTTGAGGAAGATACACCAGACGGTGACGGTCATCGATACGCCAGAAAATCGCGGCATGATCAATCGTATTTCGTACCTCCTGTCGGTAGAGGAAGCCTGACATGCGTTTGAATAAAATATCGCCCGCTAACGGCGCAAGGAAAGTGGGCAAGCGCCTGGGCCGTGGACATTCTGCGGGTCAGGGCAAGACCAGCGGTCGTGGCCATAAGGGACAGCATGCGCGCTCGGGTGGATACCACAAGGTTGGTTTCGAAGGCGGCCAGATGCCGTTGCAGCGCCGTTTGCCGAAGGTCGGTTTTCGTTCGCGCATGGCGCGCCTGACGGCCGAGCTGCGTCTGCACGAACTTGAGATTCCGTCAGCGGACATAATAGATATCGACGTGCTGAAAAAGGCGAATCTGGTTCCGGCATTTGTGACCAAGGTAAAGGTTATCAAGTCTGGCGTCATCAAGAAGGCGGTCAAGCTGAAAGGTATCGCGGTCACCAAAGGTGCTCGTGTGGATATCGAAAAAGCTGGCGGCAGTATCGAAGTATAGGAAAGCATCGTAGGAGTGCCCCCACGGGCGCGACAAGCGAACACAGGAAGAACGTAACGTGGCGAAGAAGCCCCAACAAACTCCGGCTGATCTGGCAAAGACGGCGAGCAAGCTAGGCGAATTAAGAGTTCGCTTGCTGTTTCTCGTTGGCGCGTTGATCGTGTATCGCGTTGGCACCTATATTCCGGTGCCGGGCGTGGACCCCGTTGCGTTGGCTGATTTCTTCGAGCAGCAGTCGGGCAACCTGCTCGGCATGTTCAACATGTTCTCTGGTGGCGCGCTTTCACGATTCGGCATTTTCGCGCTCGGTATCGTTCCCTACATTTCCTCTTCTATCATCATGCAGATGGCGAGCCATATCGTTCCGAGCCTGCAGGCCTTGCGCAAAGAAGGTGAATCCGGCCGTCGCCAGATCGTGAAATACACGCGTTACGGCACGGTTGCTCTGGCCAGTTTCCAATCTATTGCTGCGGCGTCGTGGCTATCGAACCAGGCCGGTCTCGTGGTTAACCCGGGCACGGCGTTCCTGATTACGGCTTGCATAACGCTGGTTACGGGCACCGTGTTCCTGATGTGGCTGGGCGAGCAGATCACGGAACGCGGCATTGGTAACGGCATCTCCATGATTATCCTCGCAGGTATCGTTGCCGGCTTGCCGTCAGCCATTGCCGGAACGGCTGAGCTGGTCCGGAACGGCGAGATGAGCGCCATTACGGCTATCCTGATGCTGATTGGTGGTGTTGCGGCAATCATCTTTGTCGTTTATATGGAGCGCGCTCAGCGACGTATCACTGTGAACTACGCGCGGCGGCAGCAGGGTCGCAAGATGTTCCAGGCACAGAGCACGCACCTGCCGTTCAAAATCAACATGTCGGGCGTTATCCCGCCGATTTTTGCCTCGAGCATCCTGATGTTTCCGGCGACGATCGCACAGTTTTTTGGACAGGCCGCCGATCCCAACGCTGTGCAGCGCGCATTGCAGACGATCGGCGCAAACCTCGGTCCGGGGCAGCCTATTTATGTCCTGCTGTATGCAGGAATGATTGTTTTCTTCTGCTTCTTCTATACGGCTCTTATGTACAACTCGAAAGATACAGCAGACAACCTGAAGAAAGCAGGTGCGTTCCTGCCGGGAATCCGGCCGGGCGCCCACACAGCAGAATACATTGACCGGGTCCTGACCAGATTGACGTTCTGGGGCGCGTTCTATATCGCCGGCGTTTGCCTCCTGCCGGAGCTGGTGCGCATGTTTTACCCGGCGATGCCGTTTAGTTTTGGTGGCACATCGCTGCTGATCCTGGTCGTCGTCACGATGGACTTCATGGCGCAGATGCAGGCCCATGCCATGAGCCATCAGTACGAAGGAATGATGCAGAAAGCCAACCTGCGCAATTATGGCAGAGGTGGACAAGTACGCTGAGTTAATCGGCGCTTAGGAGAAAGCTCATGAAAGTAAGAGCATCAGTCAAAAAGATTTGCAGAAATTGCAAGATCATTCGCCGCAACGGTGTTGTGCGGGTTATCTGCACCGACGCACGGCATAAGCAGCGCCAGGGTTAGTACCGGCGCTAAATGATGAGGAATAGGTAAGTGGCACGCATAGCAGGCATAAACATTCCGTTGAACAAGCACGTCGTGATTGCATTGACGTCGATCTTCGGTATTGGAAGTACGCGCGCGAAGAAAATTTGCGAGGCAGCCGGCGTTCCGCCGAACATGCAGGTCAAGGATCTGGCTGAACCCGAAGTCGCGAAGTTAAGAACCGCTGTCGCGACGTTTACCGTTGAAGGTGATCTGCGGCGCGAGACGTCAATGAACATCAAGCGTCTGATGGATCTCGGTTCCTACCGTGGTATTCGTCACAGACGTGGTTTGCCGCTGCGCGGCCAACGCACTCGCACGAATGCGCGTACTCGCAAGGGTCCGCGTCGGCCCATTAAACGATAGTAGGAGCGGTCCGTATAACTAGCACGCGAACTGGAAGGACAGTTCAACGTACTACCAAGACGACCGCGAATTAAATTATGGCAGAAGCTAAGAAAAAGAAGGTCAAAAAGCACGTTGTTGACGCAGTTGCGCATATACATGCTTCCTTCAACAACACGATCATCACGATAACCGATCGTCAGGGTAATGCCTTGTCGTGGGCCACGGCAGGCGGCTGTGGTTTTCGCGGTTCTCGTAAATCCACTCCGTTCGCAGCCCAGGTCGCGTCGGACAAAGCGGGCCGTGTGGCTCTCGAGTTCGGTGTCAAGAATGTGGATGTGCGGGTTCGTGGACCGGGTCCCGGTCGCGAGTCTGCCGTGCGCGCTCTGAACGCCCTGGGATTTCGTATTCAAAGTATTGAGGATGTCACACCGATTCCTCACAACGGCTGTCGTCCGCCCAAAAAGCGTCGCGTGTAGAGGCTGAATAATGGCAAGATATTTAGGACCAAAGTGCAAACTGTCCCGCCGCGAAGGCACGGACCTGTTTTTGAAGAGCGGCGTAAGGCCGCTGGAATCGAAGTGCAAACTCGAAGTACCGCCGGGCGGACCGACACAACGTCGTCCCCGCATGTCGGACTACGGCCTGCAGCTTCGTGAGAAACAGAAGCTCCGTCGCATGTATGGCGTGCTCGAGCGACAGTTCCGCAATTACTACAAACGTGCTGCGCAGTTGAAAGGCTCAACAGGTGAGAACCTGCTGCGTCTTCTCGAGGGCCGTCTTGATAACATCGTTTATCGCATGGGCTTTGCCTCGACACGTGCTGAAGCTCGCCAGCTCGTCAGCCATAAGAGCATCGAAGTGAACGGCAAGGTGGTCAATATTCCGTCCGCTCAGCTCAAAGCCGGCGATGCCATCAATATTCGCGAGAAGGCGAGGAAACAACTTCGTATTCAGAGCGCGTTGGAAATAGCGAGCCAGGTCGGCCTGCCCGAATGGGTTGATGTCGATGCCAAGAAGATGGCAGGTGTTCTGAAATCGTTACCGGACCGGGAAGATATTCTCCCCGATATCAATGAAAACCTTGTCGTCGAGCTGTACTCGAAGTAGTCAGGAGTTTACCCATGCAGGAATCAGTACACGAATTTCTGAAGCCGCGCGTTGTAAAAGTTACGCCGGTCAACGATCTGCAAGCAAAAGTTACGATCGAGCCGTTCGAACGCGGTTTCGGACACACGCTCGGCAATGCGCTGCGGCGTATTCTGCTGTCGTCAATGCCTGGTGCGGCAATTACCGAAGCCGAGATCGAAGGCGTATTGCACGAGTACACCAGCATAGAAGGCGTGCAGGAAGATGTTGTCGACATACTTTTGAACCTCAAGCAGGTTGCCGTCACGATGAACACGCGCGACTCCGCTGAGCTGCGCTTGTCGAAGAAGGGACCTGGGCCGGTAACGGCCGGGGATATTCAGCTCGACCACGACGTCGAGATCATGAATCCCGAACTCGTCATTGCTAACCTGACGAAGGCAGGTGAGCTGAATATGCTGCTCAAGATCGAGCGCGGTCGTGGCTACCGTCCGGCGACGCAGCGTCCGTCATTCGAAGATCAGGCGGGTCCTATCGGTCGTCTGATGCTTGACGCGTCGTTCAGCCCGGTCAATCGCGTGACCTACAACGTCGAAGCGGCTCGTGTTGAACAGCGCACCGATCTCGACAAGTTGCTAATCGATATCGAGACAAACGGCACGATCGATCCGGAAGAAGCTATCCGTCGAGCGGGCAGCATTCTCAAAGATCAGCTGTCAGTCTTCGTTGACCTTCAAGGCCAGGAAGAAGGCGTCGGCGATCAGGCTGAAAGCCAGGTCGATCCGATCCTGCTGCGTCCTGTCGATGAGCTCGAGCTTACAGTTCGTTCTGCAAACTGCCTCAAGGCAGAGAACATCATGTATATCGGTGATCTGGTGCAGCGAACAGAAGTTGAGTTGCTGAGAACGCCTAACCTTGGCAAGAAATCCCTGACGGAAATCAAGGAAGTGCTGGAGGGCCACGGTCTCGGCCTGGGTATGCACCTCGACAATTGGCCGCCGGCAAGCCTGCGTCCCGAACATGAGCTCATGATGTAAAGTATTCGGGCGTTTGCTCGTGTTGTGTGAATACCTATTTTAGGAAAGAAAAATGCGCCATAGAAAATCCGGTCGTCGACTGGGTCGTAACAGCTCCCATCGTAGTGCCATGTTTCGCAACATGGCGACGTCGATGCTGAAGCATGAGACGATCAAGACCACCTTGCCCAAGGCAAAAGAACTGCGTCGCGTCGTTGAGCCGCTGATCACGCTTGCAAAAAATGACAGTGTCGCGAATCGCCGCCTGGCATTTGACCGCCTGCGTGACAAGGAAGTTGTCGGCAAACTGTTCACCGAAATTGGTCCACGTTTCAAGGAACGGCCGGGTGGGTACCTGCGCATCCTGAAGACGGGTCCTCGTCCGGGTGACGCCGCGCCGATGGCTATCGTAATGATGACCGAACAAGCAGCCGAGGTTGTTGCCGAGGACTGAGCCAGTTCACTGCCGCCAGTCAGCGTTTTGTGCGTTACGCAACGCGTTGAGCAGAAAAAACCGGGCAAATGCCCGGTTTTTTTGTCCCCGGATACACCCTTAACCTATTGAAATGTATTGTGATTGTATTAGATTTGGCATCTTGTGAGTCGCCTCACAGAGATTTCCGAACAGGCGACTTAGAGTAATCGTTCATGTCTTCCATGGATTAGAACGATTAGCAGCGACAAGTCCTTTGATGATTGCGTGTTTCTGGCGAAGGAAGCCTTCGATCCGGATGCCGTATTTCTCGACGACATCGTCGATGACAATGTCCTGCCTTACCTGAGCCTGGCAGTCGACGGCCTGACCGATTCGATTGACGGCAAGAAGGGCAGGCTCGAAATGCGCCCGGAAGACGTTGCTGCCAACGAAGCCCTGCCGCCCGATACGACCATGCCCGTCGCGATATTAGGCGACGAACAACTCGACGTTTATGGCTGGGAGTCGAGCTTGTGGAAGAAGATCAAAGGGTACATCGGCTTTTGATGGTTTCGCGCTCGCCGCGGGCAATCTGCGGCAGAATTTCCTTTGCAGATCGTTCACCACTGCTCAATTGATGGGTGGTAACATTGCCGAATGATATTCAACGACAAAACCGTGATCATCACGGGCGGGTCCGAGGGCGTCGGTGCTGCCACCGCGCGTCTGTTTGCCGACGCCGGCGCCAACCTCATGCTGGTCGCGCGCACCAAGAAAAACCTCGAGGCTATCGCCGAAGAACTGCGCGACAAAACAAAAGTAGAAATATTTGCGATGGATGTAACTGATGCCGATGCCTGCATCGATGTGTTCAAGAAGTCGCAGTTCGAGTTTGGGCGTGTCGACATCCTGGTGAACAATGCCGGTTATCACGCGCGCGGAATGGTTGAAGAAGTCGATGCTCAAGAACTTGCCAGGATCGTCGATGTAAATCTTCGTGCGCCCATCATGCTGAGCCGCATCGCGCTGCCTTACCTTAGGGAAGCCGCGGAAGGTGCGATAATTAATGTCGGATCCCTGGCCGGGCGGACACCTGTCCCGGGCTCAGCGACTTATGCGGCCAGCAAGGCGGGCCTGCGGGCATTTTCTTTGGCGCTGGCCGAAGAACTTCGTGGCAGCAAGATCAAGATCGGACTGGTTTCACCCGGCCCAATCGATACGGCGTTTATCATGTCGGACATGAACAAGGTGTCTGACATTACGTTCTCACAGCCGATGGGTACGGCTGAAGATGTGGCGCAGACCATACTGGATCTCTGTGGCAACAATATAAATGAAAAGTCGATGCCACCGATCAGCGGGTTTCTTGCAACTGTGTTCTACCTGGTGCCGTGGCTCGGTCGACAGATCAGGCCGATGCTCAAACGCAAGGGCCAAAGGGTCAAGAAAAAGCTCAAAGCAGAGCAAAAGCGTCGCGAGTCAGATTCTCCCGATCACTGACCAGTACCCGCACGTCGTCCTCGATACGGATGCCGCCGAAGGGTCGCAGCCAGTCGACCGTGCCCCAGTTGACGCGCTTCTCGGCAGGCGTGCCGCTCAGCTTCTCGAGCAGCATGTCGATGACATACAAGCCAGGTTCGATGGTCAGCACCATATTTTCTTCGAGCACGCGCGTCAGCCTGAGAAACGGATGGCCGCTCGGCGGGTCGATTGTCGTGCCGGACTCATTTTCCATGAAGCCGGCGACGTCGTGAACCTGGATGCCAAGAAGATGACCGAGCCCGTGCGGGAAGAAGGCCGACGTCACGCCGGTTTCAAGCAAAGTGTCGGGATCCCCGGTTGCGAGTTCGGCATCCACGAGAAGGTCGGCCAGCATCTTGTGTGAGCTGATATGCAGTTCGCGATAGTCGACGCCCGCTTCGACCTTGCTGACAATTTCCCGTTGCATGACATCCATTCGGTCAATCAGGTCCTGAAAACGCGTATCGGCGAAGGAATAGGTGCGCGTGATGTCCGAGGCGTAGCCGTGCACCTGTGCGCCGGCATCAATCAGGAATGAGTGGCCAGCATCCGGTTTGCTGCGCTCGAGATCAGTGTAGTGCAACACGGCGCCATGTGCGTTGAGCGCAACGATATTGCCGTAGGGCAATTCGGGATCGGTGTGACTCACAGCCTGACAATAAGCGCGGTGAATTTCGAACTCCGGGAGACCTGCGCGAAACGCTTCCTCTGCCGCACGATGACCGATTGCGCCACGTTTTGAGGCGAGTCGCATTACAGCGATTTCGTAGTCGGTCTTTCTGCTACGGGCGTAATGCAGAATGTTGATGGCCGTCGTGGGGTTTATTCGCTCTATCCCAAAGGCAAGTGCCGCGTCGTCTATTTCCCCGATTACAATGCACTTTTCACGCTCTTCGGGCAGATGTGCGGCAACGTCCTCAATGGCATTGACGATACGAATATCGAAGTGTCGGGTCCAGTAGCCATCCGGGGCACCGGGCACGACGTGCCAGTAGTCGTGTGGTTGGAAATAGAGAAGCACCGGCCTCTCGCCGGGCGTATAGACGATGTAGGAGAATGGCAGCTTCGTAAGCGGTGCCCAGCTCACGAAATGCGGGTTGGCTTTGAACGGGTAGTAGTTATCGTCCAGGAATGCAACTTTTGGGTTACCCGAATAAATAATCACATGACTTGCGCCCGCCTTTTCCAGGGCGTGATCATGCCGTGCCGTTACGGTCTCGAGATGGCCCGCGTATAAAGCCCCGAGCGATGGATTTTTGTCGGTATAGTCGCTGATCATGGGGTGATCATACCCTGTTGCTGGCGATGTCGGCGAGTGCCATCATTGATGGCTCCAGCCGGGCAGAGGCGCACTCAGGCGCGGAACGGAGTACAGGATGAAAAGAGTTTTATGGTCGATATGCATTTCACTGTTGATTTATGGGGTGCCCGTTTTGGCATCTGAGCCGGGATACGATCGGGTCACCGGCCGCGCGCTTGCCTCTCGCTCGGAGGTTATAGCGCCGCACGGCATGGCGGCGACGAGCCAGCCGCTGGCGACACAGATTGCGATCGATATTTTGAAAGCAGGCGGCAGCGCGGTTGATGCGGCCATCGCGGCCAACGCCGCACTGGGTCTCATGGAACCAACCGGATGCGGGATTGGCGGCGATCTTTTTGCCATCGTCTGGGATGCGGAAACAAAAGAGCTCACGGGATTGAACGCGTCGGGTCGAGCGCCGAAAGCGATGACGCTCGAGTATTTCCAGGAGCGCGGTATCGACAAAATCCCGCCGTTCGGACCGCTACCCGTGAGTGTGCCCGGTGCCGTGGACGGCTGGTTCGAACTGCATGGACGTTATGGACGCCTGCCGATGGCTGACATCCTGGCGCCGGCTATCCGCTATGCGCGTGAAGGCTTTCCCGTGTCGGAAGTCATTGCGTACTACCTGTCGCGAAGCGTTGAGCGTATCGGGCAATACCCGGGATTCGCGGAAACCTACATGCCCGATGGCAGCATGCCGCAAAAAGGCGAGATGTTCCGAAACCCGCGCCTGGCGAAAACCTACGAGGCAATTGCTGCAAAGGGCAGAGACGAGTTTTACAGAGGCGATATTGCGAGGAAGATCGACGCCTACATGGCAGAGCAGGGCGGCTTGCTGAGCTACGACGACCTGGCGGCGCATAAGTCGGAATGGGTCACGCCGGTTTCGACAAACTACCGTGGCTGGGACGTTTACGAGCTGCCACCGAACGGCCAGGGCATCGCCGCGCTGCAGATTCTGAATATACTCGAGGGCTTCGATATCGCGGCCATGGGCTTCGGCAGTGCCGAGTATTTGCACACGCTGGTTGAAGCGAAGAAGCTCGCGTTCGAAGATCGCGCCAGGTATTACGCGGACATGGACTTTGTCGACGTGCCTGTCGCGCGACTGATTTCGAAAGACTATGCCAATGAACGTCGCAAGCTTATTTCACCAACACAGGCGTCGAAACGGCTGGCGGCCGGGGACGCAGGGCTCGAAGAGGGTGACACGATCTACCTGACGGTTGCCGACAAGGACGGCAACATGGTGTCGCTGATTCAAAGCAACTACCGTGGCATGGGATCCGGCATGACGCCGGGAGAGCTCGGCTTCGTCCTGCAGGATCGCGCGGAGCTTTTTGCGCTCGAAGAAGGCCACGCAAACGTCGTCGAAGGCGGCAAGCGCCCGTTCCATACGATCATCCCGGCATTCGTGATGAAGGACGGTAAGCCATTGATTAGTTTCGGTTTAATGGGCGGAGCGATGCAGCCACAGGGGCATGCGCAGGTCATAGTGAACATGATCGATTTCGGCATGAACCTGCAGGAAGCCGGGGATGCTGCGCGCATCAATCACACGGGTTCGTCAGAGCCGACAGGCACAACGATGGCCGATGGTGGCATCGTCCATATGGAGAGTACTTTTGGCTCGGCGACGCGCGAGGCGCTGAAATCGCTCGGGCATAAGCTTGGCTCGAGCGATGGCAGTTTTGGCGGATACCAGGCGATCATGTGGGACGAGGAGCAAGGCGTGTATTATGGCGCGTCCGAAGTGCGCAAAGACGGCCAGGCGGCAGGATACTGAAGCATGACGCAGGAGATTTACCTTACAGGGATTACCACGACGGGAACGCCGCACATTGGTAACTACGTGGGCGCGATTCGTCCGGGGATAGCGGCAAGCAAAGATTCGAAAAAGAAGAACTACTATTTCCTCGCCGACTTTCATGCGCTCGCGAAAAGCGGTGACCCGGACCAGATCAGCAAGTCAACGCTGGAGATCGCGGCCGCATGGATGGCACTGGGTCTTGATACAGAGCATGCGACGTTTTACAGGCAATCCGACATCCCGGAGATAACTGAGCTTACCTGGGTACTGACGAGCATGACGGCCAAGGGCCTGATGAACCGGGCCCATTCCTACAAAGCGGCCGTGCAGGCGAACGTCGAGAGTGGCAACAAGGATCCGGACAAGGGCATCACTATGGCCCTGTACAGTTACCCGATTCTGATGGCCGCAGACATCCTTATGTTCAAGTCGACAAAGGTTCCGGTCGGGAGAGACCAGAAACAGCATGTCGAAATGGCGCGCGACATGGCGCAGCGATTCAATCACCATTACGGTGACATGTTTGTGCTGCCCGAGCCGGTCATCGATGATCACACGGCGGTACTCGCGGGACTTGACGGCCGAAAGATGAGCAAGAGCTACAATAATACGATCCCGCTGTTCGCGGCGGAGAAACCGTTGAGAAAACTCATTATGAAGATCAAGACCAACAGTCTCGAGCCGGGCGAGCCGAAGGAAACGCAGGGCAGTACTATTTTCGACATCTACAAAGCCTTTGCGAACCCACGGGAAACGGAAGAGGTCGAGAAGCTCTATGCCGCGGGTATCGCCTGGGGAGAGATGAAGCAGAAATTGTTCGAATACATCAACGACCATATCAAGCCCGCACGCGACGAATACGAGCGACTGGTTGCCGATCCGGCAATTGTTGAGGCGGAGCTCGTCAAGGGTGCTGAACGAGCACGCGAAGTTGCTGTGCCGTACATGGCGGAAATTCGCGATGCAATAGGAATTCGAAAGCTGGGATAGGCGTGACCATGAGCAACAAAGAGATTCGAGAGTTACTGGCCAAGCTCCAGAACGAAATTCAGAAGACGGAGCTGGATGACGATACGCTTGCCGCTGTGCGCGAGCTGGATACCGATATCGATGACCTGCTGGACCCCGAAGGGCACCGTGCGGAAACGGATTCGGTATTGGAGAAAGCCAGGGAACTGGAAACCAACTTCGCCACGGAACATCCAACCATCGAACGCTTCATGCGCGAAGTCATCGACGTGCTTGTTCGAATGGGAATCTGAGTATCTGGCGCAGGCTTCAGGCGACGCTGACTGAGACTGGGTTGCACGGGTGCGCTCGATGAAGGCAAAGTTTTTACTCACAGGTCTGTTGTTCGGGGCCGCTGCCGCGCTCAGCGTTACTCTTGTCATTTGTGTCTGGGAATGGCTAGAAAACCCCGGCGGTATCTTCCGCGGTGTCGATGGAACGAACTGGGGCTTTATTTTCGAGACAGCCATCAGCTGGCTTATACCGACGTTTTTCTACGCCGTGGCTTTCGCCTGGCTCCTGCAGCTGCTTGTGAAAGGCGCCGGCCACGTTTATCGCAAGTACGTGAAGAGCGATGGTGCCCAAGAAGACGCTTGAGAATGCGCTGCTATACTGAATATGACAAAAAGCCGATACCCCATGGGAGAAGGGTTATGGGTCATAAAGAATACTGCATAATTTCGGGCACGCTCTTTTCCCTGGTTGCCCTGGCTCACTTGCTGAGAATCGTGTACGGCATGTCGGTCCAGATCGATGAATTTGCGGTTCCGATGCTGGTTTCCTGGGTTGGTTTGATCGTACCCGGTGTTTTAGCCGTCTGGGCTTTTCGGATAAAATGACGCGTCCAAAAAAATTCGATGCACGCTCGCACACGATCGGTCTTGGCCATGACCTGCTGGCCTCCAGGGTGCCAGAGAGACCGGATCCCCCGGTACCCGTCGATGGCGTTACGTTTGGCGTCGCCACAATGTCCGAGAATTCTCCTCATGGCGGCGAGATGCATCCCGACGGCGACGAGGTTTTGTACCTGATTGCTGGCCGTGCCAGGGTCGTCTTCCTGGATACTGATGATGACGATGTTGAAATGCAGCCGGGAGACGGCCTGGTTGTACCGAAAGGAGTCTGGCACCGGGTAGACATCCTCGAACCGTGCCAGATTGTCTATTTGACACCTGGACCGAATAACGAATTCAGGTCGCTTGCGCACTAAGTGGTGTATACCCCGTACGTATTGTGTTGGTTCCTGCTTGCCGTCGTCGCGGTCATGAACGGCATAATCCGTGAGAGTACCTATGGGAGAAGCGTATCGGATCTTGTGGCGCACCAGGTTTCAACGCTTACCGCGATGGTTTTCACGGGCATTGTCGTCTGGTTGATTCACCGAGCGTGGCCGTTAGGGTCGGCACATCAGGCCTGGACCATCGGATTACTCTGGCTTGTCATGACGATATTGTTTGAATTCGGTTTTGGGCATTTCGTGGTCGGTCATTCCTTCAGCCGCCTTTTTGCCGACTACAACATCCTGCAGGGCCGGGTTTGGGCGCTGTTTCTTGTCTGGATTGCAATCATGCCGTACCTGTTCTTCAAGCTCTCGCATACGGCAGACGTGCAATGAACGAGCTTTCTTTCCTGGTCAAAGGCTCGGCGGTGGATCCTTACGAGGTCACATTTATTAAAGACGGTGACAGCCTTACGGCACTGTGCACATGCCCGGCCGGCCAGTTCGGGAACTTCTGCAAACACCGAATTACGATACTGGACGGTGACGGCAAGGCCATCGTCAGCGATAACGCAACCCGGGTTGCAACAATTGTCGAATGGCTGCAGGGAACCGATGTGGCGGCAGCGCTGCTCGAGTATCGGAACCTGGAAAAGTCCGGCGACGGATCAAAGAGTGTCCTCGCTGCCGCGAAGAAAAAGTTGGCCAGAGCAATGAATACTTAGAACCAATTGTCGGCGACCATCATAAAAAGGAATACGGTGCAGACTTCAAAGAGCTATCGCAATTACGTGTTGCTGTTACTGATGGTCGTATACGTCTTTAATTTCATTGATCGGCAGATCCTGGTCATTCTGCAGGAATCGATCAAAGCGGAGCTCGGTCTCAGTGACAAGCAGCTCGGTTTGCTTTCCGGGTTTACGTTCGCGGTCTTCTACGTCGTCTGTGGAATTCCGATCGCGCGCTGGGCAGACCGGTACAACCGCGTCAACATCGTTTCGGTGTCGATAGCAGTCTGGAGCGGAATGACGGCGCTCAGTGGACTGACAGCGAACTTCATGCAGTTGCTGGCGGCACGAATTGGTGTTGGCGTCGGCGAGGCGGGTGGAAGCCCGCCGTCGCATTCCATCATCTCAGATTATTTCCCGCATGCAGAGCGCGGTCGGGCACTTTCAGTTTATTCCATCGGAATCTACATTGGCATTCTCATCGGATTCCTGCTGGGCGGATGGGTCAACCAGTTCTTCGGCTGGCGCGTTGCATTTCTGGTCGTGGGCTTGCCCGGAATCCTCATGGCCGTGGTCGTAAAGCTCACGCTGCGGGAGCCGCCGCGTGGACAGATGGACGATGGTGATCACACCGACGTTCCCGAGAGCCACTTCGTTGCCGACGTGCAACGTCTGTGGGGGCTACGCAGCTTTCGCTACGCGGCTTTCGGCGCAGGATTCAATGCGTTTCTTGGCTACGGTGCCCTGAACTTCATGCCTTCCTTCGCCATTCGGATATACGACGTCCCTGTAGGTCTCGTCGGTACCTGGCTCGCTTTGATTGCCGGTTTCGCAGGAGCCGCGGGTGCCTACGCAGGCGGACATCTCAGCGACCATCTTGGCAGACGGGATTACCGCTGGTCTTACTGGGTGCCGGCGATCAGTACCCTGGGCGCCGGCCTGCTGCTGCTGCCTATGATGCTAAGCAGCCATCAGTACGTGATGTGGGGCATATACGTACTGGTGGCGCTTTGCCAGGCGATGTTCCTGGGTCCGACGATTGCCATGGCGCATGCGCTCGTCGGACCACGTTATCGTGCACTAGCGTCGTCCGTGCTGTTCTTCATATTGAACATCATCGGGCTCGGGCTCGGCCCGTTGACCGTAGGCGCGGTCAGCGATGCCCTGATGCCGTCTCTCGGCGTTGATTCGATACGCTGGGCGATCATGAGCACCGCGATCGCTGCGTTTGTCGGCGCCGGTCTTTACTTTAACGCGGCGCGTTATGTTCGTGATGACCTGCGGTCCGGAGCAGGATAAGCGCGGAGTTATCATGAGCGAGAGTAAAAAAACACACTGGCAGCGCGTCTACGGCGAGAAGGAGCCGACCGCTGTCTCCTGGTACCAGCCAGTTCCGCAAAAGTCCCTGCGGTTGATTCGCTCGGCGCGTATAGCCAGGGACGAAGCAATCCTCGATGCAGGTGGCGGCGCTTCGACGCTCGTTGATCACCTGATGGCTGAGGGCTACACCGACATCAGTGTCCTGGATATTTCCGGCAAGGCACTCGAAAAATCGCGTGCCAGGCTCGGCGCTCGTGCAGGAGTCGTAACGTGGATTGAATCGAATGTCACGGAGTTCGAGCCGACGCGACAATTTGCGCTCTGGCACGACAGGGCCGTATTTCATTTCCTGACCGAATCGGCCGAGCGCGACAAATACATCGAGGTGGTTTGCCGGGCCTTGCAGCCAAAGGGACATCTCGTGCTGGCAACTTTCGGGCCGCAGGGTCCTGAGCGTTGCAGCGGTCTCGACATTCAGCGCTATGGCGTCGAGGAATTGCAGAACCTGTTTGGGAGCCGATTCGATTTGCGCAGCCATGAGCTGGACGAGCATGCGACACCGATGGGATCGAAGCAGCAATTCCTGTATTCATCGTGGCAGGCGCTGAACAAAGAAACATCTGATTGGCATCTCGAGACCGAGCGGCTTGTGCTGCGGCGCGTGTCGCTGGCGGATGCCGGCCTGATGCTGGCAATCTGGAACGATCCTGCATTCATACGTCATGTCGGTGACCGCAGCATCCGCACGGTTGCAGAAGCAGAGACCGCGCTGCAAGAAGGCGCATTCAAGCTATATGACGACTATGGCTATGGCCCGTACAGCATGTCGCTGAAAGCAGACCGTGTACAAATCGGTATCTGCGGTCTGTTTCGGCGCGACAACCTTGACGACCCTGACATCGGTTTCGCCACGCTGCCGGATTATTGTGGCAAGGGATTTGCCGCTGAGGCTGCGCATGCAGTTCTTGCGCACGCGCGTGACGATCTCGGTCTCCGGCGGCTGACAGCAATTGTGTCCCCTGAAAACACGGCGTCAATCAGCTTGATCAAAAAACTTGGCATGAGTCTCGAAAGAGGCATTACAATGCCGGGCGAAGAAAACGAAATCAGCCTGTACAGCATGAGCCTGTACTGATCGGGCAGGGGAAACATGGAGTTTTTCAGGAGCGACGGTGCCCGGACGGGCCTCTTTTTTGGGGCAACCTCCGGCGTCATTACGACAATTGGTCTCATTGTCGGCCTCAATTCCGGTACGAAGTCCGTGATAGCCGTCCTCGGCGGCATTCTCGTCATCGCTGTTGCCGACGCAATGTCCGATGCGCTCGGCATTCACCTGGCCGAGGAGGCCGATCCGAGTACGACGCACGATCACGTCTGGTCAGCAACCATTATGACCTTTCTTACGAAGTTCGTATTCTCGATCAGTTTCGCGGTGCCGCTACTGCTTCTGCCGCTTGCGACAGCCGTCCTGGTTTCGGTCGTATGGGCTATGCTGGTTATTGTTGTATTGAGCTATTTCCTGGCCCGCTCACAGGGTGAGTCACCGTTAGCCATTATTGCGGAGCATGTCGGCATCGCCATGTTGGTCGTCATCTTCTCCCACTATATTGGTGTTTGGGTGGGGGAAACGTTTGGATAATTGATGAGTGACGATGACGAAATCATCGAATGGCGAAAGCTGCGTGAGTTTGCCGCTGTCGACCTGACGCGTTCGTTCGTGCTGTCATGGCACTTCGAAGGCGGTGCATTGATTATCGACATCGATCTCCATCTGACGCCCGAACACCCGTTTTATGAGAAGCCGCGGCCGGCTGAAAAGGTTTGTATCCGCCCAGCCTATATCGAGTTTCCGTTCTGCGAGTCGCTGCGCACGGACGCAGGGTCGGGGGGCGAACTCGCTGATATTGCTGGCAATTTGGGTCATGGCGCGCTGATGGACTTGCGTCGGCTATCCGATGCTCATTACGAAATCAGCGGAGAGTTTGGTACCGTGTTTGTTGACGCTGAGCGGCCTCTGTTGAGGCTCAAATAGCCATAGCTGCTGCTGGAGGCAATATTGAGAGCAGAGAACAGAATTGATTACGTTGAAATTCCCGTCACCGATTTGAAGAAAACGCGTGATTTTTTTACGTCGTTATTCGGCTGGTCGTTTCAGGAATGGGGCGACGAATACATGAGCTTCAACGATGGTCGTCTTAACGGTGGCTTTCGTCATTCTGCGGAGCCCGCACCGTCGACAGGCGTGCTGCTGGTATTTTTCAGTGACGACCTCGAGCGCGACGTCGAGAGAGTAAAGGATCTCGGCGGCACGATCAGCCAGGATATCTTTTCATTTCCGGGCGGCCGTCGATTTCATTTTGTTGACCCGGCTGGCAATGAATACGCCATGTGGGCTGAAATCACCGATAACAAGAGTGGAGCATAAGACGTGGCTGAGTGCATCGATCATCCCTGCGTGCAGCATAAATTGGCGGTTATTCGCAATGTCGAGACCGGGCATAAGCGCTTCCGCGAACTTGCGAAAGAGATAACCAAGTTCATTTGTTACGAGGCGCTGAAGAATATCAAGACCAAGAAGGTGACCGTGCAAACGCCTGTCGCCGAAGCGACTTGTCGCAAGATCGATACCAATATCGTCGTCGTACCCATTTTGCGGGCCGGGATCGGGATGCTCGAGGGCATTCTCGAACTTGTGCCGACAGCAAGGGTTGGTTTCGTTGGGATGTACCGTGACGAAAAGACGAAACTACCGGTCAGCTACTACGAACGGTATCCGCCCCAGATCAGGGGCGGGACCTGCATTGTCATCGACCCGATGATAGCGACCGGGGGATCAACGGCTTCAGCTATCGACAGGCTGAAGGATGAGGGGGCGGATGACATCATCGTTATCTGTATCGTGACCTGTCCGGAAGGGATTGAGATGGTCGAGCAGGCGCACCCCGACGTACGTATATATGCGGCCGCCATCGATGACAAGCTAAACGAAAAGAAGTACATCGTGCCTGGCTTGGGCGATGCCGGGGACCGTTTGTTTGGAACCTCGCACTAAGGGGAACATACATGGCTGAAAACAAAACAAAGCCAACCAGGCTAAGCGTCACTGCTTTTATCAAGAGCATCGAAAACGAGCAAATGCGCCGCGACGCCAGGAAAGTGGCGGCCATGATGCGCGAAGCGACGGGCTCTCGCGCGAAAATGTGGGGAGCAAATATCGTCGGCTTTGGGGAGTATCATTACAAGTATGAAAGCGGTCGCGAAGGTGATTTCATGGTTACCGGTTTTTCACCACGCAAACAGGCGCTTACCTTGTATGTCATACCGGGCTTCAGTCATTTTGAATCACTCATGAGCAAGCTGGGCGAATACAAGACCGGCAAGTCGTGCCTTTATATCAGGCGCCTTTCGGACGTCGACGAGCAAGTATTGAAACGCCTGATTGTTACCTCCGTCACATACATGCGAAAGCATTACGAGACAAAATGAGGTCGTTATGACCACCGAAATTCTGGGCTCGAGGCTGAAAGGCACAAAGCTGATTGTCGAAACGTCGGTAGGTAACGAGATTTATGACTCGCAGTTTCTCGTTGCTGCGCTTCTCATTCATGTCGCCCGCGGCAGTGGAAAAATCGAACCCGAAGAGTCATCGCAAATCATTGACATGATCGAGGAGCATTTTCGACTCGAAGGCGCCGAGTCGCTGGAGCTCATCACGCGGGCAATGTCAGAAATGGCCGACAAACCGCCGCTCGTCGATCTGCTAATGGACCTCGCGCCGACTTTATCGGACGGTGACAAGGAAGACATTGCATACATGGCGCTGAAGGTTGTGGCTGCTGACGGACGCCGGAATATTTCGGAAATGGAGCAATTCAACAAGACTGTTGAAGCGATGGGAATCGCGCCCGAAATAGTGCATCGGGCATTTGATCGATATTTTGCACAAACGATGCCAGGTGACTGATGCGGCTGTCCGTCAATGTGACTGCAGCGAGTCTTTCATGGTTTCAAGCTCTCCCCACCGTTCGACGCGTTGCTCCAGGTGCGACTCGGCCTCGCTGAGTTCGTTGAGCTTTCGTTGCACCAGCGTTTTGTCCCGAGCGTAGAAGTCAGGTGTGGCGATGACTTGCTGCAGTTCCACAATGCTTTGTTCGATTTTCTGGATCTCGGCCGGCAGCTGGTCGAGCTCCCGTTGATCCTTGTAGCCGAGCTTGGACGGCTTTTTGCTCTTGCGTCGCACGGCCGCCGCATGTTTTTTTTGTTCGTCAATCAGCGGGCTGTCCGCCTCGGTGAGTGAGTGGCCCTGGCGAACCCAGTCGCTGTAGCCGCCGACGTATTCGCGAATGTTGTCGCCATCCTCGAAAGCAACCGTACTCGTAACAACGTTGTCGAGGAATTCACGATCATGGCTGACTACAATCAGGGTGCCCGTGTATTCGCAGAGCCTCTGCTCCAGTACTTCCAGCGTTTCAATGTCCAGGTCATTCGTCGGCTCATCGAGAATCAACAGGTTCGCGGGGCGCGTAAAGAGTTTTGCGAGGATCACCCGGTTTCGCTCGCCTCCGGAGAGTGACTTCACCGGTGTCATCGAGCGCTTGGGCGTGAACAGGAAGCCCCGGAGATAGCCAACAATGTGACGATCCTTGCCGTTAAGGCTGATATAGGTACGGCCGTCGCCGACGTTGTAGGCAACAGATTTTTCCACGTTCAGGGTCTCGCGAAGCTGGTCGAAATAGCCGATCTCCAGGTTCGTGCCGCGCTTGACTGTCCCGGTTTGCGGTTCCAGCTCTCCGATCAGCAAGCGTAAGAGCGTCGTTTTGCCAACCCCGTTGTTGCCGATAAGACCGATACGATCACCTCGCATGATTTTAATAGAAAAGTCGCGGATGACCTGTTCGTCGCCATAGCTGTAGCCGATATTTCGGGCGCGAATGACCTTTCGCCCCGACTGTTCCGCCTCCTCTATATGTATGCGTGCGGTACTTTCCTTGGCAATACGACTTTCACGCTCGGCCCGCATCTTCTGCAGCATTCGCACCCGGCCTTCATTACGCGTGCGTCGCGCCTTGATGCCCTGTCGTATCCAGACTTCCTCCTGTTCGAGTTTCTTGTCGAATCGAGCCTCGGCCGTTGCCTCGTCTTCCAGCACTTTTTCTTTGCGATTCAGGAAATTATTGTAATCACCCGGCCAGCTCGTGAGTTTGCCCCGGTCAATTTCAACGATTCGCGTGGCCAGGCGCTGCAGGAAAGCGCGATCGTGCGTGATGAACAGAACGGCGCCGGGATAGCCGTAAATGCGATCCTCCAACCACTTGATCGTTGCAATATCGAGGTGATTCGTCGGCTCATCGAGCAGCAACAGGTCGGGTTTCTGTACCAGTGCCTTGGCAAGTGCGACGCGACGCCGCCAGCCGCCCGAGAGTTCGTGCATAGACTTGTCGGCCGGCAGATTCAACTCGGTCATCGTCGTTTCGACGCGCTGTTCCAGGTGCCAGCCGTCGTGCGCGTCGATCTTTGCGTGCAGCGCCTCGAGCTCACGCAAGCCCTGTTTATCGAGTTCCAGTTTCGATCGACTCTCGTATTCGACGAGCAGGCGTTCGATCTGCGTGAGTCCTGAACGAATGACATCCGTTACCGGCATGTCCCGTGCTTCGGGTAGCGTTTGCTCCAGCTGACTGACGACCAGGCCCGACTGCGTCGTTATTTCGCCGCGATCGGCCTCGAGAGTGCCCATGATGAGCTTCAGCGTCGTTGACTTACCGGCTCCATTGCGACCGATCAGGCATATTCGTTCGCCCGGCTCGATCGAGAAGTCGGCGTCGCGCAGAATGACCTGCTCGCCGAATTCCAGTCCGATTCCATCGAAGCGAAGTAGTGACATGACAAGTCCTGGGTGGGTCAGGCGTGTATCCTAGCCCGAAACACAAAAAGCAAACAGGGGAAGTGAATGAGCGAGGAACGATTCATCGATCTTGAGAGCCGGCTGGCTCACCAGGACCAGCTGCTGAATGAACTCAACGATGTGGTGACCGGGCAACAGGCAAAGATCATGCAGCTGGACCAGCTCTGCAAATCGCTGATTGACAGAATCCGTTCGCTGTCTGACGCGATGCCGGCCGCCGCTTCGGAAGACGACAGGCCGCCGCATTATTGATCGCTAACCCCGATTCCACGCCGCTTGCGTTGGCGTATAGTGTTGACTATAGCTGCGCCGGAGAAAAACCTAATGCCATCTATGCTTAGGCTGTTTGTATTGCCCGTGTTACTGGTGACGGCCGCCACCGCCGCCCAGGACTATGTGCCGGAAGATCTGCAGGACTGGCAGCAATGGGTTCTGAAGGACAAGGAATACCGCGATTGTCCGTTCTATTTCAATCGTAATGCCGCCGATCGCCGCGACTTTGTTTGTGCATGGCCGGGGCAGCTGCAGCTGTCGGTCGCCGCGTCGGGGGGGGAGTTCACGCAGCAGTGGACCGTTTACGCACAGGAGCAGTGGCTCTCGTTACCCGGCGGCGCGGATTACTGGCCTGACGCCGTTACGGTCAACGATCGATCCATTGAAGTTATTGCGCGAAACAATGTTCCGAGCGTGCGGCTTGCGCCGGGTACCTATCGTATCGCGGGTCGCTTCGAGTGGGATGAGCGCCCGAGCGTGCTGCGCTTGCCCCCTGAAAGCGGACTTGTTGCGCTCAACGTGGACGGCCGCAAGGTTGACAGACCCGAACTGGATCGAAATGGCATCTACCTTGGCGAACGCAAACGCGACACGCGCGTCGTCAATTCGGTTCGCGCCGAAGTTCACCGGCTGGTCGTCGATGAGGTGCCGACGCGGCTGATAACCCAACTGCAGATAGACGTATCGGGTAGCGTTCGTGAGGAATTGTTTGGCCCGATTCTTCCCGACGGTTTCGTGCCTTTGAATATTCACAGCCCCCTGCCCGCAAAGCTCGAGGCAGACGGCAACCTGCGGTTCCAGGTTCGGCCGGGACGCTGGACGATCTACCTGACGGCTCGCGGCCCGGGTGTCATGGACAGCATCGTGCGCCAGGGAGTGGGCACGAACCTGCCTGAATCCGAAATATGGAGCTACCAGTCCAATGACCGACTGCGGGTGACGGCAGCGGAGGGCCTGCCCCCGGTGGATCCGCGGCAGGTGCAGGTGCCCGGGAACTGGGAGAATTTTCCGGCATTTCGTGTCGATCCGGGCGCCACGTTTGCCATCACGGAGCGCACGCGTGGCGTCGTTTCGGCTACCAATGAGCTGACTCTTGAGCGCACCATGTGGCTCGATTTCGACGGCGTCGGCTTCGCGGTCAGAGACAGCGTCGGCGGGCGCATGCGAGCCGATTGGCGGCTGGATATGAAGCCGCCGTACACGCTGCTGAGCGCGACTGAAAGCGCGCGGGACCTGCTCATCACGAAGGGCCGGGATGAAGGCCAGACCGGCGTCGAACTGCGGCAGACTTATGTCAGCCTCGCCGCCCTGGGGCGGACGAACGCGCGCGGGTCGATGCCCGTTACCGGCTGGGACGCGCGCTTCACCGATGTTCAGGCGACGCTGAACCTGCCGCCGGGCAACAAGCTGGTGGCGGCACCCGGTGTTGATAATGCCCGCGGGAGCTGGCTGAGCCAGTGGCAGTTGCTCGATTTCTTCCTCGTGCTGATTATTACGATTGCCGTTTGGCGCCTGCTGGGTCGTGGTGCCGGGATTGTCGCACTGCTGGCGCTGGTGCTCAGTTTTCACGAGCCGTACGCGCCCAGCTGGCTTTGGGTGAACCTTCTGATCGCCATCGCACTGATGCGGGTCGCACCCGCAGGCCGACTGCGTCAAATCGTTTCCGGCTACCAGCTGCTCAGCGCTGCGGCGCTGCTTATTGCGCTGGTGCCTTTTGTTGCGAACCAGCTGCGAATTGCCATCTATCCGCAGCTCGAACCGCAGTACAACCAGTACCAGCTGTACGACACGGCGGTAATGCCTGCGTCAGAGCCCGCCGAACAGTTGATGCCCACGCGGGAAAGCAAGGTCAGCGAGCGAAGAACCGAAGCATTCAGGGCGGAAGGCGACACGCTGGATGAGATCATGGTGACGGGCGTGAAACCCGTTGACTTTGTACGCTATGCGCCGAACGCAATTGTCCAGGCCGGACCCGGCATTCCCTCGTGGCAGTGGAACACCTACCCGCTAAGCTGGAGCGGCCCGGTCGATGCCGAGCAGACGATGCGTCTCGTCGTGTTGCCGCGTTGGCTGGTCAGCCTGCTGCGCTTCACGGAAGTTGCACTGTTACTCTTGTTCGCCGCGGCGCTGGCTGCCGAAATACTGAACAAGCGCTGGGCTTTGCCTGGCGGAATCACATTGGGACGGAACCGGGCTGCCGGTGCCGTGGCTGTTGCGATGCTTGCCGTAACGATGGCAATCAGCCCGGCCGCCGAGGCGCAGATGCCGGATGCGAACCTGTTGAAGCAGCTGGAACAACGCCTGACCGAACCGCCGGACTGTGTGCCGCGCTGCGCGGAAGTGGTATCTGCCGAGGTAGACGTCGGTGCCGATGCCATCAACATGCGCCTTGGCATTCACGCCATGGAGGACATTGCCATGCCGCTGCCAGGTTCGGCGAACGGCTGGCAGCCGCAGGTGGTCTTGCTCGATGGAGCGGCGAATGCGCGCGTACTTCGCGGTGACGATGATTCTCTGTGGCTGCACGTCGGGGCGGGACGCCATTCGGTGACGCTGCGCGGTCCCGTTGCGGCCGTCGATAGCCTTGAAGTGGCATTTCAGTCGCCGCCACGTGTGATCAGGGTTGATAGCGACGGCTGGTTTGTCGCCGGCATCAAGGACCGCCGGCTGCTGTCCGGATCACTGCAGCTGACGCGCCTGCAGACTGATACCGGTGGCGATGAAACCGTCCGCTGGGAAAGCAGCCGCTTTCCGGCGTTCGCACGAATCGAACGAACCGTCGAACTTGACCTGGACTGGCGCGTAAAGACAACCGTCTACCGCGTTGCGCCCGCGCAAGGTGTGTTGACGCTGGATGTGCCACTGATCAGCGGCGAGAAAATTATTAGCGGCGAGTTTACGGTCGACAACGACCGGGTGCTTGTGTCGATGAGTCCACAGCAGCAGTCGATAAGCTGGACATCGAATTTGCCGCGTACTTCGCCGTTGACGCTGACGGCCGAAGACGGCGCGGCGTGGCACGAGGTATGGCGCTTCGCGGTTGGCAATATCTGGAACGCCGCGTTCCAGGGCGTGCCAGAAAGCGATGTCGGAGGGGACGTCAGCGATGTCCGTGTCGCCGAATTCAATCCCAGGGGCGGCGAGCAGTTGACGCTGGTCGCGACGCGACCGGAGGCTTCGGAGGGCTCGACCCTGGCGTTCGACTCCGTCAACCTGGCCGTTACCCACGGCAGTCGCTCCAGCGATACGACGCTCCGACTGGGTTACCGCAGCACGCGCGGTGCGCAGCACGTGCTGCGCTTGCCCGATGGCGCTGAAGTGACGTCAGTGCAAATCGACGGCCGCGCGCAGTCGCTGCGCGCAGAAGGCGGCGAGCTGACGTTGCCGATATTGCCCGGCGAGCACGCGGTCCAGATCGACTGGCGGCGAAATGGCGAAATGGGCCTGCGCACATCGACGCCGACGGTCGACATCGGAGCGCCGGCCAGCAATATCGAACTGTCATTGACCAAGCCGCGCGACCGCTGGTTGCTCGGTACCCGCGGGCCGCAGCTGGGACCCGCGGTGCTGTACTGGTCCGAACTCGCCGTGCTGATCCTGTTCGCGCTGATTCTTGGTCGCGTTGGGCTAGCGCCACTCAAGAGCCGACACTGGCTGCTGCTGGGTCTCGGTTTCAGCACCTTCAGCTGGCCCGTGCTGGGCGTAGTCGTCGTCTGGCTGCTGGCCTGCGGCGTGCGCGAAAAGTGGCAAACCGACGTGAACTGGTGGCGTTTCAACGTCATTCAGCTCGGGATCGGCGGACTCACCGTCGTTGCGCTGCTGAGTATCGCTACGGCCCTGCCGCAGGGACTCCTGGGTACGCCCGACATGCACGTGGCCGGGCACAATTCCTACGGTGATGTTTTGAGCTGGTTTGCCGACAGCAGCGAATCGGCGCTGCCCGTGGCGTCGGTATTTTCGGTGCCGCTATGGATTTACAAGGCGCTGATCCTCGCCTGGGCTCTCTGGCTGAGCTTTGCGCTGCTGCGCTGGCTGCCGTGGGTGTGGCAGTGCTTCAGCAACCAGGGTTACTGGCGATGGAAAAGCAGCGATGCGCTGAGATCCGACGGCGAGGGGAGCTGAACATGTCACGCTGGAGACTACTGTGGATCGCCGTCTTTCTCGCTGTGTTGGTCTGGTCCGGCATTGCCCCCAAGGACTACATTACCTGGTGCCTGGAGGTCTTTCCGGCTGTGCTGGGCGCGGTCATCTTGTTGTTCACTCGCGAGCGCTTTCCGCTGACAACGCTGGTCTATGTGTTGATCCTGGTTCACTGCGTGGTCCTGATGGTCGGTGGCCACTACACCTACGCCGAAGTCCCTATCGGCGACTGGTTCCGTGAAACGTTCGATGGCTCCAGAAATAACTACGATAAGCTGGGGCATTTTGTGCAGGGGTTCATTCCGGCGCTGATCGCGCGAGAGCTGATGATTCGATTTAATGTGTTTAACTCGGCGGCCTGGCGAAATTTTTTCGTTGTTTGTTTTTGTCTCGCTTTCAGCGCGTTTTACGAACTCATCGAGTGGTGGGTTGCACTGTTGTCCGACGAAGCGGCAGAGGCATTCCTTGGAACACAGGGGTACGTGTGGGATACCCAGTCCGACATGGGTTGGGCCCTGTTCGGCGCCGTGCTCGGCCTTGCGCTTCTCGGCAAATGGCATGACAAGCAGCTCCGTGAGCGGGGCTTTGTCAGCGCGTCCTGAAGCATGATGCGAGCTGCGGCAATCGTTTGCATACTGCTGCTGTCGAGCAGTCCGGCCCTGGCCGCCGACTGCGTCGTTCTGCTGCACGGGCTCGCCCGGTCCGCGATCTCGATGAACCCGATGCAACGCGCTTTGATCGCAGAAGGATTCGAGACCGCGAACATTGACTATGCGTCGCGGGAGCACACGGTTGAGGAGCTCGCAGAGATCGTTATTCCGCAAGGACTGGAGGCCTGCCGCGCCAAAGACGATGTCGGGCACATACATTTTGTAACGCATTCCCTTGGCGGCATATTGCTGCGCCAATACCTGAGCATGCACCCGATTCCGGACCTCGGCCGTGTAGTCATGCTCGGCCCGCCCAACCAGGGCAGCGTCGCCGTTGACGAACTCCGGGACGTTCCGGGATTCGACTGGTTGAATGGTCCGGCAGGACTGCAGCTGGGCAAAGGTGAGGACAGCGTGCCGCTAAAACTGGGTCCGGCCACCTTCGAGCTCGGCGTGATCGCCGGCAATCGCACTATCGATCCAATCACATCGTCGGTGCTCGAGAATCCCGATGACGGCAGGGTCTCCGTTGAAGATACCAGGCTCGATGGCATGGCCGATTTTGTCGTGGTCGAACATTCACACGCCTTCATGATGCGAATGCGCCGCCCGATAGAACTGACAATCCGGTTTCTGAACAGCGGGAGTTTCGCGGATTGAAGAGGGTCGCCTATTTGACCATGGAGGACATGGGAGATTTCGTCACCGATTTTCACCTTAGCATCGAACCCATGGCCGCTCTTGGCTGGCAGGTTGAGACAGTCCCGTGGCGATCGCGCGTCGATTGGGATGCATTCGATGCCGTGTATATCTGCACCCCGTGGGATTATCCGGACTACCTGCCGCAGTTTCTCGACGTCCTGGTCAGAATCGAATCATCGCAGGCGCTACTTGTAAACGACCTGTCGCTGGTTCACTGGACGATGGAAAAGACATACCTCCGAGACATCGAGCTGCGCGGCGGCGATATCGTTCCCAGCACCTGGTATGAAGGTTTCGAGGCGGTAAATCCGGCCGGTTTTTTCGCCGAACACGAGACCGGCAAAGTGGTGATAAAACCAATCGTGGGCGCAAATGCCAAGGACACGTTCGTGCTGGCAGACCCTGTTGATGACGCGACTTTGAAAATGCTGCGGCAGGTCTATGCGGGGCGGGCCTTTTTTGTCCAGCCTTTTATCGAAGCTATTCAATCGGAGGGAGAGTATTCGCTGTTCTTCTTCAACGGATCGTACAGCCATGCGATTCTGAAGACACCGAAGGACGGCGATTTTCGCGTCCAGGAAGAGCACGGTGCCGACATCGTGGCCGTGCAGCCGCCCGAGGCATTGCTTGATACTGCGCACGAATTGTTCGGCTCGATCGAACCGCTCCCCGTCTACGGTCGCGGCGACTGGGTGCGGGGCCCGGATGGCCGCTACCTGCTGATGGAACTGGAGCTGATCGAGCCGTCGCTTTACCTACGCACCGACAGCGGCGCCGCGGCGAGGTTTGCGCGCGCGTTTGACGAGAGGTTTCAGAAATTCGCCAGTAAAAGAGCCCTTTGTTGATGCGACCTTCTCGGGCGTCCCTGTCGCTATAATCCGGCCGCCGTTGTCGCCGCCCTCGGGCCCCAGATCGATGATCCAGTCGGCCGTCTTGATGACGTCGAGATTGTGTTCGATGACGACCACGGTATTGCCGTGGTCGCGCAATCGGTGCAGCACGCGCAGCAGCTGTTCGATGTCGTGAAAGTGCAGGCCCGTTGTCGGCTCGTCGAGTATGTAAAGCGTGTTGCCCGTGTCTCTCTTGGACAGTTCCTTCGCGAGCTTCACTCGCTGCGCCTCGCCGCCCGACAAAGTCGTAGCATTCTGGCCAAGCCGAATATAGGTCAGGCCGACATCCATCAGGGTTTGCAGCTTCCTCGCAACGACCGGCACGTTCTTGAAAAACTCGGCCGCATCCTCAACCGTCATGTCCAGCACTTCGTGGATGTTCTTGCCCTTGTAGCGAATCTCCAGCGTCTCGCGGTTGTATCGTTTTCCACGGCAGACGTCGCAGGGTACGTAGACGTCCGGAAGAAAATGCATTTCCACTTTAATGACGCCGTCGCCCTGGCAGGCTTCGCATCGGCCTCCCTTGACGTTGAAGCTGAAGCGCCCCGGCATGTAGCCCCGTGAACGGGCTTCCTGGGTACCCGCGAACAGCTCGCGAATGGGCGTGAACAGGCCGCTGTAGGTCGCCGGATTGGAGCGCGGCGTGCGGCCGATCGGGCTCTGGCTGATATCGATGACGCGATCGATCTGATCCAGCCCCCTGATAACCTCGTGCGGTGCCGGGTTGCGGCTGGCCCGATTGAGTTCTTCGGCAACGGCCTTGTACAGGGTGTCGTTGACGAGCGTCGACTTGCCGGATCCGGAAACACCGGTGATGCAGGTCATGAGGCCAACCGGGATGGAGGCTTCGACGTTCTTGAGGTTGTTGCCGGTGGCGCCGACGATCACGATCTGGCGATCGGGGTTGGCGGGTGTGCGGACATCCGGCACGGCAATCGCGCGCTTGCCCGACAGGTACTGGCCCGTGAGTGAGCGGGGCTCGTCCTTGATTTCCTGGGGCGTGCCCTGCGCAACAACCTGGCCGCCGTGCACGCCGGCGCCGGGACCAAGATCCACAACGTGATCGGCGGAGAGTATCGCTTCCTCGTCGTGCTCCACGACAATGACCGTATTGCCGATATCGCGCAGGTGCGTCAGTGTGCCGAGCAGGCGCTGGTTGTCGCGCTGATGCAGGCCGATGGAGGGCTCGTCGAGGATGTACATGACGCCGACCAATCCTGAGCCGATCTGGCTTGCCAGGCGAATGCGCTGCGCTTCACCGCCCGACAGGGTTTCCGCGCTGCGGTCGAGCGACAGGTAGTCGAGGCCGACGTCTGACAGGAAGCCGACGCGTTCGCTGATCTCCTTGACGATCTTGTCGGCAACGGTTCCGCGCCAGCCATCGAGTTTCATATTGTCGAAGAATTCGCGCGCGTGCCCGACGGACAGGCGCGTGATCTCCGGGAGCGACCGCTCTGCAACGAACACATGCCGGGCGGCGCGGTTCAGTCGGGTACCTTCGCAATCCGGGCAGTCCTGGCTGTTCAGGAACTTTGACAGCTCTTCGCGGACGGCGCTGGATTCGGTTTCCCGGTAGCGGCGTTCCAGGTTGGGCAACACGCCTTCAAAGCGATGCAGTTTCTTGATCTGCATGCCGCGGGAGTTGGCATAGAAGAACTCGATTTTTTCCTTGCCGCTGCCGTGCAGGACGACGTCCTGCAATTTCTTCGGGAGCTCGTTGAACGGCGTTTCGATATCAAAATCGTAGTGCGAGGCCAGGCTCTGGATCATCTGGTAGTAATAGGTAGTCTTGCGATCCCAGCCTCGGATTGCACCGCCGGCAAGCGACAGGCCGGGACTCACGACGACGCGGTCCGCGTCGAAGAACTGCTTGACGCCAAGACCATCGCAGCCCGGACAGGCACCGCTCGGATTGTTAAACGAGAACAGGCGCGGCTCGAGCTCCGTGAGGCTGTAGCCACAGATATTGCAGGCAAACCGGTCGGAGAAGATTATTTCTTCTGCGTCTGTATCTTTCATCCACGCGATACGCGCAACCCCGTCAGCGAGCCGCAGCGCTGTTTCAAACGACTCGGCAAGGCGCAGGCGGATGTCATCCTTAACCTTGAAGCGATCGACGATCGCGTCAATGTTGTGCTTTTTGCGCAGATCGAGTGCGGGTGGCTGGTCCAGTTCATAGATTTCGCCGTCGATGCGTGCGCGGATAAATCCCTGCGCCTGCAGATCGGCCATGAGTTGCACGTGTTCGCCCTTGCGATCGACAACCACGGGCGCAAGCAGCATCAGTCGCGAGCCTTCGGGCAGCTCCAGCACGTGATCCACCATCTGGCTGACGGTCTGCGCCTCGAGCGTGATGTCATGGTCCGGGCAGCGAGGCGTGCCGGCACGCGCGAACAACAGGCGCAGGTAGTCATAGATCTCGGTGACCGTGCCGACCGTCGAGCGCGGGTTGTGAGAGGTCGATTTCTGCTCGATCGAGATCGCCGGCGACAGCCCATCGATGTGGTCGACATCCGGTTTTTCCATCATCGACAGGAACTGGCGCGCATAAGCGGACAGTGACTCGACGTAGCGCCGCTGACCCTCGGCGTAGATCGTGTCGAATGCCAGCGAGGATTTGCCCGATCCGGACAGCCCCGTGAGCACGATCAGTTTTTCTCGCGGCAGGCTGAGGTTGATGTTGCGCAGGTTGTGGGTCCTGGCGCCGCCAATATTTATGTGACCAACAATCGACTTCATAGAAGGAATTCAGGGATCGGGAAACAACCTGTTAATATACGCCGCCGCGCATCAGCGGCGCAAAGGAAGTCTACGATTGAGCTCAGAAAACCCCGCCACGATCATCTCGATGCATGCATCCGAGCGCCGCTCCGTGGCCGTGGTTGCGCTGATCTCCATGATTCGCATGTTCGGCCTGTTCGCGCTGTTGCCGGTTTTATCGCTGTATGCGGCCGATCTGCAGCACGCCACACCGCTCCTGATCGGACTCGCGGTTGGTGCCTATGGCCTGACCCAGGCCGGGTTCCAGATACCGCTGGGCGCGCTGTCGGACCGCATCGGGCGCATCCCGGTCATTCTGCTTGGCCTCGCGATATTCGCGGCCGGCAGCATGCTCGCGGCCCTCAGTGATTCAATTTACGGCGTCATCGCGGGTCGGCTGCTGCAGGGAGCAGGCGCCATATCGGCGACGCTCACCGCACTGATCGCCGATGCCACGCGTGAGGAAGTCCGGACGCGGTCCATGGCCGTGTTCGGCATCGGTATCGGCCTCTCGTTCATGGTTGCGATGGTGGCGGGGCCCCTGATCGCGGCACACTTTGGCGTTACGTCGCTGTTCTGGATAGCGGCCGCGCTAGCTGTAGTCGCAGGCCTGCTGCTCGGCCTGCTGCCCGAGATCCCGCGCCCGACGCAGCGCGCAAGCTGGAGCCTGGTTCCGGCTTTCCGCCCGAATCTCCTGCAGATCGACTTCTACGTTTTCTTGCTGCATACAATCATGACGGCGACCTTCGTTGCGCTGCCATTTCTGCTGAATGACCGGCTTGAAATGGCTTTGACCGATCATTGGAAAATGTATGTAGCTGCATTGCTGTTTTCGCTGATTATCGCCGTGCCAATGATTATCAAAGACGAGCACGAGGGACGCGGGCAGCTCATCGGCATAGCCGTGACCCTGATTCTCGGCGCGCAGCTGGCGCTGACGTTTCTGGGTTTTTCCGTGGTGCCCGTGTTCCTGGCCCTCGTTGTGTATTTTGCCGGCTTCAACTTCCTCGAGGCCGGTTTGCCGGCACGATTATCGAAGCTCGCCGCCGCCGACGTCCGCGGCGCTTCGCTCGGCGTATTTTCCAGCGCGCAGTTCCTTGGCGCTTTCTCTGGCGGCCTGATTGGCGGCCGATTTCTTGGCCAGGGCCGGCCGGCCGACGTGTTCTTCGTCTGCGCGCTGCTCGCCGCTATCTGGCTGGCGCTGCAGGGCTTCGGGCATCTGCGGCGGGAATCCGCTTAATTCGGGCCTTGCATGCAGAAATCGGGGTAGCTTTTGCCCCATCAGGCTCTACAATAGTCACCCCTCGCCGACTTGCCGGCGGGTCAAATGACAAAACAACATTCAGCTGAGAGCAGGGGACCAATATGGCCCGCGGAGTAAACAAAGTCATCATCGTTGGTAACCTCGGACAGGATCCCGAGACGCGCTACATGCCGAGTGGTTCGGCCGTTACGAACTTCACGGTTGCCACCAACGAGTCGTGGAAGGACAAGCAGACCGGCGAGCAGAAGGACCGCACCGAGTGGCATCGTGTGGCGATGTTCAATCGCCTGGCGGAAATCGCGGCCGAGTACCTGCGCAAAGGTTCGCAGGTTTATATCGAAGGCAAGCTCAGGACGCGCAAGTGGCAGGGCCAGGATGGCAATGATCGCTATACGACCGAGATCATCGCGGACGAAATGCAAATGCTGGGTGGCCGCGGCGACGGTGGAGGTGGAGGCAACTTCGGTGGCGGCAGCAGCAAGGGCGGTGGCAAACGTAGCAGTAGCAAGGGCAGTGGCAGCAGCGCGCCCCCCGCGCCGGGCCCCGATGACTTCGACGACGATATTCCCTTCTGACTCGTCAGTAGAGCACTACAAACGCAAGGCTTGCGACGACCAGGCCCGAGAACATAACCGGCAGCCCGATTTTAAGCCACTGCAACGGACTGATCCTGGCGCCGGGCACGCCGCTGCGCTCGGCCTGCGCAACGACGACGATATTCGCCGTAGCACCGATATGGGTGCCATTGCCGCCGAGCGCCACGCCGATCGCCAGTGCCCACCACAGCGGTCCGGTGTCGATGCCTTCGGCAGACAAGGCGCCAATGATCGGAATCATGGTCACCGTAAACGGAATGTTGTCGATCAGCGCGCTGAGAATAGCGGCAATCCACATGAGTCCCAGCGCGGTCACAAGAAACATGTTCGGGTCTCGCGCCATTCTTGCGAGTTTGCCGCCGATCAGGTCGAGCAAACCGGTTGCCTCGACGCCGCCGACGATGACAAACAGTGAGGCGAAGAACAACAGGATAGACCAGTCCACCTCTTCGATAAGTTTGTCGGCATGCGGCCGCACGAGAAGCAGCGCCAGTGCAAGTCCGATCAGGCTGACGAAGGACGGATAATAATGCAGCTTGTGGTGCGCGAAGAACAGAATCACGACCAGGCCCATCACCACCAACATGCGATTGACCAAGGCGGGATCCTGAATGGCCTTGCTTTCATCGAGATCGACGAGGTCCCGTTCACCACCACGAGATCGCAGCTCCTTGCGAAAGAAGAACAACAATAGCAGCACGGTCACGACCCACGGCGCTGTTGCCAGCGGCCCCATGTTGATCAGAAATGTGAGGAAGTCTATGTCAGCCGCGCTACCGATCATGATATTCGGTGGGTCGCCGACGAGTGTCGCGGCACCGCCGATGTTCGACAGCATGGCCTGCCCAATCAAAAACGGCGCCGGGTTCAGGTTGAGCAGCCGCGTGACGAGAACGGTGAGTGGGGCGAATATGATCACCGTCGTGACATTGTCGAGGATCATGCTCAGCACGCTGACGGCTATTCCCAGGTAGAGCATCAGCCGTACCGGGCTGCCGCCGGACGCTTTCGCGAGACGAATCGCCATGTATTCGAACATGCCCGTTGTGCGCAGCAGGGCAACCAGCAGCATCATGCCCATCAGCAATACGATTGTGTTGGCGTCTATAGCGGTCAGCGCCTCTTCCTGGGTGTAGAAGCCCATCGCGCCGCCGACGCCGATCATGACAACAGCGCCCGCCAGTGCGGCGTAGGTCCGATGCAGGCGTTCGCTGAAAATCATCGCGTATGCGGCGACGAGGATGGCTGTGGCCACCCACATTGAGGTGATATTGGTGTGCAGCTCCACGTCTATGGCGAATTCCGATCGAGCAGGCGGCGCGCCAGTGACACGGTGCTCAGCGTGCCGTGGTAATTGTGCTCGCGGTCGATCACGAACAGGTAGCTTGTGTTATAGCATTGCATCACGGCCAGGGCCTTGGCCATCGGTGACGCCGGCGTTATTGTCGGGATGTCCTTGATGATGAATTCATCGATGGTCATATCGAGCAGTTCCTTTTCCCTGATCGGCGGAAACTGCAGCGCCGTAATCGTGTCACCAAGCAGCCTGGCGTGTTCGATCATGGCCTCGGGAATACAGACTTCGCCGAGAATATGGCGGATAGACGCTCTGCCGGTGAACTTGCCGCTGGCTGCCCGGAACGGCAGCACCGCCGAATTTGCTTTCACACACTCAGTGAATAGCTCGCGGACGGTCATTCCGGGGAATGCCGCCGCGGTGGGCACTGCGAATTCGATCAGGTTCATGGCTGGCGATCGCTCCTGGCTAGGAGAATACCAGCGCCGATTATAAAGTCTGCCGCGGGCCGGCGCCGTACGGACAAATACCTGCGCTCCGGCCGCCTGTGGGCAGTGACTGTCTGGTGCCGGTGGTGTAGGATCGCGCGCCTCTCTAATCCACGTGGGGCAGGCCGAGGCAGAGAAAATAGCCGCAGATGGCTGCGCCTCGTGGGACCTGGCGGATCGCCGCCATCGCTCGCGCGCTTACATTATTCCCTCTATGGGGACGCGAGCTCCTACGGTGTAAGATCGGACTTATGAGCAAAAAGCTGTACATCAAGACCATGGGTTGCCAGATGAACGAGTACGACTCGGACAAGATGGCGGACGTATTGCGCGAGTCGCACGGCTATGAATTGACAGACACGCCCGACGATGCGGACCTGTTATTGGTGAATACCTGTTCGATTCGCGAGAAAGCGCAGGAGAAAGTGTTTTCCGAACTGGGTCGCTGGCGGGCACTGAAAGAAAAAAACCCTGCGATCAGAATTGGTGTGGGCGGGTGCGTCGCCAGCCAGGAAGGTGAAGGCATTACGAAGCGCGCGCCGTTCGTCGATGTTGTATTCGGACCGCAAACCCTGCATCGCTTGCCCGAGATGATCGACGGTGCGGCAAAGACCGGCAGTTCGGTTGTCGATATTTCTTTTCCCGAAATCGAGAAGTTCGACTGCCTGCCTGAGCCGCGTGCGGAAGGACCCACCGCATTCGTCTCCGTCATGGAAGGCTGCAGCAAGTACTGCAGCTTCTGCGTTGTTCCCTACACGCGCGGTGAAGAAATTAGTCGACCCTTCGACGATGTGATCGCCGAAGTCGCGAGCCTTGCTCAGCAGGACGTGCGTGAAGTGAACCTGCTTGGCCAGAACGTCAATGCCTACCGTGGCCCGATGCACGACGGAGAAATTGCCGATCTCGCAACGCTGATTTATTACGTCGCAGCGGTCGAAGGCATCGAGAGAATTCGATTCACTACATCGCACCCGGTGGAATTTACAGACAGCCTGGTCCAGGCATACGCCGAAGTTCCGAAGCTTGCGAGTTACCTGCACCTGCCCGTACAGCATGGATCTGACAGGGTGCTGGCCGCGATGAAACGCGGACATACGGTTCTGGAATACAAGCAGAAAATCCGCAAACTGCGCGAAGCTCGCCCCGACATTTCCCTGTCGTCTGATTTTATCGTCGGGTTCCCCGGTGAAACGGACAGGGACTTCGAAGCGTTAATGAACCTGGTTGCCGATATCGGTTTCGATCAGTCGTTCAGTTTTATCTATAGCCCTCGTCCCGGAACACCGGCAGCCAGCCTTGCCGATGACACGCCATTGGATGTTAAAAAGCAGCGCCTTCAGATCCTGCAAGCGCGCATCAATCAACAGGCCATGGAGATCAGTCGTGGCATGGTGGGTACCACGCAGCGTATTCTGGTCGAGAAGATCTCGAAGAAGAGCTCGAGGCAGGTCTCGGGCCGGACAGAAAACAACCGCTGGGTGAACTTCGACGCCGATCCGTCATGCATTGGGCAGTTTGTAGATGTCACCATTACCGAGGCGCTGCCCAATTCTTTGCGTGGCCGCCTGGTACTTCCCAAGGCGCGTGCTTCAGGGTAATCTGTGAGCCAATGATCTATTGCCAAGATAGATACACAGCCATGCTCTTCGCCAGGCATGGCATCGCGCCGGTCTTCCTGACAGGCGCCTTCCTGCAAAGAGGTTTCGACTACAGATCTTGAATGCTGTCCAGATTTCTCGGGACGTTGTCCTCGAGCCCGCCGATAATGGCCGCCTCGCGAACCTGTGCGGGCAGTTTGATGAACACCTTAAACAAATCGAACGTCGCCTGGACGTCGAAATAGCCAGCCGTGGGAACCGCTTCCGAGTGACGGGCCGCCCGGGTGCAGCCGAGATCGGCGGTGACGTGCTGATATCGCTGTTCGAGATGACCGACAATGAACGCCTGGATCCGGAGCGCGTACACATGATGTTGCAGGAGTCTTTTATGAATGACGCGGATGCCGGTACGCCGGACGCGGAAGTCCCCGATGACGAGATCTTCGCTATTCAGACGCGACGCAAACTGATTCGCCCGCGCGGCGCCAATCAGACGTCGTACATGAAGAGCATCCAGCAGCATGATCTCGCCTTCGGCATCGGGCCGGCCGGCACGGGCAAAACCTATCTTGCCGTCGCCAGCGCCATCGATTCGCTCGAATCTGAGCAGGTTCGCAGGATCGTACTCGTCAGACCAGCCGTTGAGGCAGGGGAGCGACTCGGATTCCTGCCAGGCGACCTGTCGCAAAAAGTCGATCCATACCTGCGGCCCATGTACGACGCTCTTTACGACATGATCGGCGCCGAACGGGTAACGCGATTGATCGAACGCAATGTTATCGAGATTGCTCCGCTGGCATTCATGCGTGGTCGTTCCCTGAACGAGTCGTTCGTTATTCTCGACGAGGCACAAAATACAAGTGTCGAGCAAATGAAAATGTTCCTGACACGCATCGGCTTCGGTTCGCGCGCCGTTGTTACCGGTGACATTACACAAATTGACTTACCCTCCGGCCAGCAATCCGGCCTGAGAAATGCAACCGCGGTCCTGAAAGACGTCAAGGGTGTGGCGTTCACCTACTTCACGCCAAAAGACGTGGTGCGACACCAGCTGGTGCAGCGCATCGTCAGGGCTTACGAAGCAAGCGAACAGGAAGGCTGACGGGATCCGGTGACTACCCAGCCCCCGCTGGTCATTGATGTCCAGATCGCGTGTCATGAGCCGAACGTTCCGTCGGCAGCACAAATAAGGTCATGGATAACACGTGCCGTCGCGGGTTCCGCGCGGACACTTGCAGCTAATACGGAAATGTCGGTGCGTCTGGTCAGCAGGGAAGAGATTCGCCTCCTGAATCGTGACTACCGGCAGCAGGACAGGGCGACGAATGTGCTGTCTTTCCCGGCGGGGGCGATTTCAGGGCTGCCGCCGGACGCGGCGCCTCTATTGGGTGACGTCGTGGTTTGTGCCGCGGTCGTGAGCGATGAAGCAGCCGAACAGGGTAAGTCCGCGGACGACCACTGGGCGCACATGCTGGTGCACGGCACCCTGCACCTGTTGGGCTATGATCACCAGTCAGCGGCTGAGGCTGCGGAAATGGAGGGCCTGGAATCCAGCATCCTGACGGCAAACGGGCTGACAGATCCCTACGGCACGTCTCGCTAAAGACCTGATACACTTAGAGATTATGAACGACAAACCGCCAAGTACGAGCGGCTCGGGAATACCTGGACTCGTTGCGCGAATCAAGCGCGCGTTCAAGGGTGAGCCCTGGAGCCGCGATGATATACAGACCTTTATCCAGTCCGAAGTCGAACTCGATGCTGAACAAAAAAGTATGCTGTTCGGCGTGCTCGAGGTGTCCGAGACCCAGGTGCGCGACGTCATGGTGCCGCGCTCGCAAATGGTCGTTATCGACATCCAGCAGCAGTTCGACGACATACTCGCGCTGATCGTCGAGTCCGGCCATTCCCGTTTCCCGGTCATCGGCGCGGATCGCGATGAAGTCCTGGGCATATTGCTGGCCAAAGATCTGCTGCGCTACTTCGGTTCCGATGCAGCCAGGGAAATCACGATACAAAAAGTGCTGAGACCCGCTGCCGTGATACCGGAGTCAAAGCGCTTGAATGCGTTGCTGAAAGAATTCCGCGCCAGTCACAATCACATGGCTATTGTTGTCGATGAATACGGTGGCGTTGCGGGCCTGCTGACGATCGAGGACGTGCTCGAGGAAATCGTGGGCGAAATCGACGATGAGCATGATCAGGAAGAGGCGGTCTCTATTCGTCCGGACGGCGATCGAAACGGCAAGCCGAGCTACGCTGTCCGCGCGTTGACGCGTATCGAAGACTTCAACGAATATTTTTCCTGCGAACTTGCAGACGAGGAGTACGACACGATTGGTGGTCTCGTCATGCACGAACTGGGTCGGCTGCCTCGCCGCGGCGAGAAGGTCTATTTTGGCGGCTTTGAGTTCGTTGTTGTCAAAGCCGACAAGCGGCGCATTGACGCGCTGCAGGTTCAGCGGCGCGGCGAGTAGGACGCGTGGCAAAAGAGTTGCACCCGATCCTGCTGCTACCCGCTGACCGACCGGCTGTCAGCCGGCTTATTGCGTTTGCTCTCGGCAGCGCCATGTCGCTTTGTTTCGCGCCGTTTGGCTGGTCACTTCTGGCACCGTTTCTGTTGTTGCCGCTCCTGTATGTTTGCATGACCGTGTCGCCGCGCGACGCCGGCGGACACACATTCTGGTTTGCCCTGGGCATGTTCCTGGCCGGCACCTACTGGATCTATATCTCGGTTCATATCTTCGGCAATGCCGCGCCCTGGATAGCGCTGCTGCTCATGGTCGGGCTGGCGCTAATCATGGCCTCATTCCTCTGGATCGCGGGGTGGCTGGTCAGCCACCTGTCGCAGGGCGAACCCTGGCTGCTGTTGCTCGTTGCGCCTGCGGCCTGGGTGCTGATCGAATGGCTGCGTGGCTGGGTCTTCACGGGATTCCCGTGGCTGGCGCTGGGCTACGGGCAGATCGACACGTTGTATGCGGGTTGGGCGCCGTTGCTGGGTGTTTACGGCGTATCGTTCATGCTGATGGTCAGCACATCGGCCTTGCTGGTCGTATTGATGTCAACGGGCGCACCGCGAATCGTTGCCATCATTGCGATTTTTTTGCCGTGGCTCGCAGGTGGCCTGTTGCTGCTGCCGGACTGGACCGAGCCGGCAGGAAAACCGATGCGAGCCAGCATCGTTCAGGCAGGTGTCTCGCAGGACAAGAAATGGGAACGCGCTCAACTGCGGCCGATCATGGAGTTTTACCGCAGTTCGACCCTCGGTGTACCGGACAGCGCAATCGTTGTTTGGCCCGAGGTGGCGATTCCCGCGCTGGACGACCTGGTCGGCGACTACATCACCCGCGTCGAAAGCGACATTCGCCGCCGCAAGCAAAGCCTCGTTTTTGGCATTCTCGAACGCAGTTTCGAGCGCAACGCCGAAGGGCAGGTTTTCAACAGCGTCATTCTTCTCGGCGGAGCGGAGCGGCAGGTCTATCGCAAGCGACACCTCGTGCCGTTCGGCGAATATTTTCCCGTACCGGCCAGCGTTCGTGAGTGGATGAAGATGCAGAACCTGCCGTATTCTGACCTCTCGGCCGGCGCTGACATTCAACCACTGTTGGCGATGCCAAACGGTGCCAAACTCGCCGTGGCGATCTGTTATGAGGACGCTTACGGTGCGGAACAGCTTTATGCGATGCCGGATGCCAATATTCTGATCAACGTGAGCAACGATGCCTGGTTTGGCGATTCAATCGCGCCGCATCAGCATCTCGAGATCGCACGGATGCGCGCGCTCGAAGTCGGCCGCTACGCGATCCGATCCACGAATACGGGAATCAGTGCGTTTATCGGCAGCGATGGTGCGCTGCTCGAGGTCGGCCAACAGTTCAAGCCCCAGATAATGACCGCTGATATTGAGCCGCGGCGTGGATCGACGCCTTATGCACGAGCCGGAAACCAGCCGATCATTGGCCTTTGCATGGCGGTCCTCGCCCTGTTCTGGATTCGCAATCGCGCCAGCCTGTAGTACGCTTGCGGGTTTTCCCGGTCATGAAACCACAGCGACACCGATGAGTACTCCCTATAAACCCGACATCGTCGAACGGGCGGCCCAGGAGCACTGGGCCGAGTCCCGCTGTTTCGAGGTCAGCGAAGACCCGAACAAAGAGAAATTCTACTGCCTGACGATGTTTCCGTACCCGAGCGGCAAGCTGCACATGGGGCACGTGCGGGTATTCACGATCAGTGATGTTTTCGCGCGTTACCAGCGCATGCAGGGCAAGCACGTGCTGCAGCCGATGGGCTGGGACGCATTCGGCATGCCGGCAGAAAACGCCGCTATTCAGCGCGGCGTGCCGCCGGCCCAATGGACCTATAAAAACATCGACGACATGCGTGAACAGCTCAAGCGGCTCGGTTACGCGTATGACTGGACGCGCGAAGTTACGACCTGCAGGCCTGAGTATTACCGCTGGGAGCAGTGGTTATTCACGCGCATGTTCGAGAAGGGCCTCGTGTATCGAAAGAACTCGATCGTTAACTGGGACCCGGTGGACCAGACGGTGCTCGCAAACGAGCAGGTGATCGACGGTCGCGGCTGGCGTTCGGACGCGCTCGTCGAACGCCGCGAGATTCCACAATGGTTCATGAAGATAACGGCCTACGCCGACGAACTACTCGACGAACTGGATCGTATGCCGGGCTGGCCGGATTCGGTCAAGACCATGCAGCGCAACTGGATTGGTCGCTCGGAGGGTGTGGAGCTGTCGTTCGACGTGGCCGGAGAAGACGAACCGTTAACTGTCTATACCACGCGCCCTGACACGCTGATGGGTGTTACCTACATGGCAGTCGCGGCCGAACATCCGTTGGCGAAGAAAGTAGCGGCCGACAACGCGGAGATTGCTGGGTTTGTAGAGGAATGTACAAAGACCGACGCTGCCGAGGCGACGCTCGAAACGATGGAAAAGAAGGGCATGCCGCTTGGCATCTCGGCCATACACCCGCTCACGGGTGAAGATGTGCCCCTTTGGGTCGCGAACTTCGTGCTCATGAGTTACGGCACGGGTGCGGTCATGGCCGTTCCGGGCCATGACGAGCGCGACTGGGAATTCGCCAGGAAACATGGCGTGCCCATCAAGCAGGTTATTGCGCCGGCAGACGGGACCGAAATCGATATCGAGGAAGCCGCGTTCATCGACAGGGGCGTGCTGGTCAACTCCGGCAAGTACGACGGGCTTGATTTCGAAGCCGCGTTCAACGCGATTGCGGATTACTTCGAGGAGACCGGCCGTGGCCGCCGTACCGTCAACTATCGCCTGCGTGACTGGGGCGTATCGCGGCAACGTTACTGGGGTGCACCGATACCGATTATTTATTGTGACGACTGCGATGCCGTACCGGTTCCCGAGGACCAGCTGCCGGTCGTGTTGCCCGAAAATGTCGAATTCACCGGGGTCGGTTCACCGTTGCGCGACATGCCGGAGTTTTACGAAGCCGAATGCCCGAAGTGTGGCAAGACAGCGCGCCGCGAGACTGACACGTTTGACACGTTTGTCGAATCGTCGTGGTATTTTGCACGCTATGCCTGCCCGGACAATGCCAGCGCGATGCTCGATGAGCGCGCCAGGTACTGGACGCCTGTCGATCAATACACGGGTGGCATCGAGCATGCCATCCTGCACCTGCTGTATTCGCGATTCTTCCAGCGCATTATGCGGGATGAGGGGCTTACCGAGGTTTCCGAACCGTTCACGAACCTCCTGACGCAGGGCATGGTGCTCAAAGATGGCGCCAAGATGTCCAAGGCGAAAGGCAATACCGTTGATCCGCAGGAGCTGATCAAGAAATACGGCGCTGACACGGTTCGCCTGTTCATGATGTTCGCCGCGCCGCCCGAGCAATCGCTCGAATGGTCGGATGACGGCGTGCAGGGCAGTTTTCGTTTTCTGAAGCGATTCTGGAATGCCGTGGTTGAGCATGCCGCGTCCGCGTCCGCGCCTGCTGTCGATCCCAAGGAAATGGATGAGGGTCAAAAGGATCTGCGGCGCAAGACGCACCAGACGATCGCAAAAATCAGTGACGATTTCGGTCGCCGCAGCAGCTTCAATACGGCCGTAGCAGCGGCAATGGAGCTGCTGAATGCGATCAACAAGTTTGATGACAAGAGCGATGCCGGCCGCGCAGTTGAGCACGAAGCGCTGGAGGCCGTGGTGCTGATGTTGTCACCGATAGTGCCACACATAAGTCACGCCTTGTGGCAGGAGCTGGGGCACAAGACGCCGCTGATTGACCAGGCTTGGCCCGAAGTTGATGAAGCGGCGCTCGAGCTGGACCTGATCGAAATGGTTGTACAGGTCAATGGCAAACTCCGTGCCCGGATTTCGGTCCCGACTGATGCAGACAAGGAGGCTGTCGAAAAACTGGCGACTGCCGATGAGAACGTGCAGCGCTTTGTTGATGGCAATGACATTCGAAAAATAATTGTCGTGCCGGGTCGCCTGGTGAATATTGTTGTCTAGATTTCTGTGCATAGCGGTCATTACGCTCATGGCCGGCTGCGGATTCCAGATGCAGGGCGCGTTAACCACGCCCGCCTCGATGGAGCGCACGTTTATTGCGGCCGGCGATCATTACAGCCCGTTCTATCGGGCGCTTCGTGCAGAGCTGCAGGACGCAGGCGTCCAGCTTGTCGACACGGCGGCCGAGTCGACCGCAACCTTTTCGATCTTGTATGACGAAACCGATCAGCGCGTGCTGTCGGTGTCTGCGCGCAATGTGCCGACGGAGTACGAGGTGTACTACACGATACAGTATGTGATCGATGGCGTTGGCAGCCGACTGCTGGAAACACAGGATCTGACCATTACGCGAAACTACACCTATGACTCGAGGCTGGTCCTGGGCAAGGCAAACGAAGAAGAGCTGTTGCGGGCGGCGATTGTCAAAGATCTCGTGCGTATCGTCCTGAAACAGATCGCAGCGATATAACAGGCACGTGGCTGCGATAGCCGAGCGTAGCGTATTGACCGTGGCCGATGTCGAACTCGGTGATCTCGTGTCATTGCTTGGCCAGTACCATCTGCAGTTGCAGGTTCAGAATGATGGCGAGCCGATCAGGGGCAGCTTTTGGGGCGACTCGGAAGCCGGAATCGTGCGCAAGACAGTTTACGTGCGACGCGACACGCCCGTGCATTCGTTGTTGCACGAGAGTTGTCATGTCGTTTGCATGACTCCGGATCGTCGTGATCGGCTGGATTGTGACGCGGGCGGTGACGATCTCGAGGAGGCCGCGGTTTGTTATCTGCAGGTCTTGCTTGCGGATCACATCAAGGGCGTCGGGCGACAGCTCCTCATGCAGGACATGGATGCCTGGGGCTACAGTTTTCGCCTCGGCAGCACGCGTGAGTGGTTCGAAAAGGACGCCGAAGACGCGCGAAAATTCCTTATTAATCATCGCCTTTTGACTGGGTGCGGCGAGCCGGTTTTTGCACTGCGCTGACAGTCGGGCCGCGCAGTGTATAGTTTCGTATGGCCTGGCTTCGCTATGTTCTGTACTTCATCTCGATTGCGCTCGTGACTCTGGCACTGACGCAGATGGAAATTGCGTCTCCGGGTAGCCTGAAGCTGCATGTCGTGGTCGCGGAGAGCGATATTTACGGCACCAGCGAGTTTTCCCCCGTCGAAATAATACAGGCAATCATTCTAGGCATTTGTGGGCTGATCATGCTCTGGGTCGCGCGGCACTGTCCGTCACAGCGGCCGATCGCCTTCGGTTTTGGCGGGCTGGCACTCGTGTTCCTGATTCGCGAATCCGATTATTTCCTGGACCGGTTTCTTGCTGACAACTTGTGGCAGGTTCTTGTCGCCATTGTTGGGTCACTGCTGATAGCCTACACCTACCGTCACAGAAAGCGGTTGACGATTGCGCTTGCTCGCATCTGGCCGTCACCCGGACTGACGCTGCTGTTTGCCGGCGCTGCCATTTTGTTTGCATTCGTGCCGCTGGTCGGTCACGAACCGCTGTGGCAATCGATTCTCGGGAACGCGTATCAGCGCGTTGTCAAGCTGGCGATCGAGGAAGTCATCGAGCTGATGGGCTACTACCTGTGGATGATCGGCACGATCGAGTACGCGCTTGAGGCGCGGGCAATCGCGTACCGGGCGCCGCAGCCCGCGGCACGACGAAAGCGCGACAAGCGGCGTCGCAAGTCAAAGAGCACTCTCTGACCACCACCCACCAGCCACCCATCCACTTCCAGTCTGGCAACAGCGGCGATCGCGGGGAGATCTTGCTTGCTCGCGCTTACGCGATGTCGCTTCGCAAGACATCCCCACACTCGCCACCGTCGCCCGCTTGCCACGATCAGCACTTGGGATCAGCGGCGTTGAGTGCGGGGGTGTTTCACAAAGCGAGTTTGCGAAGCAGCTGTCCGAGCGACTGAGACACCCCGGCGATCGACGCCGCGGTCAGGCTGCTGGTGGGTGGTGGTCAGAGCTTGGTGGGATTCGGCGCGTCGCCGTAAACTTCCTCGGGATCAAACACCTTTTCGGTATCAGTCCATTCAAGTTCAACGTGTCCGCCCGACTGCTTCGCCTCGAAATCAGCACCGATCGGAACCTTGCGGTAAAAGCAGCTGCGATAACCGACGTGACAACTCGCGCCACCCGCCACATCGACGCGCAGCCAAATGCAGTCCTGGTCATCGTCCACGAGCAGTTCCCGCAATTTCTGCACGAGTCCGCTGGTCGCACCTTTGTGCCAGAGCACCTGTCGGCTGCGACTGTAGTAATAGGCTTCGCCCGTGCTGATCGTCAGCTGCAGCGCCTCGGCGTTCATGTAGCCCTGCATGAGCAACTCGCCGCTGTCGGCATCGGTCGTGACAACGGTAATCAGGCCGCGGTCGTCGAACCTGGGCGCTAGGTCATTGCCTTCCTCGACCTGCTCGATGGATTGACGGGCCTGAAATTTGACCGGTAAGACAGACATTGGCAGTCCTCGATGTATTTCCTGCGGGCCGGAAGAATACCGATCGTAGCGGACGGCAGCAATATTGCTATGATTGCGTTTTTTGACCGGCCTGACCGAGACACGATGACCATACAGCTGCACGACACGCTCCGGGGCAAGAAAGTCCTTTTTGAGCCCCAGAATCCCGGTGAGGTGACGATGTACCTGTGCGGGCCGACCGTCTACAACTACGCGCATATCGGCAATGCCCGACCTGCCGTTGTGTTCGATCTGCTGGCGCGGGTTCTGCGCCGCCGCTACAAGCTGACGTTTGCCCGCAATATCACGGACGTGGATGACAAGATTAACGCGGCGTCGGTAGAGACGGGCAGGCCCATAGACGAGATCACGGCGCAATACATCAAAGCGTACAACGATGACATGGCTGCGCTGGGCGTTCAGCCGCCCGACGTCGAGCCGCGTGCCACGCAACATATTGACGTAATGATCGCGATGATTGAGTCGCTGGTCGAGAAGGGCTTTGCCTATGTTGCGGAACAGCACGTGCTTTTCGACGTTTCTTCATTTGAGCACTACGGTGAGCTGTCAAAACGCGATCTGCGAGAGATGATCGCGGGGTCACGCGTCGAAGTCGCGCCTTACAAGAAGGCCGCACAGGACTTCGTCCTGTGGAAGCCCTCGACTCCCGAGCTTCCGGGATGGGATTCGCCCTGGGGGAGAGGGCGGCCCGGCTGGCACATCGAATGCTCTGCCATGGCTGAAAAACACCTGGGTGAAACAATTGATATTCATGCCGGCGGGCAGGACCTTGTTTTTCCGCACCACGAAAACGAACGTGCGCAAAGCCGCTGCGCCCACGATGGCGCGCCCTTTGCGCGCTACTGGCTGCACAACGGTTTCCTGAGCATCGATGAAACCAAGATGTCGAAGTCACTGGGTAATGTTCTGTTGGTACATAACCTGATCGAGTCGATTCCGGGTGAGGTCATTCGCCTCGCGCTGCTAAGCGCGCATTATCGGCAGCCACTGGACTGGTCCGCCGCCACCATCGAATCAGCGCGCCGAATGCTCGACCGACTGTACGGTGCGGTGCGTGGCATCTCGGTGTCGGACGGGGCTCGTGCCGCCGCCGCTGTGCCTGATGCGCTGCTCGAGGCGTTGGAGGACGATCTCAATACGCCCAAAGCACTGGCCGAGTTTTTTGCACTGGCGCGCGCGCTCAACAAGGCAAATGACGAGCAGGAAATGGAGTCGCTCGCGGCACAAATGTATGCCTGCGGCGAGTTGATGGGCCTGCTTGGCAATGATCCGGAGCAGTGGTTTGCGGGCGATGTTGAAGGCGACATGCCTGCCGCAGAAATCGAAGCTCTGATTGAAACCCGCAATACCGCAAAAGCCGAGCGCGACTTCAAACGGGCGGATGCCATCCGCGATCAACTGCAGGCGGCGGGTGTGAGTATTCAGGACGGCCGTGATGGCACGACCTGGCGTCGCGGCGGTTGACGAAATGACGAACGAGGTACAGGCAGCGCAGCAGGAACTCATCGAGGAGTTCGGTCTTTTCGAGGACTGGATGGACCGCTACCAGTACCTGATTGACCTGGGACGTCGATTGCCGGAGTTTCCCGAGGCGCTTCGTACAGAAGAAAACCGCATCCGGGGCTGCCAGTCACAGGTCTGGTTTGTCGCCGAGAAAAAGGACGGCCGGCTGGAATTTCGGGCTATCAGCGACGCGGCGATTGTATCGGGGCTTATTGCGTTGTTGCTGCGCCTCTACAGCGGCCGATATCCGCAGGACATCCTTGATACGCCGCCCGACTTCGTGAAAGCACTGCAGCTCGAGAGCCACCTGAGCCCAACACGCAGCAACGGGCTGTCATCCATGCTTAACGCAATCCGCGGTTTTGCGACCGAGGCTTTGCGGGCCGCCTGATGCCGACCGCGGCGAGCCGACTGCTGGCGAAGCCACTGATCTGGCTCGTCAAGTTCTATCGGCTGGCGATCTCTCCCTGGCTCGGCGGCAACTGCCGCTATCAACCCACTTGCTCGAGTTACGCGATCGAAGCGCTGCAAACGCACGGTGCACTGCGAGGCTGCTGGCTGGCGGTCAAACGCATGGGTCGCTGCCATCCCTGGGGCGGCTCCGGGTACGACCCCGTGCCAGGCACCGGGCAGGATAAGCATGAGACCGATTGACGTAGTGCGGGTCATCGTCGATCGTCGCGGCCGAAGCCCGCGGCAATAGGGAACTGGTGGCCATATTGAGCCGAAATTGAGCGCCAAATTGAGGTTTTTACGGCGTCAATGGGCGGTACAATGGTGCGCTATGGACAAGCGACTTCTGACGATTCTGCGATGCCCGGTGAGCCATAAAGGCCTGGCGGTTCTTAAGAAAGACAAGCTCGAGCGGGTCAACGCCGCGATCCACGCCGGCGAACTGGTCAACCAGGAAGGCTCGAAGCTCGCGGAGCCGCTTGCCGAAGCGCTGGTTACTGATGACGGCAAACGAATCTACCCGGTTGCCGACGGTATCCCGGTTCTGCTCGAAGGCGAGTCCATCTCCATGGAGCAGCTTGTTTGAAGATACAGGCAAATCAGCTCTCGTCGCACCTCAAGAAATCACTCGCACCCTGTTACCTCGTTACCGGTGATGAACACCTGCTGGTCGCCGAGGCACTGGATGCGGTTCGCGACGCGGCCCGACAGCGCGGCTTCAGCATGCGCGAGCTGCACGTCGCGACGGCCGGCTTCGACTGGGTGCAGCTCACGGCGTCGACCGGCAACCTGTCACTGTTTGCGGAACAGCGCATCATCGAGCTGCGACTGCCAACCGGCAAGCCGGGACGTGCAGGCGGTGAGGCGATTATCGAACTCGTGCAACAGTCGGGCCCGGACACATTGTTCATCGTTACGGCGCCGAAGCTGGATCGAAGCGCGGCGGCCTCGAAGTGGGCCAAGACGATCGACAAGAAGGGAGTCAGCCTGGCCCTCTGGCCCATTGGTGTTCGAGAGTTGCCGGGCTGGATTGCCAGTCGCATGCGCAGCGCCGGGCTGCAGCCGGAGCGCGATGTCGTGACGCTCATTGCCGATCGGGTCGAGGGAAACCTGCTCGCTGCCGGCCAGGAAATCGAGAAGTTGCGCCTGTTGCTCGGGGAAGGACCCGTCAGCGTCGAGGATGTCAGCAACGCGGTGGCCAACAGCAGCCGTTATGACGTCTACAAACTCGCTGACGCGGCCATGGCCGGCGACGCGGCGCGGGCGGTCAGGATTCTGGGTGGCCTGCGCTCGGAAGGCGTCGAGCCCGTCATCGTAATGTGGGCGCTCACACGCGAGTTACGCACGCTCTCGAGACTTGATGACGTTATTCGTCAAGGCGGTGATCTTGGCAGCGCCATGCAGAAAAACGGCGTCTGGCGAAATCGCCAGGGGCTGGTGCGCAGCTGCATCGGGCGACACCAGCACGGCTCCTTTAACCGCATGCTGAAAGCGACAGGACGTGCCGATGCGGCGGCCAAAGGACAGCGTGCCGGCGATCCCTGGCAGATGGCTTGCGATATTGTCGTTGGAATGGCGCGCCTATGAGGCTGATGGGCGTTTTCGGCGGCACCTTCGATCCGATTCACTACGGCCACTTAAGAACGGCATTCGAGATGCTGCAGGCACTGCGTTTCGAGGATGTGCGCTTCATTCCCTGTGGTGATCCGCCGCACCGTGGGACGACGTTTGCCTCCGCGGCAGAGCGCCTGCGCATGGTCCAGCTGGCCGTTTCCGGTCACGAGGGGTTCACAGTCGATGACCGGGAGCTTCGGCGCGACGGACCGTCGTACACGATCGATACCCTTTTGGCCTTGCGTGAGGAATTTCCGGGTCGGGCATTGGGTCTGATAGTCGGAATGGACGCATTTCTCGGTTTACCGGGGTGGCATCGATGGGACGAATTTCTTGCTGTTGCACATATCGTTGTTGCGCACCGACCTGGCTGGAAGGCGCCGGACATCGGCGCGCTCGGCGAATTGATTACCGAGTTTGGAACCCATCGTGTCGATGATTTGCATGACGCGCCGAACGGGCGAATTCATATTCACGCCGTAACACAACTCGAGATTTCATCAACCGAGATTCGAGACCTCGTTGCTGCGGGTCGCGATCCAAGATTTCTGATGCCGGACGCGGTGCGCGACGAAATCGCGAACAGCGGCTGCTATGCATCCCCTCGAAATGAAAATGGAAATGAAACTAGATAGGAGTCAAATTTGAAGATTATCGAGAACCGCGCATGAATAGCGATGAGCTTGTAAACCTGATTACTGAGGCGCTGGATGACGTCAAAGCGCAGAACATCGTCAAACTCGATGTTCGCAATATGACCGCAGTAACGGACTTTATGGTCATCGCCAGCGGCACCTCCAGTCGCCATGTCAAGGCGCTCGTTGATAATGTGGCGGAGAAGGCCAAAGAGGCCGGCCATCGACCCATAGGAGTCGAGGGCGAGGAAGGCGGTGAATGGGTTCTGCTCGATCTGCAGGATGCGCTGGTACACGTCATGCTGCCCAAAGTGCGCGAGTTCTATAACCTGGAGAAACTCTGGTCGATTGTCCCGACAGGGGACGCGACGGCAACCGACGGTTAGGCCGTGCACATTCGACTATTGGCCGTCGGTGGCCGCCAACCCTCCTGGGTGGACGAGGCCTTCGGCATTTATGCCGCGCGATTTCCGCGCGAGTGGAAATTTCGTCTCGACACGATCGCAACCGTGCGACGCAATAAGAATGACAAGTCGCAGCAAGCAGCTGCGGCGGAAGGCGAGCAGATACTCGCGAAACTGAGTAAGGCAGAGCAGGTCGTTCTGCTGGACGAACGAGGAAAACAGCTGACAAGCCGGGTACTGGCAGCCAGGCTCACGGACTGGCAAACAGATAGTCGCGACCTGTGCTTTATCATCGGTGGCCCCGACGGTGTTTCTGCTGCCATCCGGCAGCGCGCGGACTTTAGCTGGTCGCTGTCGCAGCTGACATTGCCGCACGGCATGGCCCGGGTGCTATTGGCCGAGCAGCTGTATCGCGCATGGTCGCTGCAGTCCGGCCACCCGTACCATCGGTCCTGAACGATTGGCCATGTCCCCGCACCCATCACTGTGCCTGGCATCGTCGTCGCCGCGCCGGCAGGAAATTCTCAGGGCACTGGGGCTCGAGTTTTCGGTCCAAGCAGTCGAGGTGGATGAAGATCGGCTGGCCGGCGAGACGCCACAGCAAATGGTACTCCGTCTCGCGACGGATAAGGCCGCTGCGGCCGACGTGGACGCATCCTGCCGCGTCATCGGGTCCGATACCGTTGTCGTGCTCGGTGACGAGGTGCTTGGCAAGCCGCGAAGCAGGGACGAGGCTGTGTCGATGCTCCTCTGCCTCTCCGGGCGCCGGCATTTCGTGTTGACTGGCGTGGCGCTGCGTGGGCCTGATGGCGTGCAGACCGCAATCAGTTCGACCGAAGTCTATTTTCGCGAAATCAGTCGGGACGAGGCGCGCGCTTACTGGCACAGTGGGGAACCTCGCGATAAAGCGGGCGCGTATGGCATTCAGGGGCTCGGTGGAGCGTTTGTCGAGGCCATCAAGGGCAGTTATTCGGGTGTTGTTGGATTGCCCGTGTTCGAGACCGTGCGATTGTTGCAGGGCGCAGGCATCGATGTAATGGCGAAGCAGAAAGATCATGACGGATGAATCACTAAAAGAAGAAATCCTGATCAACGTTACGACGAGCGAAGTGCGTGCGGCGCTGCTCGAGAATGGCGTGCTGCAGGAGGTCTATATCGAACGCGCGGCCCGCCGTGGACTGATCAGCAACATATACAAGGGCCGCGTGCTGCGGGTTTTGCCCGGGATGCAGGCTGCATTTATCGATATCGGACTGGAGCGCACGGCTTTCTTGCATGCCTCTGACATTGCTCCTCGCCATGAACAAAGCAGTTCGGACGAGGTGCTGGCCATTCGTGACCTGGTTCGTGAGGGTGATGAGATCATGGTGCAGGTCGCCAAGGACCCTTTGGGAAACAAGGGTGCACGACTGACGACCTTTATCACTTTACCGTCCAGGCATCTTGTGCTCTTGCCGTGCAGCGATACGGTCGGAATCTCGGCGCGAATAGAAGATGAGGACGAACGCGAGCGACTTCGTGTCATTGTCGAAGAAATCCTTGCCGAGAGGAACTTAAGCTGTGGTGCCATCGTGCGCACCGTCGCCGAAGGCATGGACAAGGAAGCCCTGCTCGCCGATCTGAAGTACACGCTCAGGTTGTGGGAGGTCATTCAGGAACAGTGCAGCAAGGCACGCGTAAAAATGCTGGTACATGAGGATCTTTCGCTGCCACTGAGAGTACTTCGGGACATGGTGACCAGCGATATCGAGCGTATCCTCGTGGATTCCGAAGAAGATTTTAATGCCATGCAGGATTTTGCCGACACGTACTTGCCGGATATCGAGCCGAAGCTGGAGCTCTACCAGCGGCGGCGGCCGATTTTCGACCTGCACGGCACCGAAGATGAGATCCGCAGGTCATTGGACCGGAGTATTCCTTTGAAATCAGGTGGATACCTGATATTCGACCAGACGGAGGCGATGACCACTGTTGACATCAACACGGGCGGCTACGTCGGTCATCGCAACCTCGAAGAGACAATCTACCGCACGAATCTCGAAGCCGCCGTTGCGATTGCGCGGCAGCTGCGGCTGCGGAACCTGGGCGGCATCATTATCATCGATTTTATCGACATGGAAGAAGAGGACCACCGAGACAACGTCCTGCAAGTGCTGGAGCAGTCGCTCGCACGCGACCACGCACGAACGCAGATTACGCCTGTGTCACCATTGGGCCTGGTTGAAATGACACGAAAACGCACGCGTGAAAGCCTGCAACATATTCTGTGTGAGGACTGTCCAAGTTGTGCCGGCCGTGGTTTCCTGATGACGGCAGAAACCGTGTGTTTCGAAATTTTTCGGGAAACGATACGGCAATCGAGACAGTTCGAATTTGACGAGGTGCTGGTGCTCGCACACCAGAACGTAATCGAGCTGTTGCTTGATGAGCAAGCCAGGAGCCTTGCCGAACTGGAAGCGCAGACCGGCAAGTCCATCCGGCTGCAAACGGAGTCGCTTTATGTTCAGGATCAGTTCGACGTTGTCCTGATGTAGGTATCGGAGAAACCGCCAAAAAATGAAGTTCTTTCTGCAACGCCTGTTCAAATTCGCTGCGTATACTGCGGCCGGCGTTGTCATTTTGCTGGCCATCGCGGTTGGCCTTTTCCGACTCTTTCTCCCGCGGCTTCCTGAGTACCAGGAGAACATCAAGGGATGGGCAAGCGCCGCGATTGGCATGGAGGTCGAATTCTCCGGAATGGATGCGCGCTGGGGGTTGAGCGGGCCGGAGCTCTTATTCCGGGATACGGCGCTGCTGCGCCTGGACAGCCGAACCCGCGTCGTCGCGGCTGAAGAGGTGCGAGTTGGTATCGCGCTGACGCGCCTGCTCGTTGAAGGCGTCCGGGTTGTCGATCGCGTCGTTGTTCGTGGCGCCAGCGTCGAAGTCCGTCAGCTGCAGGATGGTCACTGGTGGATCCAGGGCGCGCCCGCTGAAGAATTGTTGCAAGGTAACGCAGGCCGGGATCCGGGCGAGTCCGCTATCGAAGTGATCGGCGAGGATATCGAGATCATTTTCTTGCAGCCGGGCGACGAGAGGCCGAAATTTTTTGAGATACCGCGTGTAACCGTGAGCGTCGACAAAAACCGTGTCGCACTCGATGCTGGCGTTCGTCTGCCTGACGAGCTCGGTCGCCAACTCGGCATATCGGCAACACAGCTCCTTACGCTGCCCCAAGAAGATCGTCACTGGGATATTGTTGTCGAGGCGAATGACGTCGATCTCGCCGGATGGTCGCAGTTGCAAAGAAAAAGCGATCGGCGTGTCTTATCCGGTGCAGGCGACGCGGACTTTTCGGTTGCTTATGCCGACGGCCGCATTCGAACCGCCAGCGCGGACGTCGACTTCGCCGGGGTTTCGCTCACCGCGGATGAGCTGTTCGACATGCGCGGTCGGTTTGAACTGGATATCGCTTCTGACGGCTGGCTCGTTGCTGCCGAAGAATTTCAAATTGCAACGCCTGACCACCAGTGGCCCGAGGCGTCGCTGCGAGCCGAAGTAAGCACGGATGACTCGGGAAAAGTCGTCTTGATGGATGTTCGCGCTTCCTACCTGAACCTGCAGGATGCCAGCCTGTTCATACCGTTATTGAATCCGGATAGACAGGAACTGCTAACGAGCTACGAGCCGAGTGGCAGGGTGCGCGACCTGGTCGCTACGGTGTCGGATATCGGCTCTGATTCGCCACGCTTCGATATTGCCGCCCAACTGGACGCAGCAGGCGTGGCTGCTGATGGCAATCGTCCTGGCGTCAGGGGATTCTCCGGCGTTTTGCGCGCGAACCGATTGGGCGGTCGCGTCGAGATTCGCTCGGCCGACATGACTGTCGACATGCCGGAATACCTGTCCACGCCAATCGATATCGATTCGGCCGAGGGCACGGTCATCTGGCGCAGCGGTGACTCCAGAACGACAGTACTGTCAGACAGCATTCGAATTCGTAACGAGTTTTTCGATAGCCAGAGTAATGTGCAGTTGATTATTCACGCTGGCGAGTCATCACCGGAGATTGATCTTGACGGCACATGGAGCATTACCGATGTGTCGGCAGCAAAACAGTATATTCCGCAGAAAATTGTCAAGCCCAAGTTGTATGACTGGTTCCAGGCAGCGCTCGTAAAGGGTTCGATACCACGTGGTACCACGACGCTGAACGGTCCCCTTGACAAGTTTCCGTTTGACAACGGCGAAGGACGCTTCCTTATCGAGGCATCGGTTCGCAACCTGACCTTCAAGTATCAACCGCGGTGGCCGGCTACCGATCGATCCGACATGGAGGTCGTTCTCGAGAACATGCGTCTGTACTCAGTACGTAACCGGTCTGTTAGCGCGGGCAACGAGACGGTTGACGCCAAGATAGAGATCGCAGACTTGCGCAATCCGGTGCTCACGATTGATGCTTTCTCGACGGGAACACTCGAGACGATTCGAGCGTTCTCGATGCAGAGCCCCATCGCTGATATTTTCGGTGGCCAGCTGGATCGCGTCACCGTGTCGGGAGATGCGTCATTCACGCTCGATCTGACTGTGCCGCTAAAAGATCCGAAGGCTTTCGAATTCACCAGTCGTGTGCGGAGCAACAACGGCACACTCGCGATCGCTGGTTTTCCGGCGCAGGTAACCGACCTGATTGGCGAGGTGACAATTGCTCGGGACGATATTTCGAGCGCGTCGCTCGGCGCGCGCTTTCTTGGCGAACCGGTCGTCCTCGACCTGACTAACTCGGAGGACCCGCGATTCAGTGTTGTTGCGAGTACAAAGGGGTTTGTAAGCGCGGCAGCAATCATCGAAGAGCTCGGGATGCCACTCGAGGGCCTGATCAGTGGTGGCACGGACTATGAAACGCGCATACTTTTTCCACGCGGCCAACAGGATACGCCGTCGCCGCTGACGATTCAGATTGACTCGGACCTCGCAGGCCTGGGTTTCGCGCTCCCCGAACCGGTTGGCAAACCGGACGCGACCACCATGAAATTCAGGGGCGATGTTCGATTCATGCCGGGAGGCGAAGTCATCGAGAGCGCCGGGTATGCCGAGAACGGCGTTGCCTGGAAAATTGCCTTTAATCGTCCCGAAGACAGCTGGGACTTCGATCGCGGCGTTGTGACAATGGGCGGTGATGCCGTGCAGCCTGCAGATACCCGGGGCCTGCATATTCGCGGGGATGTGAGCACTGTTCGTCTTGATGAATGGCTCAACTTGTCGCGCAGCGGTGACAGGGAAGTTGGTACAGCTGATCGGATCCGTTCGATTGATCTCAATGTTGCCGATCTATATGCCGTCGGTCAGCATTTGCAGGGACACCACGTGCGGGTTGATCGCAGCGCGCGTGACTGGCTTGTTCAGCTCGAGGGTGAGGACATCGTCGGCTCCGTGTTCGTGCCCTACGATTTCGCATCTGAGCGCGCCATGGTACTGGAGATGGAGCGTATGCACCTTCCTGGAGACGAGGCGTCGGCGGGGGAGCCGGCGATGCTGGACCCAAGAAAATTGCCGCCAATCATGCTGAAGGCGGCTGACTTTGCGCTTGGCGATCGCCATGTCGGTGCCGTTGAACTCGTCGTAGAACGTATCGAAGACGGTCTCGAAGCGAAGTCCATAAGAACACGGGACAAGAGCTTTGAAATCGTCGGTGCCGGCAGATGGGTTGCAGACACGTCCGATCCGCTTGGCAGCCGTACCTCCGCAACGGCGACACTGACAAGCACCGACGTAATGCAGACGATGACCCGGCTCGGTTTCACACCCGGTATTGTCAGCGACCAGATGACTGCAAACATTGATCTGAACTGGTCCGGCGGTCCGCGCGCCGATTTTCTCGACGTCCTGAACGGACAGGTGCAGGTTCGATTTGAAAACGGCCAGCTCGAGGAAGTCGAACCGGGCGCGGGACGCATGTTCGGACTCATGAGTATCGTTGCACTTCCGCGTCGCCTGTCTCTCGATTTTCGCGACGTGTTCAACAAGGGTTTTGGCTTCGACAAGATCGCAGGCACGTTCCGAATTGTCGATGGCGAATCTTACACCTGCGACCTGTCGCTCGAAGGTCCGGCCGCCGATATCGGAATCGTGGGCCAGGCGAGCCTTGCCAACCGTGACTACGACCAGGTGGCCGTAATCAGCGCAAATGTCGGCAACACGCTTCCGATCGTGGGCGCGATGGTAGGCGGGCCGCCCGCTGCTGCTGCATTGCTGATCTTCTCGCAGCTCTTCAAGAAACCGCTGCAGGAGGTGGGCCAGGTTTACTATGGCATCAGCGGTTCATGGGATGAGCCCGCCGTCGAGAGCACCGACTCCGCCGACTTCGTGTCTCACGGCGAGCTTGCGGGTTGCGTTGCCGGTGCAGAGTAGAATGCCGCGAGGATTCGACAAGCGGGATCAACGATGCGTGTAGCTGCCATTCAGATGAACAGCGGGTCCGATGTGTCGGCCAACCTTGCGCTTGCCGATCGCCTGTTGGCTGAAGCGGCTGACGACGGTTGCATGCTCGCCGTCCTGCCCGAAAATTTTGCGCTGATGCCGGAAAATGCGACCGACAAGGCAAAGCATGCCGAGCAGCCGGGCAAAGGACCCATACAGGAATTCCTTGCCGACGCAGCACGTCGCTACAAGCTTTGGGTCGTAGCCGGAAGCATGCCGCTGGTGTCGCCCGAAATAGCGACGGCGCGGGTTTACGGTGCGTGCCCGGTCTATAACCCTGACGGCGATGCCAGGGCTTTGTATCGGAAGATTCACCTGTTCGATGTTGACCTCGTTGACAGGCAGGAGTCCTATCGGGAGTCACGATCGATGTATCCCGGGGATGAACTCGTCACCGTGAGTACGCCGTGCGGGCGCATCGGCCTTTCGATCTGCTACGACTTGCGGTTTCCGGAGATGTTCCGGCGTCTCGTCGATGACGGCACAACTATTTTTACCGTGCCGGCCGCATTCACCGTTACGACCGGCAAAGCGCATTGGCATATCCTGTTGCGCGCGAGAGCGATAGAAAATCTGGCATATGTGATTGCAGCCGGGCAATATGGCCAGCACCCGGATAACCGTTCGACGTTCGGTCATTCGCTGATCTGTGATCCCTGGGGCCGCATCCTGGCCGAGCGGGCTGACGGCAACGGTGTTGTCATCGCGGACATCGATCCGGAGTTACCGGCGAAGCTGCGCCGCGAGTTTCCGGCGCTGGCAAATCGTAAACTGAAATAGTGAGTCAGAATTGAGTATCAGTACCCCCCAATCGATCGACGCGGTCATGTCCCGACTCCTTGAGCCCGTCGGGCTGGGCGAGCAGCAGCTGAGCGCCACGCTTGGCACAGTCATGCGCGGCGGGGTCGACTACGCCGACCTGTACTTCCAGGTTAGCCGCCAGGAGAGCTGGACGCTCGAGGACGGCATCATTCGCGAGGGCAGCTTTAGTCTCGACCAGGGCGTTGGCGTGCGCGCCACCAGTGGCGAGAAGACCGGTTTCGCGTATTCCGACGAGCTTGTCCTGCCGGCATTGGAGCAGGCGGCCGGCGCAGCGCGTGCAATTGCACGCCAGGGGCAGCAGAAGCGCATTCAGGCGTGGCAGCGCAGCACGGCCGCACCGCTGTACTCGTTGGCTGATCCAACAACGAGCATCGATGATGCTCAAAAAACGGCCCTGCTGCTTGAAATCGATGCGGCCACTCGTGAGCTTGATCCGCGCGTCGAACAGGTCATTGTCAGTCTGTCGAGCAGCCAGGACCTTATCCTAATAGCCGCGTCTGACGGCACGATGGCCGCCGACGTTCGGCCGTTGATTCGCCTTAACGTGACGGTGATTATGGAACAGGACGGAAAGCGGGAGCAGGGCTACTCCGGCGGCGGTGCGCGCGCCGATTTGCACTACTTTATCGATGGCGACTTGCCGCTCGAGTACGCGCGCGAGGCGGTTCGCCAGGCGGCCGTGCAGCTGGAGGCGCAAGCAGCACCGGCCGGCACGATGCCAGTGGTTCTGGGTCCGGGTTGGCCGGGTATCTTGTTGCACGAGGCCGTGGGCCATGGACTCGAGGGTGATTTCAACCGCAAGAGCGTCTCTGCGTTCAGCGGCAAGGTCGGGCAGAGGGTGGCCTCCAGGCTCTGCACTATCGTGGACGACGGGACCATTGCAAACCGGCGTGGTTCGCTGTCAGTCGATGACGAAGGTACGCCGGGGCAGAACACAGTCCTGGTCGAGGACGGCATTCTGCGTGGCTATATGCAGGACAAACTCAATGCACGTCTCATGGGCGTTGAACCAACCGGAAACGGCCGCCGGGAGTCGTTTGCGCACATACCGATGCCGCGCATGACCAATACCTACATGCTTGCGGGTCCGCATGAGCCCGATGAGATTATCGCGTCAGTGAAGAAGGGGCTGTATGCGCCGAACTTCGGTGGCGGTCAGGTGGATATAACGTCTGGCAAGTTTGTGTTTTCGGCGAGCGAGGCGTACCTCATCGAGAATGGCAAAGTTACGAGGCCGGTTAAAGGGGCAATGCTGATCGGAGACGGCCCCGTGGCCTTGAACGAGATTTCCATGGTTGGCAATAACCTCGAACTCGACACAGGCGTCGGCACCTGCGGTAAAGAAGGGCAAAGCGTACCGGTTGGTGTCGGACAGCCAACCCTGAAGATTGACGAACTCACGGTGGGTGGAACCGCGTAACGCTGCCCGAGTTCGATTAAACATTTCACATAATTCGAAATACCGCAGGTTCACAATGCACAGTGTGAGATATCTCACTCCATTCGACATATGCCTGATGTAGAGTCGCATTATCTCTGAGGAGGGATACGACGATGGCATTCGAGAATACAATTACAGAACAAGACCTGGACGCCAACGCACAGCAGATCGTGCAGGGATTCCGCGGCGATAGCAGTGAAATTGAACCGGACCTGGCCGTCGACGGACTGACTGATTCCATACTTTCGCGGCTGCTTGGCCTGTTCGGCGTCGGGCGCCACTGAGCTCCTGCAGGGCGCTGGAGACCGCGCTCAGCCAACGAAATGCATCCTGGACCCGGCCCTGGCGCCGGGTCCTTTGCATTGCGGCACTGGACAATGCGCCGCGGCTATGGAGAATGAAATGACGTCAAGCGGAAGCAAACAATACTATGTGGGTCTCAAAACCAATCTACGAAAGTCTGCCGTACTTCTATTTGCTCGTGGGGGCGTTCACTTTGGGCGCTTCAATGTATGTGAATTACTGGCACTGGCCCACCATCTGCTTTGTCGTCGGCCTGTTTTGCCTGGTCGCCGGGTTGGTCGTGCTGCTGAAGCGTCGTGACTACCGGGACACCGATCGGCGCGTTGGGCAGCGACAGGACAACTAGACGAAGTCGGGCTACTGCTCGTTGACGGCCGAATCCTGATCGTCGCTCTCTTCGCTCTCTTCGCTTGCCGTAACCTGGTCCTCCTCCGACTCTCCTGTATCTTGCTGAGCCAGCCGAAGGTCGGTGTAAATCAGTTCGTGCACGCCTAGCGAAACCACGTCACCGTCCCTCAGACGATACTTTTTGATCTGCTTCGCGCCCAGGAAAAGCCCGTTTGTGCTGTTGAGGTCCTCTATAATACAGCCGTTTTCGTCGCTGACGAGCTGTGCATGGTGTCGGCTGACGAACTTGCTCTTGACGTAAATCTCGTTGTCCGGAGACCGTCCTGCGATCACGCGGCCCAACGGGAACGTGTGTTCGGCCAGGACCTCTCCGTTTGAACGAACGGCAATCTGTGTCACTGCTGCCGAGACGGGCAGGTGCTGCTGAACCTGCTGCAGCTTTTCGTAAATCCCGGTATCGCTCTTGTGCTCCTTCCAGTTCAGCTCATGGATGGCTGACAGCACGTCAGCCTCGGCAACGCCCGTCTTGCCATCGGCAAACGCGCACAGCAATGCTGTGTCACAGAGTGTGTTGATCAGGCGCGGCACGCCGCCCGTGAAACGGAAAATGACTTCGAAACACTCGTCGGCGAACAGATCTCCCTCGCATCCACCGATGGCCAGGCGATGCTTGATGTACTCCTCGGTTTCGCGGCGGTCGAGAGCCTTGAGGTGAAAGCGCAGGCGCACCCGCTGCACCAGCTGTTTCAGGCTCGGCGCATCCAGTTTGTCCCGGAGTTCCGGCTGGCCCGCCAGGATGATGCGAAGCACTTTTTCCTTGTGCGTCTCGATACCCGAGATCATGCGGATTTCTTCAAGCACTTTTCGCGTCAGGTTTTGCGCTTCGTCGACAATCAAGACGACTTTGTTGCCGTTCGAGTATTGCTCGATGAGGAACATGTTGAGCATGTCCAGCAGCTCGACCTTGCGCTTGTTGAACGGCTTGAAACCGAACTCGGTCAGAACGGCCTGCAGGAACTCGGTCGGCGTCAACTGGGTCTGGGATACGACCGCGTAAACGACGTTGTCCTCGACCTCCGAAAGAAAGGACTGCAGCAGCGTTGTTTTCCCGGACCCTATCTCGCCCGTGATGACGACGAAGCCGTCGGCGAGCCATATCGTCGACTCCATGTACGCCTTGGCGCGCGCATGCTGCTTGCTCCAGTATATGAAGTCCGGATCGGGCGTCAGCCGGAAGGGTTGCTCGGAGAGTTTGAAATGTTCCAGATACGACATCCGAATTAGTTTACCTTTTTTTCCGGGTTCGGCACCATGCCGCGTTCGCACCGCGATGCGTCGATCAGGTCACATTCGTGTCAATTATGTCGAGAAGCGCGTCGCGATCGTCCGCCGTTGCCGCGACCACCGTGATATGACCAAGTTTGCGGCCAGCCCGGGGTGCCTTGCCATAGTCGTGCAGATGGCCGGCTTCCAGGCGTCGTGCCGCCGCGGGAATCTCACCGATCAGGTTGATCATGCCGGCGTGACCGCGGTTTGCCGTGGAGCCGAGCGGCAGATTCATGATCGCCCGCAGGTGGTTCTCGAACTGGCTGGTTGCGGCGCCCTCGATAGTCCAGTGGCCGGAGTTATGCACGCGCGGAGCGAACTCGTTGGCCAGCAAGTCATCGCCCCTGACGAACAGTTCCAGGGCGAGGACGCCGACATAGTCAAGATGATCGAGCAGCTGCTGCACATACCCGGCGGCCTTCCCGGCGAGCTCCGGAGCGTCGACGGGTGATCGCGAGCTCTGCAGAATGCCGTCTTTGTGGACGTTGTGGCTGAGCGCATAAATCTGAACATCACCGTCGACATTTCGGACACCGATCGAAGAGACTTCATAATCGAACGGCACCCATTGTTCGGCAATCAGGGCCTGGGCACCGAGTGACTTCCAGGCCTTGTCGACATCGGCTGACGTTTTTACAATGAACTGGCCCTTGCCGTCGTACCCCAGGCGTCGGGTCTTGACGACCATCGGCAGGCCGAGCGCCGCCGCGGCGGCGACCATGTCGTCGCGTGAGTCGATAGCCCGATAGCCGGGCAATGGAATACCGAGCTGCTCGAACAGCCGTTTCTCATCGAGGCGATCCTGTGCCTGCCGCAGCGCATCCACAGGCGGGTAAATCGGAACCGCGCCAGCGATACCCTGCAGCGCGCCGACAGGAACGTTTTCAAATTCGTAGGTAATGACGTCGCAGCTTGCGGCCAGCTTCGCCAGGGCCTTTGGGTCGTCAAACGGTCGCTGGATGACGTCACCGCATACTCCGGCAGGCGGCGAGATCGACGGGTCCAGGAAACGGCATTCGACGTCAAGCTTGCGGGCCGCAAATCCCAGCATCTGGCCCAGCTGGCCGGCGCCTATTATGCCGATACGCATCGTCGCTATTTGGTGGGGTCGCTGTCAGCCAGGACCTTGTCGGTCTGCGTCTTGCGAAACGTCTCGAGGGCTGCCGCAATCGTTGCATCGTTGTTGGCCAGCATCGCGGCGGCGAGCAGCGCGGCGTTGACGGCTCCAGCACGACCGATCGCCATGCAGCCGACCGGGATGCCTGCGGGCATTTGTGCGATCGACAGCAGCGAATCCATGCCGCTGAGCGCTTCGGACTGCACAGGGACACCGAGTACCGGTAATCGCGTCTTGGCGGCCGACATGCCAGGCAGATGCGCGGCGCCGCCAGCGCCCGCGATGATGATCTTGAGGCCGCGATCAGCGGCGGTCTCTGCATATTCAAACAGCAGGTCCGGCGTGCGATGCGCCGAGACGACGCGAACCTCGAAGGAGACGCCCAGCGCCGTAAGCGTCTCGCTGGCGTGACGCATCGTTTCCCAGTCAGACCGGGACCCCATGATAATGCCGACATCAATACTCATCGCGAAAGTCTATCATTCTCGTCGATTAATGGCAGAGACGCAGCATCGCCGCGCGAATGGGTTCCGGATCGACATGCCGCATGATCTTGCCGATGTACTGTTTCTGGCGGCGCAGCGCACTGCGAGACTTGATCCGGCGTGCCTCGAGAACGGCCTCGAGCAAGTCTTCGTCAAGCCCGATCTGCAGCAGGTCTGACTCATTCAACGCGATGAGCTCTTCGCCGAGTTTCTGCAGTGCGAGAAACTCGCGTTTTTTCGCGCTTTTGCTGGGCTTTAATTCTGTCACCGGCTACAGTACTCCCGCGGCTGAGCCTTCCGTTCTGCGGCGGGAGTCTACCATGCGGTAGGTCAGTCGACAGGCTTCACAACAGGGTGCAGGAAACCATGGAAAAACTCGCCAGGCGAGAATCGTTGAGTCGGGAAGATCTCGAGGGCGTCGTACAACTGGCGCTTGATGAGGCCGGGAAATGCGGCGTCGACCAGGCGGAAGTGGCGGCCAGTCACGACATTGGCCTGTCTGCGACGGCCCGACTTGGCGACGTCGAAAACCTCGAATACACAAACGATCGGGGCATAGGCATCACGGTCTACAAGGATTCCCGCAAAGGCAGCGCGAGCACCTCCGATATTTCCCCGGGGGCGATTCGGGAAGCAGTCGCCAAGGCCTGCACGTTCGCCGAAGTCACGGCCAGTGACAAGTATGCTGGCCTGGCCGACGCGGAGCTCATGTGCACTGATATCAAGGACCTCAAACTTGACCATCCGTGGTCGCTCGAAGCAGCCGACGCCATTGCAACTGCAATCGAGGCTGAAGCCGCAGCACTCAATTTTGATAAGCGGATCAGCAACTCGGAAGGCGCTACCGTTTCAACGAATCGCGGCTCGCGCGCCTATGGCAATTCGCACGGCTTCATTGGCAGCAACTCCCGTACGAGTCACAGCATCACCTGCGTTGTACTTGCCGAATCGGACGGCGTCATGCAGCGCGATTATTACTACACGGCATCGCGTGATCCGGGCGACCTATGGGAACCCGGGACTGTCGGCGAAACAGCGGCCCGGCGTGTCGTAAACCGCCTCGGGGCGCGAAAAATCAAGACGACGCGGGCGCCGGTACTGTATGTACCCGAGATCGCCCGGGGTTTCATTTCTCATGCGATCGGGGCGATTGCCGGTGGCGCGCAGTACCGACGCTCATCGTTTCTGCTTGACGCGGCAGGCGAAAGAATTTTCCCGGACTTTGTAAATATCCAGGAAAGGCCACACCTGGAAAAAGCCATGGCGAGTGCTCCGTATGACGCCGAAGGCGTCGCAACCTACGATCGCGAGATCGTGACGGACGGCGTTTTGCAAAGTTACATTCTGAGCAGCTATTCGGCGCGTCGCCTGGGGCTGGCAACAACGGCCAATGCAGGTGGTGCACAAAACCTGGTCGTGCCGGGCGGCGGCAAGGACCTGGATTCCCTGGTAAAAGAGATGGGTACGGGTCTTCTCGTCGAAGAGCTGATCGGGCAAGGCGTAAACGGTGTGACCGGTGACTATTCACGCGGCGCCGTTGGCCACTGGGTTGAAAATGGCGAAATTCAGTACCCGGTGCATGAAGTCACGATTGCCGGGAACCTGCGCGAGCTCTATCAGCGCATCGTCGCTATAGGCAGTGACCAGGACACGCGCGGCGGCATTCGCTGCGGGTCGGTACTCGTTGGGGAAATGACGATCGCGGGCGCCTGAGCGAACCAGGTCGACGCTCTCAGGCCTCGCTCTCGTCAAGCAGGTCGGACAGTGAACGGCCAGCGAGTGCTTGTTCCACGGCGGCGTCAACATCACCACCGAGCTTGTCGATCACGGCCGTCCACCTCGGGTCCTGGAATGAGCCGGTCTCGCCATCGACGCGCACGATCTCGAGAATGTCGCTCAGCAGAATGCGGGACACCTCGCGACCAGGCAACAGGACTTCTTCTTCATTGCTCGTTAGCAGGCCGCGTTGTTCAAGTGCGCTGACGATCGGTGCAATCGTTATGGAAGGAATTCGCAAGCGGCGGCTCAATTTCGACAAGTCAATTGTTTTAGCCGGGTCTCGAAACGCCCGGCCTACCAGCAGCATGACGTTCAGGGCAAGTCGCTCGCGCATGGCATTCGACAATCGCGGTTCGCGACGGCCGATTCTCAAATAGGCAGGGTTCTGAAAATAAAATGCGAGCTGGGCGCCGATCAGAAGAATCAGCCAGTTCAGGTACAGCCAGATCAACGTCGTTATCGCGCTCGCGAAACTGGCATAAATAGCCTGCGTACGCGCTGCGGTCGCGAGAAATGCGGCAAATATCACACTGACCGTTGCCCACAGGAAGCCACCGGCGAGACCACCCACGAGTGCCGAACGAAAGTTCACCTGCGTATTCGGCATGTACATGTACAGGAACGTGAACACACCGGTCACCAGAAGGTAGGGCGTCAGCTTGCTGGTTGCGACAAAAACCGGGCCCAGCACGAAATTGTGCACGAGGGCCTGCACGATCGATTCGTTCTGTAACGAGGTAATCATGCCCAGTGCGATTACGATTACTACCGGGCCTATGAGTAATACCAACATGTACTCGGTCAGGCGGCGCGCGAAACTGCGTGGTTTGGTGACGTACCAGACGTAGTTAAAGCTCTCTTCGATTTTTTGTACCATCGTGATTGCGGTGTAGATGAAGAAAGCGAGGCCGATGCCACCCAGGACACTGCCGTTGACACTGGTGACCAGCCTCATGAGCTGGTCAGTAATCTCCACACCTTTGTCACCCAGCGGCTCGAGGATCGTATAGAGCCGTTGCTCGAGTTGTTTATGGACGCCCAGGCCTTTCAGGACGGCGAAGCTGAAAGCCAGTAGCGGCACAATCGAGAGCAGCGTGGTGTAAACGAGGCTCATAGCGCGCAGCGTCAGCTGTCCCGAGACGATGTCGCGAAGCACAGCGTACAAATATCGCAGCACCCCCATCAGGATCCGGCCGGGCAGACCATAGCGCCGCAGCGTGTCACCCCAGACGAGACTGTCAAATCGATTCTGTAAGCTGTTGATCATTATCCAGTCATTGTACAACGATGCGGGGTAGCAGCGACGTGCTCTGTTTCTCCAATCACCAACCATCCACCACCCACCCGCGGCGTCGATCGCCGGGGAATCTCAGTCGCTCGGACAGCTGTTTCACAAACTCGCTTTGTGAGACACCCCGGCACCCACCGCCGCGGTCCGATGCTGGGTGGTGGAGGGTGGGCCTATGAACCCGTCATGCGCTTGAGCGCTTCACGGTACTTGTCGCCGGTCTGTTGCAACACATCCGCCGGGAGTTCGGGGCCCGGCGCCGTCTTGTCCCAATCGAGCGTATCGAGGTAATCACGGACGAACTGTTTGTCGAAGCTGGGTGGACTGATGCCGACCTCGTAGCCGTCCACGGGCCAGAATCGTGATGAGTCTGGTGTCAATGCCTCGTCGATAATGTGCAGGCGGCCTTCGCCATCCAGGCCGAATTCGAATTTTGTGTCAGCAATGATGATGCCGCGCTGCAGCGCGTAGGCGGCCGCACGTTCGTAAATCCGGATGGCCGCGTCGCGCACATGTATGGCGAGTTTTTCGCCGACCAGGTCCACGACTGCATCAAAACTGATGTTCTCATCGTGATGACCGGCGGCAGCTTTGCTGGACGGCGTAAACAGCGGTTGCGGCAATTTCTGCGCCAGCTTGAGGCCGGCGGGCAGATCGATCCCGCAGACCTGACCTGTTTCGAGATAGTCACGCCAGCCCGAGCCGATCAGGTATCCGCGTACGACCGCTTCTATGGGCAACGGCTTTAGACGTTTGACGACCAGAGAGCGGCCGCGAAGCTGCTGGCGTGTCTCCGGATCCTTGACAACGTCGTCTACGGTCAGGTCGGTTAGCTGATTGTCGATGATGTCGGCCATCATTCGAAACCAGAACAGCGAAATCTGGGTCAGCACGTAACCTTTACCGGGTATCGGGTCCGGCATAACAACATCGTAAGCCGACAGTCGATCGGTTGTGACAATCAGGAGATGGGCATCGTCGACACCGTATATGTCTCTTACCTTGCCGCGCCCGAGTAGCGGCAGTTCGGGAATCGAAGACTCGAGTAACACGTCGTTGATGCTCATTGGATGGCGCTCTTCGTCCGGGGTACTGGGATAGGATGATCGCCTCTACGCAACAGGCAGGCAAGCATTGCGCATAGGAATGCCGGCAAACAAACGTTAGGATTGGCGTTCATTCCGCTGCCCGATGGCAGGAATTTGTAGTGTACTGGGGCAAAATCATTGGCACCTTGGCAGGGCTTGCAACGCTGAAACCCTGGTTTGCGGTCCTCGGCCTGTTTCTTGGCCACCAGTTCGATCGCGGCTTCGCCGAGCGCTACCGCAGTTTCGAGAAGCAGGGCGCGGATATCGGCCGTGTTTCGGACGGCTTCGTACGCGCTCTTTTCCAGACCATGGGCCATCTCGCCAAGGTGGACGGTCGCGTGTCCGAGGAGGAAATTCGCGCCGCTCGCATGATCATGCATCGCCTGGGGCTGGGTCCGTCACAGGTCCGGCGCGCCATTGGCTGGTTCGACGATGGAAAGCGCCCCGGCTTCCCGCTGGTTCAAACCATGCGCGATGTGCGGCGCGTCAGCGCCAGAAGTGCTGCGCAACGTGCAATGTTCGTACGCCTGCTGCTGGAGGTAGTGCTGGCGAAAGACGCACTCAAAAAGGACGAACGCTCCCTTATTTGGAAAGTCTGTCTCGAACTGGACATCGGGCGCGTGGAGTTCGCACAACTCGAGGCTATGATCCGTGCGCAAAAAGGATTCAAGCGTTCGCCGGCCGGCGACGCGGATGCGGCACGCGTACGCAACGCTTATGATGCGCTTGGCATGTCGCCTGACGCGAGCAACGACGAAATCAAGAAGGCCTACCGTCGATTGATGAACAAGAGTCATCCCGACAAGATCGCCGGCAGCAATCCGGATGCCGATGTTGTTGCGGAGGCCGAACGCCGCACGCGGGAAGTACGCGGCGCCTACGAAATGCTGAAAGCAAGGCGATCCATCCGCTGAACTGTGCGATCCTGCCTTTTCGAGCCACTTTGCCCAATACGCCAAAGGAACGACTGTGAAACCACTTATTGCTCCCTCGATTCTTTCTGCTGATTTCGCCCGTCTCGGCGATGATGTAAGAGCCGTGCTCGATGCGGGGGCCGAGGTCGTGCACTTTGATGTCATGGACAATCATTTCGTGCCGAACCTGACGATCGGTCCGTTGATCTGCGAGGCGTTGCGCAACGACGGAATCGAGGCGCCGATCGATGTACACCTGATGGTCGAGCCGGTGGATCGCATCATTCCTGACTTCGCCAGGGCCGGTGCCAGCTACATTACTTTTCATCCGGAGGCGAGCCGGCACGTAGACCGCTCGCTGGGGCTGATTCGCGAGCACGGCTGCAGGCCGGGCCTGGTGTTCAATCCCGCGACGCCGCTGACCTGGCTGGAGTACGTGATCGACAAAGTGGACATGGTGCTCATCATGTCCGTGAATCCCGGATTTGGCGGCCAGAAGTTCATTCCGTCGGCGCTCGGCAAGCTGCGCCAGGCCCGGAAAATTATCGAAGACAGCGGGCGCGACATTCGGCTGGAAATCGACGGCGGCGTCAAGGTCGATAACATTGGTGCGATCGCCGCGGCAGGAGCGGACACGTTCGTAGCCGGGTCGGCAATCTTCGGCAGTGCTGACTATGCCGAGACAATCGCTGCAATGAAAAAAGAAATCGCCGCCGCCAAATAAATAGGGACATTCCTAATTTAGCGTATTAATA
>JBATHK010000132.1:0-87037 GCA_049666725.1 Woeseiaceae bacterium
AAAGAATATAAGGGCGACGAAAATGTAGATTGACCCTTGCTGAGCGAACCAGAATCCCAGTTTGTAACCACCAATTGAGATCTTGTTCATGGGCTCTACAAGTATGATTCCGAACCCGAACGAGACGACAAACCAAATGGCAAGGCAAAGGCCAACGAGTCTCAGGTTTGCGCTCCAGTAATTTTTATTCTTAGACATTTAGGTGCCCCCTTGGTGCTTTTGCAACTGGATTATTGACAACAGAATCTAACAAATAGCCGGCATCACTCAGTACCGACTTTAGTAGTAGACGTCAAAACCGCCGGCACATGCCCTGCGCCAGCTAAAGTCTTTTATTCTTCTATTTCATATACTTACGTATAACCCGGCAAGGGTTTGCAGCCGAGATACGGGTCGCAGACCGGCGTCGTTAGTATTAGACTCCAGCTATAAGAACGAGCCGTGCGACGTGCAAAGCGCGCGCGGATAAGAAACGAGGGGGATGGATTATTGATTAGCTGGTGGATGCTTCTGCTGCTGTCCGTCGTTTACGTCGCCATTTTGTTCGGGATGGCTTCCTGGGGCGACGCCCTTAGCGCCGAACGTTACCGCCGCTTCGCGGGCCCTCTCGTCTACAGTTTGTCGCTCGCTGTCTATTGCACCTCGTGGACTTTTTACGGTGCCGTGGGAACGGCCGCTCAGGATGGTTGGAGTTTCCTGCCAATCTACCTGGGGCCGATTCTCGTCTTCGTATTTGCGTGGGGAATGCTGCGGCGAATTGTCGCAATCAGCAAACGACAAAACCTTACGTCGATTGCGGACTTCATCGCTGCCCGCTATGGCAGGGCTCGAGTCCTCGCCGTCCTGGTAACCATCATCGCGGTCGTCGGTTCAGTCCCGTACATTGCGCTGCAGCTGAAAGCGGTCGTCGCCGGCTTCGAAACGGTCAGCGATTATTCCGCGGGTGGCGGTCCGAGCTTCGATTCTGCGCTCGTCGTCGCGATGGCTCTGGCACTATTCGCTATCCTGTTCGGCACCCGCCAGGTCGATGCGAGCGAACATCATCACGGTATCGTGCTCGCGATAGCTTTCGAATCACTCGTAAAATTGCTGGCATTCTCGGCTGTCGGCGTCTACGCGATCTGGCTTCTGATCGATGGCTCCGGTCCGGCGATGGCAATGGACAACCCGCCGGCCGCTGATTTGTTCGCTCTTGATGGCCTGCCGGAGACGTTCATTACACAAACGATTCTGGCTAGCGCTGCAATCATTTGTCTACCGCGTCAATTTCATATTGGAGTTGTCGAAGCCCACGACGGCGTTGACTATCGGTCTGCCCGATGGATGTTCCCCGTCTATTTATTGCTGTTTTGTATCTTCATTATCCCGATCACAATTGCGGGCATAAACCTGCTGCCGCCCGGTGTTTTCAGTAGCGACTCTTTTGTGCTGGCACTTCCGATGCAAGGCGGGCACGGCTGGCTGACAGGACTCGCGTTCCTCGGTGGCTTTTCGGCAGCAACCGGGATGGTTATCGTTGCGAGCGTCACTTTGTCCACCATGATCAGTAACGAGATCGTCATGCCGTTGCTGCTGCGATTAAAAACGCTCGGACTTGCCGAACGTGACGCCTACCCGCGCCTGGTGATCCTTATTCGACGCATCGCGATAATAACACTCGGACTCTTTGCTTACGGCTACTACCGGATAATGGACCGCACCGTCGAGCTCGCGTCCATTGGTCTGCTGTCTTTTGCCGCTGCCGCCCAGTTTGCTCCGCTGCTCGTACTCGGCATGTACTGGCCACGTGCAACACGAATTGGAGCTATCGGAGGACTCGTAACGGGTTCCCTGCTTTGGGTGTACACGCTGTTGATTCCTTCAATTGCCCGCGCCGGCGTGTTCGCCAGTGATTTCGTTGAGCAAGGACCGTTCGCGATTACGTGGCTGCGCCCGGAGTCATTGCTCTTCGATGCGGGCGCGGGACCACTGACGCACGGCGTATTTTTGTCACTTGGCGCCAACATCGGCGTATTCGTGCTGGTTTCGATGTTCACCAGGCAATCCCTTGGCGAGAAGATCCAGGCGAGCGCATTTGCGTATTCCGGACCATCCAAGAGCCCTGTACCTGTTCCCTTCCTTACCCAGGATATCGCCAATGCCGACCTGCGTTCCCTTGCGGGCCGATTTGTCGGTGAGGAGCACGCGAAACGCGCTTTCGAGGACGTCGCAACTGCCCATCATATTGACATCAGCCCGACATCGACCGCGGACCCACGCATGCTGCAATTTACAGAGCGTCTGCTTGCGGGCGCGATGGGCTCAGCGTCCGCAAGGTTAGTGATGACCACTGCATTGCGCCGAAGTGGCATGGAGATTGGCGATGTTGTCCTGTTACTCGACGAAACTTCTCAGGCAATTCGATTCAATCGGCGGCTGCTTGAGGCAACCCTGGAAAACATTAGCCAGGGTGTCAGCGTCATAGATGCGTCGCAACGACTGATCGGCTGGAATTCGCGCTACGCGGAGATTATGGGTTATCCGCCAGGCCTGTTGCATGTCGGCGAATCCGTGGAAGAACTGATGCGATTTCACGCCCGTTCGGGACGATTCGGTGGAGCCTCGGTCGAGAAAGAAATCACAAAACGAATACAGCTGATTCGCGACGGCTCGTCGTATCGTCATGTGAGCAAGTTCCTGGACGGCAGGGCCATTGAGATCCAGGGCCAGCCGATGCCTGATGGTGGTTACGTCACCACCTACAGCGATATTACTGAAGCAATGGAGACCGAAAGCGCGCTGCGCGAAAGTGAGAAGCAGGTTCGCACCTATACCGACAATGCGCCGGCCATGATTGCTTACGTTGATGCCAATCGCTGTTTCCGCTTTGCCAACAAGGCTTACTTGAAATATGCAGGGGTGAGCCGGGAGCAGATTATCGGTGCGCCCATTTCGACAGTCCTTGAAAAAGGACAGCTGATGTCGCGATCGGGTTACCTTGATGCCGCCTACGGCGGTGCGAGGCAGGAATTCGAGCTGGAAATGAAAGGCGCGGATCAGGAATCACGGTACACGCTGGGCACCTACATCCCGGACCTCGACGCGGACGGTAATGTGCTGGGTGTTTATGCGATATTCCAGGACATTACGAGCCGGCGTCGCGCAGAGCTTGGGCTGGTGGAAGCCAAGCAGCTGTTAGAGCAACGTGTGGCCGACCGTACCGCCGAGCTGGAAACAACAATGACCGCATTGGCGCGCGCCAAATCGGAGGCGGAGGAGGCCAATGCGTCAAAGACCGGCTTCCTCGCGGCCGCCGCGCACGACCTGCTTCAGCCACTGAATGCGGCGAAACTTTTTACGGCGTTGCTTGCCGAGAAAAGCGCCGGCATGTCGGACGACCAACGCCGTCTCGTTTCGCGAATCGACAGTGGTCTTGTCGCGGTAGAAGACCTGCTCAGTGCATTGCTCGATATTTCGAAGCTCGATACGCGAGCTCCGACTCCGAATCTGGAGAACCTGTCCGTCTCTGAGCTCTTCAAAGTACTCGAAGATCAATTCAGCGACAGCTTCGCGAAGCAGGGCCTGCAGCTTCGGTTCACGCACACGTCACTTTGCGTGCAATCCGACGCAGCACTGCTAAGGCGCATACTCCAGAACTTCGTTAGCAATGCCCGTCGCTATACGCGAACCGGTCGCGTAACCGTCGGTTGTCGACGCAAAGGCGCTGCGGTCGCCATACAAGTGTTCGACACGGGAATCGGCATCGCGCCCGGCGATCATCAAAAAGTGTTTGAAGAGTTCCGGCGCCTTGAAGGCAGTGACGAGAGTGAGAAACGCGGCCTCGGTCTCGGGCTTGCGATTGTACAGCGCATTGCACGACTCCTGGATCACCCGATCAACATGCGCTCCGAGCTGGGTAAGGGAAGCTGCTTCGAGGTAATTGTGCCAAGGTCACCAGCGGGTGCAAGACCAGTCTCCGCGACGAGTCGCGAAAGCCGATCGACCTTTGCCATCGACGGCCAGTGTGTTTTATGCATTGACGACGAGCCCGACATTCTCGATGGGATGCACGGGCTCCTGACCCGCTGGGGCGCGCGGCCGATCGCGGCCAGGGATCTGCAGCAAGCCGGCCGGCTGATACAGGAACTCGGGGCGAACAAGGGCGTTTCACCGGCGGTATTGCTTGTCGACTATCATCTCGGGGACGATGTTAAGGGCATCGAGGTAATCGAAGCGCTGCGCAATATCATTGGCTTGAAGACTCCGGCTGTGATCCTGACCGCGGATTACAGCGAGCAGGTTGCCGAAAAAGTCCGCAGCGCTCAACACGCGATACTTTACAAGCCCGTCAAGCCAGCCGCACTTCGTGCATTGGTCAATCGAATCATCGCCCGACAAAACGTCGCCTGATCCCGGGTAGATCGTGCTGCCTACGTTCCAAAAACAGGCGATTGTTCACTGTTATTTGCATCCAGCGTCAGCTTTTGCAGCTCAAGTACGGCCTGAGTGCGATTGGAAACCTTGAGCTTTCTGAGTACTGCCGTTACGTGGGCCTTTACGGTCGCTTCAGACACACCGAGTTGGTAAGCAATCTGCTTGTTCATCAGGCCGTGGCTGAGCATCAGGAGAACCCGAAACTGGTGCGGCGTTAGCGTGCTTAACGCGGCGGCCACATCCGCCTCGGCGCCACCGAGTTTTTGATCGTGCAGGACCGTGCCCGGCGGCAACCACAACTCTCCCTGGAGTACCTCGCCGATCGCTGCTTCAATGTCCGTTATCGACGAAGACTTCGGAATGAATCCGCTTGCGCCGTGTTGGATGGCGCGCCGGATGACCGATGGGTCGTCGGTAGCTGATACGATGACAGTGGCCAGGGTCTCGTAGGTGCTACGAATGTAAGCCAGGGCCGAGAAGCCAACTACGCCGGGCATATTGAGATCGAGGAGCAGCAGGTCGGCCCCTTCGTTCTCCGCCACCACTCGTTGTAATGAGTCGAGACTGTCTGCCTCGACGATGTTCGCGTCTGCAATACAGTTTCCAATGGCGTGAGTCAGCGCCTCGCGGAACAATGGATGATCGTCCGCTATTATTACCGTGCTTGTGGTCCGTGACATCGTAAAGAATCGAGTCCCTATCGGTTCCGGCGGTTTTCAATCAGGCTGTCGACGACGGCGGGATCTGCCAGCGTGGACGTATCGCCCAGGGTGCCATAATCGTTCTCTGCGATTTTACGCAGAATGCGTCGCATAATTTTCCCGGAACGAGTTTTCGGTAGTCCCGGCGCCCATTGAAGCATATCCGGCGTCGCGATCGGGCCGATCTCCTTGCGCACCCAGCGGCGCAGCTCGGCCTCCAGTTCATCGCTCGGCGCCGCGCCCTCCATCAGGGTGACGTAGGCATAGATGCCCTGCCCCTTGATTTCATGCGGATATCCGACAACGGCTGCTTCGGCCACGGCTTCATGAGAAACCAGTGCACTCTCGACCTCGGCAGTGCCCATACGGTGTCCCGACACATTGAGGACATCGTCAACGCGGCCCGTGATCCAGTAATAGCCATCCTCGTCACGCCGCACACCGTCGCCCGTAAAGTACCGCCCCTCAAAGGTGCTGAAATACGTATCAATAAAACGCTGATGATCACCATAGACCGTGCGCATCTGGCCAGGCCAACTGTCCAGAATTACCAGGTTGCCAGACGTCGCACCTTTCTGAATGCCGCCATCGCCGTCGACGATTGCCGGCTGAATACCGAACAGTGGAAATGTCGCAGATCCGGGTTTCAGCGCTGTCGCCCCGGGCAGGGGGCTGATCAGGATACCGCCCGTTTCCGTCTGCCACCAGGTGTCCACCACCGGGCAGCGTTTTTCGCCGACTACCTCGTAATACCAGTGCCATGCTTCCGGATTGATGGGCTCACCAACCGAACCGAGCAAGCGAAGACTGCGTCGGGATGTCCGCTTGACGGGCTCGTCACCCTCGCGCATCAACGCTCGTATTGCCGTCGGCGCCGTGTAGCAGATATTCACCTGGTGTTTGTCGCACACCTGCCACAAGCGGCTTGCATCGGGATAGTTTGGCACTCCCTCGAACATCAGGCTGACCGCGCCTATAGCCAACGGGCCATAAACGATGTAGGAGTGTCCTGTGACCCATCCAACGTCGGCCGTGCACCAGTAGATATCGCCCGGCTCATAGTTGAATACATACTTGAAAGTCAACGCGGCATAGACAAGGTAACCGCCGCTGGTGTGCAGTACGCCCTTCGGTGTCCCCGTTGAGCCCGATGTGTAGAGAATAAACAGCGGATCCTCGGCTCCCATGACTTCCACGGGGCAGTCGTCATCGACGGTCAATTCTGCCTCGTGCAACCAGACATCACGGTCGGCATCCCAATGAACTTCACCGCCCGTGTTGCGTACAACCAGGACACGTTGCAGCGTGGTGACGCCTTCTTTGGCCGCCGCCGCGTCCACGTTGTCTTTCAGCGCCACTTTGCGGCCGCCCCGCAGACCCTCGTCGGCCGTAATCACGACGCTGGATTCGCAGTCAATGATGCGGCCCGCCAATGCATCTGGTGAAAATCCGCCAAACACGACCGAGTGTATCGCCCCGATGCGCGCACACGCCAACATCGAGATAGCCGCCTCAGGAATCATCGGCATGTAGATCGTGACCCGGTCGCCTTTCGTTACGCCCAGCGACTTCAGCACGTTCGCAAAGCGACAGACACGCCCGTGTAACTCACCGTAGGTGATCGTCTCATCATTACCGGGGTCGTCACCTTCCCAGATGATCGCAGGCTGATCTCGTTTGTCGACGAGGTGACGATCAACACAGTTGTAGCAGACGTTGAGTTCGCCGTCCTCGAACCAGCGAATGTGCAGATCATCCTTGTCGAAAGAGACCTCTTTGACTTTCGTAAACGGTTTGGTCCAGTCAATAATTGCTGCCTGCTCGCGCCAGAACCCCTCGTTGTCCTCTATCGAACGTTGATACAAGGTCGCATAGCCTGCTTCATCGACAAAAGCGTGCTCCCGGTAATATGAATTGACTGGAAAAACGTTGCTCATGGAAACCTCCACGGAGATTGCAATCGTTCGCGGCAGCGCACGACTCTTCAACAGTTATTTTGCTGCCGGCGTGTCACATTCGCATTAGACATTCGTATTAGGTGTGTCTTCGGATACCAGGTTTACATCGAAATTCAACTCCGAAAAGCGGGCTCTTCGTGTCACAATCCGGGCATGAATGAAATTTCAGACATTGAACGTTTCCTGAGGGAACTGCCGGGATTCGATCACCTGAGTAGTGACCTCGTGCATGCTGCCGCGCAGGCCATTTCCGTTGCGTACTATCGAAACGGGCAGGAAGTCATGAAGATCGGGGCGATGAATTCCACCTTGCATATCGTCCGCAGTGGCGCTATTGAACTGCGCAGCGATGATAACGACCTGGTAGCGCGGCTTGCCGAAGGTGACTGCTTCGGATTCCCTTCGCTCATGAATAGTGCGCCCGTTCGCAATCATTCGACAGCGATCGAAGACGCGCTTTTGTATCACCTCGATGGCGACGCTTTTCGCCATCTTCGTAGCCGTTGTCCCGAGTTCGACACATTCTTCAATCGTGCACTATCGCACCGGGTTCATCGCCAGGCGATGCAGCCGATCACAGAGCAAATTCGGGGTGCCTCCGCCAAGAGCGTCAGCCAGCTTATCACCCGCAAGCCGGTCACAATCGATGCGTCCGCGAGTATTCGTGATACCGCCACAAAGATGGTCGATGATCGGGTCTCTGCGATGCTGGTAACCCGGAACGGGCAGATGTCGGGTATCGTCACGGACCGCGACTTGCGTAGCCGCGTCGTTGCGTCCGACTATTCCATCGATGCGCCGGTCGAAACGATCATGACGACGGAGCCCACATATCTTGACGCCAGCGCTCCCGCCTACGAGGCCGCATTGTTGATGATGCAGAACAACATTCATCACTTGCCAATTACCGGTGACGGCGCGTTGCTGGGCATGGTTTCCCGCAGTGACTTCATGCGTCTCGAAACGGAGCACCCGCTTTACCTGGTTAGCGACCTGGCCAAACAAACGAACGCGCAAGGCCTTGCCGCGGTCTGCGCTCGACTACCGGGGCTTATTTCCGGACAGATTAACGCGGACGTCAGCGGCGAACAGCTGGGCAAATTCATTACTGCGATAACAGACACGATCACCAAGCGCCTGATACGCATCGCGGAGGCGAAGCTGGGAGCGCCGCCCTGCCGCTACGCCTGGATCGCGCTCGGATCACAGGCCCGTCACGAGCAGTCGGCGAAGAGCGATCAGGATAATGCCCTCGTACTCGAAGACACGGCAGGCGAAGCGGAGAATGCCTATTTTGCAAAAGTGGCCAAGGTTGTTAACGACGGATTGAACGATTGCGGCTACGTTTACTGCCCCGGGGATGTGATGGCGTCTAATCCGAAATGGCGTACGACAATCACTCAATGGAAAAAGTATTTTCACACCTGGATTACCGTTCCCGAAGAAAAGGCGTTAATGCATGCCAACATATTCTTCGATCTGCGCGCTGTCGACGGCGAGACGTCTTTTGTCGACCAAATCAAGGACAGCATCCGCAAGACCGCGAAGAAAAATGAACTCTTCCTGGCATTGATGGCCAAGAACGCCATGACGTTTCAACCGCCGCTCGGTTTCTTTCGACAATTTGTGCTCGACAAATCGGGCGAGCATCGCAATACGTTCGATCTGAAGCTGCATGGAATCATGCCTATTGTCGAGATCGCGCGTATCCGCTCGCTCGCCGCAGGCGAGATGCGCGTTACCACGCGCAACCGGCTGCGCGCGGCGGCACGCATGGGAGAACTCAGTGAACTCGATGCCACCAGCCTGATCGACGCGCTCGATTTCATCGACAATCTGCGTCTCGAGCATCAAAGTCGACAGATGGAGGCCGGGCAGCCCCCGGATAACCACCTTGCCCCGTCGGAGCTGTCACCACTGATTCGGCAAAATCTGAAAGCCGCATTTTCCCAGATTCGCACGAGCCAGTTGGCGTTGCTCAATCGATTCCACATCCGATGAGAGAGTGGGCAATGAGGCTGCGGCGTTGGCGTCTCGCGCGGCGACTGCAGGAGAGTGCGTTGACAGAGTTACTGCGTGCACCCATGCCGCGCCGCTCCTTGCCGTTCGCCGATACGGAGTTTCTGTGCCTCGACATCGAAACCACTGGCCTCGATCCTCGCACGGCCGAGATGCTAAGCGTTGGCTGGGTCGTGATACGGCAGGCCCGGGTAGAGCTCCGCACCGCGACATCCCTACTTGTGCGCCCGGACGGCAGCGTCGGTCATAGCGCCACTGTGCATGGTCTGACCGACACACAGTGTGAATCCGGACTCGAAACTCATGACGTGCTTGCCCGGATTTTTCAGGCGCTCCACGGACGTGCCCTGGTTGTGCACTATGCCGGTCTGGACAAAGCTCTGCTAGACCGATTCAGTCTGGCCTGGTTCGGTGGTCCGGCACCCGTGCCGCTCGTCGATACGCTGGCGCTGGAGAGACAACGGCGCGAGCGACGTCACCACATAAATGAACAACAATCGCTGCGGCTTGCGGACCTGCGTCGCGCCTATCACCTGCCGGTCTACGGCCAGCACGATTGCCTGACCGATGCCATTGCGACCGCCGAACTGTTGCTTGCGATGGTCGCAACCCACGGTGACGTCAATCGGACCCTTCTCGGGGACCTGATGGTCTAGCGTTCGACCGGTATCACATCATTCGATGCGCAAGGCGGATCCGGCGACCGGCTCGAAATTGAAACGCCGCAAACTGTTCAGCAACTCGGCACGCGTGGTATCAACGCTGCCGGGCCATAGAGACGCCCAGCGAACGCAGGACTTCAGCCGATCCCGCGCCCGCCATGCCGAGATGGCACCCACTTCGCGACTGATCTCGACGTCCTCGCAGAGGAATGGCCAACGTTCACGGAATTCACCAACCCCTGCTTCGCCGGCGACCTCGACGCCATTCCTGGACCAGCTCCAGCGCAGAGGCTTTTTTGTAGAAAACTCGCTTTGTACCCAGCTGAAGTCCAGTTGCCAGAGAGCATCGGGCTCGAGTTCGAAACGAATAATGCTCGGGCTTACCGTGGTTTCATGTTTCCAGCTTTTGGAATCGCCCGTGCCCTTTGCCGGGCTGTGCAGGTCCCTCGTGAACCGCAATGTATGCTCGCCGGGCGCCATCTGTGTCTTGAAGCGCACGGGCCCACCGGATGCGATGTTGCCCTGCGATTCGATGCGCGTCAGCAACCGTCCGTCTGCATAGAGAAACAGGTCGCGCCCCGCCTGCTCGACTTCCCCGCCTTCCTTGTCCTCCGCCGCCCGGTAACTGATCGAGAATTCGACGAGGCAACAGTCATCGTTTTGGGCGACCACAGTCCGGGTCGATGGCTGCGTTACACCGGGTGATGCAATTGCAGCAGGTGCGTCGGTGTGAGCCTCGCTGCCGGACATGGGCGCCGCCGGCGGCGGCACCATAGCCAGCAGGAATTCGATGAGTTCCCGAGAAGCATTCGCATCACTCAACGCGATGAGCGCATCGGCGCTCAGTGCTGCGGGACGCCTGTCACCCGTCTTCAGCCAGCTTACGACCAGGTCCGATTCGATGCCCGCATCCAGCATGCGCAAAACGTCGTCCACCACCGGGTCGTCGGGCGTGGCTTCGGCCCACGCAAGCGGCATCAGCGCGAGCAGGATGCCCAGGGAAAGCGCCGCCATTCGTAGCCGCCCGGGGCGCAAATCCCACTGCTGAATAAATCGGGGCAACATCGTTTACCGCCTGCGCGTAAAGTGAAAACGACCCCCGCCAGTCGCTGCCGGGGGCCGGTCACATCGATCGAAACGATCAATACGTGATGTAGAAGCCGAGAATGAACGAGGTATAGGAGTCCTCACTCGCGGTGAAGTTGACGTCGGAGTTGAAGCTCTCGAAGCCGGCCTTCACGTTGGCGTTGTGGCCCTTGAAGAAATAGGAGATACCGACACGGTACGCGTCATAGTCACCTACGCCGCTGGTGGCCTCGGAGTCCCAGGACTCGTACTCGAACCACGGCTGCCAGTTGTTCGGCAACAGGTAGCCCGCCTGCACGTAGAAGCCGTCGCCTTCGGCCTGCAGCGCCGCCACGTCGGCGCCGTCGAGGTCGAGATTAGAGAATGCCGCCTCGGCCGTCAGCGTGCCGTCGCCCATCGGCCACTCGGCAAACGCGTCAACGCTATAGTAGGCGTAGTCGCCGTAGGTGCCAGCGCTGAGCAGACCGAGGCCATCCGCAACCTGGACCTCGTCCTGCACGTCATAGGAGATGCCGAATCCCAGCGTCTTCTTCTTGCCGACATAGGTCGAGAGGTTGTAGTAGCCGGCCTCGGCGTCGAAGAGGTTCCACTGAGCGCGCGCGGTCATGCGCAGGTTCCTGTCGGACTTGTTGGCGCCGGAGGCCTGTATGCCGTCGTAGAAACCGAGGTAATACTTCAGGTGGGACGTGTCGCTGAGGCTGCCCGAGCCGAACAGGGTCACGCCCATATCACGCACGTCCACGTCACCTCGAAGGCCGCCGTCCGTAGTCGAGACCGTCGACGTAGAGAAGTTGCGGAGCGAGCGCGTGCCCCAGGTCAGGTTCTTGTAGTTGTTGCCCGGGCGGTCCATCGTCATCAACCCGCCGGAGCTGGTCGTCGCTTGCCGCGAAGCCGGCGCCATGTTAATGCCCGCATAGATCTGGGCCCACGGGTTGTAATTGACCGTGACGAACGCGTCGATCAGGCGCACGTCGCTGCCGCTGCCACCCGCGCCACTGCCAAGCTCGGTCTGCAGGAAGGCGCTGATGTGCTTGTTGACCTTGCCGAGCAGCCGGATGCGCGCGCGGCGCACCTGGAAATCGGTGTAATCGTCGAAGCTGCCGTTGCCGTCGAGGTCATCCTCGATAAATTTCGCGAGGACCTGTGCGCGGAAGCCGAGGTTAATCGAAGACTCGTCGTCGATTTTGAGCTCTGCACCTGCCCACACGCTGCCGGCTGCAAACAGGCCGGCTGCCAGACCGACCAGACTCGTGATTCTTGAACAATTCATCTTTTTTCTCCCCATTTTTTTCAAATGGCCCCTTTACGGAACCGGATCTACACTTGAATGATTATCAACGTTGCTTCAGTTACACACCATTCAACCAAAGTTTAACCATCGGCAACTTGCGAGGTTGCGCCCGGACTAGCCTGGTACCTGTACCGTCAATACGGGCACCGGACAGCTCTTGACCAGGGATCGCGCGGTCGTGCCGATCAGTCGATCGATAATCGAGCCCTCCCTGTGCGCCCCGATCACGACAAGATCAGCCTTCCGCGAGGCTACGTGCTTCAATATCTGCGATTCGGTATTACCCTCCGCGATTACGATTTCAGTCACCAGCCGTTCCCAGTCCTCTTCGCCGGAAACCGATGAGAGTATTTCGCGCATTTTCACTGGTATCTCGGTGGCAGCACGCTGCTCCACTTTCGATAACAACTCTGACAGGTGGCCGCTGCCGGCATACGTATCGAGCACCGTTTTTTGTTTTCTATTCAGCGTCTCGACAACATGCAATGCCACGATATTCGCGCCGACGCCATGTGCCAGCGCGCATGCATATCCAAAAATATGCGGAGCGTGCGGGCCCAGCGCCGTGCAGTAGAGAATCGTTTTTATGTTGGGAAGCATGCCGATATCCGAGTAATTTGAAATCTAGGTCGCGGCCGCCAGGCCCGAACCTTCATCGCGCCGGTTGCGCGCCTTTTGGCTGAAGTAGACGACGGCCACCAGCATCAGTCCGGCACCGTCAGTAATTAACGTCGGCCAATAGAGCAGCACGGTCGCAACAGCCAGGATGAGCCACTCGACCAGATTGGTCTTGCGGATGAAATAGCCCATCGTCAGTGCGGAGAATGCCAGCGTACCGAGCACTGCCGAGAACATGGACGATGCGATTTTGCTCGGTTTGGCCGACATTTCGGCAACCACGGTACCGCTGTCGAGGTAACCACCACCGGCAACCGTAAATTCCTTGATGATGCCATCGCGGCTCGCGGTGATCTCGCGAATCTCTTCGCCGTCCATGACCTTAAGAATCGGATCGCCGATCTCAACGGTATCGCCCGGCTTGGCCTGGATCTCGAGGATCATGGCACCCATGACCGGGTCGTTTATCTCCGGCGCCAGCAGCGGTTTACCCTCAAACAGAATCTGCGGGGTATACGCGAAAAGCAGCGGCACGACGTACAACAACTTGGCAAACTTGAATGCGGTCCAGCCGGTCTTCCACGGGTCCGAGCCCGCGATCGCGGCGCCTGCGTACGCCGCCACACAAACCGGCGGAGTAATGTTCGAGTCCTGGCTAAACCAGTAGACGATCATGTGTGCCGCGATCAGGACAACGCCCATTTCCATCAATGGCGGTACCGCCAGTACAGCGACGATCAGGTAGGCAGCCGTGACCGGAACGCCCATGCCCAGCACCAGCGATGCCAGCGCAATCAGCAATATCGCAAGCAGCAGGTTGCCGTCGGCAGCAGAGATGATGATGTCTGAAAATTTCAGGCCGATACCCGTCAGCGAAATCGTGCCGACGATCACGCCGATAACGCCTACGGTTGCGCCGATAATCAGCGTATTACGCGAGCCGGTCTGAATGGCTTCCCAGATTTCTTTCGGACCCATGCGGGTCTCTTTTCGAACCCAGCTGACCGCGATACACGACAAGGTCGCCCAGAAGGCCGCGAAGCCCGGCGAATAGCCCATGACCATGAGAATGGTGATGATCACGAGTGGCAACGAAAAATACCATTCCTTCTTCAGCACTACGGTCCAGTGCGGCATGTTCGGATCGTCGATGCCGCGAATATTGTGCTTCTTGGCCTCGAAATGAATCATGCAGAACACGGAGTAGAAATATAAGAACGCAGGGAAGATGGCGATCAGCATGATGTGCGAGTAAGGCGTCTCTGTCAGTTCAGCCATGAGGAAGCCGCCGGCGCCCATGATCGGCGGCATAAACATGCCGCCAATGGAAGCGGACGGCTCGATGGCGCCGGCCACGTGAGGCCGGAATCCGGCGCGCTTCATCAGGGGGATTGTAAACGCGCCGGTCGACACCGTATTGGCAATGGCGCTGCCCGATACGGACCCGAATAACGCCGAGGCGACCACCGCGACTTTCGCCGGGCCACCCGTGCTGCGTCCGGCCGCCGCCATCGGCAGATCGATGAAGAAGCGGCCCGCGCCCGACTTGTGCAAAAAAGCGCCGAAGAAGATGAACAGGATGACGTAGGTGGCCAGGACGTTGGCCATAATCCCGAATACGCCATTGGTCGTCAGGTAAAGTGCTGTCGCAAGGCGTTCGACACCGAAACCCCGGTGCGCGATCATGTCGGGGAAATAGGGACCGAACAACCCGTAGCAGATCAGGATTATGCCGATCAGGGTCATGGACCAACCGAGCACCCGTCGACAGACCTCGAGCGAGATCAGGATACCGGCAATGCTTATCAAGGCGTCCAGTTCCGTTTCTGCGCCCGCCCGATAGTTCAGCGCCTCAAACTCACTGATCCAGTACCAGACAATCGCCGCGCCGCAAAGTGCGAAAATGATGTCGGTCAGCACGGGGCTTTGTGGATATTTCGCCACGAGCTTCTGGTCAATCATCAAAAGCGCAGCTCCGACGATCGGTGTGCCGAGGGCCATTAGCCAGAGCCCGGGACCCATCGACCCGAAAACCGCGCCGACGCCGGAGTCACTCCACGTATCGCCGAACGCCACCAGTGCTTGGTGGAATGTGACGACGTCCGGATAGAAGATCAGAGCACTGGCCGTTGTCGTGACCAGGGCCCCGACAAAGAGTGCCAGCACGTATCTGTACCAGCCCCCACCGGACGGATACAACAGGAATACCAGAACATAGGTAATCAGAACATAAATGCCGCGATGGTACTGGGTGGCAACACTGGCGAGTCCGGCGGTGTAAAAATAGAACAACACCATGCCGCCGCCAAGGACGGCCACCAACCAGTACCAGAAGCCCGTCGGCGTGCGGCCGCTGGCAGCATCCTTCTCGAGCAGCTCCTGTACCTTTTGCTTCTGTTCTTCGTCCAGTAGATCGAGACTATTGTCTTCCGACGCTGTCATTCCGGTGCCCCCGTTTCTGAACCGCTAGCGCATGGGTCGCTTAACGGGCCATCTGGGCATCTGATATCGACAAGCCCTTGCTCTTCCAGAATTTCTCAGCGCCTTCGTGCACCGGCGTGACGATACCCGCAAGGCCTTGCTCGACCGACATGGCTTTAGCGGTGCTCTTCACCTGGACCATGTATGCCAGACCTTCTTTCGAGAACACATCCGCCAGTGCTGCTTCGACGACCGCCGGTTTAACGTGTTTTCCTGCTACCCAGAGCGCCGAGTCCTGGAACGACATGACGTCGTAGTCAACGCCGCTGTAAGTGCCGGCCGGGATGGTGAGTTGCGTATAAAACGGATAGTCGTCAAAGAATCCTGCCTCCTGACCCGCTTCCACGACACTCAGGATTTTCACTTTGTTGCTGGCAGCGGCCTGGATCACCGAGGAATTAGGAAAACCGGCGAAGACCCAGAAGGCGTCGATCAGGTTGTCGCCGAGCGCCGAGGCGGCCTTTGAATAACCCAGAAACTCGACGTCCATGTTGTCCCACAGGCCCAGTGACGTGAAGTAGCGCTCGGCAGCGCCCGCCGCACCAGAACCCGCGCCACCAACGGCAATACGCTTGCCTTTCAGATCGGCAACCTTGTTGATGCCGCTGCCTTCCTTGACGATCAGATGAGCCGGAGCACCGTACAGATAGGCCATTGCGTAGACATTTTCGTACTTGCGGGTGTCGTTCGTGAGACGACCCTCGCGGCCCAGGAAGGTATCACCCGAATAGACGATGCCAAAATCCGCTTCTCCGGAATTCACGCGCCGCAAGTTCTCGAGCGAGCCCGCAGAGGCTGTATTCGAGACTTCTACATTGGGAATATTTTTCGATAAACGGATAGCAATACCGTTCGAAAAATACTGGAAGGTACCGCCTTCGGGACCGCCGGAGAATGACAGGCGGTCGATGCCGGCAGCATCTGCGGCCTTCGGCGGCGCAACTGCAGGCGCGGTTGTAGCCTCTTCCTTTTGGCCACAGGCAGAAAGCAGCATCAAGTTGAGCGCGATCGTACCCAGTGTCAGAATCCATCGATTTCGAATGATGCTCATTTTCCAAACCCTCTCTTGAGATAGTTGATATTGGTTTTGGGACCTTACATCTCAGTCACGATGGGCGCCGATGGCCGCCGTTGAAGGGCCCCGGTCGCTGGCTTTCACCAATGCCCCGTGACGATGTTACTCGAGTGTTAGGCAAGCCCCCCTGAATGGACTTTTTAAAATTCCTACTTCTGCCGCCATGTTTGGACAAATCAAACTCAGCTACCACTGTGTCATGTACGTACATGCGGATGAATAAGACTTTAGTGGCAAATTTGCCCAAAGCGTTCGTGCTCATTCGGAGGGCAGTACGCTATCCAGCCGAGCTACGGGCGCTGTATTTGACGGCAAATGGCGCGTCGACTGCGTTCTAACCCGCGCGATGAAGGCCGGCAGCAGCTTTCAACGAGACCATTTTTGATTTCACAGGGTAGAATTGCTCCTTCGCGGGGACGCGAAGTGCCCCTTAACGGATTGGTAGTCAACAATGTTTGATGCAGCAGAGCTAGGTCAGCGTGTCAGTAAATCCGAATTCAAGAAACGTGAGCTCGACCTGCGGGCACGGCTTCTGGTCCTGCAGTACCGCACGCTAGAGTTTGGCCGTTTCCCGGTGATCATCGACTTCGCGGGCGTTGATGGCGCCGGCAAAGGTTCGACCATCAACATGTTGAACAAATGGATGGACCCGCGCTGGGTGCGTTCCATAGGCTATCACGCACCAACCGAAGAAGAGCGCGCCCGGCCACGATTCTGGCGCTACTGGCGTGACCTGCCGCAAAAAGGCCGCATCGGACTCTATCTGAGCGGCCGCTATTCGCGTCCTCTGTTGGGCAGGGTATATGGCGGCAGCGACGAACTCGAATTCGACCAGCGGCTTGCTGAGATCATTCGCTTCGAGAATGCGCTGGTAGACGACGGCGCCCTGATTCTCAAGTTCTGGATGCACCTGAGCCAGGAACACCAAAAAACTCGCCTCGACGAGCTGTCGGCGGACCCGCTGCAAAGCTACCAGGTGACCGACGATGACTGGAAAAATCACAAAAATTATGACGGGTTCATCGCGGCAGCCGAACAGATCATCACACGCACGAACAGGGGCGGCGCGCCGTGGAACATCGTCGAAGGCGTAGATCCCAACTACCGGCATTTGCGGGTAGGCGAGATAATTGCGTCCGAACTGTCGCGGCACCTTGACGCGCACGAAAGAAAGGCGGCGCTGGCAGGAAAGGTGGAATCGCCGCGCGACGCCGAACCGGCACCAGGCAATCCAACAACCGTCTTCGACAGCCTGGACCTGTCGCAGACCGTTGCCAGAGGCGACTACAAAAAGAAAATGCGCGAGTATCAGGCGCAGCTCGGAGACCTGGGGCGCAAGGCATTCGACAAGGGCCTGTCAACCGTGCTCGTTTTCGAAGGCCCGGATGCGAGTGGCAAGGGCGGCGCAATCAGGCGCACAATCTGGAGTCTCGATGCGCGCACCTCCCGCGTGCATCAATTCGCTGCGCCGACCGACGAAGAACGGGCGCACCATTACCTATGGCGATTCTGGCGAAAAATGCCGACCGCGGGTTTTGTGTCCGTGTTCGATCGCAGCTGGTATGGGCGCGTACTCGTCGAGCGTGCCGAAGGATTCGCCTCCGAAGACGAATGGCGACGTGCCTACAACGAGATCAACGACTTCGAGAATCAGATCGTTGATCGCGGCATTCTGTTACTCAAGTTCTGGCTGCATATCAGCGAGGAAGAGCAGCTCAAACGTTTCAAGAAACGCGAGAAGTCGCCGTACAAGCACTGGAAGCTCACGGACGAGGACTGGCGAAATCGGGAGCAATGGGACGCGTACGAGTTGTACGGGCACGACGTGGTGCAGTATACGAGCACACAAAAAGCGCCGTGGATACTCGTCGAAGGCAACAACAAGCTGCACGCTCGCCTCAAGGTAATTAGGACCGTCATGGATCACCTTGGCGAGCGCATTAACGGTGCACGGGACGGCTGAAGAACAACATTGACTAAACTGCTCCGAGTCGGCGGCGTGCCGGAACATTTCAACCTGCCCTGGCGGCTGGCGATGGATGACAGCGCATTTTCGGAAACGGGCGCCGCGGTAGAATACGCTGATTATCCTGCCGGCACGGGCGAACTGACCCGGGCATTGCGCGACAATGAACTCGATGTTGCGCTCGTACTCACCGAGGGTGCAGTCGCTGACATCATTCAGCACGACAGGAACCGACTCGTCAAAATTTACGTCGACTCGCCGTTGATCTGGGGCATACACGTAGCAGCGACAAGCGACATCAGGAAGGTCGCAGCGATCCGCGGAACGCGAATTGCGATCAGCCGCTACGGATCAGGTTCCCACCTGATAGCAATAGTCGATGCTGCGGAGCGCGGTTGGCCGACCGACGACATGAAATTTGTGATTGTCGACAGCCTCGACGGCGCACGCAGGGCATTGGCGAGCGGTAAAGCAGACGTATTTCTGTGGGAGCGCCATATGACACAGCCGCTCGTCGATAGAGGTGAGTTTCGCAGGGTCGGGCAACGCGAAGTGCCGTGGCCTGCGTTCGCCGTGTCCGTCCGGCGGCAAATTGTCGGCTCGCACGTTCACCAGATTCGTGCCGTATTGGACGTCGTCACGCGATACGCAGCCAACCTCAAGCGCCGTAAGACAGCAGCTTTAGTGATTGCAGACACCTATGGCATCCGACTCGCGGATGCCGAGAAATGGTTGGCCGGTGTGCGTTGGGGCGGTAGCTATCGTCGGCCCACCGCGGCGTTGGGCCGAATCGCGAAAGCCCTGGAAACCCAGGGTGTCATTGGCATCGGACGATATGATCCCGACAAGGTCTGGCATCGCCTGTAAGCCTGTGTCCGGGCTCCGGCCCACAGGACAGCGCGCTTTGCTAGGATAGACACATCCTGCAATAACAACTATGCGATCGGGGGTTGGCAAATGGCGCACAAAGTCACTCGGCGGGATTTTCTGAACGGCACGCAGGTCGCTATCGGCGCTTCGCTTTTGAGTCCCTGGGCCGAGGTTTTTGGCACCGATACGTCGAAATTCAATCTCGGTTCTGACTACTACCCGCCCGCGAAGACCGGCCTGCGCGGCAGCCACTACGGCTCCTGGGAAACGATGCACTCACGTGTCGCCGGCGCCGACTGGCCAAGCGGCCCGGTCGAGGAAGACTATGACCTGGTTGTTGTCGGTGGTGGCATCAGCGGACTTTCGGCCGCGCATTTCTACCGTCGTGAGAACCCTTCGGCACGCATCCTGATACTCGACAATCATGATGATTTCGGCGGCCACGCCAAGCGCAACGAGTTCACGGTCAATGGAAGAACGCAGATTGCCTACGGCGGCACCGAGTCGATCGATACGCCGTCCGGCTACACCGATGTATCCAGGGCCCTGCTCAAGGATATCGGCATCGATGTTCAGCGCTTCTACGAGTATTTCGATCAGGGTCTTTACGACAGGATGGATCTCTCCTACGCGATCGCCTTTGACGAGAAAACCTACGGCACGCGCAAGCTTGTCACCGGGTACGGAAGCAGGCCATGGCAGGAGTTCGTGGCGGAAACGCCGTTAAGTGAAAAAGCGAAAGCCGATCTCCTTCGCGCATTCACCGACGAACGCGATTACCTGCCGGGAATGAGCCGCGACGAGAAAATCGCGCTACTCAGAAAGATCAGTTACCGCAGCTACCTGAAGGACTACGTCAAAGTCGACGAGCAGGTACTCGAAATGTACCAGCGCTGGGGCATGAGCTACTGGTGCGTCGGCATGGACGAGGTACCGGCCATTTACATTCTCGGCTATACGGACGGCGGCGGCATGCCGGGCCTGGAGTATACGGTGCGACCGGAAGGCGGGCGCGGCAGCGAGCCCTACATTTTTCACTTTCCCGACGGCAACGCGTCGGTTGCGAGGCTCCTCGTCAGAAGCCTGATTCCAGGCGCATTGCCGGGCTCAACCATGGAAGACAGCGTTACGGCACGTCTCGACTACAGCAAGCTCGACCGTGACGGTGCGCCGCTGCGTATTCGTTTGAACAGCACGGCCGTTAACGTTGCCCATAGCGCCGACTCGAAGACCGTCAACGTGACCTACGTACACTCGGGCGACGCGCACACGGTGCGCGCGAAGAAATGCATCATGGCCTGTTACAACAGCGCCATCCCTTATATCTGTCCTGACCTGCCCGAGAAACAAAGAGCCGGACTCGCTTACAACGTCAAGGTACCGCTGACCTACACGAAAGTGATGGTGCCGAACTGGCGTGCTTTCGCCGACCTGGGCGTTCGATTTGTTTTTTACACCAACGACTTCTACAAGCAGGTGGAACTCGACTACCCGGTGTCAATCGGCGACTACAGTTTCGGCGCCGACCCCGACCAGCCGATGGCACTGCACATGTGCCATGTCCCTTACTTTGATGACATCCAGGGCCCGGAACAGTGGCGAGCCGGTCGGCGAAAACTCCTCGAGACGCCGTTCTCTACATTCGAGCATCACGTTCGTGACCAGCTCGACCAGGCGCTGTCGGGTGCGGGATTCGATGCCGACAGGGACATCACGGCGATAACCGTCAATCGCTGGGCGCACGGTTATTCCTACAGTCCGGACCTTTTGTGGGAGCCGACGTACGACTCGGAAGAAGACAAACCCTGGGTTATCGGACGGCAACCTTTCGGTCGCATCTCAATCGCAAACTCCGATGCAGGCGCAGCCTCAAACACCAATTCTGCGATCACGCAGAGTTATCGTGCCGTGCAGGAGACACTATAGCGCGGGCCCGTCGTCGTTGAGGAAGAACCCTGTCTCGGCATCCCTGTCCAGCAGTGACTTGGCCTTCACGCCATCGGTCCACATGTAGCCCTTCGCAGACACGCCACCATCGGTCCACTGGTAGCCTTTCGCCGAAACGCCGCCGTCCGTCCACATGTAACCGTTCGCTGTCACGCCATCCTCGTCGATAAACGTCGCACCGCTGGCCCAGTTGATTCCGTTGTTATACAGATAGGCAGATCCCCAGAGATCATCGCCCCAGAGTACCGCGGTATCTTCCACCAGCACCGTGTCATTCGTCGCATCGAAGATCATCAGCGGTGACAGGGCATCGCCGGTGACCACGCCACTATCATCCAACGCAGAATCGGCATCCAGAAGGCCGGCGCCAGCGTCAGTTGGATCGGCATCGATCTTGCGCGCCGAACGCATCAAGCGTGCTTTCACCGTCGCCGGGCTCAAGGATGGATCCTTTTCCAGCATCAGCGCAACAGTCGCACTGACGATCGGGGTTGCCATGCTGGTTCCCGACATCTCGAGGTACGCATCCTCAATCGCACAGACGTCTGCGCTGCATTCTTTGATCCGGCCGCTAAGCGCCTTGGCAAGATTTGATTTGGCCGAGACAGCACCAACCACGCGATTGCCCGGAGCAAGCAAGTCGGGTTTCAACACATAGTCGCCGATTGTCGGACCCCGCGAAGAAAACGAGGATACATAGTCGTCGCTGGCATCCAGTCCTGTCGCGCTGTCGGTGAGCGAGCCTACCGTAATGACTTTGCGGCTATTGCCCGGGCTGTTAACGGTCATGCTGCCCGAATAGCCATCGTTGCCAGCGGCTACCACCACGACGATGCCTGCATCCCAGAGCCTTTCTACTGACAGCACTAGCGGATCGGTTTCATTTGACTCTGAAATTCCCTTTCCAAGGGATAGGTTCACGACACGAATGTCGAAATATTCAGCGTAGCTCAGCAGCCAGTCCAATGCGGCCATTACGTCCGACATCGAACCGCTTCCGTTCGCGTCAAGCACCTGCAGCGACAGCACTTTAGCTTGCTGCGCAGAGCCCATGTATTCTCCATTCGAATTGTGGCCACTACCGCTCAATAATCCGGCTACGTGTGTTCCGTGTCCAAAGTAGTCGTTACGTACACTGTCATTCAGGGCATTGATCACTCCATTGGCAATGGTTGGCGTCGGGTATGCGCCGCCCAGGAATGAGTATTGAACTATGTTGTCGCCGAGATCTGCATGGTTGGACACGCCGGTATCGAGGACTGCGATGCCGACATTCAAACCAGCGTAACCTTCGTTAGCCGAGCCCGAACCTGGCAAGTTTGCCGTGAGTCGTGATGACGCCGATGTCGCCGACATTTCATCGTCAATAGAGAGCCAGTCAACGTTGCTGTCTGATGCCAGTGTTTCAAGCGAGGAAACTGGAAGCCGTACGGCACGCATCTCGAGGTGATCGAAACTGCGAACGACCGTACCACCCAGGTCGTTGACCAACTCATCGTCAAACAATTCAGGCTGTTGGTCATAACGCACCACGAGCTCCGCGTCGCCGGTTGCACCCCCCATAAGCAGCGCCAGAACAGGGCCGCTCATCTTGTCGCGCGGTGCAACAGAACTGGCCTTCAGCTGCTCGCCATCTGAATCGGTTTTCGACGCGTAATCGGCAACCAGGGGCGGACCTACAATCGTGCCAGTCTCGCCTGCTGCTTGCTGTTCCGGCACATGCGGCAGCGCCTCGTTGAGTTCCGCTACCGGCCCTGCCTCAGACCCCAAGACAACCGTCGATGTTGATCGCGATGCGCTATTCGATTCGACCGCTCGATTCACGGCGGACGTAAATCGATTGCCCGCCTGGTTCGAGTCGCTACGTCCCAACTCATGAGGAACCGACACGATCGTAATCGCCGCAGCGACGGTTAAAAATATGCCTACAGGTTTCATAACTGGGCTCGCCTTATTAGTTGTATTCTTTTTCGTTGTATTCATAATTCTCACCCTCACCTCAACCCGTACTTTCTATCTGCAGGGACGTATGTTGCTCGTCAGCGACAGACGAGAATTTGCGTAGGTTCCCCATGCGTCGCGCACGGAAAAGAAGTGAAGTCGATTCAAGCGAATCATGCTCAGGTTCGAAACTGGCTATCGCATCGTTCGGGCTCAACATTCCTACCCATGCATTTCGTTTTTTCTTCGCCTCGTACATAAGTCCGTCTGCGAGGCTTATGATCTGGTCAAGGTTCGACTCGTCAGCGCTGGCATGGAACAGCGGATAGGCAGCAAATCCGATGGAGCAGGTGGAACGAACTATCTGGCCATCGCCTAATCTGAAATTCTTGCGAGCCACATGGGAGCGAATGCGTTCGGCAAGACACTCCGCCTCTTCCGGCCGGGTTTGATTGGCGATGACGACGAATTCATCGCCACCCCACCGAATAACGAAATCCGAGCGGCGGCAAATATCGAGCAACACATCTCGCAGCTGCAAAAGCAATTCGTCTCCCGCCGCATGACCGTAGGTGTCGTTGATAGGCTTGAAGTAGTCAAGATCAATCATCATGAAGACAAGCTCAGACATGTCGCTTGTATCAACGCCCTGACGCTTGTCGCCGAGTCGACGCTGGATCAGATCCAGATCTCGAGACACCTCCTCGAAGACAAAACGGCGATTCCTGAGGCCAGTCAGAGGATCGCTCAGGCTGCTCTCCTGCAAAGCCTTGTTCAGGACTTTCAGTTGCGCGTTGGAATCCAGTAGTTTTTCTGTACGGGATTTCACTTCGCGTTCCAGCTGCTGGCTATACTCCTCTTCGCGGCGAATCTTGCGGCGATGACCGAGCCAGAACCCCGCAACGATGTTCACAAATAGCGCCGCGTAGCCGAGATATGCCCACCATGTGTCCCATGGTGCGGCCGAGACTCTCACCGGTACTGAAACGCCCGCCTCATTCCACACTCCTTCGCTGTTGGCAGCTTTGACGCGCAGCAGGTAGTTTCCGTCGCCGAGGTTTGTGTAAGTCGCACGACGTCGATTACCCAGATCGATCCAGTCTTTGTCGAAGCCTTCGAGCTTATACATGTACCGGTTTTGCTCCGGCGCGACAAAGTCCATCGCCGCGAATTCGAAGGTGACGTTGTCATCTTTCCAGCTGAGTTCGACAGTCTCCGACTCATCAGCAGGCAAGTCAGATCGATCCAAATTCCCACCGTTGTAAAACCCTGTTAATGCGACGATCGGAACTACAGTTGCCGCACTGATGTCCTCGGGAACGAAGGCGTTGTAGCCGTTATGGCCTCCAAAGAACAGTTCGCCGCTATCGCTGCGATAGTGCGCGCCGAAGTTAAACTCCTCGGATTGCAGACCATCACCGCGGTGCAAGTTCTTTATCTCGCCGGATGCCGGGTTGAAGCGGCTAATGCCGTAGTTGGTGCTCATCCAGACCCAGCCGGCGTTATCAAACTGGACGCCGTAAACCACGTCGTTCGCAAGTCCGTCTTTTTCTGAAATATTTGTGAATGTGACAGCATCAGGGTCGGCGCTATTGCCTGCGACCCGGTCCAGGCCGCCGCCCTGGGTCCCTACCCAGACGACACCGTCGCTGTCAATATTGATCGCATAAACGGTGTCCGAAGCAAGCGTGCTGACGTCATCCGGGTCGTGCCGGAAGTGATGGAAACGCTGGCTCTCGCGATTGAACAGGTTCAAGCCGCCAGCATCGGTTCCGATCCACATGTTTCCTTTCCGGTCCTCAGCAAAGCTTGTGACCCGGTTACTGCTCAAGGAATTCGCATCGTCGGCGTTTGACTGGAAATGGTGAAACTGACCGTTCGCGGGATTGTACAGGCTGATGCCGCCACCAAAGGTACCAATCCAGACCAGGCCGCTGCGATCCTCATACATCGTCATGATGCCGTTGGCGCTCAACGAATTTTCATTACCCTCCTGGTATCGAAAATCTGTCGTGCTACCAGATTCCGGATTAATTCGCGTGATGCCATTCATCATCGTACCAACCCAGATATTGCCGCTGCGATCGCGCATCAGGCTCATAACACGATTGCCTGCGATCTTTTGCGGACCGACCGCTTCCGATCTGTACTTCGTCACTTTGCCGTTACTGCGATCAATTGCATTCAGACCATCGCCAAACGTACCTAGCCACAAGTTGCCGGCACCGTCATCGATGAATGCCATGACATTCGGCTGACTGTTTCCGTCTGCTGCGATCTCCTTCGCCGACTCATAGCCGTAGAACCATGAGCGTGGATTCCATTTATTGACACCCTGTGACTTGGTGCCAATCCACAGTAGCCCGGTGCGGTCCTGGTAGATCGACGAAATATCGTTGTCGCCGAGGCTTGACGCGTCTTCGCTATTCGTTACATATCGGACAGCCGCGCCGCTGGATCGGTTGATCAGGTTCAGACCTGCGGTCGTACCTACCCAAAGTCGGCCGTCGCTGTCTTCGAAAATTGTCGATACGCGATCGCCGGATAATGTCTTCGCATCTTGTTCATCGTGAACAAACTGCTCCACTGCCTTTGACTGGTTCTTCAGACGTGCCAGCCCGCCACCGTAAGTGCCTATCCAGAGCTGGCCATCGCTGTCTTCAAGGACAGCGCGAACGCTATGCTCGCCGACGGGCCCGAGCCGGTCTGCGAAATTTGTCACTTTCAGATTTTTGCTATCGATCTTGACCAGACCGTGATCTCCGCCAACCAGCAATCCACCGTCGCTGGCCTCGCGAATCGAGAAGATCGTGCCAGACGTGTCAGCGGTGCCAAGCCGCACGTGAGTAAAGGTCTCTGTCTTCGGATCGAAGCGATCCAGCCCCGAACCCCGGGTGCCTATCCAGACCATCCCATCACTACTCACGTGGAGATCGCGAATCACGTTGCTGGCAATCGTGCTTTCATCGGCCCCGTCATGCCGAAAACTACGGACCTCTCCTGACTTGCGGTCGAGATTGGCGAGGCCACCCCCGTTAGTTGCAATCCAGAGACTGCCATCGGCGGCTTCTGCGACGTCGAATATGAAATCGTTGCTTAACGCTGCCGGGTTGCCACGCTCTCGTTTGTAATAACGGAACTCGTAGCCGTCGTAGCTGTTCAGGCCGTTCTCGGTTCCAAACCACATACGGCCATCGGAATCCTGCAGTACAGTCAGTACGTTACTCTGTGAAAGCCCTTCATCGACTGTCAAATGACCAAACCGCATTGGGTGGCTGATGTCCTCAGCGCCTTGTACGACCGGACTTGCCGACATCACCAGCAATATCACGGCACAAACGCTGGCGGCAGTGCGACGTGCCGTTTTCCCCGATTTTCGCATCACTGAAGCACACCCCGCCCGTTTGTTATGCCCATGATTCTTATCTCCCAACTTCACGGACTTATTAGGCAGTACTGTGAATGTCGACGCGCAGTCAGGCGTCTACGCAAGCGCGGGCAAAAGTGTGACGCAGTTCAAATAATGGCCCGGTAAAACCGCGCCAGGTCACTCAGGACGAGTTGGTCAACTTCACGAATGTGACGAAAGCTTCGGGGTCAAGCGGTTTTGCGGCAAAAAACCCCTGATAGCGGTCGCAGCCGAAGCCTCGCAGTACGTTCAATTGCTCATTGGTTTCAACACCTTCCGCGACAACCGTCAGGTTCAGTCGCTGGCCGAGCGCAACCATGGCTGACGCTATCGCGATATCCTTGCCGTCATCGTCGAAACCCGCGATATAGGAGCGGTCGATCTTCAGCGTGTCAACCGGCAATTCCTTTAGATACGCGATCGCCGAGTCACCCGTTCCGAAGTCATCAATCGACAGCCTGACGCCAAGGTCCTTGAGGTCCTGAAGCTGTTTGACAACATCAAAGTCACCGGACAAGACGCCGCGTTCACTAATTTCCAGCTCGATATCGCTGGCTTTCAGTCCGGTTTTTGTCAACACGCGCTTTACCGTAGTGGCGAAATCCGGACTCATGAGTTGAGCTTTCGCCACGTTGACACAAATATGTGACAAGGTTTGCCCGCTGCGACGCCACGACGCAAACTGGCGGCATGCATTTAACAGGGCGTATTCGCCGGTGCGCAGCATGAGCCCCGACTCCTCGGCTACGGCGATGAATTCGTCGGGAGGTATGAAGGAATTATCGGGTTGCTTCCAACGCAGCAGTGCTTCGACCGCGGTTACCTCACCCGACGCGACATCGAGTATCGGCTGATAGGCCAGCGACAGCTCTTTGCGATCCAGCGCCTCATGCAGCATATGTTCTAACTTCAGCTTGCGTGCTGCGGCACGATCCGTTTCAGAGCAATAGTACTTGAAACCGCCACCGCGACTCTGAGCATCCCGCATTGCGTTATCAGCTCGTTGCAATAGTTGATCAACGTCCTCCGCATCCTGCGGGTACACTGCAACGCCAAGGCAGGCTGACAGATATACGACCTGCCCCATAATTTGAATTGGACGAGACAGCGCTTCCCGCAGTTGATGCTGCAGTTCGTGAAGTGATTCGTCATCATTAACGGTAACCATCAGACCAAAGCGAAACGAATCCAGGCTGCCTAGAGCGGCCGTGCGAAGTCCGCGGGCGCCATTCTCAAACGTGGAATTCGAATCGCTGAGACAGGTGCTTAGTTTGCGTCCGATCTCGGTCAGAACCCGGTCCGCCTGCTCCTGACCCATCGCTTCGACAACAAGCCGGAAACGCGTAAACCCTACAACGAACACAGCAAGCTTGTTGCCATCACGTGCGCTAGCCTGCATAGCCCTTTGCAACAGGTCCAGAAACTTGAACTTGTTCGGCAACCCTGTGACTGGCTCGAAGCGCTCCTGGCTACGCAATCGCTCGCGGGCAATATTCGCTATCTCGAGTGCCTCTCGCAAAGCCTCATTGGCCTCGTCGAACGCCAGTACCTGATTCTTGATCTGCACTGCGTGCCGTGCGCGATTCGCAATTGACTGCCAGTCATACGGCTTGCGCGCGATATCAAAAACGCCGGCATTCAGCGCGACCTTGGTCTCGTTACTGCCGGCGCAGAGCACAATAATTTCTGACTTAACGTCGGCGGCGTCCTGAACTACTTCAAAGACACGCTTGTTGTTACCGTTGCTGAGTGCCGCCTCCGCGACGATGACGTCGGGACGCATGGATCGCACAAGATCAAGTGCGTTTGCCGGATCGGATGCGACCGACACCTGAAGATTGCATCGACTTAGCCAACGTGGACCCCACTTCTTTGAATCGTTATCGCGACAGAGCAGCAAGGCGGTACCGCCAGGTCCCTCAAACATATCTGAAGCGGTATCCACAGGAATTGAAAGCTGCTTAAGCGCTGTGGTCAGGTCGGCGGCGTCGCTATCACCTGTCTTCGTGTCAGAGTCTGTCATGGGCGCCCCTCTGAATGACTTCGCCTGCAGAGTTGGCGTCGAGGAACGCAAGGACGTCGCCCGCCGTCATAGGCCTGCTCATCAGAAAGCCCTGCAGGTAGCGACACCCCAGCGTTCTCAGGATGTCGGCCTGACCTGTCGTTTCAATGCCCTCGGCGATCACCTCGATACCAAGCTCAGCAGCCATTGCCAGGGCGGCCGCACAGGCGGCCCTGTCGCGCTCGCGCTTGTCGATGTTCGTAACCAAGGAGTTATCAATCTTCAGTGCGTCAATAGGGCTTTGCGACAGGTGAGCTAGCGAAGAGGTACCGATGCCATAGTCATCCACAACAAGCCGTACACCAAGCGCTTTGAGCCGACTACAAACTGCAAATCCAGACTGCACCTCGCGAAACAATATCTGTTCCTTCAGCTCGATATCGAGGTCCTCCGGACGAGTGTTGGTCTCGATTAGTGTTCGTTCAATACGCTCAACGGTTCCGTCACTGACAAGCTCCTGTTCGGACAGGTTGACGGCCACACGTATATCCGTGTGGCCAGCCGCGCGCCAAACCTGCAGCTGTTTGCAGGCATTTTTGAGCACCCAATCGCCAATCTGCAGAATCAGTCCCGTGCGCTCCGCCACCCGTATGATTTTGCGCGTTGGCTCCGAACCGAGCACGGCATCCGGCCAACGGAGCAGCGCCTCCATCGTTATCGCCGCGCCTGTGATGGCGTCAACGATAGGCAGAAAATTCAAATCGTAGCCATCGTTCTGCAGCGCCGATTTAAGCTCCGATTCTAGGTCGCTTCGCTGTAACGTACGCAGTCGAACGGTGCCAGAATGAAATTTGATGGCGGTATTCGGGGTGCTGCGCGCATCCTCCATCGCCGCGATCGCGTTCTCATAGAGGGACGCTGAGTCTGTGCCGTCTTGCGGAAACAGTGCGATTCCGCCACAAGCGCGAACCGTCACGGTACGGTCCGCAGTCTTTACAGGTAGCTTGAGATCCTGGATCAGGCGTTCGGCGACCGCTTCCGCATCTTCGCCGTCGTCAATGCTCGGCAGCACCACGCAAAATTGCCGAAAATCGGTGCGACCTACTACGGAATAGCGCTCAAAGTTTGTAATACCGTCCTTGTTTGAACCCCGGAGGCCGGATCGCAGGCGCTTCGCAAGCTGGCTGAGAACATCGTCCTGCAGGTTCGAACTTAGTGCATAACCGTAGTCATCGAAATGGCCGACATGGATGCAAATGACTGCGGACCGACCTTCTTTGAGGCGCTGCACATCTGTGATGTCCCCCAACTCCGCCAGAAGCTGCTCGCGATTGGGCAAGCCGGTAACGTCATCCGTAAAAGCGAGCTTTCGGGTACGCAGCTGGTTTCGCATTTGAGCCGTCAGATCACGAACGATCATCAAGATACGGTCACGTCCCTGCGGGACGAGGATGAACTCCTGCACCGTGCCATCGGCATTTTCTACATCGAGGCCGGAGGATGCGCGGCTGCGAATAACCCGCCGAAGTGCACTTCGAATTTTCGCCGCGAGCTCGTCGCTCCAAAGCTGATCAACTGATAAGGAATCCGGATGCGCCGCGAACTGCTCCTGTATCGCCGGAGCCCCCTCAACGATGCCGCAAACCAGACCGGACTGCGACACCATCAGTATCAGGCTTTTTGTTGCGTGCCGGGGGCTTGCTATCGCATTCGCATCCGTCTCGCTCATTCCTTTTGAGTCCGCACTCCCAAATCGATGAGCGCAATTATTACCCCCATCGATGCGGCCGGTCATATATATCTTCCCGATATGAGACCTGGGTCATGCTTTCATGCCCTAAATCGATCCCGGCCCCACATAGAACCGCTAAGCAACGGGCGGCGTACGTATTTGGATTTACCGGGCTATTCCTTTTTAGCAATCAGTCAGCCTCAATCCAGGTAGCTTCTTGGTCGTCAGTCGCGACAGATCGGCCAGGTTTCGAGAGGGCGCTGTAATCGACGTCAGCTCGAGATGATTCAGTAGTTCTCACTGGCTCAGGCCTTCGTGAAAATAGACGGCGATCAAAATCAACAGTCGCTGTGCTGTTATGTCCGGACTCCGTTTTGACCTTGCAAATCGCAAGGCGCGAATATGCGAACACAATGATTGCGATGTCGCAACCAGTGCGATTACATAAAGTCGTCTCAGCCTGTCGACGCATCGTTTTTTGGTCATGATTTGGGCGGGGCAAATTCATGGTCGTGGCCCTTTTCAATCACATGTCCGCCGCGCTAAGCTCCGCCCATGACTTACTGCCTTGCCGCCTGCGTTGATGACGGGCTCGTTTTCGTTTCCGATTCCCGCACCAATGCCGGCATTGACCAGCTCGGTGTCCACAGCAAGATGCACGCCTTTACCGACCTCGACGGTCGCTTTTTTACGCTGCTCAGCGCCGGCAACCTCGCGACCACCCAGGCCGTAGTAGCACGCTTGCGCCGGGATATACGAGAGAACGCCGAGACCAGCCTTGCGAGCGTCGCACGCATACGCGAAGCGGCCGACTACGTCGGTACAGTCAACCGCCAGGCCGTGGAAAAATACGGAAATGAGGATGCCGAAGAGGGCTTCGTGCCGAGCGCGGACTTCATCTTCGGCGGACAAATCGGCGACAGCGAGCACGCACTGTTCCTGGTTTACGCGCAGGGCAACCATATTTCCTCAACGCCATTGGTCCCGTTTCTGCAAATCGGCGAACAGAAATACGGTCGACCGATTCTTGACCGTATCGTGCAAATGCGATCCAGCCTGGAGACCGTGGCGCTATGCGGCCTGGTGTCGATGGATTCGACGATGCGCAGTAATGCGAGCGTCGGCCCGCCCATCGAGCTCATGCTGTATCGCGCGTCGTCGACGGCGCCCCCGGTACATATAGTCTACGTCGAGGACCACCCCTATCTCCGGACCATTCGCGAATCGTGGGCCATCAACCTGCACCGTGCATTCGACGACCTGCCACCGCTGTCGCTGCCCGAATCCAGCGTCCGCCTGGTTGATTCCTAGGCAGAGCGTCGCGCGATCGCGCGATGCACGAACTCGATTTTCTTCGCTACCGGGTCCGTCAACACGAACGGATAAGCGTCCGGCAGCCCGAGGGCCCTCATGATCTCGTTCAGGGTCAGAACCAGCTCGATGAACTTGTCGTACCAGTTGCCACCGCGACCCTTGCTCAAGATCCTGGCATCTGCGGCAACTTCCAGCACCGAGCGTATGTGCAGGTAGTGTGCCCAGCACTCGGCCCAGTCTTCGGCCGGGTGCGCGCTCGCATATGCTGATATGTAACGCTGGTTCCAGTCGGCCGCCGGACCATACTGGTAATAATTGGCAAGCGCTGCTTCGTAACTTAAGGTCTCGTCGCCGAACAACGTACGCGCTTCCTTGCGGTTTTTCGCGTCAACGACTTCCTCGAAAAAATAATGGCCGGATTCGTGGCGCAAATGACCGATCAAGGTACGCCAGGGCTCGTTCATTATTTGCCGCATTTGTTCTCGAAACACTTCGTCGGCCTCGGCCGCATTCACCGTGATGACACCGGCCGCGTGCCCGGTCGTTACGTGCTGATCACTGACGTCGGGATTGGTGCGTCTGTCTTCTTTGAACTCGAACTTCAGTCTCGAATCGTCGACCGGCAGGCCGATTCTGAGCAGATCGTAAATCAGCCGTCTTTTTGCGGCCTCGAGCTTTCGCCAGCGCCCGTGATTTTCCGGCTTACTGAGCGTCGGAATCGTCTTGCTCAACGCACAGGACAGGCACAAGCCGCGAGCATTACCGGGCTTCGGCATCCAGTTGCAGCGCACGGCGTTGCTACGATTCGCACAAACTGCCAGCCCGGCACCCGGGGTATCTTCGGACTGCATCTCGAGCACCTTACAGTCGAAAGCGAGTTGACGGCCGCAGTTGACGCAGCTGTGGTTATCGAAATAAACGGGCTGCCCGCAGCGGCAGTGCATTCGCTTCATCTTTTTTTCCGGGTCATCATGCGGCGGGCAGGAACCATGTTTCGACAACCGCGATATGCACCGCAGCAAGCCGTTGCTGCAGCACATCCATGTGTTCGCTGACCGCCGCGCCGTCCAGGTCGTCGGGCAGCGGCGATGGCAGCGAATGCTCAACACGATCCAGCGCGTGAACCAGGTGCTCGCACTGTGGCAACGCTGCCGCCGTCTGTTTCGCCTGTTCCATGCAGGCGCGCACCGCGCGCGGAAACTCGCTGTCGTTCAGTAGAAAGTCGATCACAGCCAGCCCTTCCACCTCCGGCTGGCAATATTGCCGGTACATCTGGAAGCCGCTAACCGACTTCAATACGTTGGTCCACAGCGTCGAGCCATAGCGCAGCACCAGGCGTTCATTTTGCTGCAGGTAGGCTGCTGCAACATCGATAATACGGCTGCTCATATCGGCACGCTCGATACTCTGACCGAGAGTCAGAAAGTGAAACGGGCTGGTGTGGCTCATCGTGCCGCTCAGTATTCCGTTAATTTGTTGGCAGCGACCTATGCAGTCGGACAGCAGATCAAAGCGATCCTCGCCGTCGGCGGCGCGTGCAAGCCGGCGGCGCGCATACTGATAAAGCTCGTTTGCATTTTCCCAGCTCTCCTGCGGGAGCAGGTCCCGGGAATTGCGAATGTTGTCGCGCGCCATCCTGATTGAATACACCAGCGAATTACTACTGTCAGTATTAGCCAGCAGGAATTCGAGAATCGAGCGTTCATCGTTATTCACATCGCTCGCGTCAAACGTACCCTTTGCGCCAAAAATTTCGACAAGCTCCGGCCAGCTGACACCGACCTCCGACGGAAGATCAAGCAACAACTGTGAATACTGCTGCACAATGCGTGCGGTGTTTTCGGCGCGCTCGAGATAGCGACCTGCCCAATAAACTCTTTCGGCTGCACGCGACAGCATCAGTCGTGGTCCTCGACGATCCAGGTATCCTTGCTGCCACCGCCCTGCGACGAGTTGACGACGAGCGAGCCTTTTACCATTGCGACCCGCGTTAGTCCGCCTGCCGTCACGGATACTGTGCTGCCCTGCAGGATAAACGGCCGCAGATCGAGATGCCGTGGTTCCAGTCCGTTGTCACAGAGCGTCGGCGCCGTCGAAAGCGACAGGGTCGGCTGCGCGATGTAGTTACGCGGGTCCGCTTTCAGAAGCTGGCGAAACTTTTCGTGTTCGGTCTTCGACGCATGTGGACCGACCAACATGCCGTAGCCGCCCGATTCGTTGGCTGGCTTTACGACGAGGTCGGCAATGTTTGCCAGCACATGATCCAACTGCTTTTTTTCGGAACAGCGCCATGTCGGTACGTTTGGAATAATCGCGTCTTCGCCCAGGTAGTAGCGAATGATGTCAGAAACGTAGGAGTAGATGACCTTGTCGTCAGCAACGCCGGATCCGGGCGCATTGGCGAGCGCCACGTTGCCGGCGCGCCACGCGCGCATGATACCCGGTACCCCAAGCATTGAGTCTGGCCGGAACACCTCCGGGTCGATGAAAACATCATCGATCCTGCGATAGATCGTATCGATCTTTTTGAGCCCGTCGATCGTCCGCATACAGACGCAGTCGTCATCATCGACCAGCAGGTCGCCGCCCTCGACCAGTTCGACGCCCATCGTGCGCGCAAGATAACTGTGCTCGAAGTACGCCGAGTTGTAAATGCCCGGCGTCAGGACAACAATTTCGGGCTTTCCGTTGGCGCTGGCGGGCGCAATCGAGCGCAACATCGAATTCAGGGCGGACGGATACTCGCTAACCGGCCGGACGCGATGATGACGGAAAATCGACGGGAACACGCGCTTGATGACGTTTCGATTTTCGAGCATGTACGAAACGCCCGACGGCACTCGCAGGTTGTCTTCGAGTACGTAGATTGTGCCATCCGCATCGCGAACCAGATCTGAACCACAGATGTGTGCCCACACGCCATGCCTGGGTGTCACGCCTCGGCACGCCGCCAGGTAGTTCTTCGAACTGTCGATCAATTCGGCGGGAACGACCTTGTCCTTGAGGATGCGCCGGTCGTTGTACAGGTCATTAATGAACAGGTTCAGTGCGATGACCCGTTGCTTGAGACCCTTTTCTACCAAGTCCCACTCGGAGCCTGGCATCGCGCGCGGAATGATATCGAGTGGCCATGCCCTATCGATATTGTCGCCTTCTGAATAGATTGTGAAGCTGATGCCCATGTCCACAATCGTGCTGTCGACGGCGCGCTGGCGCTCGACCAGCTCACTGGGTTGCATCGCGCTAAAATAATCCACGAGGAGACTGGCGTGCGGTCGCGCATTGCCGTTCGCGTCGATCAACTCATCGTGAAAGCCATCGGCAGAGTAGGTTTTGGACCCGAATTTCATGCCGATCACTCTAACAGTATTTGGAATGCGGCGTGGCAGCCTAGTCGCTGTCAACGAGTTTCTTCAGAAACGCCGTATCCCTGTCAACGACCTCCTTGTCAATTGTCTTGAAGGCCTCAAACTTGCACGTTGTCGACACGGCATCACGCAGCATACCGAGGAATCGCGGCGCAGCAACCAGCGCATAGCCCCGGCAGCTTCCGTCGTGTGTCACCTTGCCAATACGCTCGGCAATTTTTTTGGCGAAGGCCATTGCAACATGCTTCTTGGGGTCGGTTTTTTCCTTCGCCATAGTGTGGCGGCCGGCGCCAAAACTGTCGTAGCTGCGACCGCCTCGATCAGCGAGTAGCTCGCCCGCCTTTTTTCTGCCATCCGCATTGTCGAGCGAATACAGCTTCTGCAGCGGTCCGCGCCTGGTATTGCGCGTGTAAATTATGGCGTGTGATTCGTCTGCGACGACGATCCAGTAGGCCTTTTCGGCACGGGGTTTTGCATTGGCCATGGTCGCGCCTCCGGGTTAGTTGCCAGGCTCCACTATGAACCTGAAAGCCCGTACTACGCAATGCAAAATGTGCTTTGCTCGCCCTTAGAGCTCGACCATCAGTTTGCCCTTGTTACCGCCCGTGAAAAGCAGGTTGATGCCCTCGATAGCGCTTTCCAGACCAATGAGCGTGTGGGCACGGTACTTGAGCTTTCCGGCCATGTAATAGGCCAGCAGTTTTCCGCTCATCGCAGGTACGTTGTCCCAGTGATCCGGCATGGCAAAACCCGTGATTGTGAGGCGACGCCGGATCATGTTGATCCAGTTCGGGCCCGGCGACGGCTTGTCGGTATTGTAATCAGCGATCATGCCGCAAACGACAATTCGACCGTGAACATTCATGCGACCGAACGTGATGTGCTGTACGGCGCCGCCCGTATTCTCGAAGTAGATATCGACGCCGTCCGGCGTCGCGGTTGCGAGCTGGCGCGCCAGGTCGTCGGACTTGTAGTTGATGGCCTTGTCGAAACCGAGTTCGTCTTCGAGCCAGCGACATTTTTCATCGGTGCCCGCCGTGCCAATCACGCGCAGCCCTTCGGCCTTCGCGATCTGGCCCACCATCGAGCCGACGGAACCAGCCGCCCCGGAAACTACGAGTGTTTCGCCTGCCTTCGGCTTCGCGATCTCCACCAGGCCCTGGTAAGCCGTCAATCCGGGCAGCGACAGCACGCACAGCACCGCTTCTGCCGATATTTTTGGCGGTAACTTGTTCAGGCCCTGACCGTTGCTGACCGCGTATTCGGTCCAGCCAATCATGCCCTGTACCCTGTCACCGACGGCAAACTGATCGTTCTTCGATTCGACGACCTCGGCAACGCCGCTGGAACGCATCACCTCGCCCAACTCGACCGGCGGGATATAGCTGTTCCTGTCTTCCGTCATCCAGCCTTTCATCGCGGGATCCAGCGACATGTGTGTCTGCTTCAGCAGCAGCTCACCGTCTTTGAGATCGGGGGCTTCCAGCGTCACTACCTCGAAGAGATCAGGAGTGATCTTGATTTTGGGTCGCTTGACGAGCTTGATAGCTTTGTATTGCATGATGTTTTGATTTCCCGGCTGTATGTGCGGCTTGTGGATACTACAGGTAATTGTCGGTTGAAACTTATGGGTCAGACAATGATCATAGGGTTCTGGCAGCTACGCAATCGCAAAGGCAGAGCATGATCAAACAACTAATCGACCAGGTCGTTGGTGTAATTGCGACACCCGACAGGGCTGAGTCCAGCGACGAAGATCGTGAGGCGGCATTGCGCCTGGCCACAGCCGTTCTGATGATCGATGTCGCTCGTGCCGATCACCAATTCGACGAAAGCGAGTTCGACCGCATCCTGGAACTGGTCCGTTCGCACTTCAAGCTGGATCCTGAAGACGCGGCACAACTGGTTGTTGCCGCCAACGAACGGTCTGATGAGGCCGTGTCCGCGTATGAGTTCACGCAGCTGCTGCACAAACATCTTGATGAAGAAGAAAAAGCGCGCATCGTTTCTCTACTCTGGCAGATTGCCTACGCCGATGGGCAACTCGACAAGTACGAGGATGCGTTTGTACTCAAGATCAGCGACCTTCTGTATGTCAGTCGCGGACGGGTAATGCGCCTGAAGCACGACGCCAAACGCAGCGCCTGACGGCGACCAACCCGGCTGGCTTCAGCGAGCAATCTCGTCGTCAAGACCGGTCATCTCCCAACGGCCAAGCGAGATCGGGATGCTGTCGATGGCGTTAAGCCGATCGAAAAAATCCTTTAGCTGAAAATCCTCGCCACGCAGTTCTACCTGCCTGGCATAGTCTGCCAGCGTGCGCTCCAGCAGGTATTTGCCGGTGACGTAGCTGGTGCCATAGCCGGGCTGCCGCAGATACAGGTGTTGCTCGAAAATGAGCAGCTCCTTTTCAGTCTTCATCCAGCCACGTGGTGTCCAGTTCATGTGCACGGTACCTGCTTCCTGCATCGTCATCTCATTCGCGTGCGCGTAAAGCGAGCCCAGTCCGCGTGCTGCACGCTGCGCCAGCAATATCCAGACGAGCTCGCGTGAGCGCGGGCTATCGTCGTAAAGCCCGGCGTGCATGAACATCTCTTCGACGCCCGTCGCCGTTCCTTCGTTGCGACTGTCGAAGATGTTGTACAGAAGCGCACCCTGCCGTATCGGACTCGGATGTGGCTCGCGATCCATGCGCGCCAGCTCAAACCAGTGATAGAAATGTGTAAACAGCGGCGCTGGATCATAGTGAGCGGTAATCCAGAAAAAATGGCGTTTTTCCTCGGGCACGAATGAACCGGCATGTTCCTGGAGTGCCGGCTTCATGTAATCCGTAACAGTGACGATGTCTTTGTCTTCAAGAAACTTCATGATGCGCTCAATCGCAGCGTTCGCCATCCTGTCGTACTCGTCAGGCGAGTTCGCAGCAACCATCGGCGGCAGGTCACGATTGCGTTGCTCCTCGAGCTTCAGCGATGACCAGGCACGGGCCAGCTCCCGCTTCAACAGCCGGACTTCGTCGTCCCAGGTAAGCGGCACGAGGTGAACGTTCTGCTGATACCAGGTGTAATTCTCCTTGCCGATTCCAGACGGCCCCGTTTTCGAATCCGCCTGCGCCTCGAGCCACGCGATCAGCTCGTCAGAGGCGGTTATCGAGGCCGCGATAACATTCAGAAGCTCGGTGCTGGCTGAATCACCGACCGTTTCCGCAAGCTCGTCGAGCGCTGCGCGCTGCTGGCGAATATCGCGGATGCCCGTAATCCACAGTTCCCGGGCATTGCCCGTAAGGTTGCCCTGCGCCTGCTTCATCAGCGGCGGTATAACGGCAAGCTCAGAGATCAGGCGCTGCTGTTCCGTTTCGCTCAACGGGAAGTCGTAGGTCCAGACTTCCACCAGCGCGTGGTGCGTCGGGCCCTCGTGCGCCGGGACGTCGCTCCGATAGGTCCAGACCGTGTTGTAAAACGCGGGATCGCGGGCCCAGGGCCGTAAAACCCGCAGGTTGAAGTCGTAGCCGTTCATTTCGGCCCGTACCAGGTGCCAGTCGACCTGCTGCGGAATCGGCCAGTCGCCGATATCGAAAGACTGCAAACGCGCTCGCAAAGCCAGGAAGTCGTCATGGCGGGCCACAAACCTTGCTGCCGTGTAGTCGGGCGCGCCGTCCAGCAACGGCGGCGACTCAAACTCGCGCCAGTCTGCAAACAATGCCAGCAGATCTTCGTAAACCGGTTTGGTACCTGTGTCGGCGTTTGCCACGGTCCCCGTCAGTGCAAGGGCAATGCAAGCGGCAGAAAATACAGTTACGAACTTTGAGAATGCCATGCGACCTCGTCGTTGGTGTCGGGCCTCGGTAGCGGCCCGGTAACGATTAGTCTAATGGTTGGCGACGCCGAGGAGTAGCAGGCATCATTAATCTCGAGTCGCGTGCAGCCGTATGCCTATATAATTCGCCGCATGCACATCGATCCCGTCCTGCCGATCATTGTCGGCGCCATCCTCGCTATTCTTCTTATCGGTTTTGCGATGCGGGCGTTGCGGCAGCCCCAGATCGTGGGTTACCTCATCGCCGGCCTGCTGATCGGCCCCTACGGTCTCGGGCTGCTGCAGGACCCCGAGGTCATCGGCCGAATCGGTGGCCTCGGTTTGATCGTTTTGCTTTTCTTCATCGGCATGGAGGCCTCACCCGGCAGTCTCCTCAGTCGCTGGCGGCTCGCTATTTTCGGCGTCATCCTGCAGGTGGGCGTGACGATTGCGGCTGTCTGGGTGATAGCGCTGTTTTACGAATGGTCATGGTCAAAGATCCTGATTCTCGGTTTCGTCATCAGCTTGAGCAGCACGGCCGTGGTGCTGAAGCTGCTCAAGGACTGGAACGAACTCGATACGCAAACCGGACAAAACGTACTCGTCGTCCTGCTGGCGCAAGACATGGCGCTGGTACCAATGATTATTGTCATAAACATGATGGGCGGTGAACAGGTCGCCACCAGCGAGCTTCTGGCCCAGCTCCTGGGTGCGGTGATACTGATTGGTATCGCTACCTGGGTCTTTACGCGCGACCACATCCAGCTGCCGTTTGCCGCAAAACTTCGTTTGGATCACGAACTGCAGGTGTTCGCCGCACTACTGCTGTGCCTTAGCCTGGCGCTTATTTCCGGCGAGCTGGGACTGTCGACTGCGCTGGGTGCTTTCGTCGCAGGACTGGTAGTGAGTTCTGCACGCGAGACGGACTGGGTACACCGAAACCTGGAGCCGTTCCGGGTTGTTTTTGTAGCCGCGTTTTTCGTGTCGGTCGGCATGCTCATCAATGTTGACTATGTGCGCGGCAACCTCTTCCACGTATGCCTGCTCGTCATCCTGATCGTCGTCATCAACACGGTTCTCAATGCGGCAATACTGCGACTGCTGGGTTCATCGTGGCGTCGCGCAGGATATGCCGGGGCACTGCTGTCGCAGATCGGTGAATTCAGCTTCATTATTGCGGCGCTGGCACACACGGAGAAGATCTTGCCCGACGACGACTACCGTTTGATCGTTGCCGTAATCGCCATCAGCCTGATGCTCAGCCCGGCATGGATCGGCCTTTGCAAGGTCCTTCTCGGCCATCCGGAGGGCAAGCCGGACCAGCCCCGGACAACCTGATCGCCGCGCGCGCAGACGTCGCTCAGCGGCGGGTACTGAACTCGTTAATGTCGAGCCGGTAGTCCTTGCCGTCGGTAAGGGCAAGAAATTTGCGGTCTATCGTCTCGTAACCAAGGTCATCGATGTTCACCGACGGCGGAATGAGGTTAACGATGTAGCCGCTTTCTGCCAGGTTCATGATCGTCGTGCGTGGCACGTCTTTCTTTACGTACTGCGCCTGCATTTCATCGTAGATAAATGCGTAGCCGGTGGCCCGTACTATGGCTCCCATGACGGCATCGACTTTACCGATGAAATGACGCTGCACCTGGTTTTCATAATGTCGGCGCATGACGACATGAAATTTTTCATCTACGTTAACAATCACGAGTCAGGTCCTTCATCAAATTCAGCGAATCTCTCTGTCTTGCAGCGCCTATCAGCATCGCTGACAGGACCAGGAACAGCAGCGACAGCCAGCTAACTGCGCCGCCGCCGCTTTCGTTCGGAGGACTTGTCACTACTGCACCGACGTTGACCTGACCGCTCGCGCTGTTGTTCGATGGCGCACGATCTGTCTCGGCAGCGCTGACCGCGATCGCATAAGACTGGCTTCCGCCACTTGTGCCGGTAATTCCCAACTGCAAAATGTTGTTTGACCGTGCAGCAAGGCTGCTGGCCTGGCAGGTCGCTACATTGTTATCGATACTGCAGCTGCCCGGCGTCCAGCTCACGCTATCGATATTAATGCCGGCATTTGGCGTTACCGTAAGCGAGACGCCAGTCGCTGCGATCGGGGAACGATTTTCAATCGTCGGGCGGATCGTCGCACTTGCGTCGAGCGCGACCTGGGTTGTAGCGGCCGCGGTCGCAATCAGGTCGACCGCGGTGTTGACCGTGAGACGAACCGTCGCCTGGTTGTTGTTGCCATTAGCGTCTGTATCGGCCGTTATGCTTGCAACAAAATCGGCCGTGCCGACCGCCGTGGATTCAGCCGTGATGGTAACGGTTTCGCCAGATCCTGCGGCAATTGTTCCAAGTGTACAGCTTGCCGCGCCCGCGCCACTCGTGCAGGACCCGACGGACGCCGAGGCCGAACTCAGGTTCATGCCTGACGGGATCGTTACGTCGACAGTGACGCCGCTGGCCGTATTTGTCCCGACATTGTTCGCATCAAACGTTACCGTCACCGGGTCTCCCAGGAGTACCGCCGACGACTGGCTCGCGGCAACGATCGCCACGTCGGTGCTCGGCAGCGGCGATATGCAGGAAGCACCGCCGACGTTAGCCTGCATTTGCGTAATGCTGCAGGCCGAGAACTCATCGCTGCCATTGAGCTGCGGCGCCATCAGGTACCGGTCGTCCGGTTCAGCCCCGCAGGCATTGTTGCTGTCGCCGTCGTGCGGCGCGCCGAAGTTGTGGCCAATTTCATGTGCGGCGATCAGGCTGTCCATGATTGCGGTGTGCGTGCCCTGGGTAAGGCCGGCACCGAATCGCCGACTGCAAAGCGCTCCTGTGTATGCAAGGCCGACGGTGGACGTATCCAGATTCCGGCCCGTGAAGAGGTGCGTAAGACCATTCGCGTACTGTGCGGGCGTATCGTTTCGATAGTCTCTCAGTTCAAGGAGCAACGTGCTCGCATCCGTCTGGTCACTGAACGGGTCGTCGTTGACCGCATAAGTATCGACCCGATTAACGTTGAGCTGCACACCCATCTGTGCGCTGAAAATGCCGTCGACATTGTTCATTCGGGTCGTGAGCTCTGCAGCAGCGTCGAGCAGCTGATTCCTCGTAAATTCGTAGTCGCCAATAATGGCGAGATCAATAGCAGACGTCGCACCGGGCCCCTGCGACGTGACCCCCGTCACCTCGGTTATCACGGCTTTGGCAAGCTCTCCGGCGTTCCTTACGGGCCCGATTTCGGAGCATCCCAACGTGCCGGGGGGGATCTGCAAGTCACTGAGGCGATAAATGAAGGCGCTATCCCTGCCGCTCGCAACGTCTGTTTCGACATCAATCGCCAGCAGTTCGGTGCCATCCCAGAGCATGCCACGAGGCACGCCATCGGCGATGACCAGTCGTACCCACGAGCCCGTTACGCCGGCTATGTCGCCGCGATAGATTTTGTAACGGCCGTCCAGCTGCATACGTTGCGCTGTGGCGAGAAGAGCGCGGTTTACTTCGAGGTTGATTTCGTAGCGCGTGTCGAAAGCATCGAAGCTGATCGACCGGGCCTCTGCGCCAGGCTTCTGCTGGCCGGCGGACGTACCGTACGACATGCGAACCGCTTCAAGCTGCTCCTGGTAGAGGATCCTTATGCCGTCATCTGCGTACGCCGTCGTCAGCAGCGGTATCAATCCGACGAATACCGCCGCAACTTTCAAAATGTAGGTTCGCATCCAGGCACCCAAACGCTGCTTTTGTCTGTGTTCCAGCTTTGCAGAAAATCCGCTTTCGGAACAGGGCATGGGTCGTCGCTCAATGGCGACAGGGCTCGAAAAAGCGAGCGCTGGTTCTCATTTTAGGAACTTTTCGCCGAGCCGGCGAAATTTGCTAGGAATCGGTAGCCGTCAACCGCAGGGCACATTCCGGCAATTTATCGCTTTGGAGAAAGGTATCGTGCTGCCCCGCATTGAGTAAATAGTGACGGTTGCCGCGCTCCACAACAAACCAGTCATCCAGGCGCAGGTCCTTGTCGGTTACCAGCTCCAGGCGTCCGGATATTACGCGATAGGTGCCGCTTTTCGGAAAGTCAGGAAAGGAATTCACGAGGCTGCCATCTTTATCGACAATGCGTTCATCGGTGAACCTGTGCCATTCGAAACGGCCGTCTTTCAACTCGATCCTGTCGCCTGCGTAAGCGATGCAAGCTGGCTCGTAGAGACCTTCGTGATTGGCACACGCGGTCAGCAGGAACGTAAGGGCGAGCAAGATCGTACGAAAAATAGCCACGTTTCAGGTTTCCTCCTGGTCGCGTTCTAAAGAGCCGCAAGAACACGCTGCAGTTTGCTTTTGACCTCAACGGCCAGCGGTGCCACACCGGGATCTTCTACCAGTGACAATACTCTTTGCGGATCCATGAAGTCCACATGCACTGTTCCGGCTGCGTCTTCGCGAACCAGCACGTTGCAGGGTAATAACAAACCAATATCTTCGACCGCCGAGATTGCCTGGTACGCAAGCGCCGGATTGCATGCGCCGAGAATTCGATACGGCGGCATGTCCTTGTCGAGTTTCGCTTTCATCTTCGCCGCAACGTCGATGTCCGACAGCACGCCGAATCCTTCTTTCTCGAGTTCCGCCGTGACGGTCCTGATCGCGTCATCGAATGACAGGTCGACTGATTTACCAAATCCAAATTCTGAATTCATGAGTGTTGTTCCTTATCCGCGCAAGCGGCCGTGCCACAATAAATGTCGTGTAATAGTTGAATGACCCGGTCCGCCGGTCCATCGGCGAGGTCATAAAATATGGTCTGCGACTCGCGTCGCGTCTTCACCAGCCCCTGTCGGCGCAGCCGTGCGAGTTGCTGCGAAAGCGCCGACTGGCTCAGCGGAATGTTCTCATTGAGATCACTCACCGAGCGCTCGCCCTCAGCCAGCATGCACAGGATCATCAAGCGGCTCTCATTGCCGAGCGCTTTCATCAGCCCCGCGGCATTCGACGCATGGGCGTGCATTTGGCTCGCAGGCGAAATAACAAACGCCTGTTTTGCCGGTCTTTTTTCGTCAGGAGTCATCGTCGCCACCCGTCTGCATCCCTGTTATTCAGCCAATATAGATGATACTAATTTAGTTGTCTATAAATTAGCATTTACTACTTTATTCGGGCGACTGGCGACGTTCAGGGCCGGGCGTAATCCTGTACCGTTTTCCAGGCCACCTGCTGCAGGTACAGGCAGCGAGATCGTTGCCGGCGAATTGCCGACGGCGGCCATCGTCAATTTGAAGCGGAATATCCGGGCGTTCCGCCGTCACCGTGGCGAAGGCGAGTCCCACTGGTACAAGCTGCGCATTAAGCGTGTGCGGCGGCCGTCGTGTTCGCTGAAGCGCTGATGACGACGATGCTCGAAACGCTCGCGGAAACGCCCTGATGAGATATAATCGCCGGCCACCGCCGTACAGCTCGTGCGGCCAAACCAGTCAATCAAGCTCCGGAGCAAGAAGTTGAGTCGGGATCAGAAGTTTTTCGATATGTACTCCCTCGTCATTGGCGGTCTTGCCGTGGCGGCGCTGGCGATCCTCGTACTGGCAATGAAAATGTCAGACCAGACGCAGGGCATTTACACGCGTGAGGCCGTCGAGTACCAGGCCGCCGTTGCCGAGCGCATTCGCCCCGTAAGCCAGGTATACCTGCCCGGTGACGAGCACAGCGCGTCGACACCAACAGTCAAAACCGTGGCAGAGCCCGAACCGGTGGCAGCCGCGTTGACCGGCCCGCAGGTCTACAATTCGGCGTGCCTTGCGTGCCATTCCGCCGGCGTCGGCGGGGCCCCGGTCGTTGGCGATGCTGACGCCTGGGCGCCCCGTATCGCACAGGGTGTCGCCGTTCTGACAAAGCACGCCATTGAGGGCTATACCGGCTCGGCCGGCTATATGCCGGCCAAAGGCGGCCGTACGGATCTCTCGGATACAGAAATCGGGGACGCCGTCGAGTACATGGTCAATCAGTCGAAATAGTCGCCCGTTCAGGGTCGGCGATCCAGGCAACGCATCGACAAGGCCTCCGCAACATGCGGGGGCCTAATGTTTTTCGCGTTTGACAGATCAGCGATTGTTCGCGAAACCCGCAGCACCCGTTGATGCGCGCGTGCCGACAGGTTGAACTGCTCGGCTGCATTCTCGAGCAGTGCCCAGCATTGGTCTCCGGCGTCACAATGTTCCGCAAACTGTTCGCCTTCGAGCCGCGCGTTGCTCGTGCCTGAGCGTTGCATTTGCAGGCACCAGGCTTTTTTTATGCGGGCGGCGACCGTCGCACTGCTCTCACCATCTGCGTTGCCGGATCTCAGAACCGTCGTTGCCGGACGCGTAACCTCAACATGCAGGTCGATTCGATCGAGCAGCGGTCCCGAAATCTTGCCGCGGTAGCTGGCGACACGATCGCCGCTGCAGCGACAGTCCGCCTGGCTGTCGCCGAGATAACCGCAGGGACAAGGATTCATTGCCGCGATCAGTTGAAACTTCGCCGGGTATTCAGCTTGCCGTGCCGCGCGCGAGATCGTTATGACGCCTGTTTCCATGGGCTCGCGCAGCACTTCCAGAACATTGCGATTAAATTCCGGCAACTCATCGAGAAACAACACACCGTTATGTGCCCGGGATACCTCGCCGGGTCGGGGCCCGGGTCCACCGCCCACCAGTGCCGGGGCCGAAGCGGTGTGATGCGGGGACCGGAACGGTCTGCGCCGCCAGTCAGGCAGTACGAGGGGCTTGCCAAGCACTGAGTCGATCGCTGCCGTCTCCAGCGCTTCGGCTTCACTCATCGATGGAAGCAGTCCCGGCAGGCGTCGCGCCAGCATGCTCTTGCCCGTGCCAGGTGGGCCGACAAATAGCAGGTTGTGTCCGCCTGCCGCCGCAATCTCCAGCGCGCGCTTGGCGTGCTGCTGGCCCTTGACGTCGATCAGATCGTTCCGCGCCTGCGCCACGTCGCCCGGCATCGCCCTTTCGAGCGGCATGATCGGCGCTTGCCCGGCGAGATGCGCAGTGACCTCGAGCAACGACGACGCCGCGTAGACGTCTGCGCCGGCGAGAGACGCTTCCGCACTATTCTCCGCAGGTACCACCACGGCCCTGCCTGCTTGCTGCGCCTTCAGGACAGCCGGCAGCATGCCGGGTACGCACCGCAGCTCGCCGCTCAGCGCCAGCTCGCCGTAAAACTCGAGCCTGGCCAGGGCTGATTTCGGAAAATGTTTGCGTGCCGCAAGGATGCCAAGTGCGATCGCCAGGTCGTAGCGACCTCCGGTTTTTCGCATGTCGGCGGGACCGAGACTGATCGTAATGCGCTGCTGCGGAAACTCGAAGCCCGAGCTCAGCAGCGCGCCGCGCACCCGGTCCTTGCTTTCGCGCACGGCCGTTTCCGCCATGCCGACGATCGTAAACGCCGGCAGTCCGCCTGACAGAAACACCTCGATGGTCACCGGCGGCGCATCGACGCCGTATTGCGCACGGCAATGCAGAATGGCAAGACTCATTGCGGCGGCCCTCCGTGGCCGTGATCGCTCGACGAGGCGCGCGCCTACGCGTCTTTCTTTTCGAACTCCTCGAGTCGTTTTTCAAGCGCTTCGAGTTTTTCTCTGGTCCTCGCGAGTACGGCCTCCTGCACCTCGAACTCTTCGCGCGTGACCAGATCGAGCTTGCTCAATGACGCACGAAGGGTCGAGCGGAAGTTGTTCTCCAGGTCCTCGCGCACCGAGCGCAAACCCTCTGGCATCGACTCCGTGAGTTTTCTTGCCAGGCTTTCGATTGATTCATCACTCATAGCGGCTTGATACCTGAGGCCGGCGGAAAACGCCAGCCGCGTTTGAGCAGGCACGGGGCAAAAACGGCGCTTGCTCCCCATTACGGAGCAATGTCCCCGGTCTTTGCACCACGACGGTGCAGGCGCGCCACCGCAGAAATTACAAGCTGTTGTTTATTAAAGGGTTGCCAGAAACTGGCACGCAATCTGCTCTATACAGTGCGAAACCGGCCACCCTGGCCTCACTTTAAATCGGGAGCAATTTGAAATGAACAGCAAGAAAACGGCGTTTATCGCTATCGCACTTCTCACCAGCGGACTGGCGCACGCCCAGTGGTCAGCCAATATCGGCTGGGCGAGCGACTATTACTTCCGCGGCATTTTGCAGTCGCCAACTTCGCCAAGCGGCGGCATTGACTACGAGTCCAACGGCTTTTACGCAGGAACCTGGGCGGCCGACGTCTACGACGGACTCGAGGTCGATGGCTACTTCGGATACGGCGGCGAGTCTGGCGACTTCAGCTACGGAATCGGCTACACGGGCTATTTCTACACCGGTGACTTCGACGAAACCTACCAGGAGATCAACCTGAGTGGCGGCTTCGGCATCGTAACGCTCGACGTCGCAATCGGCGAGTATGACGGCGATTTCGATCCGATCACGGCTGGTAACCAGGACGCTTACACCTACTACGCGCTGACCGTCGAAAAGAACGGCTTCTACGGCAAGTTTGCCGGATTCGCACAGGATGCAGACGGCAGCTACTTCGAAGCCGGCTACGGTACGACGGTCGCCGACATAGACCTGGGTCTGTCACTGCTGATTGCCGACAAGGACCTGAGCATCACCGGCAACACCAACGAATCTCTGATCTTCACGATCGGCAAGTCGTTCGACCTGCAGTAATTGTCACCGGGCGGTCGCAAGGCCGCCCGGCTTCACAAAAAGGGGAACCAGAAATGAAAATGATCACCGCGATCATCAAGCCATTCAAACTGGATGATGTGCGACAAGCCGTCGCGGACATCGGCATCCAGGGCATTACGGTCACCGAGGTCAAGGGATTCGGCCGTCAGCGTGGCCACACCGAACTGTATCGTGGCGCCGAATACGTCGTCGACTTCCTGCCCAAAGCAAAAATTGAGCTGGCCGTTGACGACGCCGTTTTGGAACAAGTCATCGAAGCGATCACCAATACAGCACGCACCGGAAAAATCGGCGACGGTAAGATCTTTGTCACCGAACTTGTTCAGGCCATTCGCATTCGTACCGGCGAGACCGGTAGCGAAGCCGTTTAACTGAAACACGGAGGATAATCTCGTGGAAGAAGCAACTCAGATTGCGGCGCAGGTCACTGAACTTTCGTACGCTCTCGATACCTTTTACTTTCTCGTCATGGGCGCGCTGGTCATGTGGATGGCCGCGGGTTTCACAATGCTCGAAGCCGGCCTGGTCCGCGCCAAGAACACGGCCGAGATCCTGACCAAGAACGTTGGTCTGTATTCAATCGCCTGCATCATGTACATGCTTATGGGTTACGCGATCATGTACCCGGGCGACGCTTTCGCTGGTGGTGTATTCGGCGCCCTGAAGAACATTGGCATCCTCGGTTCCAGCGACAACTCCGTGGATACGGTCATGGCGGGCGACGCGTATTACTCGGGCCTGTCGGACTTCTTCTTCCAGGTCGTATTCGTTGCAACCGCGATGTCTATAGTCTCCGGCGCTGTTGCCGAACGCATGAAGCTCTGGTCGTTCTTTGCTTTCGCGGTCGTGCTTACCGGCTTTATTTATCCGGTGCAGGGATTCTGGAAATGGGGCAACGGCTGGCTTAACACCGACGGTGTAACAGATGCTGTCCGATTCCTCGACTTTGCGGGCTCTGGCGTCGTTCATATGTGCGGCGCTGCGGCAGCACTCGCCGGTGTCCTGCTTCTCGGGGCGCGCAAGGGCAAGTACGGCAAAGGCGGTCAGGTCAATGCCATTCCGGGCAGCAACCTGCCTCTGGCTGCGCTCGGTACGCTGGTCCTGTGGCTCGGCTGGTTTGGCTTTAACGGTGGCTCGCAGCTTCAAATTTCCGGCGTCGATAATGCCAACGCTGTCGCGCTGATCTTCGTGAACACGAACATGGCGGCGGCCGGTGGCCTCGTGCTCGCGCTGATATTGTCGCGTTTCTGGTTCGGCAAGGCCGACCTGACGATGGCGCTGAACGGCGCCCTGGCAGGTCTCGTGGCCATAACGGCAGAGCCGCTGACTCCCGCGCCTATCCAGGCAACCATGATCGGCGCCGTCGGCGGATTGCTGGTTGTTGCGTCCATCGTCACGCTGGACAAGCTGAAGATCGACGATCCTGTCGGCGCCATCTCGGTACACGGTGTGGTCGGTGTCTGGGGTTTGCTCGCGGTTTGCTTCACGAATCCGGATGCCACGCTCAAGTGGCAGCTAATCGGCGTCGTCTCGATCTTCGCCTGGGTCTTCATAATGAGCTTCATCGTATGGTTCCTGCTCAAGCTGACTGTTGGGATTCGCGTCTCGGAAGAAGAAGAGTACGAAGGCGTCGACCTCGGCGAATGCGGCCTCGAGGCATATCCTGAGTTCGTAACGGCGGAATAGCCCCCCCGGTGACGTCGTCCAGCTTGTCATAACGAGAGCCGGGCGACGTTGCCACCTGACTCGTTTCTGCAAAGAAATTTCCCTCTGAAGCAACGAGTTACTGAGCGGGCCGCAAGGCCCGCTTTTTTTTGTGTTTACCTAATCTCCGACCAAAGCCCACAAATGACTGTGATGGCGATCACAACAAGCCCGCTACAATAATGGTCTAATATTTTACTATTCAGTGCCTTATATCGGGCTCGCGAAGCCCTGGAAGGACAGATCATGAAAGCTAGACGGTTTTTGATTGGGCTGGCAGCCGTTGCCATGACTGTAGCCGGTGGCGCATTTGCCGACGGGATCTACAAGTGGACCGATAAAGACGGCAACGTGCACTATGAAGATCGGCCGTCCGGCGCGGCGACCGAGGAGCGCATGGCGATGTCCTATAGCCGCAGCAACCCGGGTTCCGTGCAAAAGCAAAACCAGAGTCTCGCCGACTCCGTGGCTGCGCGGCAGGAAGCCAGGGCCAAGTCAGACGAAGCGGCGAAATCCGCTGAGGAAGAGGCCGCCCAGGCCGCTGAAAACCAGAAGAAATGCGAGACCTACCGCGCACGCCTGCAGACCTTTATCCAGTCTCGCCGGCTTTATCGCCAGGACGAGAACGGTGAACGTGTCTATCTCGACGAGGCTGAAACGCAAACCGCGCGGCAAAAAGTAGAGGAACTGATCGCGGAGCACTGCAGCTCCTGATAGCAGCGACGATCGGGCGTCGCGCGGCCGCTGGCGCTACAATGCGGGCTACCGTCAAAGGAGCGCCCGCTTGACCGCAGCAACCGAGCCCACTCACGAGGACACCCATGCCTACCTGCCGGATTTTTGCGCGGCCGGCACCTTATTTGTCATCGTACTCGTTGCTGAACTCGTCGCGATTGTCCTGACGCTGGCCGCTCACGACGCAGAGCGGCAATTCCTTGTCGAGCTCTCCAAGACCTCTTTCTTCATCATGTGGCTGGCGCTGCTCGGTTCGGCCGTCATGTGCCTGCTACGTAACAGCCTGGAAAAAGCGGGCAAGACCCGGGCTTTCGTGCTCAGTTTTGTTGTCCTTGAACTCGTTTCCCTGGCGCTGGCCGAAGGTGCCTGGCAGCTCGTGCGCATTTTCGGTACCTCGACGATCATCAACGACTCTCACTCGACGTTCCTGTTGCGAACCTTTGCCATCAGCTCTATCGTCATCGCGCTGGCGATGCGCTACCTCTATGTTTCGAGTGAATGGCGCCGCAGCATCGTGCTCGAGGCACAGTCTCGCATCAGCGCGTTGCAGGCGCTGATTCGTCCGCACTTTCTGTTCAACAGTATGAATACGATCGCGTCGCTGACTCGCAGCAATCCTGCGCAGGCTGAAGAAGCGGTCGAGGACTTGTCCGATCTGCTGCGGGCAACGATGGGCAACCCGAAGGACAACTCCTCGTTGAAACAGGAACTCGAGATCGCAGCGATATACCAGCGCATCGAGAAACTGCGGCTGGGCGACCGTCTGAACGTTCGCTGGCAGCTCGGTGACCTGCCAATGCGTGCTCGCCTGCCGAACCTGACCATTCAGCCCCTGCTGGAAAACGCCATTTACCACGGTATCGAGCTGTTGCCCGAGGGCGGTGATGTCGTCGTCAACGGCAGGCGCGACGGCAAATCCCTCGAAATCAGCATCGCCAACCCGGTTGCAGACGGCAAGGCGCGAGAGAAAATTGGCAACAAGATGGCCATGTCGAATATTCGCCAGCGTTTCCAGCTTGCCTACGGCAGTCGCGGCTCGGTCGAGGTCGATGACAGCGGTGGCAGTTTCGTAGTAACGCTGCGCTTTCCCGCAAATGAGGAGCCCGGTTGAAGGTCCTGATCGTCGACGATGAGAAGCCCGCCCGCGACCGTCTGCGGCAAATTCTGCAGGACGAAGACGGTTTCGAGGTCGTGGCCGAAGCGGGGAACGGCCATGATGCCGTATCGCTCGCCGCCGAACTCGAGCCGGAAATCGTCTTGCTCGATATTCGCATGCCGGGACTCGATGGTATCGAGACGGCGCGTCACCTGAACGCGCTGGAGCGGCCGCCCGCCGTGGTCTTCGCAACTGCCTATGACGAATATGCCGTGGACGCGTTTGAAGCACGTGCCATTGGTTATGTGTTGAAACCTGTGCGTCGCTCGCGACTTGTCGCGGCTCTGGAACACGCATCGAAGCTCGCGGCCAGCACGCTGCAAGAAGTTGCATCCGATGCCCACATGGAAACGCAGCGTCGCCATGTTTGCGCCAGGGTACACGGCGAACTCAAGCTGATCCCGATAGCCGACGTCTGGTGCTTTCTCGCTGATCAGAAGTACGTCCGTGTCGAGCACGAAAACGGGCACGATCTTCTGGACGACTCGCTGAAATCCCTGGCCGAGGAATTCAACACACAGTTCGTGCGCATACACCGCGCAGCGCTTGTCGCGGTCGACAGAATCGAGAAAATTGAGAAAACGGCCGACGGCAGCACCCGCGCCGTGCTGCGCCACGGCTCGCATGTCGATGACAAAGAGCTGATAATCAGCCGCCGGCATGTTGCCGAAGTCCGTCGGCGTCTGAAAGAATCGTAAGCCCTATGAAAATCCGTATTGCAACGCGTAAGAGCGCCCTCGCGCTGTGGCAGGCCAACCACGTGGCGGCACGGCTGCTCGAACTTCCCGAGGTTGAGGAGGTAACGCTTGTGCCGCTGTCGACGCGCGGTGACGAGATCCTGGATCGCAGCCTGCAGAAGATTGGCGGCAAAGGCCTCTTCATCAAGGAACTCGAAGTCGCCATGCAGGACGGCGCGGCGGATATCGCCGTGCACTCCATGAAAGATGTCCCGGCCGACATGCCCGATGGATTCTGTATCGCCGCCCTGCTGCAGCGCGCCAACCACGCCGATGCACTGGTCGCTCCGAACGGGATGCTGTTTCGCGACCTGCCGGAGGGCGCCCTGGTTGGTAGTTCCAGCCTTCGCCGCCAGGCACAGCTCAAGATGATGCGCCCCGACCTGCGGGTAGAAGCGCTGCGCGGCAACGTGAACACGCGCCTGGCGAAACTTGAAAACGGCGACTATGACGCGATCATACTTGCCGCGGCCGGCCTCGAACGGCTGCAACTCGAACAGCACATCAGTCAGCAATTCCTGCCTTCCGAAATGCTGCCGGCGGCGGCACAGGGCGTTGTCGGCATTGAGTGCCTGTCGGAGAAGAGTAAATTGCGCGCCACGTTGAGCCAGCTGAATCACTCGACCACCGTGCAAACCACGCTCGCCGAACGTGCGATCGCAAAAAAACTGCAGGCAAATTGCCAGTCGCCGGTTGCTACCTATGCGGTCGTTGATGATGCGCAGCTGAGCGTTACCGCACTGGTTGCTCTGCCGGACGGCAGCCGGTCGATCCGAGACTCGGTCAGCGGACGCCCGAAGGACGCCAAGCAGCTTGGCGAAGATCTCGCGGCCCGGCTGTTACATAGCGGCGCGAGAGATTTACTGGATGCCGCGAGCGCGTCCCATGGTTGAAGCACCGCTTAAAGGTGTTGGCGTTCTGGTTACACGTCCGCGAACACAATCCGCCGAGCTGGTTGCGGCCATCGAAGCAGCCGGCGGTGCCGCTTTTTGTTTTCCAGTCATGGAGATCAGGGCGCTCGACGAAAACGTCGTTTCGGCGAAAGCGGCCGAACTCGGCAAACCGGACCTGGTCGTTTTTGTCAGTCGTAACGCCGTCGAGTACGGCATGCCGTATACGAACGATGCCAGGATTTGTGTGATTGGACCCGCGACCGCCGCTGCCGTGGAGTCAGCCGGACATTTCGTCGATATTCAACCCGCAAGTGGTTTCGACAGCGAGCATCTCCTCGCTGAGCCCGAACTGCAGGAGGTCGCCGGAAAGCGCGTGCGAATCATCCGTGGCAATGACGGGCGCGAGCTGTTGGCCGAAGAGCTGACGGCGCGTGGCGCCATCGTGGAGTACCTGTCGGTTTATGAACGTCGCCTGCCCGATGTCAGCCCGCAGACGCTCGCCGATATCGAATCACGCTGGCGAAGTGGTGAAATCACGATGATTACCGTGATGAGCGTGCAAACGCTGCAGAATTTGCATGATCTGTTGCCGCACTGGTGCAGGAGCCAGCTTGAATCCACGCCGCTGGTGACGCCGGCCGCTCGTGTGTTAAAAGAAGCTCTGGACCGATACCCCGCTTCGCGACCCATACTCGCATCGGGCCCTCAAGCCAGCGAGATGGTTGCTGCAATCATCGCGCTCCATAAGACCGACCCCGGACTAGCACAATGAGCGACACAGACAAGGACCAGGAACTCGAAGCCACCGAAGAGGCGGTTGAATCGAACCCCGACACGACGGCACAGGAAGATACGCCGGCTGTCGAGCCCGCGGAAGAGCAACCGCCCGTCAAACAGCGTGGCAGCGGCCTAGCGTGGCTGGCGCTGCTTGTTTCGCTGCTGGCGCTGGCGGCCGTTGGCTATACGCTCTCAAAGGAATGGCTTGCCGCAAAGGACAGCAGTGCGGACGACGCTCTTGCAAGCCTCGACACCCGCCTGACCGCGACCCGGGAAGGCCTTTCATCGATCGACAAGCAGCTAGCCGAGCTCGCTGAGCGAGACAGCGCCACGACGGCCGAAACAGATGCCTTGCGCCAGGAGCTGGATGAGCGCGTCAAGGGCCTGAGTTCGCTGCCGGCCAGGCTGTCTACGCTGGAAGGCTCCGTATCTTCTCTGGCTGGCATTTCCAGCGGAACGCGCGATACCTGGCTGCTTGCCGAGGCCGAGTACTACATGCAGATCGCGAACGCGCAGCTGCAGCTTGCCAACAACCCGCACCTTGCAGCCCTTGCGCTTGAAATGGCCGATGAACGCGTCGTGCAAATCGGCAATCCCGCCCTGATCGATGTACGTCGCGCAATTTCCGATGAGCTGGCCGCACTTGACGTCATGGAGAAGCCGGACATCGCCGGTGCGACGCTGACACTCGCCAGCCTGGCACGCGTCGTCGAATCGCTGCCGCTGGGAAGCTCGAAGCAGGCCGTCGAGAAAGAAGCGCAGCCCGCCGACGAAGAACAAAGCGGCTTGAGTCGTGCCTGGTCGTCAATGAAAAGTGCGATGTCGGGGCTTGTCAGGGTGACCCCGCCGGACCAGGCAAAACTCGCCTTGCTTTCGCCTGATGCCGAGTATTTCCTGCGTAATAACCTGGCGCTGCAGCTGCAGTCCGCGAGGCTCGCCCTGCTGCGCGGCGAACAGACCGTATTTCAGCAAACGCTCGACGACACAAGCACCCTGATGTCACGGTATTTCGACATCGAGAGCGCCCAGGTTATCAGCGCACAGGAAACGCTGGCAGAAATTCGCAACAGCGTATTTACGAGCTCGGTTCCGGATATTTCGGGTTCCCTGAACCTGCTCCGTCAATTTCGAACCCTGAGCGAGAGCTCGGAATGAAATTCGGCATCATCGTTCTGCTGGCACTGTTTGCGAGTGCTTTCGCCGCCCATTTCCTGCTAGCCGACCCCGGCTACGTGATTATTAATTTCCGCGGCTACGTCGTCGAGATGTCGGTTCCCGTACTCGTGGGATTTGCCGTCCTGCTGCTGGTCCTGGTCTGGCTCATTCGCAAGATAGTACTTGCTCCAAAACGACTCGGCGAAGCCGCCGGCCGCTACCGTTCGGCGCGTTCCGGGAAGAAGATGACTCGCGGCATGATCGCGGTCGCCGAGGGCAACTTCGCGCGTGGCGAAAAAATGCTCGCCCGCGCAGCAAGCACGAGCGATTCGCCGTTGTTCAACTACCTGCAGGCGGCACGCGCCGCGCATCTGCAGGGCCGCGACGATCGGCGCGATGAATGGCTACGACTTGCTTTCCAGGAAACGCCCGAGGCCGCCAACGCCGTACTGCTGACGCAGGCCGAGTTTCAGCTCGATCGCGGCCAGAACGAACAGGCGCTTGCGACCCTGCGGCGCCTCGACGAAAACTCCAAGGACCATGCGCACGCACTGGCATTGCTCGGCCGCCTTTATTTCAAGCTCGAAGACTGGGACTCGCTGGCCGAGCTCCTGCCGAGACTCAGGAAGAGCAGCCAGTTGAAGCCCGACACGCTCGACAAATGGACAATTCGAGTCCACAAGGAAGTGCTCAATCGTGCTGGCGACAGCGACGCGGTTGCGGAAACCTGGAAAGGCGTATCCCGGGCACACAAGTCCAACGCGACCTTGCTCGAAGCGTATTACGAAGGCCTTATGAGAGCCGGCCAGCACGATCGCGTGGAAAAGGAGCTGGCTGCGACGCTCAAGTCGAACTGGTCCGGATCGCTGGTGCGGCTGTTTGGGCTGGTCGAAGCGAGTGACACGACAAAACAGCTGAAACGCGCCGAAGCCTGGCTGAAGAAACACGGCGACGACCCCGACCTGCTACTCACGGCTGCCCGTCTTTGTCTGCGCAACGAGCTTTGGGGCAAAGCGAGAAGCTACCTCGAGACCGTCATCAGTCTTCGCCCTACCCCGGAAGCTTACCGGGAGTACGGCGCACTGCTGAACCAGATGGGCGAAGCCGACGCAGCGGCTGCCGCTTATCGCGACGGCCTCGGCATGGTTTCCGCAGAGCCACTGACCGCCATCCCGCACATGGATGCCGCCGGCAAGCACTAACATGTTTACGCTCGTCACCGGCACCGGCTACACGGGTCGCCGTGTACTCGACAGGCTGCCTGCAGAGTCCGCCATCGGACTCAGTCGCTCCGCTGTTGATACGGCGCGGCCGGTAAGGCCATTCGACCTCGATTCGGCGTCCAAGCTGCCCATCGAGTTACCGGCACGCTATGCCGTTATCTACACGGTGCCGCCAAAAGGCGATGCGCCCGACGAACGGCTGCAGCGGTTCCTGTCGATGCTCATGCCCGCGCCGGCACGGTTCATTTACATCAGTACTACCGGTGTCTATGGCGATTGCGGCGGCAAAACCGTCACCGAGGCTGCGCCGCTCAGACCCTCCAACGAAAGAACCGCGCGTCGCGTCGCGGCCGAGGCGCTAGTGGCCGAATGGGCCGGCAAGAGTGGCTGCGAACTGCTTGTTCTTCGCGCGCCGGGTATCTACGGCCCGGGGCGTCTTGGCCTCGAGCGCATCGAGGCCGGCATGCCCGTGCTTGCCGAAAAAGACGCCAACCCGGGCAACCGAATTCACGTCGATGACCTGGCGAGCTGCTGTATTGCGGCCCTGTCTCCGGCCGCACCGGCCGGCGTCTACAACGTCGGTGACAATGACCACCGCAGCTCGACATGGTTCACGAGTGAAGTGGCGCGACAGGCGGGACTGCCGGCTCCCGCGGAGATCAGTCGTGAGCAGGCCAACGAGGCGTTCTCGCCGCAGCGTCTGTCGTTCATGACCGAATCACGCCGCGTGGACACGACGAAAATGCGCGAGGTTCTCGGCGTTTTGCCGCGCTACGCGAATCCCGAAGAGGGCATCAAGGCGAGCCTGTAGGAGCGCCCTGTAGGAGCGCCCCCTAGGGCGCGAAGCGCAGCGGCGGGCCGTCAGGGTTGGCTGCGAACGCTGCGTAGCCAGGCTGTCAGCGGTTCCCACTCGTCCCAGTCAGGCCATGCCAGGTACTCGGGCAATTCGAAAATGCCGAGGCCGCGCGTGTACGCCCGCACGTAGTTCTGCGCCTCACGCAGCGCAGCGATATAGGGCACCCGAGCCTTGGTGAGATACTCGTCCAGATCATCGAAGATCAGCGTATTGTCGCGAACCCGGTTGGCGACCGTGGCGATTTTCGCCTGCTTGCGCGAGACCTTGCCGACGGCCTTGAGTTCGTCGAGAAATCTTGCCGTTGCCTGCATGTCGATTGTCGAGGGCAAGACCGGCACGACGATCGTCTCGGCGTGTTTCACGAGGTTGGTCAGCTCGGTGCCGTGCGAACGCGCCGGCGCGTCGATAATGACGTACTCGGCGTTGCGCGGGACGCGCCTGAGGCCACCCTTGAAACCCGCAACTGCATGGATCTCGGGACGATTTTCCGGGCGGCGCTCGAGCCAGTCGAGACTCGAGCGCTGTGGATCGTAATCCGCCAACGCGACGACTGCGCCTTCGTTGGCAAAGTAGGAAGCGATGTTTGTTGCGAGGGTGCTTTTACCGCAGCCACCTTTCGCGTTCATGACCATTATGTGCCGCATGACTCTCCCCAAGGGCAATGTTATTAGTTTGGTAAGCGCTTTATGTAAAACTACAGAGGCCGGGATCAAAAGTCCATACGATCTTTTGACGACTGCTACACTCCCGAAATGCAAGTTGCTTACTTCAAAATGCAGGGCACCGGAAACAAAATACTCGTTGTCGATCAGCGTCAGCTGGACCTGCCGGCACCTGCGCCCGCAACACTGCGAAAACTCGGTAATGAAGCAACCGGTCCCGGTTTTGACCAGATGATGTGGGTGAGCCGGCCCGAAGATCCGCAGCACGCCGCAAGCTACCGGGTATTCAATGCGGACGGCTCCGAAGTCGAGCAGTGCGGCAACGGCGTTCGCTGCGTGGCAAGCATCCTTGCGAGAAACCAACCACAGCCGAACAGCCTGACGCTCGAGAGCCCGGCCGGCCCGGTAGCCGCGAGATTCAGGGCGGGCGGACTTGTGTCAGTCAGCATGGGAACGCCGGAATTCGAGCCGGCCCGCATACCTTTTTTGGCGAACGGCTACGCACCTCAGTACAGGCTCGACGTTGGCGGCCGCGAACTCGATATCCTCGCGGTCTCCATGGGTAATCCGCACTGTGTTCTACAGGTTAGCGACGTCGCTGCGGCGCCGATTGCCGATCTTGGACCAAGCATCGAGCACCACGAACGTTTTCCTGCGAAAGCCAATGTCGGCTTTATGAAGATCAGGGATCGGCAGAACATCGACCTGCGCGTGCACGAGCGCGGCGTCGGCGAGACGCTTGCCTGCGGTACCGGGGCGTGTGCGGCTGTCGTTACCGGGCAGCAGCTCGGCCTGCTCGACGCCGAGGTCAACGTGCAGCTGCCGGGTGGCCAAGTCGTGGTAAGCTGGCGCGGTGGTAAAGAGCCTGTGTGGCTCACCGGAAACGCCGAGTTGATCTCTGAAGGAACCGTGGATTTATGAGTACGCAAGCCAAACCGGACTACGTCGACGAAGAACCCTCAGAACAGGCCGTGCATGATTTTTTGGCCACTCATCCCGACTTCTTCGAGCAATACCCCAAACTGTTGAGTTCGCTGAATCTGCCGCACTCGAGTGGCGGTACCGTCTCACTCGTGGAACGCCAGGTCTCGGTGCTGCGGCAAAAAGACCTGAAGCGCAAGCGCCAGCTCAAGGAACTCATCGAGGTGGCACATGCCAACGACGTGCTTGCCGCCAAGATTCACGAACTGACCCTGCAGCTGATGGCTGCCGGCGACCTTCACAAGACCGTAGCGGTGGTCGAAGAAGCCATGCGCAGCGGCTTCGGCGCGGACCAGGCTGTACTCGTCATTTTCGGTGATCCGGAAGCATTCAGCGACATCGATGTCGGCCGTTTCTTCCGCGTTGTCGACAGAAAAGACCCTACCCTCAAGCCGTTCGAGACCTTTCTCGACGGCAGTGGTCCGCGCTGCGGACAAATTCGCGACTCGCAGTGCACGTTCCTGTTTCGCGATGATGCCGGGGAAATCGGATCTGCCGCTCTGGTGCCAATCGGCGCCGGCGCTGCCATCGGCTTCCTCGCTGTGGGCAGCAACGACAAGGACCGCTTTCATCCCGGCATGAGTATCGACTTCCTGACCCGGCTTGGGGATCTCATCGCGGGCGCTTTGAAGCGCTACTGAGACGCGTCTCGTGAATGATTCCGGCTGGATCGATCGCTTCATCCGGCACCTCGAATACGAGCGGCGGCTTTCTCCGCTGACCTGCAAGCACTATCGTCGCGATCTCCAGGCGCTCCTCGCCTTCTGCGAGAAATCCGGAATCGATGGCTGGGGCGATCTCGACGACGGCCACATCCGGGCTTTTTCGGCTGCCAGCTTCCGTAGAGGCCTTAGCGCCAGGAGCATTCAGCGCCAGCTGTCGGCCGCGCGTACTTTCTTTCGCTACCTCATGAGGGAAAAGCACGTCAGCAAGAATCCGATTACGTCGGTCTCTGCACCGAAAGGCAAGAAACGCCTGCCCGGCAACCTCGACGCCGACCGCATGGCCCGACTGCTCGACATCCAGGGCGACGGCGCCATCGTCGATCGCGACAGGGCCATACTCGAGCTGCTGTATTCCTCGGGTCTGCGTCTTTCCGAACTGACCGATCTCGACTGCGGCGACGTCGACCTGCAGGACAAGACCGTGCGCGTCACGGGCAAGGGCAACAAGGACCGCATCGTGCCGGTCGGCAGCCATGCGCTGAAAGCGCTCGCCCGATGGCAGGGCTCGCGGCTCGCGATGGCCGACGCCGGGGAGACTGCCCTGTTCGTCAGCAATCGCGGCACGCGCATCAGCACGCGCTCCGTGCAGGCCCGGGTTTCGCATTGGGCGAAGCGCCAGGGCATTGATACGAATGTCTATCCCCACCTGTTCCGGCACTCCTTCGCCACCCACCTGCTCGAATCGAGCCACGATCTCAGGGGCGTGCAGGAGCTGCTGGGGCATAGCAACATCGCCACCACCCAGGTCTATACTCACCTTGATTTCCAGCATTTGGCCCAGATATACGACCAAACGCATCCACGTGCGCGTAAAAAAGACTAGCCACACGCGCTCCAGCAGGAACCACACCATGGAACAATTTCGAGGGACGACCATTGTCTCGGTGCGCCGCAATGGCAAGGTCGCCATCGCCGGCGACGGCCAGGTCAGCATGGGCAATACGATCATGAAGGGCAATGCGCGCAAGGTACGGCGACTGGCCGGTGGGCGCGTCATCGCGGGCTTCGCCGGCGGCACGGCCGACGCTTTCACGCTGTTCGAGTTGTTCGAATCGAAGCTCGAGCAATACGGCAACCTGACCCGCGCCGCGATTGAACTCGCCAAAGACTGGCGTACCGACCGGCGCCTTCGGCGCCTCGAGGCGCTGCTGTTGGTAGCGGACACCGAGAGCTCGTTCGTTGTTTCGGGCAACGGCGACGTCATCGAGCCCGAGGACGACCTCATGGCAATCGGCTCCGGCGGGCCCTACGCGCAGGCCGCGGCATTGGCATTGCTGCGAAACACGGGCCTGGAAGCGCGGGATATCGTCGAGAAAGCGTTGAACATTGCCGGCGAGATCTGCGTTTTCACCAACCAGAACATCATCATCGAAGAGCTGCCATAAATGTCCCAAATGACGCCCCGAGAAATCGTCCAGGAACTGGACAAGCACATCATCGGCCAGGATGAGGCCAAGCGCGCTGTCGCCATCGCCCTCAGGAATCGCTGGCGGCGCGTGCAGGTGGATGAGCCGCTCAGAAGCGAAATTACGCCGAAGAACATCCTGATGATCGGTCCGACCGGCGTGGGCAAGACCGAAATATCGCGACGCCTTGCGCGCCTCGCGAAAGCGCCTTTCATCAAAGTCGAGGCCACCAAGTTCACCGAGGTCGGCTATGTCGGTCGCGAGGTCGACAGCATTGTTCGTGACCTCATGGACGTCTCGATCAAGATGACCCGCGAAAACGCCATGTCGAAAGTCCGTCATCGCGCCGAAGACTCGGCGGAAGAGCGCATTCTCGACGCGCTGTTGCCGCCACCGTCGCGCGGCGTCGGCTTCACGACAGGATCCGAACCGGCCGCAAAGGACAGCGACACTCGCCAGAAATTTCGCAAGATGCTGCGCGAGGGCAAGCTCGACGACAAGGAGATCGAGATCGAGATTCAGGCAATGCCGGTTGGCGTGGAAATCATGGCACCGCCCGGCATGGAAGAGATGACGAGCCAGCTGCAGGGCATGTTCCAGAATCTCGGCGGCAATCGGAGCAAGACGCGCAAGCTCAAGGTGAGAGAAGCGTTTCGACTCCTGACCGATGAAGAAGCCGCCAAGATGCTCGATGAAGAAGAACTCAAGACGCAGGCGGTCGAAGCAGCCGAGCAGCATGGCATCGTGTTTCTCGATGAGATCGACAAGGTGGCGCGACAGTCCGGCACGCAGGGCGCCGACGTCTCGCGCGAAGGTGTACAAAGGGACCTGCTGCCGCTGGTCGAAGGCTCGACGGTGAACACCAAGTACGGCATGGTGAAAACCGACCACATCCTGTTCATCGCTTCAGGCGCTTTCACCGTATCGAAGCCCTCGGACCTGATCCCGGAGCTGCAGGGCCGTTTTCCTATTCGTGTTGAATTGAAATCGCTGACCACAAATGACTTTGTGCGGATCCTGACGGAGCCGGATGCATCGCTGACATTGCAATACAGCGCGTTGCTCGGAACTGAGGAAGTCTCTCTCAAGTTTGACGAAGGTGGCGTCCGGCGCATTGCAGAGGTTGCTTTTCAGGTCAACGAGAACACCGAAAATATCGGCGCACGACGCTTGCACACGGTCATGGAGCGCTTGCTCGAAACCGTGTCATTCGAGGCCTCGGACAAGAGCGGCACAGAGCTGACGGTGGGTGCCGCCTATGTCGACGAGCACCTGTCCGAGCTGTCACAGGATGAGGACCTGAGCCGTTACATTTTGTAAGGCGGAAGGGTATCCTCGCGACTCGCGCCGCTAACGACTAATAACAAGAAAAGCCATGGCCAAGCCGCAGCAACCCGACGATACGACGCACTTCGGATACCAGTCTGTTCCAGCCGATGAGAAGGCCAGTCGGGTGCGCGACGTGTTCGATTCGGTTGCCAGCCGTTACGACATCATGAACGACCTGATGTCGGCCGGCATGCACCGACTCTGGAAGCGATTCACTGTCGACAAGGCGGCACTCAGGCCGGGTAACGTCGTGCTTGACCTTGCTGGTGGTACCGGTGACCTGGCGCGTGCATTTTCCGGCAAAGTCGGCAAGGACGGCCACGTTATCCTTGCCGACATCAACGCCGCCATGCTGCGCCAGGGACGCGCCCGCCTCGTCGACGCCGGCGTAGCGGGTAACCTCTCGATCGCCCAGGTCGACGCCGAGAACCTGCCGTTTGCGGAGCGCACGTTCGACTGCATCAGTATCGCGTTCGGTCTCAGAAACGTCACCGACAAGATGGCTGCACTGCGCTCGATGTACCGGGCGCTAAAACCGGGCGGCAAAGCCATGATTTTGGAGTTTTCCGAACCCAACAAGGCCATCAAGCCCGCCTACGACCTTTATTCGTTCAAGGTGCTTCCGGTACTCGGCCAGCTCATTGCAAAAGACGCGGACAGTTACCAGTACCTTGCCGAGTCCATACGCATGCATCCTGATCAGGAAACGCTTAAGGGAATGATGGAAGAAGCGGGGTTTGAGCGCTGTCGTTACGACAACCTCGCAGCCGGCATCGTAGCCTTGCACATCGGCTACCGGATCTGATTCACGATGAACCCGCTCGAAACCGCACTGCTGCCGGTCGCCAATGTTTTGAATCGCAACATCCGCGCAACGACACCGGCGCGTGAACTTTGCGAGAAACTCGCGGGCACTATTATCGCTGTGCGCGTACGCGATACGGCCCTGGCGACCTGGTTCATCGTGCACGAAGAACACCTGGAGATCGTTACCGACACCGACCTGGAACCCAACATCCTGATTTGTGGCTCGCTGTTTGCGCTGGCCCGCATGGCTGGCGTCCCGGGTACCAGCGCAATTCGCGATGGATCGCTCGAGTTTACGGGCGACCCGCTCCTCGCCCAGGAATTCCAGCAGCTCCTGACCTATGCGAAGCCGGATATCGAAGAGGAACTGTCGGGCTTCGTCGGCGATGCAGCCGCACATCGTCTCGGCGAAATCGCCCGCGGCATCGGCCACTGGAGTCGCGAAGCACGCTCTACGATGGGTGCAAATATTCGCGAATATCTGCAGGAAGAAAGTCGCGATGTGCCGAGCCGCTACGAAGTGGATCGGTTCGCGGCCAATGTCAACGCATTGCGAGACGACGTTGACCGCCTCGAAGCGCGCATAAGACACCTGGAGCACGACTGATGGCCCGCACGCGCACGCTCATTCGCATGCTCTCGATCCAGCGCGTGCTCGTGAAGTACAGCCTCGATGACATCATCAAGGAAACCCACCTTTTACGACCGCTGCGCTTCCTGTTCTACCTGGCGCCGCGACGGCGCGACCGCTCTGCGCCCATCGGCGAACGTATCCGGCTGGCGCTCGAGGAACTCGGCCCGATCTTCGTCAAATTCGGCCAGGCTATTTCCACGCGCCGCGACCTGCTGCCGCCCGACATCGCTGACGAACTGGCCAAATTGCAGGACGCCGTGCCGCCGTTTCCGGCAGAGCAGGCGATCGGCATTCTGAACAAGGCCTACAAGCGAAATGTGAACGAGGTCTTCGATCGTTTCGATGTCGAACCGCTCGCAGCCGCATCGATTGCCCAGGTTCACACCGCAAAGCTGCATGACGGCGGCGAGGTCATCGTCAAGGTGTTGCGGCCCGGTGTGCAGGAGCAGATCGAACGGGATCTCGAGGTCATGCGCATGCTCGCGGTTCTTGCTGACCGTTACTGGGAACATGGCAAGCGCCTGAAGCCGCTCGAGGTCGTGAACGAATACGAGCACACGATCCTTGATGAGCTCGACCTGATGCGCGAAGCCGCCAATGCGGCACAGCTCCGGCGCAACTTCGAGGATTCCGACATGCTGTACGTGCCGGACATTTACTGGGACTACTGCCGCCCCGAAGTGCTGGTCCAGGAACGAATCTACGGCACACCGATAAGCGACATGAAGGCTCTGCGCGCGGCCGGAACCAACATCCAGGCGCTGGCTGAAAACGGCGTGGAGATTTTTTTCACCCAGGTGTTTCGCCACAACTTCTTCCATGCCGATATGCATCCGGGCAATATTTTTGTCCTTACCGCCGATCCCGAGCGGCCCAGGTACGCGGCCGTGGACTTCGGTATCGTCGGCACCCTGAACCCCGAAGACCAGCGCTATCTTGCCGAGAATTTTCTCGCATTTTTCGATCGTGACTATCATCGAATCGCCAAGCTGCACCTGGACTCCGGCTGGGTGCCGGCAGGGAGTCGCATCGATCAGCTAGAAGCCGCCGTCAGGACGGTTTGCGAACCGATATTCAACAAGCCGCTGGCCGAGATTTCGTTCGCACAGGTGTTGATGCGCCTGTTTCGCGTGGCGCAGCGTTTCAACGTCGAGCTGCAGCCGCAGCTGATCCTGCTGCACAAGACCTTGTTCAACATCGAAGGCCTGGGCCGAGAGCTGTATCCGCAGCTGGATCTCTGGAAAACCGCGCACCCGGTGCTGAAGCAATGGATGAGCGAGCAAATCGGCGGGCGGGCCCTGCTGAAGGACGTGCGGGACAATCTGCCGCAGTTGAGAGACGCGATGCGTGAGCTGCCTGCGATCCTGCGCCAGCTTGGCGAGCAGGCGTCTCAAGGCAATATTCGCCTCAACCTGCAGTCGCCGGAGCTCGGCGCGATTCAAAAACAGCTTGCTGAGCAGCGACGGCAGCGCTACTGGCTTGCCGTCGCGGCAACGGCTGCTATCGCGGGCACTCTGGTGCTGACACTGGGAACGCTGCCGTGGCTGGGCGGGTCTCTGCTCGCCGCCGCCGCAATCGCCGCTGTCGTGGCGCGACCGTAGACTATCTCCCGGCCGAAAAAACGCTGAAAATCGATAGGTAATAGCCGAATCCGGCGCTGTTACGGATAAGTGTATTCCACCGGCTCTTTTCGGGCCGAAACTGACAATTGTCAGTGTTGCTTTTCCCCGTCAATCGTAAGCTTCGTTTCAATGCCGGTGGTCCGTCCCAGTGGTTTTTGTGCAACCCCCGGTCTCTTGAAGAAACCAAGAAGAATTTTAGGAGTATTGCCATGAGACAGTTCAACGTTTTGTCCAGGTGGGGTTGGACATTCCTGCTGTTTGTTACCCTCGGCCTCGCCGGTTGTGACGGCGACGACGGTGCAGCCGGTGCGGCTGGAGCCGCAGGTCTGCCGGGAGGCGATGGACTCGCTTGCTGGGATCTCAACGGCAACGGGGTAGGAGACCCGGGTGAAGATATCAATGGCGACGGCCTTTTCGATACCGCCGACTGCGCGGGAACCGCGTCCAAGGTGACGCCTCTCGAAAGCTGTGGCGTGTGCCATAGTGAAGGCTCGTTTGCCTCTGCGCCAGCAGCCCACGAGGTCTTCGACATCGGCTCGTTTGCTGCCTTCACGGTAGCACCGGACGCTATCGTGCCAGACGACCTGGTCATCAGTTTCAGCGTGACGGTCGACGACGCACTGGCGACGGACGCGACTTTCTACCGTGCCTATGTGTCGGACGGCATCACGCGCACGACTTTGACGGGTAGATTCACCGATGATCCTGGTGATCCCACTGCGGTTCCGCCCGAGCCCCCCATTCCGGCCTCGGCCTTCTTCGTCAACGAAGGTGGCGGCAACTACAGCGTCACGATTGAAGGCGGCATAACCGAATTTGGCGCCACGAACAGTCGTTACCTGGTCATAGTGCGCACCGGGATCAACCAGCTCGAGGTTGCCGCGGTCGGTGACTATCCGGATCCGATTCCGCTCGCCGGGCTGGCCAGCCCTGAGGCCTGTGTCGGCTGCCACGGCGCCAGCGGCGAGGGCAACGGCGTGGATGGGCGGTTCAATCCACTCAGGAGCGGCGGGCACTACTCCGCACCGATGAGTGTGGATCAGTGCGTGGTTTGCCATCGTCCCGACGATCCGGCAACGCCGAACGACGACGAAGAGCCGAATTATATGCGGATCGCCAGAGTCGTACACGGCATCCACAACTCGCATAACTTCCCGGGTGGTGAGTTCGTAACGGACCGAGGCAATACTTATAACATCACGTACCCGACCTACATGACGAACTGCAGTGTCTGCCATAGCGACACCAACATCGTCCCGGCCGCTGGCGTGTCCGCGCTTACCGCGGCGAACGCGATGCCGGTCTCGGGCGCAGGTTGCTTCTCCTGCCACGGCTCGCTGGCAGGTTTTGACTTCACTGGCCCCCCCGACTACACGGCCCTTCACCTCGGTATTCCGAACCCGGAAACGGCCGACTGCACGGTGTGCCATAATCCTGCCGGCGCCGCGCCGACCAAAGTTGTCGTGACCGACTTTCACAACGGCACGACCACCGAGCGCGGCGGCATCATCTGGGATGGCGTCGACACATCCGTCGCCGAGGGCGCGAAGTTCGTCTGGGAGATCACGGGCGTCGTCGATGACGACGTGAACCTGGAGATCTCCTGGATAGCCTCCTACGACGGCGTTGGCGTCGATCCGTGCAACGCTACGCCTGCGGCGGGCGAACCGGCGTTCCATGCCATTCCGCCATTCACTTTTGCGGGGGACACCGATCCGAGTAATCGCAATAACCTGAGCATGCTGCGCAACTACGCCCAGGGTGATGACTTCATCCTCGGCCGGTCCACCAGCGCGCCAGGCCAAGCGCTCAGCGTGAACGTGACCGTCGACAACACCACCTGCGCGGGCGGCGTCGCGACCACCACCATCCCGGTGGACGACGTCGATGCCTCCGTCGATCGCGGCATCGTGGCCCTGCAGGGTAAGCCTTGGATCGTCGCTGTCGATCCAAGCGACGAGGACGGCGTAATGCAGGTCCGCGCCAAGACGCCGACCTACGAGTGGCTCGTGGGCGATGGCTCACCACCGCTCATGGCGCGCCGCGATGTCGTCGACACGGGCGAATGCCTGAAGTGCCACGTGGGTTCGCTCTACCAGCACGGCGGCAACCGTGTCGACAACGTCGATATGTGCATCCTGTGCCACAACTCGGCCTCGAACGAGCAGAATGTCCGTACGGACACGATGGGTATAGATCCGTCCGATACCTATGACGGCAAGGTCGGCGAGACCTTCGAGATGAAGACGATGCTGCATCGCGTTCACTCGGCCGGTATAGAAGGTTCGCCTCCTTACGTGCTCTACCGGGGCCGCGGCGTCTACGCATTCGCGCCCGAAGGTACAGTCCTGCCGAACTGGCCGGGCACGGGTTCGCAGCCTGTCTTCGGTTCCACAATAGGCAATGTGCAAGGCGGTGTTCAGCAACCGCCGCCGTATGTGACGAGCCACAACTTCCATTCGCCGACCTACCCGCGAGCGCTCAACGCCTGCACGGCCTGTCACACGGCAGACTTCACGGTCATTCCTGATCAGACCATATCGATGGCGACCACCACCGACGCCGGTAGCACAGTGTGGCAAAACCAGCTTGACGATGTGCTCCAGGGCGCAGCGACGACGTCTTGCATCACGTGCCATAAGGATGGCGCGAGCAAGGGTCATGCGTACCAGAACAGCTGGACACCGCAGGAATTCCCCGAGGGTCGTCAGACGATCATCGACGCGGTGAATTAGCAATCGGGTCGAGGGGTGGGCCTCCGGGCCCACCCCGCACCACCGAAAAGAAGAAAAGACTCAGGCCGGGAGATTGCTCTCCCGGCCTTTTTTATGCCCCGGAATCAAGGACAAAACCGAGCTCGCGACCCGTTTCGGAAATTGCGAATATCCGGTAGCCGAGCTTTCTCAAATGCTCAATGCTGCTCGCCGTACGCTGTTTGCCGATGCCGGGGAAGCGGTGATGAAACTCCACGAGTAGCTGCGTCGGCAGTTTGTCCTCTGCTCGCAAGCCATCGAGAATCTCGTACTCCGCGCCTTCGACATCGATTTTCAAAATGTCGATGCGTTCATGGCCAAGCTTCTGCATCATCGAGCGAATCGTATAGGCGGGCGCATCGATGAAATCGCCTCCATCGCCCGCGTTACCCTCGGCCGTCCACATGACTTTCGACTTTCGGCCGCGCTTGCTGACTCGTCGAAACAGGCGCAGGGTGCCGTCTTCCCCGGCCGCGGCCCACGCGTGAAACACGAAGTTGGCCGGCAGCTCCAGGGACGCAATCCACTCTTCCGAATAGGGCGTCGGGTCGAACGCATGCACGCCCAGGTTGTAGCGATGGATCAGGTCCATGTCGAAATCGATCGAGTCACCGACGCCGAGCGAATAGACGACTGAATCGGACCCGAGTAGCTCCGGTATGTATATCCAGCCGCCGGTCTCGAGCACCTCGCGCTCAGTTTCCTTCTGAAGCCAGAGTTCTTTGCCGCTGATGCGCTTTATGAAACGCTTGACCGGCCAGAACCACGGCTGGCGCTTCATCCATCCGGATGTTCTCACGATAACTCCAGGTCCGATTACAAATTGACTCAGTCGGCGTTACTATGCCACACAAGGGTGCGGCAGCGGCCGACAGACACTTGGACAGTGAAGCCCATGTTGAAAGGCCTTGCAAGATTGATACTGCGCGTCGGCGGCTGGACGGCCGTGGGCCAGATGCCGGACGTACCTAAAGCCGTCATCATCGCCGCACCGCACACCTCCAACTGGGACGGCTTCTGGGGGTTGGTCTACAAGGTTTCCATCGGCGCCGAGATACATTTTTTTGCAAAACATTCTCTGTTCTGGTTTCCGCTGAGCACGTTGCTCAGGGCACTCGGGGCCGTCGAGCTCGATCGCAAGCGTGCGGGCTCGGCCGTTAAACAGGCCGTCGAAATGTTCAACAAACAAGACAGCTTCTTTTTCGGCCTTTCGCCTGAGGGCACGCGGACGAAAAAGCCCGGCTGGAAGTCCGGTTTTTATCGCATTGCCGAGGGTGCGAATGTTCCCGTTTACCTGGGCTTTTTCGACTACAAGCACAAGCGTCTCGGCATCGGGCAACGATTCGATCTGAGCGGAGATCAGGAGGCCGATCTCAGGTTCCTGCAGGATTACTACGCTGGTTTCGAAGGTCGCTGGCCTGAGAAGACAACCCCTGTCGTTTTCGTCGACAAGAAATGATTACAGGGACCAGCAAGGCCCGGCATCGCACAATCCGGAGCTTTGTGCGTCGCGCCGGCCGGCTGACGCCGTCGCAGCAGCGCGCCCTTCTCGAGCTATGGCCATCGTACGGGGTGGACTTCATTGCTGAACCGCTCGACTTCGATGGGCTCTTTGGCCGCCACGCACCCATCGTGCTCGAAATCGGTTTTGGCAACGGCGACTCGCTCGTGCAGCAAGCGCTCGAGAACCCGGAAATCAACTTCCTCGGGATCGAAGTTCACGAACCCGGTGTCGGACACTGCCTGCTCAAAGCACACGAAGCAGGCCTGTCGAACCTGAAGCTGATCAAGCAAGATGCGATCGAGGTTCTGAGCCACCAGGTGCCGTCGGATTCGTTGCAACGCGTCGACATCTACTTCCCGGACCCGTGGCCCAAAAAACGGCACCATAAGCGCCGCATGATCCAGCCGGCCTTCCTGGAACTGCTCCACGGTCGTATCAGAGCCGATGGCGCCCTGCACATCGCAACCGACTGGGAAAATTACGCCGAGCATATCGACGAAGTACTCGGTCACGCGGCGCTGTTTCGCTGCGATGAGCGCCGCGAACACGACGGCGACGCGCCATTGGACCGTCCGGGAACAAAATTTGAACGCCGGGGCCTGCGAAAAGGCCACCGTATATGGGACTGGCGCCTCATCCGTGTCAGTAATAACCACTAGTGGCTTGCGCTTCCCGGCTGGTACCCTATAACTTGTATCAAGACACCCTAATTTTCCACTGAGGAGTCTGGCAAGTGTCAGTACACGAACCCATCATTGGTCGCTGGTTCAAGAAACCGGGTGGAACCGTGTTCGAAGTCGTCGCCATTGACGAAGATGCCGCCACCGTGGAAATTCAGCTTTTCGACGGCACGCTCGATGAAATCGACATCGAAGTCTGGCCGACCCTGATGGTGATCGAGGTAGCGGCGCCCGAGGACTGGTCGGGGTCGGTGGATATGGATCCGGAAGACTACGACGGCAAGAACACCAGCGAGAATCGCAACGGTTACCAGGATCCGCTCGATTTTCTCGATAAGGTCTGACTACCCCCCCACCACTCCGACATCTATACCGCAGCGCCGATCGCGGGGGGTGTCTCAGTCGCTCGGACAGCTGCTGCGCAAACTCGCTTTGTGAAACACCCCCCACACTCGCCGCCGCTGCATCGGTGCGCGACGGGAGCCGCTTGGGGAGTTCCTCGAACGTCGTGCGCAGCGCAGCGACGCAGGACGCCAAAGCAAGCGAAGCCCGATGTGAGCGAGGCAGGACGCCGAGCGAGCTTAAGCGAGAGGAACTCCCGAAGTGGTGCCCGTCAGGAGTCGTCTATGGGCGATGATGGGGAGAGTTACATGCTGGTCGGGCCGGTGACGTAGATGGCGCCCTCCCGGATTGACAGCTCGACTTGCCGCAACGACCCCCCGGTTCCCGGCCCAGCAAAACATCGACCCGTCTCTATCTCGTACGTCGCACCGTGCGATGCGCAGATGATTGCCGACTTGTCCTTCGTCAGGAACTTGTTGGGCGACCAGTTCAACGGATGCCCGACATGCGCGCAGAAGTTCTGATAAGCGAATACGGCGTCGCCCTGTCGCACGACAAAACCGCGAAACGGCCAGTCGCCGTCCCCTATTTCAAACTCGCGGCATCCCGGATCATCGATTTCGTCCAGGCGACCAACCTCGACTTCCCGTTCGGTAACGCTCATGTGTCCACCTCGTTCCACGGCGCGACTTTAAACAACAGCAACATCCCCGGGATCGCCAACACTGTGCAAATCAGGAAAAAGCTCGTCCAACCGGTTCGCTCAACAATGAGGCCCGTCGTAGCACTCGACAGGACGCGAGGTACCGAGATAAGCGCTGTAAACAACGCAAACTGGGTCGCCGCGAACGCCACGTTAGTCGATTTGGCCATGAATGCCGTCAATGCCGCAGTTCCGAGTCCAACGCCCAAGTATTCAAATGCCATTGCAAACGCCAGCATCCATGGGTTTGCTCCAACGACTGACAACAAGGCGAAGCCAAGGATGCTGGCTATCTGCACAAAACCGAACAACCACAGCGCTCGATTGATCGAGACCTTCACCATGATCAAGCCGCCGATGAGCCCGCCAGCGATCGCCGCCGTTGTACCGACGATTTTTGCGATAGTACCGATCTCTGTTCCCGAAAAGCCCACATCATGAAAAAAAGGCGTCTGCAATGCGGTCGCCATGTTGTCACCCAGCTTGTAGAAGAACAGGAAGGCGAGCACGAGCAGTGCTGACCCGAGACCTGCACGGCCAATAAACTCCCGAAACGGTTCGATTATTGACTCTTTCAGCGATCGCGGTGGCGATGGCTCTTTGATCGCCTCATCAATCACCAATGTCATTGCAATGCCGACGGTCATGAAGAGCGCAACGACGATAAAGACCATGTGCCATGGCATGTGGTCTGACAGGATCAGCGCCAGGCCGCCTGGAATCAGGCCTGACAGACGGTATGCCTGCACATGTATCGAGTTGCCGAGCCCTAGCTCGACATCGGGAAGTAACTCGCGGCGATACGCGTCCAGCACGATATCCTGGCTCGCACTGAAGAAAGCGACGGCCGTGGCGAGGTAGGCAATGGTCCAGAGCGACATGGCCGGCTTGAAGAAACCGAGGCCGCCGATCGCGATGAGCAGGGCCAGTTGGGTCAGGAGAATCCACCCGCGCCGGTGCCCGAGAAACGGCAGGGTGTAGCGATCCATGATCGGGGCCCACAGGAACTTCCACGTGTAAGGAAACTGTATGAGCGCGAACAGCCCGATCTCCGCGAGGCCTACGCCTTCGGTACGCAGCCAGTACGGCACCATTTGGAACAACAGGTAGAGAGGCAGCCCCGAAGAGAACCCGGTAAACACGCAGATCAGCATGCGCCGGTTCAGGACAGCTTCCTTGAAGCTCTCCTTGCGTGATCGATCGAATTCTACGTCAACCGTCATGAACCCAATCGTAGTCCATGATCAGTGGCGCGTGATCGGAGAAGCGCTGTTCCTTGTAGATATCAGTCCGCAGCACCTTGTCTTTCAGCCCCGGCGTAACCACCTGGTAGTCGATGCGCCATCCGGTGTTGTTATCCCAGGCGCGGCCGCGATTCGACCACCAGGTGTACTGGTGCGGCTCCTGCTCGATGGTGCGAAACGCGTCGGCGTATCGATGTTCGCCGAACACCGTGTCCATCCAGGCTCTCTCTTCAGGCAGGAACCCGGAGTTCTTGCGGTTGGCACGCCAGTTCTTGAGGTCAATCTCCTTGTGCGCGATGTTCCAGTCACCACAGATGACATATTCAGAGCGGCGTCGCCGCAGTTTCCTGAGGTGCTCGGTGAAGGTATCCATGCAGCGATACTTCGCCTCCTGCCGTTCCTCGCTCGAGGACCCGGATGGCAAATACAGAGACACGACGTTGATCCCCTCGAGCTGTACCTCGAGGTAGCGACCTTCGGCATCGAACTCCGGATCGCCGTAGCCGCGAACAACGTTCTTCGGTTTGTGCCGACTGTAGACGGCTGTGCCGCTATAGCCCTTCTTCACCGCATCTTCGTAATAACAATGGTAGCCCTCGGGCGAAAAAATATCGTCCGTCAATTGATGCGCCTGCGCCTTGGTTTCCTGGATACAAATTACGTCGGCATCCTGTGCAGCCATCCAGTCAAAAAAGCCCTTGCGGGCGGCCGCCCGAATGCCGTTGGCATTCAGGCTGATAACGCGAAACAAAATCCATCTCCTGTGTCATACTTCGGTGGGTCGCGGCCATGATACAGAAGACCAATCGAATGCGTGGGTACAAGCGGGAATTCATCGAACTGGCATTGGAACTGGGGGTACTGCGTTTCGGTGAATTTACGCTGAAGTCGGGCCGCGTCAGCCCGTATTTCTTCAACGCCGGACTTTTCAATACCGGCTATGCCGCGGCGAAACTCGGTCGTTTCTACGCATCGGCGATTGCCGAATCCCGCGTCCGTTTCGACATGATTTTCGGTCCGGCGTACAAGGGCATTCCGCTGGCCGCGCTCGCTGCCGCATCGCTGGCCGAACAACACGATATCGACGTGCCCTACTCATTCAATCGTAAAGAGGCCAAGGCACATGGCGAGGGCGGCAGCATCATTGGCGCCCCGTTGTCGGGCGACGTGCTGATTGTCGACGATGTCATCACCGCAGGCACCGCCGTGCGGGAGGCTTACCAGATTATTTCGTCGGCCGGCGCCCAGATCGCCGGGCTCGTCATTTCGCTCGACCGCCAGGAGCGTGGCCAGGGGCATTTTTCGGCCGTGCAGGAATTGAAGCAATCGCTCGGAATTCCGGTGATCAGCATCGTACAGCTGGACGACCTGATCAATATTCTCGAGGAATCAAGCGAATATGAGCAGTATCTTGAGCCCGTTCTAAGCTATCGTAAGCAATATGGCGTGATTTACTAAGTAGTTGAAAAACATGCGCGATCCGACAGTTTACAGGTTGCAGTCAGCGTATTAAGGTGCAATAACGAGAACCAGTCCCGGTCTCGTCACCGTTTTTGCTGGCATATTCGAATAATGCGGAAATTGAATCTTACACTTGTGCTGTTGCTGTTGGCGCCGCTCGCGAGTTTCGGGCAGCAGGCCAAGGTCTACAAGTGGGTGGACGAGGACGGCGTCCTGCACTACGGCGACAGCATTCCCGCCAAGTACGCCGAGTTTCCGAAAGAGGTCCTCAATGATCGCGGCGTGACGGTAGGAAATCTCGAAGGCAAGAAAACCCCCGAACAGATCGAAGCGGAGCGTATCGAGAAGGAACGCGTAGCCGCCATCGAGCTGCAGCGCCGCGCTGACCAGGCCCTGCTCGCGACCTATCTCTCGGTTGACGAAATTCTTATGCACCGGGATCGCCGCGTCGAGCTCTTCCAGGCGCAGTCGCGCGTCACGGAACTCTATCTCAGGAACCTGGATCGCCGCATGCAGAAACTGAGAAACGAAGCATCACATTTTCAGCCTTACAGCGACGATTCCGAGGCGCCGATGATTCCTCGCGAGCTCGCGGAAGACATCCAGATGACCAAAGACATCGTCGCGCGGCACAAACGCAATTTGCAGAAGTTCCAGGCGGACGAGCAGCAGATCATTGCACGCTTCGATGGCGATATTTCACGCTTCAAAATCCTGAAAGGCATCGACTGACGCCGACACACCCCGTCACGCAGTTCCCGAATGACCGAATCCGCCTGAACCGCGGTCGCTTTCATCAAACTCTTTGACTACCCTGAATTCAACCTGCTCCACGGGTACGAATACCATTTGCGCTATGCGCTCTGCTGGCTGCACTTCATAGCTGCTCGAACTTCGGTTCCAGCAGGAAATGAACACCTGACCCTGGTAGTCGGAATCGATGAGTCCGGTCAGGTTGCCCAGCACTATTCCGTGTTTGTGTCCCAGGCCAGAACGCGGCAGCAAGACGGCTGCCAGCGATGCATCGGCGACGTGAATAGCGATGCCGGTTGGCACCAGTACGGTTTCACCCGGTGCCACGGTGAGTGCTTCGTCGATGCAGGCCCGCATGTCGAGCCCGGCTGATCCGTCAGTGGCGTAATGTGGAAGGGGAATCGTATCCCCGACACGCGGATCGAGAATTTTCAGTTCAATAGATCGCAAGTGATTCTGTCCCTCAGTCTTTGTTTGATATGACCGTGAGGCGGGGCTCGGTGTCCGCGCCGCGGCTGGCATGAAAACGTTCTGCAATCAGTTCAACAAGATCTCGGGCGAGATCGGATTTCGCAGCCACCGGAAAGTCTTTTTTGCCATTGCTCCAAAGCACGCTGGCTGCATTATCGTCTCGATCAAAGCCACGGTCGTCGCCAACCTGGTTAGCAACGATCATGTCCAGCTTCTTCTTGTTGAGCTTCAAACGCGCATGGTCCTCGACCTTCTCTGTTTCGGCCGCAAACCCGACCGTAAATGGCGGCCTCTCCAGCGCCGCGATTGATGCCAGGATATCCGGGCAGCGAACCAGCTCAATGCGGCTGCTTTCGTTTTTCTTTTTGATTTTCTGCTTTTCGACCGTTGCGGGACGATAGTCGGCGACGGCCGCGGCGGCGATAAAGATATCCGCGTTCGCGATGTGTTCGTGCGTCGCGTCGAACATCTCCTGTGCCGTAATGACGTAGTGCACCTCTATGCCTGGCGGCGCAGGCAAGCTGACCGGACCGCTGATCAACACAACGTGCGCGCCCTGTGCGGCGGCGGCGCGGGCGACCGCATAGCCCATTTTTCCGGAGCTGCGATTTGTGATGTAGCGCACAGGATCGATCGCTTCGCGCGTCGGTCCCGCAGTTACGATGACCGTGCTCCCTGCGAGCGATCCTTCGCCCGGGCCGGCAATCAGATCGCAAACGACCGCGGCGATTGTCCCGGGCTCCAGCATGCGACCGGCACCGGTTTCGCCACAGGCCTGTGAACCCGTTGCAGGCCCCAGAATATGAATGCCGCGGCTCTGCAGGGTCTCACGGTTCGACTGTGTCGCCGGGTTGTTCCACATGACATGGTTCATCGCCGGCGCCAGCGCGATCGGTGCTTCAGTTGCGAGACAGAGGGTTGTCAGCAAGTCCGGTGCGGCCCCGCTCACAATGCGCGCCATTACTTCGGCGGTAGCCGGTGCAATCAGCACGACGTCCGCCCAGCGCGCAAGCTCGATATGGCTCATGGCTGCCTCGGCCTCCTTGTCCCAGAGATTCGATCGGATCGGCCGGCCCGATACGGCCTGCAGGGCGGTTGCCGTCACAAACTCCTCGGCCGACGCAGTCATGACAATCTGCACGTCCGCGCCACGTTCGCGCAGGCGTCGAACCAGGTCGGGCGCCTTGTACGCGGCGATGCCGCCCGTAATACCAAGAACAATATTCATGGTCTGATTCTACCGAAACCCGCGATCGCGGCCAGATTGATTCGTTGTAAGCAATTGGCGAAAGCCATGACCATGGGACCGTGAAGAACGAAGCCTGCAAACGACTGAGGGACGTTCAGTTGCTGACAATCCTCATCAGTACCGGCAGCAGCAGCTCGGCGGGCAAGGCCGCCGTGCAGCTTCTGCGGCGCTTTGGCAGCCTTCGCGCCGTGCTGCATGCCGAAACGGCCGACCTCCTGGCCTGCAACGGTATCGGCCGTGCGCGACTGGGTGTGCTTCGAGCGCTGCCGGAACTCGCCCGCCGCTACTATTCGGAGTCTCTTCCCAGCGGGGAAACGATTCGCAGCCCATCCGATACCGAGGCTTTTCTGCAGGCTCGCATGCGGCATCTCGATCACGAGCTCTTCTGCTGCCTGTTTCTCGACAATCGGCACCGGGTCCTGGGATTTGATGAATTGTTCCGCGGCACGATAGACGGCACATCCGTTTACCCCCGGGAGGTGGTCAAGGAAGCCCTCGCCATCAATGCCGCCGCGGTCATTCTCGCCCATAACCACCCTTCCGGCGTCGCCGAACCCAGCCAGGCCGATGAGCGCATCACGAGACGGCTGAAATCCGCCCTGGAGCTGGTCGATATCAGGCTCCTCGACCACCTGATTATCGGCGACGGCAAAGCCACCTCCCTGGCCCGGCGAGGCCTGATCTGAGGGCGATCTCCGGCTGACGCCGCGCAGCGCTTGTATTGCACCATGGAGACTGGTATAAAGTTTCGCTCTCTGCCCGCCCGTCGCGGGCAACTTTTAATAAAATCAGAGACTTAACGTAATGTCTAAGGTTTGCCAAGTGACTGGGAAGCGGCCGCAGAGCGGCAACAACGTTTCGCACGCAAAAAACAGAACCCGCCGTCGCTTTCTGCCGAACTTGCAGAACAAGCGCTTCTGGATTGAATCCGAGAAACGCTACGTGCGTCTGCGCGTGTCACATAAAGGCCTGCGGATCATCGACAAGCACGGCATTGATAAAGTTCTGACCGACCTGCGTGCCGGTGGACAGCGCGTTTAATCGCCCGAGGATTCGACTATGCGTGACAAAATCAAACTCGTTTCCAGTGCCGGTACCGGACACTACTACACGGCAACCAAGAACAAGCGCCTCCATCCTGAAAAGCTGGAGACCAAGAAGTACGATCCGACGATTCGAAAGCACGTGATTTACAAGGAAGCCAAGATCAAGTAACAGCGCTTCTCAAGCTTCAAAAAAAGCCCCGCTCGACGGGGCTTTTTATTAGGGCACAATAAGGCATGCCCGAACTGCCCGAAGTTGAAACCAGCCGACGTGGTATCGAGCCGCACATCGTCGACACCACCGTTTCGCGTGTCGTCATCCGCGAGCGAAGGCTGCGCTGGCCCGTCGCAAAAGACATAGACCGCAAGCTGCCGGGGCAAACCGTGACGTCGGTGAGTCGCCGCGCAAAATACCTGCTGATCAATACGGAGAGAGGCTCTGCAATTCTCCATCTCGGCATGTCGGGCAGTGTTTGCATTGTCGACCGCGACACGCCCGCGAGCGTCCACGACCACGTCGACATTGAATTTACCTCGGGGCTGACGCTGCGCTACCGTGATCCGCGTCGCTTCGGCTCACTCCATTGGAGCAAAGACCCGCTTTCGCACCCGCTGCTGAAGAAGCTCGGACCGGAGCCGCTCGGCGACGAATTTTGCGGCAACTACCTTTGGCAAAAATCACGGGGCCGCAAAGTCAGCGTCAAGCAGTTCATCATGAACGCCCACATCGTCGTCGGCGTTGGCAATATATACGCAAGCGAATCCCTGTTCCTGGCCGGTATCAATCCGCGGCGTGCGGCCGGACGAATCGCCGCGCATCGTTACGATGCGCTGGCCAATGCGATCAAGGAAGTCCTCACGAGGGCCATCACGGCCGGCGGGACCACGTTGCGTGATTTTTACGGTGGCGATGGAGAGGCGGGATACTTCCAGCAACAGCTGGAAGCCTACGGCCGCGAGGACGAGCCCTGCCGACGCTGCGGAACGCCGATTACGGCGATCGTTCAGGGGCAGCGTTCAACCTACTACTGCAAAAATTGCCAAACTTGAGTCAGGTGCGCCCGCAGCGCTCCAGCAAGGCCCGCTTCACATCCGGTGACACGAACTCCGAGACGTCGCCGCCCAGCGAGGCAACCTCGCGAACGAGGCTTGAAGAAATGAACGTGTATTTGTCCGTCGGCGTCAGGAAAACCGTTTCCACTTCCTGCGTCAGGTGGCGGTTCATGTTGGCAAGCTGAAATTCGTACTCGAAGTCCGAGACGGCCCGCAGACCGCGGATGATAACCGCAAGGCCGTGTTCCTCCGCGAAATCCACGGTGAGTCCCTCATAGCCGGTGACCTCGATATTCTTGATACTGGACAGCGCTGATTTCGCTAACTCAACGCGCTCGCCGAAGGTGAACATCGGAGCCTTGGACCCCGGGTGCGCCGCGATAGCAACAACCACCTTGTCATACAGGCGAGCCGCCCTGCGCACGAGGTCTTCGTGTCCGAGCGTGATCGGGTCAAACGTGCCGGGATACATTGCCGAGACTCTCATGGATTGTGTCCTGTCATGTCTTTTGCCGGGCCAGCATATAACGGACATTGCCGGCCGTCTTGTTCTTTAGCATCGCCCAGCCCTCTGGCAGCTTGGGTTCCGCTTTGGATCGCGCCTGCTCAATATAAACAGAAGCATTGTCCGCCAGCATTTTTCGCTCATCCAGCCGCCTGCAAACGTCCTCGATCACATCGCTCGCAAACGGCGGGTCAAGGAACACGAGGTCGAACTGTTCGGTGTTTTCGCCGCGCAGATAGTCGAACGCGTTCATATGCCGGACGACTGCTCCTTCCGCGCCCAGGATCTTGATGTTGGCGTTCAGCTCGTCAACGACCGGCGTCGAGTTTTCCACGAAAACCGCTCTGCGCGCGCCGCGCGACAACGCTTCCAGTCCCAGCGCGCCGGTTCCCGCAAACAGGTCAAGGCAACAGGCGCCGTGGATCCGTGGCTCGAGCCAGTTGAACAGCGTCTCGCGAATTCGCGCGGACGTCGGCCGCAGGCCCGGGGCATCGGCGATATCCAACAGACGACTGCGCCAGTTTCCCGCTACAATACGCAGCCGTCCTGGCCCGGATTTGCTCGTTTTTTGTCGTTTGGCCATGGTCTTCCTGTTGCCGGAACCAACAACGTATATCCATGTTTGCTAAAAAAGAAAAGCCCGAGAAACGTGAAGGCTTCATCAAGCGCCTTCGCGCGCGCCTCAATCGCGGTGACAGCTGGCTTACTTACGATCTTGCGAACCTCGCGCCAGGCGGCAAGATCGACGAAAACGTTCTCGACGAACTCGAGTCGCTGCTCGTCATGGCAGACGTCGGAGTTGAAACGACCGAACGCATTATTGGCGATCTGCAAAAAAGCCTGGCACGCAAGGAGCTGAAAGACGTCGAAGCACTACAGAGCGGCTTGCGAAAATCACTGTGCGAGATCCTCGCCCCGGTCGAAGCGCCGCTGTCGATACGATCGACCGACGGCCCGTTCGTCATCCTGATGGTCGGCGTCAATGGCGCGGGAAAGACAACGACGATCGGCAAGATGGCGCGTCGATTCAAGGATGACGGCTATTCCGTAATGCTCGCCGCAGGCGACACGTTTCGCGCGGCCGCCGTCGAGCAATTGCAGGCATGGGGTGAGCGTAACGACGTGCCGGTTATTTCGCAGCAGGCGGGCGCCGATCCTGCGGCCGTCATTTTCGACGCATGGGATGCGGCCCGCGCGCGGGACATCGATGTGCTGCTGGCCGATACGGCCGGCCGATTGCAGAGTCAGCAGGGTCTGATGGACGAACTGGCCAAGATCAAGCGTGTTCTCGGACGCCGTGACGAAACAGCTCCGCATGAAGTTATGCTGGTACTCGATGCGAGCCAGGGTCAGAACGCCCTGGTGCAGGCACAGAAATTCCATGACGCGCTGGGCCTTACGGGTATTACAGTCACGAAGTTGGATGGCAGCGCAAAGGGTGGCATTCTTCTGGCGATTGCCAACAAGCTCAAGGTGCCGGTGCGTTTCATCGGCATCGGTGAAGCCGCCGAGGACATGCAGCCTTTTGCCGCAGAAGATTTTGTTGACGCGCTGCTTGCATCCGGCAAACAGGAAGAATAAGCCGACTCCATGATTCGACTTGAAAATGTCACCAAGCGTTATCCCGGCGGCCAGGAGGCACTTGCAGGCCTGGATTTGTCCGTTGACAAAGGGGAGATGGTTTTCGTTACGGGTCACTCGGGCGCCGGCAAGAGCACGCTGCTGCGCCTGATTGCATTGATCGAACGTCCGACGGGCGGGCAGGTTTTCGTCGACAATCAAAACACGAGCCGCGTCAAACGCCGCAAGATCCCGGCCTACCGACGCCAGATAGGCATGGTTTTTCAGGACCACAAACTGCTTTACGATCGCCCGGTATTCGATAACGTTGCATTGCCGCTCATCATCGCCGGTGTCAGTCGTCGGGATGCGGGACGGCGCGTTCGCGCCGCGCTGGACCAGGTGAGTTTGCTGCATAAGGAAAAGAAGAGCCCGGAAACACTCTCTGCCGGTGAACAGCAGCGCGTCGGAATTGCGCGCGCTATCGTGACCCGACCCAAACTCCTGATTGCCGATGAACCAACCGGTAACCTGGATCCGGACCTGTCGCTCGAAGTCATGCGAATATTTCGGCGCTTCAACGAGGTTGGCGTGACGCTCCTGATTGCGAGTCACGATATTTCGCTGATCGATCGTCTCGGCTGTCGTCGCATCGCACTGGAAGAAGGCCGGCTTCAGCAGGAGATCGATCCGTGGCAATGACCCGCAATGCCGATGCGGTCGCGCCGGTTCGATCTTCCGGCCCGCTGTCATTCTGGGTAAGCAGCCACGCGAGCACGGCTATCGGCGCACTGGGTCGATTGGCGCGCCAGCCATTCTCAAGCCTCATGATTATCCTGGTGATTGCGGTAACGCTGGCGCTGCCAGCCGCAATCAATCTTGTCGTCAAGAACGCAAGAACCGTCAGCGGCAGCTGGGACAACGCGCTCGACTTTTCCGTTTTTCTGGAAGCGCAGGTTTCGTTAAGTGAAGCTGAGGCGCTGGCGCGATTGATCGGGCAACGTGCCGATATAGAAACGGTTGAACTCATTACCGCGGACGACGCACTTGCAGAGTTCAAACGGCAATCGGGTTTTGCGGAAGCACTTGACCAGCTGCCGGACAATCCGCTGCCGCACACGCTGGTCGTTCGGCCCAGTGCCGGCAATACAAGCGCGTCACTGATCCTGTTGCAGGAAGAAATTGGCAACCTGCCGGAATCGGACTACGTGCAGGTCGACACAGAGTGGGTGCAGCGTTTCCACGCGATTCTGGATATTGTGAGACAGGCTATCGCGATTGGAGCCGCGCTACTCGCCGTTGCGATCGTCGTTATCATCGCTAACACCATTCGACTGGACATCGAAAATCGTCGCGAAGAAATCGAAGTAACCAAACTGATCGGCGCGACCAACGGCTTCGTTCGACGCCCGTTCCTGTGGACGGGCTTCTGGTACGGCTTGCTTGGCGGTTTGATGGCATTAGCCCTGGTTCAATACGGCCTCTACTTGCTCGAAGGGCCGGTCGCAAGACTCTCAGGGCTCTACCAGAGCAATATTGCCGTAGTGAGCCTGGACCTCAGGGAGGGGGCCATCATTATTGGCATTGGTGTTTTCCTGGGGCTTTTCGCGTCCTGGTTTACGGCCGCGCGACACATGCGGCGTATCGAGCCGCGTTAGTCGTTCAGCCCTCAACCCGGTGGGCGCGATTCCGTAAGTTGTTGTTTTTGTTATTGAAATAAAATTCGGCAAAATGAACTCAACAAGCTGTTAGCACTCTAATGTGGCGAGTGCTAAAATCATGTCCCAACATGGAGGTAGTTAATGACGAACGCTATTGCGAAATTTAATCGTGACCTTGTGCTGGCGGGACCGGTAGGCAGCCTTGATGCCTATATCCAGGCCGTTGGTACGATTCCTGTGCTGTCCAAGGAGGACGAACAGGCCCTGGCCACCCGTTTCCGCGAGAAAGAAGACCTCGACGCGGCGCGTGACCTGGTCATGGCGCATCTGCGATTTGTTGTTCACATCGCCAAGAGCTACACGGGCTACGGTTTGCCCCTGAACGATCTGATTCAGGAAGGCAACGTTGGCCTGATGAAAGCCGTCAAGCGCTTCGATCCAAGTTATGACGTGCGTCTCGTGTCCTTTGCTGTCCACTGGATTCGCGCGGAAATACACGAGTTCGTTCTCAAGAACTGGCGCATCGTGAAAGTCGCAACGACCAAGGCGCAGCGCAAACTGTTTTTCAACCTTCGCAGGGCAAAGAAGAGCCTTGCCTGGCTGTCGGCCGACGAGACGGCAGCCGTCGCCCATGACCTCGGCGTCAGTGAGAAGGAAGTTACCGAAATGGAGAAGCGGCTGCACTCGCGCGATGCCATTTTCGACCCAACGCCTGATGCGGATGACGATCGTAATTTCACACCGGCCGCCTATCTGCCGAGCCCGGATGCCGACCCTGCGACGCTGGTCGAAACGGCCGACTGGAATACAGACGCAACCGATCGGATGAAATCTGCGCTCAAGATTCTCGACGACAGGTCTCGCCGCATTCTCGAGCAGCGCTGGCTGAGTGAAGAAAAGATGACGCTGCATGAGTTGGCTGCGGAATACGGTATTTCAGCAGAGCGCATTCGGCAACTCGAAACAAACGCCATCAAGAAACTCAGAAACGCGATGGTTGTTTAGTCAACGGTGGATGTTTAAGAAAAAGGCCGCTCGATGAGCGGCCTTTTTTTGTGGTTTATCACCTGCTCATCGATAGTCTCGACGTCGGTAGCGCACATAGCCTCCGTCTTCGACACCCAGCGGGTCGTGGTGCGTCCAGTGCACAAGGCCGCCAAGATCATTCCACTCGAACATCCCCCGAACGTGAACGCGATCGCCCATGCCGACCGGCACGCGTTTGGCAAGGTCGATATTGTGTGCGATAAGCAGCGTAATGCGATTGCCGACATCAATGACGAAGCGCTGGTGACGGGAGCCGTCGTCATCATCTGACAGCAGTCGGCGAACAAAGCCCTTGACCTCGATCCAGGTTCCCGTCTCGCGTTTACTGAACGGTCGAATCAATTGGCACCCCTTAAAAAAAACGCGGCAGGCCATCCCTGGCCGCCGCGTTCGCTTGAAGCTTCGGGCGCACTAGCCGGCGGTTAGCGGCACCATCGTGATCTCAACGCGACGATTGGCCTGGCGACCATCTGCCGAGTTGTTATCCGCGACAGGTCGCAGCTCGCCCATTCCGACCGTGATCAGTCGTTGCGAATTGATCCCCTGTGCCTGCAGGTAGGTCGAAACCGAGCCTGCTCGACGCTCCGACAGGCTCTGGTTGTACGACTCGGAACCCGTGTTATCGGTATGACCCGCAACCTCGACAACAGTCTTGTCGAACTCCTTGAGTACCTTGCCGACGGAATTCAGCACGTCGAAGAACGCCGGACTCAAGTCTGAGCTGTTGGTTGCAAACGTGACGTTGCCGGGCATATTGAGCGTAATGTTGTCGCCAATGCGCGTAACACTGACGCCGGTGCCTTCGAGCTCAGCACGAAGCTTGGCTTCCTGGCGATCCTGGTAGTTGCCGATAGCACCACCGGCCAGTGCGCCGACGCCGGCACCGATCAATGCACGCTGCCTGCGCTCGACCGCGTCATCACCGGAAATAAGGCCGACAACTGCGCCCGCGGCTGCGCCAATCAGCGCGCCCTTGGTAGCCTTACTGGTTTTCTCTTCCCGCGTATACGGGTCCAACGTTTCACAGGCGCTCGCAAAGACGGCGAATACCGTCATGGCGAGGACAATCTTATGAGACCTGGTAATCATGTTCTTTCCTTTTGCCTACAGTAAGTGGTGTGCATTGTAGCCGTAAACTACCTGAACACAGACTTAATTTGCGCCTCTTTGTTCAGTTATTTCAACAGGGCGGCCCAAACTGTGCACCACGTCACAGGACGGCTGTCGTAAGTGTAGAATGGCAGGCCGCGAAATGAGAAATCCCATGAGCGAATCCGACAACTGGCTGCTTCGCTACGAGCAGAACCACAGCGACCTCGACAACCCATGGGTTTACTGGGCCGCCGTGCCGATGGTCGTTACGGGTACCGTTGGGGTCCTGTGGGCTCTGCCGGTACCGGTGGAATTCTACGCGATATCTCCGCTGCTCAATTGGGGAAGTGCTTTTCTGATGGCTGCGGCCATCTATTACTTCATTATTTCCCTGTCTATCGCCATCGGTATGCTGCCGTTCCTGCTGGGCCTTGCCACGCTTCAGCTCTGGCTAACCGACTCCAATTATCCTGCCTTCGGCGTGTCCATCGGCCTCGCTGCTGCCGGCGCGGTGGGGCTGGCCATGGGCCGTCGCGGCAGAGGAGGCATTCGCGCCATCCTCGAGGACCTGCAGCTAATGATGATCGGCCCTGCATGGTTGCTTTCGGTGATCTACCGACGATTTGGTATCCCGTACTAGATGGGTGCCACGCTACGCTACTTGGTCTAGAATCAACGCCCCACCAAACTCAGGACAATATACCGTGAGCGCGCAACAACTCGATCCCCTCGACCTCTATGACGTTCGTTCCGAACTTAGCGAAGACGAAATCATGGTGAAGGACACCGTCGCGCGATTCGTCGACGACAAGGTGATCCCGTTAATGCGCGAAGCCTTCGAGCAGCATGTCTTCCCCGGACATCTTGTCGGTGAAGTGGCGGAGCTGGGGCTGCTCGGTACATCAATTGACGGCTACGACTGCGCCGGTCTGAACAGCGTTAGCTATGGCCTGATCTGCCAGGAACTCGAACGGGGCGACAGCGCTCTCAGGAGTTTCGTTTCCGTGCAAAGCAGCCTTGTGATGTTCCCGATTCATGCTTACGGGTCCGAAGAACAGAAACAGCGTTGGCTACCGGCCATGGCGCGTGGCGAAGCGATCGGCTGCTTCGGCTTGACCGAAGCACATGGTGGTTCGGATCCGAGCAACATGAAAACCCATGCAAAGCGCGACGGCGACGACTGGATACTGAACGGTTCCAAGATGTGGATTACCAACGCGACGATCGCAGATGCAGCCGTCGTATGGGCGATGACGGACGAAGGCGTCAAAGGCTTCATCGTCGAGAAGGGCATGCCGGGCTATGAAACGCAGGAGATCGAGAACAAGTTTTCACTGCGAGCATCGGTAACCGGCGCACTGTTCTTCAATGATGTCCGCCTGCCTGCCGCTAACCTGTTACCCGGTATCACCGGCATGAAAGGCCCGCTGAGCTGCCTCACGCAGGCACGCTACGGCATTACCTGGGGCGTCATCGGCGCTGCGCAGGCCTGTCTCGAGGAAGCGCTCAAGTACGCACAGGACCGCATCCTCTTCAACCGCCCGGTTTCCCACACGCAGTCGATGCAGATTCGCCTCGCGGATATGAGTCGTCGCATCACGACCGCACAATTACTGTCGCTGCGGCTCGGTCGCATCAAGGACAAGGGCCAGCTCAAACCGACGCAGGTGTCGCTCGCCAAATGGAACAACTGTCGCGCGGCACTGGATATTGCGCGTGACGCCCGGGACATCCTTGGCGGCGCCGGCATCAGTGCCGAGTATGTGCCGATTCGTCACATGCTGAACCTGGAAAGCGTCATCACCTATGAAGGAACCGAAACGGTTCACCAGCTCGTCGTTGGCAAGGAACTGACAGGCACGAACGCGTTCTGATGAGCGCCGTTTGAGCAACCCATTCCCGCAGCACCGGGACATGTGGCGCATCGCGGCGCCGATGATCCTGTCAAACGTATCGGTGCCATTGCTGGGTATGGTCGATACCGGCGTTACCGGGCATCTCGATAGTCCTGTCTACCTCGGCGCCGTTGCCATAGGCGCGATGATATTCAGCTTTCTGTATACGGGCATGAATTTCCTGCGCATGGGCACCACGGGAATTACGGCACAGAGTTTTGGTGCCGACGACAACGATGGGCTGCGAGTGTCACTCGGCCAGGCACTGATCGTGGCGCTCATGGTCGCATTTGCGTTGATCGCCCTGCAGCGCCCGCTTGGAAAGGTCGCGATGCATTTGCTCGGCCCGGACGTTGAGACTGAGGCCTATGCGATCGAATATTTTTCGATTCGAATCTGGAGTGCGCCCGGCACGCTCGCCAATTTCGCGCTGATAGGCTGGTTTATCGGACTGCAGAATGCGCGGATCCCGCTGTTTATTTTCCTGACGATCAACATCACCAATATCGTGCTTGACCTGGTCTTCGTCCTCGTCTTCGGCATGAAGGTGGATGGCGTCGCGCTGGCCTCGGTTTTTGCCGAGTATTCGGGGCTGCTGGTTGGCGGGGCATTCGCACTCTCGACGCTTCGAAAACGCATGGGGCGCTGGCCAGTTGAGCGGCTGATCAATGTCGCCGCATACAAGGCGTACTTCTCCGTGAATGCCAACCTGTTTATTCGAACAATGGCGCTGATATTCACGCTGGGTTTCGTTACGGCACAGGGCGCGCGCCTCGGTGGGCTTGTCCTCGCCGCCAACGCGGTACTCATGAATTTTCAGCACCTGACATCGTTCGGCCTCGATGGCCTCGCCCATGCGGCAGAGGCAATGGTCGGCAAGGCTATCGGGCAAAAACGCCGCGATGCGCTCGAGGAGTCCGTTCGACTCACACTAAAGTGGTCGCTGATATTCTCGCTCGGGTTTACCCTGCTCTACGCCGTCGCGGGGCAATTTGTTATCGGCATCCTGACCGACCTGCCCGACGTTCGCGAAACGGCCATCCGCTATCTCCCGTGGATGATTGCATCACCGCTCGTCTCAGTATGGTGCTTTCTTTATGATGGCGTGTACGTTGGCGCAACACGAGCGAAGGAGATGCGCAACATCATGCTTGTCTCCACGCTCGTTGTGTTTCTTCCAGCCTGGTACCTGTTACAGCCGCTGGGTAACGATGGGCTCTGGCTTGCGTTCCTGATTTTCATGGCTAGCCGCGGGATTGGCATGCATATT
>JBATHK010000133.1:0-23966 GCA_049666725.1 Woeseiaceae bacterium
AGTATGCCTGGCGGTTCGTCGGGCGATGGTTCATCGGGCGATGGCTCGTCGGGCGGCGGAGGCGGAGGCGGTGGTTCCGGTCCCATGGAAAGCGTGGAGATTCCCGCAGACGGTGAAGGCGGCGGAAGCGACTGTGGCGATAATGGCGTCATGGGCGGCGGCATTGGCGGCGGCATGGGTTGCGAAGGCGATCAGTCGGGCAGCGTCGGCCAATTCCCGGGTGGTGATGCCGAGCGGGCCGAACAGCTGGGCAAGGAACTGGACGAGTCCGTCGGCGACTTCGATGAAGTGCTGATGGAAGAGCAGCGCGACATCGAAACCGTCGGCCGAAATACCGAAGGTTATGGAACCGGATCCGGCAGCGGAGCCGGGGGCAATATCAGCCTGGGTGAACAGGCCGCCGGTGCCCAGGGCGGGGCCAGCGGTGGCGCTGCCGGTGGTGGCGGTGGCGGCGGGGGCTCCGGAAGCAGCGACCCGCTTGCGGGCATGAGTGAGGGCGAAATCGAAAAACGTACGCCGGATGACATCGAGGTCATGATGGACGACGATATCGTAGCCAAGCAGCTGCGTGAGGCGGCACTGGCAGAAGATGATCCCGAGTTGCGTGAACGCCTCTGGGAGGAATACCGCAAGTACAAGGGAATGTAAGAGGTCACATTGCTAACTATGGGTAGGATTGCATTACTAATCGCTTTTTTGTGCCTGGCAGCAACGGGTTGTTCGGTCAACGAAGTTGTTGTGGCAGAGGAGACAAAGCTCATCGTTGCCGAGTCGCCGGTCGATGAGGCATTGCTGCTTGATATCGGTATCGTCGAATTTGCCGCGGGCATCCCTGAAGACAACGAGCCGCAGAAGACTCGTGTATTCGAAGAGATACGCACCGCCGAAACGAAATTCCTCGCCTACCATCTGAAAACAACCTTGCAGGGAACCGGGCACTGGGGTGCCGTTCGGGTTATTCCGTCGCGGCGTGCGTTCACCGACATCATAATCAGCGGCGAAATCGAAAAATCCGACGGTGAGTTCGTTGCCCTGAAGATTTCGGTCGACGACGCAGCGGGTCGGCACTGGTTCGATAAATCCTATGAAACGCAGACCGGTAAGACTTCCTACTCTGAGCGCCGCGATCGCCGGCGGGATCCATACCAGAAAGTATTCAACGATTTTGCCAACGATCTGCAGGCCTTCGTGGCGCAAGTACCCGCCAAACAGCTAAAGCAGATACGGCAGGTCTCAGAGCTGCAGTTTTTCGCGGACATGTCGCCACTGGCTTACGGTGAGCACCTGAAGGCGGGCGAAGATGGCGTGGTCGGCATCAATCGTTTGCCGGCCGAGAATGACCCGGCCGTAATGCGGCTGCGCCAGATTCGTGAACGAGATCGGCTGGTTGTTGACACCCTCAATGAGCATTACGCGAATTTCTACTACGGCATTGCGATTCCTTATCGCAGTTGGCGCAAGAATTCCCGTCAGGAGGCCGTCAACTTTCGTGAGGTGAAACGCTCGGCGCGAATGCAGGCCCTGGTCGGCGTCGTGGTCCTGGCCGGGTCGCTGGCAATCGACACGAATAGCTCGAACCGCAGGACCAGGAACGTGAATCGCGGCTTGCAGAACATGGGTATCTACGAGGGCATGAATCGTATAATCGGCGGGTTTCAGCGCAACAGCGAGGCCAGCCTGCATCTCGACACAATCGCAGAGTTGTCCGAGTCGTTCGGCGCCGAAGCCGCCCCCATGGTCGTCAATGTCGAAGGACAGGAACGGCGCCTGACGGGCACCGCTGCAGCGCAATACGAAAGCTGGCGCAAATTGTTGAAGGAAATATACGAAGCGGAGACGGGTTTCAGCCAGACCGCTGACGTGATCGCTCCGGTTCGCACTGCTGAAACCGCCCTTTAAAATGGGCAGTAACTAATCGTACGCGATGCCTCGACTCAGCAAAGGAACCCTGCTAGCCGACAGATACACACTTGACCGACACCTGGGCGGCGGTGGTGAGGCAGAGACTTGGCTCGCAAAAGACCGCCTGACAAGCGCGGCGGTCGCCCTCAAGATAGCTGGCCAGCAGTCCGGCGCTGCCGATCGTCTGCGAGAAGAGTGGCAGACCAATATTCGCCTCATGCATGCGCATATCGTGCGGGTGTTCGAATTTCACGGTGATGCGGATCGCGCTTTTTACAGCCAGCAGCACATTGATGGCCCTGACCTGAGCGAGCTCGCCGGCAAAGCAGTGCCGCAGATACTTGCCCCGATCGGATTGATAGCCGACGCGCTGCGCTACGCGCACGGCAAGGGTGTTGTACACAGGGACATCAAATCATCCAATATTCTGCTGGACCGAAACGGTGCACCCTATCTCAGCGACTTCGGCGTGGCATCGGAAGTTGGCGCGCACAAGGACGGGGGCTCGCTGATTGCCCGTAGCCCTCAGTCGCTGGCTGGTGAAGCCGCGCAGCCGTCGGATGATATTTTTGCGCTGGGTGGCCTGATTTACGAATTAGTCAGTGGCCGTTCGCCGTACTCATCGTCGCAAACCGCCAGCGATATTCTGAGCCGTACGCCGGAGCCGCTGCAGGCCGCCGACGGGTCCGACATACCTCCGGCTTTGCAGCAGCTGGTCGCCAGCATGCTGGACAAAGATGCCGCGAAACGACCGGACGCCGAGCGCGTCCTGGCGGAATTACGCGCCGCCGGGTTTTCGCCCGGTCCCGCCAGGGTCAAAGTCGCGGCACGCCCAAGCGTGGCGGATGAGCGCGTGCAAACAGTCGAATCATTCCACCCTGCGAGACGAGAGCCCGGAACGCCGCAGCCGGAGTTGGCCAGCACTTCGCAGCCGGGGATCAGCGCAAAGACACTCGGTCTCGCTCTTGGTGTTTCGTTACTGCTGCTGCTCGGCGTCATATTTCTGCTGCCGAAAACCGTTTCCACAGATCCCGCGCCGACGTCGGCCCGACAGGCTGGACAGGAAGGCACGACAGCCGGGGCCGTCGGCGTCGACGAGGAAGGCGACGCGTTACCAGGTCAGTCGCGGGCCAAGCGCGATTACCAGCCCGAGTCCCGCGGCATCGGTGGCGAAGAGATCCTGTTCAACGAAAACGAGGCCGACTACAGCGGTCTCGACGAGGCCGGCAGAGCCCGATTCAATGCGGAGATGATCCTTGGCGAGTTGTTGTCGAATTTCGAAACGCTGGAAAGACGCAGTGTGCAGCGCTGGGCCGGCGTGCCGTTCCAGCGAGCTCAGGAGCTTTATGCTGCGGGCGACAAGGCCTATCTCGAAAAAGACTATGTGGCGGCCGAGACGAACTACCTCGACGCGATCTCGGTTGTCGAGCCGCTGTTCGACCGGATTGAGCCGGAATTTCAAAAGGCGCTCACGGGTGCCCAGGCCGCGTTTGACGCCGGCGACAGGCCGGAGGCGCTGCGTCTTTACGAACTTGCCGTGGCAATCACACCTAACAGCCCGGTTGCGCGCGCGGGATACGAGCGCACCAGGAATCTGCATAGCGTGATGCGTCTTGTTGAGCAGGGCCTTGCCTATGAAAAGGACATCGAGCTCGAAGCAGCCGAGGCCAGCTTCCGGCAAGCGGTCAGTCTCGACCCCCTTTGGGAGCCCGCCGTCGAGGGACTGGCACGCGTGCAGACAACCCGTGTAAAGATGGAGTTCGAGCAGCGCATGAGTGAGGGACTCAACGCACTGTCTGCCGGCGACTACCTCGCTGCACGGGCGGCATTTCGCATGGCAGAGCGACTCATCCCGGGGTCGCCAGAGCCGGCCGATGGGCTGCTGCAGGTTGATCAGGGACTGCGGCTCGAGAACATCCGTGTGCTCGAGCAGGAGGCCAATTCGCTGGAGCAGGATGAACACTGGGAGGCCGTTGCGACGACCTATGAGGAAATCCTCAAGATCGACAGCAGCCTGTCTTTCGCGATTGACGGCCTGGCACATGCTCGCGAGATGAGTGCGTTGCACGCGAAACTGGACGAGTACCTTAGCAATCCTGACAAGCTCAGTACTCCGTCCGTTATGCAGAAAGCAACCCTGCTGGTCGTCGACGTCACGCGAATGCAGGAGATTGGCGCCCGGCTGGCCGCGCAACGCGATGAACTCTCGCGCTTGCTGAAACGCGCGGTAACACCGGTTCAGGTAGCGCTGGTTTCCGATAACCTGACCAGTGTCTCGGTTTACAAGGTCGGTAATCTCGGCAACTTCACGAGCCGGGAGCTGGCGCTAAGACCCGGGACCTACGTGGCTGTCGGCGTTCGACCGGGTTTTCGCGATGTGCGCCTCGAGTTTCGGGTCGCACCGGAAATAGAGATGCAGCCCGTCGTGGTTCGTTGCGAGGAACAGATTTGAGCCTGGAACACTTGTTTATCAGGGACGTCGAGGGCGAGCGCCGCATAGAGGCAGGCCAGCTGCCACTGCGCGTCGGTACCGGCAGCGACTGTACGCTAAAACTGCCAGGCCCGGGGGGCGCACCCGTGGCATTACTGGATTTGCTCGACGGCGTTCCGTTTGTGCAACCGGTAGGCCGGGATACCGCGCTGCAGATCAATGCAATGCCGCTGGAGGCAAGTCGGCGGCTCGAGGATGGTGACGAACTGCAGTTCTTTGGCAGCCGCATCCGCGTCAGCATTGTCGATGACCGTGTAGTGCTCGAGGTCAAACTCGAAGACAGCGCCTACGTTACGAAACCGCCGCAGGATACTGGCCGGGACGGGCTCCCGGACGACGAAGCGATCGCGCCAACGGCCTTCCGGCGCGCTGCCGAAATAACAGCGCAAATCGAAATCGACCGGAAGAGCCCGCTTAAGATCATCGTCGGCAGCGGCCTGGCCCTGCTACTGCTTGCCTCTTACCTGTTGTTCAGCGCGAAATCGGTGGAATTCGAAATCGATCCGCCGGGTCCCGACGGTTTTGACATCGACGGCGGCTGGTTTCGGCTTCCGATCGGCGACCGCACGCTGCTGCGCAAAGGCACCTACACGGTCAATGTAGAGAAACAGGGTTATTACGACGTCGAGCAGAGTTTCATCGTTGGCGACGAGCAGTCGATGACAATTTCGCTGCGCATGCGCAAGAAACCCGGCCAGCTGCTGGTTATTGCCGAACCGCCGATCGACGCGATCGTCACTGTCGACGAAAGTCAGGTGGGGAAAGCACCGTTCGGGCCTTTGGAAGTGCAGCCCGGAACACACACGGTGCGCGTCGAATCTCCGCGCTATTTGCCGTTCACCGATACGATCGATATGGCGGGACTGGGTCGGGTTGAAAGCCTGCATGTGCAGCTGGTGCCCCGATGGGCCAACGTCTCGGTGCAATCGGAGCCAGCCGGCGCCGATGTTTTCGTGGGCGATGAACAGCTTGGCGTGACGCCGGCAGTGATTGAATTGCTCGAGGGTACCCACGAAATCACTGTTGCCAAGGACGGGTACGCGCCCTGGGATGGCAGCGTCGCCGCCGAACCCAATGTCGATCAATTAATGCCGATGATCACGTTGCAACCCGCGGACGCGAAGCTGCTCGTGAACACAATTCCGCGTGGCGCGAATGTCACGGTGAACGGCCGTTACCGTGGCCAGTCGCCCCTCACGCTGTCGCTGTCGCCGGATGTTGATTATGAGGTCGGCATGTCAAAGGCGGGCTACGGTGTTACGAGTCGCAGTGTCAGGCTCGGGTCGGCGGCCAGCGATTCAATTACAGTGGATCTCTCTGCAAGGCTCGGGACGGTAACTGTGAGCGTGCAGCCGGACGACGCCACGGTGTACGTTGACGGCCGCGCCAGCGGTTCCGGCAAGACGACCTTGCGTTTGAGTTCGGCGCCGCACCGCATAGAGGTGCGCAGGCAGGGCTACCAGTCATGGACGCGGACCGTGACGCCGCGGCCGGGATACCCGCAGACCCTGACGGCGCGGCTGAGGTCGCTGCAATCGATAGCACGCGATTCGGTTGCGCAAACCGTCAACACAGCGGCGGGTCAGACCATGCGTCGAGTCGAGGGTGGCACATTTTCGATGGGTGCCTCGCGGGCGGAGCCGGGCAGGCGTGCAAACGAGGTCATACGGCCCGTAACGCTCACGCGACCCTACCTGATCAGCATTCACGAAGTAAGCAATAAACAGTTTGCCGAGTTTCGCGGGAACCACGACTCGGGTGCTGATGTGCACGCGTCGCTGGCCGCTGACGACAACCCGGTTGCGAACGTCAGTTGGGAAGACGCGGTGCAGTACTGCAACTGGTTAAGCACGCAGGAAGGGCGAACACCGGCGTATCGACAGGAATTCGACCAGTGGGTACCGATATACCCGACGCCAAATGGTTATCGTCTTCCGACGGAGGCCGAGTGGGTACTGGCGATACGCTATGCCGGCGGAAAGCGGGCGATGAAATTTGCGTGGGGAGACAAATGGCCACCGCCGAAGGATAGCGGCAACCTCGCAGATCTCTCGGCCAGAGAGCTGGTGCCGTCAATTCTGCCCGCCTATGACGATGGCTATGCGTCGACGGCGCCCGTGGGCAAGTTCAAGCCGAATGCCATCGGAATTTACGACACGGCCGGTAACGTGGCGGAGTGGGTAAACGACTGGTACACGGTGCCGACACCGGGTATTAGCGAGCCGGCTGTCGATCCGGTTGGCCCTGAGCGGGGAAGCAGCCACGTGGTTCGTGGCTCCAGCTGGCGGCATTCCGGCATAACCGAATTGCGCTTGAGCTATCGCGACTACAGCGCGACGCCGCGACCCGATATCGGTTTTCGCATTGCGCGGTATGCGGACTAGGTATCAGGATCTGAATTTCATGCGACAATTGCGCGTCATCGCTGTCAAAAGCTCAAGCTGGTCTGGAGGAGGTCCGACATGCATCGGCCGTTGATATTTCTAATGTTGCTGTTCGTGCTGCCGGCCTGGGCGCAGGAAGCTGACGATGTCGATCCGGAAGCAAAGCCTGAGGAGAGCACCGAAGCACCCGAAGAGGTGATCGATGACGAGTTTGCGGACGAGCTCTACACCGAAGAAGAGGATGCATTCATTCCGAGTGAAAATGTGAAGTTCGGGCAGTCGATACCCTTCCCAACAGATATTTGATCTACAGCCAGGTTTGCTTTTATGAAAAAGAAGAACATACCGGTCGAGTTCGTCTTCCAGCTGTTCGCACTCATCATCGCGATCATCGTCGTGCATGCCTTCTATGTTTCGGTTGTGCGCCCTAATGCTGTCGAGGTGATCGAGGAGCAGAACATCATGGCTGCGGCCGATCCGGACTATGTACGTGACCGCAGCATCTGGGTTCTTATAAAGGACTGGGAACAGGAAGCCTGCTTCATCCTGATGTTCTGGGCGCTGGCAATCATGGGCTACAAATCCGTGAAGCTCGTCGGTGAGCGGCGTCTGCTGGAGGTGGATCTCGTACCGGTCGCGGAGGGGATGCGAATACTTCCCGAAGATACGCGTGAGTTTGCCCGCCAGGTGCAGGCGCTGCCCGAGGATCGCCAGCAGATGCTGCTGCCACGGGCGCTGCTGAATGCTTTGCGGCGCTTTAATTCGACTCGCAACATCCAGGACGTTGCGACGAGTACACACACAATTTGTGAATCGGAAGCTGAGCGACTGGACTCGGAGTTGTCAATGATTCGCTATATATCCTGGGCCATTCCGTCGATCGGTTTTATAGGCACCGTGCGCGGAATCGGTGAGGCGCTGGCACAGGCCGACAAGGCGGTGCAGGGCGATATCGCGGGCGTAACACAGAGCCTGGGTGTTGCTTTTAACTCGACGTTTATTGCCCTGCTCATCAGTATTTTCCTGATGTTCCTGGTGCATCAGCTGCAGCTGATGCAGGAGCGGCTCGTGTATGACAGCGAAACGTATTGCGATGACAAGGTTATTCGGCACATGAAGTCGGACTAGGAAGAGGTTGTCGAATCAGTGGGCATACTTGCAGCACATTTGAACGACGCCGCCATCCTGGTCATTAACGACGAGCGCATTCTTTATCGCGAGCCTGGTTTCGCGCTGCTCGAAGACGATCACCTGGCCACGGGCAACGAGGCTTATGCCAATGCAAGACTGAAACCTCGTCGCATACACAACCGCTACTGGTCCGACCTTCGAACCGAACCTCTTGTCGATCCGCGTTTCCAGCACATGAGTACGGCGGACCTCGTCAGCCGGCAGCTTGAGCAAATCTGGCAACGTGCCGCCAGGCCTGGTGACCGACTCGCGATCGCGGTGCCCGCCTACATGAACAATGACAATCTCGGACTGTTGCTGGGCGTCGCCATGGAACTCGATATCACCGTGGTTGCGATGGTCGATGCGGCGGTTGCTGCGACGCGACGACATTATGAGCATGCGGTGCCCGTGCATATCGACCTCAGCCTTCACGCAGCAACGTTGACGCGTTTGTTGCAGGAAGGCGAAGTTCAGGTAGAACGCTCCGCCGTGGTCGATGATTGCGGCCTGTTAAACCTTTATGACGGCTGGCTGCGGATTATTGCCGAAGCCTTTGTTCAGCAGTCCCGTTTCGATCCGCTGCACACGGCGGAAACGGAGCAGATGCTGCAGATCAACATGTCGGACTGGTTGTCCGCTGCAGCCAGCAGAGAAACGGTACTCATGGGCATCGAGTATCGTGGCATTACGCATCAGGCGGAGATCGAGTCACTCCAACTCGTCGCGGCCGCAGCACCCGTGTATCAGAACATAGTCAGCAACCTGCGGGCTCTTTACAGGGCCGAGGACACCCCGGCAATTCAGCTATCCGATCGCGCGGCGCGTATGCCCGGGCTTGCCGAGACGCTTAAAACACGTGTCGGCGGGGAGGTCTTCCTGCTCGAGGCCGGCGCAACGGCGCGGGGACTGTTGCAGCGCTGTCGCGAAGATCGTCGCAGCGGTGGACTGACGCTGGTACGGCACCTCCCCTGGGACCAGGCCCCTGTCGAAGTGCGGCCCGGCGATGCTGCCAGCCAGGGTGGCCAGCCAACGCACCTGTTGTTCGGCAACCATGCGTATGCAATCAAAGCCGATCCGCTGGTTCTGGGCACGCAGGCAGCGGACGGTGAGCGCTGGCTGGATTTGCAGCAGCAGATGCCTGGCCTGTCTCGTCGCCACTGTGCTGTCAGCCAGGAAAACGGCCAGTGCGTGGTTAGCGACTTCAGTCGCTATGGCACGTTTCTGAATGGGCATCGGATTGACGGATCAGCCGTGCTGCAGGCGGGCGACCTCATACGCATCGGTACACCCGGGTTCGAGCTGCGGCTGATTTCAGCGGACGAGCGACATGGCACGTAAACGGCGCGAGGCGGAAATTTTCAGCATGGCGTTCCTGGACTGCATGAGCTGCGGTTTCGGCGCCGTAATCCTGTTTTTCATGATCATCAACTCGCACGTCAATGCCACGACAGAGGCGGACATGACGCCGCTGATGGCCGAAACCAATCGCCTCGAAATCGAAGTCCTGGAGGGCCGCAAGAACCTGGCGCTGGCGCGCAATACCAAGCAAAAGCTCGAAACCGAGCTGCAGGAAGCAGACAGCAAGATCGCACAGATCATGGCGCTCATTCAGGAGCTGCAGGCCGAGCTCGATAAATACGATAACGACACGCTCGCCAAAATCGAGCGTGTGGAGAAGCTGCAGTCGGACATCAAGTCCCTGGAGGAAGAAATCAAGCGCTTGCTTGCGTTGAAGCAGCAGCAGGACGCGGCGGGCCGGCAGATCCGCACCTTCAAAGGCGAGGGAGACCGGCAATATCTCACCGGGCTCAAGCTCGGAGGCAAACGCACCCTCGTCCTGGTTGATCGTTCTGCCAGTATGCTCAGTGACAAGCTGGTCAACGTGCTGCGACGACGCAACCTGCCCGAAGCCGAGCAGCTCCGCTCCCGCAAGTGGCGCCAGGTGGTTGCCAGTGTGGACTGGCTAACGTCGCAATTTGCGCAGGGCAGTGAGTATCAAATCTACATGTTCAACAACAAGGCGGAGCCGGTCATTCAAGGCACTGACGGAATCTGGCTGAAAGCCGAAGACGATACGCAGCTCAATGAAGCGATACGCGTCTTGCGGCGAACCGTGCCGAAAAACGGAACTAATATGCATGCCGCATTCAGGATCGCCAAAGAGCTCTCACCGCGGCCGGATAACATTATCCTGCTTGTCGACGGCATGCCCACGATGGAAGCGGAAACGACCAGCAAGACGGTTGTCAGCAGCGGCGAGCGCGGCAACATATTTAGCAAGGCCGTCCGCGAGCTGCCGTCGGGCGTGCCAGTAAATATCTTGCTGTACCCGATGGAAGGGGATCTGAACGCTCCGATTTCGTTCTGGTCGCTGGCATTAACGAGCCGCGGCTCGTTTGTAAGTGTCAGCAGAGACTGGCCGTAGCGGGGGCTCACAGACGATGCGCCGCAAACGAAATATCCAGGCATTCAGCCTGTCTTTTCTCGACTGCATCTGCTGCGGATTCGGTGCCATTATTCTGTTGCTCGTGTTAAGCAAGATTTACGAACCGGTTGTCATTGAAGAGGCGGATAACAACCTGGAACAGCTGATTGCGCTGTTGCAGGAAGAGCTGTTCCAGCTTCGTGGGCAGTCAACGATTCTTGATCGCGAGCTCAAGGAGGTCAAAGCAGATGCGGCTTCAACAAGACTGTATCTTGCCGAGCTGAGCGGCGACCTGAACAGGGTTCGTGGCCAATACAAGGCCACGAAGCAGGATGAAGAGGAGACTATCGACGAAGGCGAAATGCTGGCTGCGAAGCAGCGCCTGACCGAAGAGATGCGTCGTCTGCAGCCCTATTACCGGCGTCCCGACGAGGACGCGGTAGCCGGAATTCCGGTCGACAGCGAATACATCATTTTTGTTATCGATACGTCACCCAGTATGCAGAACTACAACTGGGGCCTGGTTCAGAGCAAAGTGCGCGAAACGCTGGAGGCCTATCCAACGGTCAAGGGCATCCAGATCATGAACGACGACGGTCGTTACATGTTTCCCGACTTCGTCGCACGCTGGATTCCTGATTCGCCGGGGCGTCGTCAGGCGATCGTCAACCGGATGCGCACCTGGACGGCAACCAGTGACAGTGATCCCGTGGACGGGATCCAGGAAGCGATTACGCAATTCTGGGCCGCCGACAAGAAAGTCAGCGTGTACGTTTTCGGCGACGACTTTCAGGGCAATTATTCGATCGATGCCGTCGTGGCCACAATCGACCGGCTCAACCGCGCCGGCGCCGACGGAAAACGGCGCGTGCGTTTGCACGGTGTGGGCTTTCCGCGCGGCTTTCGCAAAGGTGGCCAGATACCGGCAACGGCTGTTCGCTTCGCAACGCTGATGCGTATCCTCTGCGAACGGAACGGCGGAACTTTCGTCGCCCTGACCGACGAGAACCGATAAACGGCCGGGCGTCGCAGGGCCACGATTTGCCACAATTGATCATCGACTCACCACGATAGCGACCTTTCGCGACCGGTATTTCGCCGTGTAATGACCTCAAGAAGCAGGCCACAGCCCTGGCCTTGCAAGAAAGAGGACATTCAAATGCGTTATTCGACTACTGCTCTAACGATTGCCACGCTGGCAGTAATTCTGGCCGCACCATCGGCCTTCGCCGCGAAGAAGTCATCGAAAGAAGAAGCGATCGGTGTCGGCTCAGGTGCTGTGATTGGCGCAGCCGCGGGTGGCCCGGTCGGTTTTATCATCGGTGCAGCTATCGGTGCGAAGCTCGGCGATACAATTGACCGCAAGAACGATCGGCTCGCAGGCCTCGAAGGATCGCTCGATGATTCGCGTAACACGGTTGCATTCCTGGAAGCAGATGTCGGCAAGCTGAGCGGCGAGATCGAGCGCCTGCGCAATGTATCGCGCCCGGAACTGGTGAGCCTGCTGCAGGCGGGCATCGCCATGGACCTTCTTTTCAGAACCGATGAATTTGCTCTCGCCGACACAACCGGCGATCGCCTGTCGCAGCTGGCCGGAACACTGGCCGCAATGCCTGACATAAGAATCCAGCTCGATGGTTTCGCCGACGAGCGTGGTGACGAGGATTACAACCTGAAGCTGTCCGAGAAGCGCGTCCAGTTCGTACGCGAACAGTTCGTCGCGGCCGGCGTTCACCCGGGCCGAATCAATATTGCAGCACACGGCGAGTCGGTCGCACAGGACGCGTCCGTTGACAGCTTCGCACTCGAGCGGCGCGTCAGCGTCAAGTTGTTCATCAGCGATGTGCCATCGCTGGCTGCCAACCCAAACTAGTTTTCCCTGCGACTCACCCCGAGTCTCCGCCTGGCCGGCCCGCGAGGGTCGGCCTTTTTTTTAAAACGCGCTGCGCGCTTCGGCAGCGATTCATATAAGCTTGGGCCTGTCAGGTAAGGATTAATCGATGGCAGATAAGCTCGCAAGTAAACGCTGCAAGCCCTGCGAGGGTGGCGTTGAACCGTTACGCGGCGACCAGGTTCGGGAGTTGCTGAAAGCGCTGCACGACGACTGGAAATTGAGTGACGACGAGCTGGAGATCTCGCGAGTCTTCGATTTCCGGGCCTACAGCCGCACACTGGCATTTGCAAATGCTGTCGCGTGGATCGCCATCAGCGAAGGGCATCACCCGGTGCTGACCGTAAGCTACGGTTCCTGCGCTGTGAGCTACACCACTCACGCGATCAACGGCCTGACGGACAACGATTTTATTTGCGCGGCGAAAATCGATCGACTTTGGGAAGATTCGGCCGGGTGATCGATATCAGTGATATCGAGGCCGCGGCCGCGCGCTTGTCCGGGATCAGCGTTCGCACACCGCTATTGCGTAATTTCGAGCTCGACCAAGTCGCGGGCGGCCGCGTGCTCGTGAAGCCGGAGTGCCTGCAGGTGACGGGGTCCTTCAAGATTCGGGGCGCTTACAACCGCTTGAGCCAGTTGACGGCGGAGCAGGCGCGTCATGGCGTCGTTGCCTGGTCGTCAGGCAACCATGCCCAGGGGGTTGCGGCGGCCGGCGGCATGCTGGGTATTGCCACCGCAATCGTGATGCCCGAAGACGCGCCACAGGCGAAGCTCTCGAATACGCGCAAGCTGGGCGGTGAAGTCATTACTTACGATCGCTACAGCGGAGATCGTGAGGCGATTGCACGACGCATCGCATCGGAACGCGGCGCCGAGTTGGTGCCGTCGTACGATCACGAGCATATAATCGCCGGCCAGGGCACGGTCGGCCTCGAAATTGCGGAACAGTCCATCAGCATGGGTTTGCCGGCAGAGCAGGTACTCATCTGCTGCAGCGGCGGCGGACTGGCCTCGGGCAGTGCGGTCGCGCTGAAAGCGCGTTTACCCGATGTTTCTGTGCATACGGTCGAGCCCAGGGATTTCGATGACACGGCGCGTTCGCTGGAACTCGGCGAACGGGTCTGTGTCGACGGCTCGTCGCGAACTATTTGTGACGCGCTGCAGGCGCCGACACCCGGTGAGCTGACGTTCGAAATAAACCGGCGACTGCTGGGCAGGGGCCTTGCGGTCAGTGATGAGGAGGTGCGTGAAGCGATGCGTTTTGCCTTTCGCAACCTGAAACTCGTTGTCGAGCCTGGCGGCGCGGTCGCGCTGGCGGCGGTGCTGGCCGGCAAGATCGATACAAAGGGGAAAACGACGGCGATCGTTCTGAGTGGCGGTAATGTCGACAGCGCGCTCTTCGCTGCCATTCAGAATGAGGCCTCAGGCTGACCCGAACTGAGGCCGGCGCAAAATGGAAGATCGAGCTATCGGCTGCGGCTTCACGGTTGTCGCCGCAGTCGAGGCGCGCCGGCGCTGCGGCCAGGCTTCCAGCCACTGCATGATCTTCTCGATCTGTGCAACGTCCTGTTTGACTCGCGACGGCTGCATCTCGCAAAGGCCGAGGCCTTTTTCCGCAGCATGAACAAAATTCTGGCTGTCACGCAGGACCGCGATAATCGGGATACCCAGTGAGTCGAGGAAGCGCATGAGCTTCGCAAAGCTCTTTGTGTTTTTACGGGTGCGGTTGGCAACGACCGCGAGCTTGCGATCGCGGCGATCGATTTTGGCAACCAGCAACAGGTCTGCAATACATCGTGATGCCGCATGAATATCCATCGAGGATGGCAATACGGGCACGAGAATGCTGGTCGCGTCCCGCGTCAGTTCGCGCAGGTCGTCATGACTGATGCTGGCCGGAGAATCCACGAGAACATTGACGGTGTCACTTGGAACGCGAAGTTGCCAGCTGCGGGTCGCCTGCATGGTTTTCTTGAAGGCAGCGATGCCGTGAATCGCGGGGAGATCCTGCGAGCGGCGATTCAGCCAGGCGATGGTCGAGCCCTGCGGGTCGAAGTCCATGAGGGCAGGTATGGGGCCATCTTTGGCGTAACGAGCGGCGAGATTGGTCGCGAGCGTAGACTTGCCACAACCCCCCTTGGGGTTGAGGATTACAATCTTGTTGAGCTTGTCTTGTCTCGGCGTAATCAGCATCGCTTGATGACCGTTTTGGGGTCGTGCAACCAATCTTGCCCTTTTCGGGCGAGAATTCCTTGCGCCAGTTCACATAATACCGGACTCGGTGACATTAAGAAAATGCTGAAAAATCGGTTGGTTAGCCGGGATAGGTCTGGTAACACGGCAGGTCACCATGAATCGCTGGACCGATTACGCCCTGTGGCGGTGAGTTCGCAGGAATCCCATGGCTTCGTGGAGCCAGTTACAGGTATCGCACTCGCAGTGGTCAGGGTGCGGCGATTCGTCTTCGCCCGGTGACCGTAGGTAGTCGACCGCCGTATTTAGTGCTTGCAGCAGCTCACCCAGGGGCAAATCGGTCGACGGCGCAATCTGATTGGTGTTCAGCCAGCGACAGGCTTCGCCAAAATGGCAGGACAAACACTCGCCGTCGTTTGCATCGAAGACACCGCTGAGGTGGCAATCCGTGAAATCGACCTCGCGCTCGATAATCCAGCGTGGGTAATCGAGCAGCGTGACGACATATCCGGTAATGGTGCGTGTATTTTGGCCCGTCAGCGTTGGCATCAACGACATCTCCTGCACGAGACAGGCTATTCCACTGGCCCCGGGCGCCGCAATTCGCATTTTTACCTAGCAACAATGAATCGCCGATCCGGAGGTCGGATTTTGCTCAGAACATCTCGCTGGGGCCCGGCGCTTCGGCGTCCGGTTTCTCGCGGCACTTTATGTAGTCGCCCGTGATCATGCTGTCGTAGCCCAGGCCCGGTCCGACCATCGGGTATACCCCCGCGTCGCGATCGATGATGACCTCGAGAAACGCGGGGCCCTTGAACTCCATGAATTCTTTGATGATTTTTTGCAGGTCTTTCTTGTGCTCGAGGCGTTTCGCAAACCTGAAGCCATCGGCTTCGGCAGCTTTGACAAAGTTCTTGTTGTGCAGTGACTTGTCGCTGCCGGACATGCGGCCGCCAAAATAGAGCTTCTGCCACTGCCGCACCATGCCGTCGCCGAAATTGTTCAGCACGATGACCTTGATGGGCAGCTTGTAGGTCGTCGCCGTCTCGAGTTCACCGATGTTCATGCGAATACTGCCATCGCCGTCGATATCGATGACCGTGCGTTCGGGACGAGCAAACTGTGCGCCAATGGCGGCCGGCAGACCGAAGCCCATCGTGCCCATGCTGCCCGAGGTGAGCCAGAGTCGCGGTTCGCGAAAATCGAAATACTGCGCTGCCCACATCTGGTGTTGTCCCACTCCGGTCGAAATAATCGCCTCACCCTTCGAGTGCTTGTTGATTTCCTCGATCACGGCGTAAGGTTGAATCAACTCGGATTCCCGATCGTAATTGAGCGCGTATTCGCTCTTCAGCGTGGCGATCTCCTTATGCCATTCATCGAATGCTTTTTCGAAGCCAATGCGGCGCCCGTAGGCGAGCATATCGTTGAGGTCGCGTTCCAGCATGCCGACGTGATGCCAATTCACGCGCTTGACCTTTCCTATCTCGGCAAAATCGACGTCGAAGTGAGCAATGTTTTTTGCATTCGGCGCAAAATGCCCGGGGTTTCCGGCAACGCGGTCGTCGAAGCGTGCGCCCATGGCGATCAGGAAATCGCAGTCCTCGACAGCGTAGTTCGCGGATGCAATGCCGTGCATGCCAAGCATGTGCATTGCCAGCGGGTGCGTCGTGTCGCTGGCACCCAGTGCCATCAGTGTTGTCGTGACCGGGATGCCGTACTCGTTCGCCAGCCGCCGCATCGCCTTGGCTGCGTTCGCGTTAATCACGCCCCCGCCCGCATAGATGAGCGGGCGGTCAGATTCCGCCAGCATTGTGAAGAATCGTTCGCACGCATCCTGGCTCAGGATATTTTCTTCCACTTTCGCGAGGCGTCGTTGATATCCATGCAACGGCAGCACGCCGTGCCCCTTGAAAGCGCCTTCCCAGTTCTGGATATCCTTCGGGATATCGACGACGACTGGCCCGGGCCTTCCCGTGCGGGCAAGTTCGAACGCGCTGCGCATGGTTTCTTCAAGTTTTTCGGGGTCTGTTACGAGGAATATGTGTTTCGCAACGGCGCCCATAATTGCGGAGACGGGCGCCTCCTGGAATGCATCCGTACCTATCGCTGCCAGTGGAACCTGGCCGCAGATCACGACCAATGGCACCGAGTCGGCCATGCTGTCCCGGACCGGTGTAACCATATTGGTCGCGCCGGGCCCGGAGGTGACCATGGCGACGCCAACCTTGCCGCTGGCACGGGCATAGCCTGCCGCCATAAAGCCTGCGCCCTGTTCATTGGCAGGAACGATGAGCGGCATCGGTGAACTTCCGTCGGCGCGCTGGTGTTGATCGTTGTAACGAAAGACGGCGTCGTAGATCGGCAAAATTGCGCCGCCGCTATATCCGAAGATTGTATCGACGCCCTCATCAGCTATCACTTGCACGACGGTATCGGCGCCGCTTAGCGAATGGCCGGCAAGCGGATGTTCGTCGACCGCTGCGGTGTTTGACTGATCGTTCATATTACTTGTCTGTTTATGCACATAAGTTGCGGATTTTTCACGAGTGTTTACTAAATTCAGGGGCATTGCAATACTGTAGCTTCTGCGCCACCATCGGCCGTTCAGACCAACAGATTGGTTTCAAACGTAATTCATCGCCAGGGCGAGAAACGAGCAAACTATGCGACACGCGATTTCAGTTCTCCTGCAAAACGAGGTTGGTGCATTGACGCGCATGACGGGCATGTTTTCGTCTCGCGGCTATAACATTGAAACACTGAATGTAGCACCGACCTACGATCCGCGAGTATCGCGAGTGACCCTCGTTGTTACAGGATCGGATGCTGCGATCGCGCAACTGAATGCACAGCTCGCCAAGCTCGTCGATGTCGTCAATATTCACGATATGACCCTGGGTGAGCACTTCGAGCGTGAACTGGCGATCGTCAAGATCAAGCTGGGCACCGGTGGGCTGGCCAAGGCGATGTCCCTGGCCAGGAAACTGGGTGCCGAAATGCTCGACGAGGCACAGGTCAGCTGCACGATGCAGCTGACGGGCAAGGTGAAAGAAGTCGATGAATTCGTGAACGAAGCGGCCAAGGTCGGTGAAATCTCAGCGGTGGCGCGCAGCGGCACGGTCGCCGTTTCGAAAGGTGAGGTCACGCTGACGTCCTTCGAACGGCAACATTTGCTCGTCGGGTAGCCCATGGCCGTACTGGCGCTTTCCGATTATCGCCGGCTGGTAGTCAAAGTCGGATCCTCTCTGCTGGTCGATCAGTCCGGGCAGCTGAATCGGCACTGGCTCGAGAGCCTCGCTGACGATATTGCGCAGCTGCAGGCGAAAGACCACGAAGTCCTGATCGTCTCCTCGGGCGCCATTGCAATCGGCAGCTCGGTCCTGGGCCTGAACAAGAAGCGGGCCCGTCTCGAAGATCTTCAGGCTGCGGCCGCCGCCGGCCAGGTTCAGCTCGTCCACGCCTACCAGGAAGTACTTGGCCATCATGGCATCGTCGCGGCGCAGATTCTGCTGACACCTGATGACACCGAAAACCGGCGCCGGTTTCTGAATGCACGCGGCACACTGGGACGCCTTCTCGAGCGCTCGGTGATTCCGATCATCAATGAGAACGACACGGTCGCGACCGAGGAAATCCGCTATGGCGACAACGATCGGCTGGCGGCCCGGGTTGCGCAACTGGTCATGGCCGATGCGCTGATCCTGTTGTCCGATGTCGATGGCCTCTATACGGCCGATCCCGGCGCTAACCCGGATGCAAAACACATACCGGAAGTGCGCAACATCAGTGGCGAGATCATCGCGATGGCGGGAGAGACGCGTTCCGACATTGGCAGTGGCGGCATGGCGACCAAAGTCCAGGCGGCACGCATCGCGACTCACGCCGGGTGTTCGACGATCGTTGCAAGCGGTGCAATCGAGCATCCTCTGCAGGCGCTGGCGGAGAATGTCCGCTGCACTGTGTTTCGTGCTGAAGGAACACCCGCCACGGCCCGCAAGCAATGGCTTGCCGGCGTGCTCGAGGTGCGTGGCGAGATTCGTATCGACCAGGGAGCCGCGCAGGCCCTGCACAACGGCAACAGTCTGTTGCCGGTCGGAGTCGTCGAAGTCATCGGCAGTTTCCGGCGTGGTGATGTTGTTTCGGTTGTCGGTCCGAACGGCAGGGAACTCGGCCGGGGATTGACGGAATATTCCGATACCGATGCGCTGCGCCTGCGAGGCTGTCAGTCGGAGCAAATCGAAGAGCGGCTGGGCTACCGTGCTCGTTCGGTGATGATCCACCGGGACGAACTGGTCCTGTTTGAGAGTGACACCTGACATGCCGACTGAAATATCGATCGCGGAAATTATGGACGATATCGGACGCGCCGCCCGGCGAGCTGCGACGATGCTCGCGACGACGGACGGCGAACAGCGCAACGCCGCGCTCGAGGCGTCGGCGGCTGCGATACGCAGTGCTGCCACCGACATAGGCCGGGCGAATGCGCTGGACATGGATGCGGCAGCGACGCGTGGCCTGAGCGCTGCAATGCTGGATAGGCTGATGCTCGATGCCGGGCGCATTGAAGCTATGGCGACCGGCATGGAAGCTATTGCGGCTCTGCACGATCCGGTTGGGAGGATTCTCGACGAATGGGAGCGACCGAATGGCCTCAGGATCCAGCGCGTGTCGGTGCCGCTGGGTGTGATCGGCATCATTTATGAAAGCCGACCGAACGTGACCGCGGATGCCGCCGCCTTGTGCGTCAAGTCCGGTAACGCTGTGATTCTCCGCGGTGGCTCCGAGAGTTTTCATTCCAGCCAGGCGATTTATCGCTGCCTGCGTGACGGCCTGGGCGCGGCCGGCATCGATGCCGATGCGGTGCAGATGGTGCCAACGACGGACCGGGCCGCCGTCGGCTACCTGCTGTCTTCGATGGCTGATGCAGTTGACGTCGTCGTTCCGCGTGGCGGAAAAAGCCTGATCAAACGCGTTCAGGATGAAGCCCGCGTGCCCGTGATTGGGCACCTCGAAGGGATTTGTCACGTCTATGTCAACAAGGAAGCCGACGTCGAGATGGCGCGTGACATCGTGCTGAATGCCAAGATGCGTCGCACCGGCATTTGCGGCGCTGCTGAAACCGTCCTTGTCGATCGTGACGTCGCGGAGCGCGTCGTGCCCGACATAGTCAGAGCATTGCGGGAAGCGGGATGCGAGGTTCGCGGCGACAAGACCGTAGCGTCACTGGTTGCCGGTGTTAAAAAAGCGACCGAAGCAGATTGGTCGACTGAATACCTGGATGCAATCCTATCGATGCGAGTGGTCGACAATATCGATCAGGCGATCGCGCATATTCGCGAATACGGCTCCGGCCATACCGAGAGCATCGTTACCGACAGCGCGGACGCGGCGCGGCAGTTTTTTCGCGAAGTTGACAGCGCCATCGTCCTGCAGAACGCATCGACGCAGTTTGCCGATGGCGGAGAATTCGGCATGGGCGCAGAGATAGGTATTGCGACGGGGCGGATTCACGCCCGGGGTCCCGTGGGTGCGGATCAGTTGACCAGCTACAAGTATGTTGTTCGCGGCAGTGGCCAGGTGCGGCCCTGATGCCAACTGATTCCCGACATTTCGACGTGGTGATTATCGGCGCGGGCATCAACGGTGCCGGCATCGCCAGGGACGCTGCGCTGCGCGGCTTGAGCGCCGCGATCTTTGACAAGAATGACATGTGCACGGGCTGCTCCTGGATATCGAGCCGGCTGATACACGGTGGCCTGCGCTATCTCGAATATGGCGAGATTCCGTTGGTGTACGAATCCTTGCATGAGCGGCGCAATTTGCGCCTGAACGCGCCGCATCTCGTCAAGCCGCTGCGAATTTGCCTGCCGATATTCGAGGGCGCCCGACGCGGGCCGCTGTTAATTCGTTTAGGCATGATCGCCTACGACCTGCTGTCGATTCGGAAGACCGTACCCAACCACGAAATGCTCAGCAGTGCGTCAATTCAACTGGAAGAACCCGGCCTGCGAAAAGAGGGTCTGAAAGCAGCCGCCCGTTACTTCGACGCACAGGTCGAGTTCGCGGAGCGCCTGGTTCTTGAAAACCTGCTGTCAGCCAGGTCAGCCGGAGCCGAAGTCCTGACACACTGCGAGGTCACGGCGATCAAAACGGATGAGGGTTCCATAAGCGCCGTCACCTATGTTGATAAAAAAGACAATACGGCGCACGAAGTATCGGTCGGGACGGTCGTTAACGCGGCCGGACCGTGGGTCGACCGCGTGCTGCAGACAGCCCCGGTATCGACCACACGGCACATCGGCGGAACCAAGGGCAGTCATATCATTGTGGGCAAGTTTGAAGGCGCGCCAAGCGAAGCGTTTTACGTTGAGGCGGAGTCGGATGGCCGGCCGTTTTTTATTATTCCCTGGAACAGCCAGTACCTGATCGGCACCACCGATATTCGCTATGACGACGACCTCGACAAGATTCGCGCGAGCGCTGCGGAAGTTGACTACCTGCTGGCCGAAACCAACCGTGTTTTTCCTGACGCGAAGCTGAGCGTCGCCGATATTCATTATGCGTACGCGGGCATCAGGCCGCTGCCATTCCAGGAGAAGGGGCCGGAGTCAGCCATAACTCGCCGCCATATCATCAAGGTCAACAAGAATGTCGCCAAGGGGCTCATTTCCATTATTGGCGGTAAACTCACGACCTATCGAAACCTTGCCGAGCAGACGGTGGATCGGATCGCGAAGCTTCAGCAGCGCAAGTTACCGCACTGCCGTACTCGCAATACCTTGCTGCCAGGGGCGTCCGGTCTGAAGCGTGCTGAAGAGCAACTGCAGGCGCTCGAGCTGCTCTCGGCAGAGGGAATTGAGCGAATCATGAGTATTTACGGCGGCCGGGCGTCGGGAATCTGTGAGCTCTGTGCAGCCAATGCAACTTTGGCACACACCCTTGATAGCAAGGACACGGCGCTGGCCGCCGAAGTCGTTTTTGCAATACGTGAAGAATTCGCAAAAACACTTCAGGACATCGTTTTCCGTCGGCTTATGGTTGGCCTCGACGCGGATCAGGGTCGACCGCTATATGCCGCGATTGCTGATCTTGCGGCAGACGAATTCGGCTGGGACGCGGATCAGAAGTCGCGGCAGCTCGACGAACTCGTCGCTTACAGTGACTCCCTGCGCGTTTACTAGCGCCCGAGCACGGCAGGGCCTGGAAGATAGCGCAGCTCGATAAACAACTCGCGGCCCCTGCCCGGGAAATAACGGTATTGTCCGAACGCGTAGTCTGCGCGGTCCGCAACATCTTCATTGAGTACGTTGTTGAAGCGTGCTGTGACGCTCAGGCGCTGCGACAATTCGATACGCGTGCGCAAATTCACGAGACTGTGGCCAGGATAGCTGAAGCGATTTTCGGCATCGAGATAGTAGTCGCCGACAGATGTCCACTGCAGTGCAAACGAGGCGTTATTTCCGGGCTCGAACAGGAGTTCTGCGCTGCCCAGCCAGCGCGGCGCGCTATCAACGTCGTTGCCGGAGATAAACGTCTCGCCACGCGCTGCCACCGTATCGAAATCATAAGTGTGACGAGCGATGCTTGCGTCTATTTCCAATTGCAGTGCCTCTGCCAAACGCCAGTCGATCGCAAATTCGAGGCCGCGATGTTTGCTGCGAGCGCCGCTGACATTGAAGCCATCGGAATCGCGAAATACGCTCTCGCGCTTTTGCATCGCGAAGAGGGCGGCGTCACCGGACCAACGCTCGGTACTCCAGCGCATGCCGATCTCGAAACTGTCGATATGCTCGGAGTCGAGAGCGGCAACCTGCTGTCCGCTCTGTAAGCGATAAAGTTCGGTTGCCTGCGGGGCACGGAAGCCACGTGCGAGAGCGCCAAACACTGAAACGCCATCCCGGACGGCGTAATTGAAGGAAACCTTCGGTGCGATGTTGGTGAACGAGTCACTGCGGCTCGCAGGCCGGGAATACAGGCATCCGCCGAATCCGCAGGCAGTACCGTCGTCACGGGTGTTGCCGACGAGCATCCTGTTTTCGTAGTCGTAGTGCATGTATTCGAGACGCAGTCCGCCACTGAGCGTCAGGCGTTCGCTAAGGATGAAGTCTGCTTGCAGGTAGGGTGCGATACCAAAACTCTGAACATCAAAGTCATAGTGTTTCCCTTCAGGTCGTGTTTCGCGAAGGAAATCGGAACCCATCGTCGGACCGGTTTGCGTTTCCTTTAGAAACAGATCGCTCCATTCAACATCGATGCCGGTGATAAACCGCCGCTTTTCGGTGCCGAAAGAAACTGCCGTAATGACGCCGGCACTGACATGTCCATTTTCTTCCAGAGGTTGACCCGGCAAAAAATGCTGCAGGAAGCGCATTTCCGAGTGCCGCAGGTAAGGTCGGATGTCGATTTCGACATCGACATCGAACAGGATCGCGGGTTTCTTCCAGATGCCGTACAAGCGTTGGCTGGACGCGTCGCGAAAGGCCTCGGGATTGAGGTTAATCCGATTGAGGTCCGGGTCCTTGTAAGCATCTTCGCCGAGAATATATCCGGCGGTTTCCTGGTCAAGGTCGGTGGCGCTGAAGACCGTGGTCAATTCGGCGACCGGAAGGTCCCAGTCTGCGGCGAGCTGGATCTTTCCCTGGCGATAGCCGGAGTCGTCGCGGAATCCGCCGTCGTCGGCATAAACCAGCGACGCGAGCAGCGGTGTGCGGGCACCACCCGACAGCACGGTGCGAAAACGCAGGAATTCGTTCGAGCCGGCCTCGAGTGCGAGCATGGCAGGAGGTCGGTCACCGGTGGCGGCGGTCACGACGTTCACGATGCCGTGCAATGCGTTGGAGCCGTACAAGGCACTGCCGGGACCCCGGATGACTTCGATGCTGCTGGCTTGCTCGGTATGTAGTTCGAACATCTGGTTAACGTTGCAGAAGCCGGATGGGCGAATCGGAATGCCGTCCTCGAGAAACAGAAAATCGCCACAGGAACCGGCGCCGGTAAGCACTGGTGAGCGAATGGCGGTCAAATGCTCCTGCCCGCTGGCACGGGCGAGCCATACGCCGGGAATGCGGGTCATGAGTTCGTGTATATGCTGATGTCCAATTTCAGCGATGCTCTCAGAGTCGAGGTTCGCGACGTTGCCGGCGTGTCGCGCGAGTGGTTCCTCGCGTCGACGGCTCGTGACGACAAGCTCTTCGATTCTTGCATCCTCGCCGCTTTCGGCTGAAGGATCAGCTCGCAGAGGACTCGCAGGAGCAAAACAAAGTGCCGCGAGCAGCATGCCGGCCGTCATCCCTGGCTGTCTAAATCCGATCATTTCACCCCCCAGCGGTTCGTGATCATTATAATCAGCTTGCTACGACTGTCTGTAACCAAATGAGCTTCTCAATGACGTATTTAATTCACTCGAGGTGGCGCCTCGCAACATTGCTGGTACTGCTTGTCGCTGCGGCCGGCAGCGCAAACGCGCAGACAGTCGATGGGCAGTCGCAGGCGGAGAAGCAG
>JBATHK010000134.1:0-16434 GCA_049666725.1 Woeseiaceae bacterium
GTCCTGGACTTTCCATGACCTGCGAGCGAAGGCCGATTCAGACCACGAAACCGGTCTCGGCCTCATGCGCCGTTACAACCGCGCCCGTCGCCTCCGAGCGGTGAAATAGGACTTTCTTAGAATGACCTTAGAAAATCCTTAGAAAAAAATGGTGCCGGCACCAAGAGTCGAACTCGGGACCTACTGATTACAAATCAGTTGCTCTACCAACTGAGCTATGCCGGCGCAACCTGTCCACGCGATCCGCGTGGGGGGCGCATTATTGGCTTTCCAGGCCTTTCTGACAAGGGTTCCCGTGGCAGATTATTGTGGGCAGGTAGCCAAATCTCGCAGCAAGACCTGCTCTTCCCCGTATTTCTCGATAATCGCGCCCGCGCCCCTTCCCGGCGGGAGGCCGATGTCGACAAAATAGACGGTTCGGTCAGCCGTTCGTGGTGCAATGTCAGCCGGCAAGTCCAGCGATCTCGCCTGCAGCTCAATCTTCTCTGCCCCTTCGAGGTCGCCAAACAAGCCCAGGGAAATTTTCAGCCCCTCATCCTCGGTGCGCACGAGATATGCATCAGCCAATCCGCCGTTGCTGAGCTTGTCGAGCATCGCGTTCGCCGTCGCTTCATCCGCGATATTGCGGATCTGGACCCAATGCCCGACAAAAATCTGTCCCTGCGTCGAACGAACACGCGATTTCATACCTTGGCTCGAATTCAGAAGCACGGCTGAATCGGCGTCCGTCCTGACCTTGAACGGACCAATAGTCACACAGGATCTGCCCGCAATCGCCGCGAGATCAGACGGATTGCCCGACCCGAGTACCGCACCTACGCTCGCAATGTCATCCTTGTCTCGATGGCTCGTCACCTGCAGCGGCGGACCCAGCTCCGCTTCATTGATGATCGCAACCCCCGCCTCGGGCGAATCCTCCTGGTACATTCCCCAGAGAAAATAGAGCATATTGGCGAGCAGCAAAAGCAACAACAAATTTTTCATTGAGCACTTTCCAGCATATGTGCGAGCCCCTGAAGCACAAGATGCGGGCGATGAAGCGGCGCGTCAGTGAGCGCATCAAGAATGCGTGACGCATCCCCGCCGGTCAAGATTGTCGTTGGCTGGTGACCATTTGACCGCAGGATTTGAACGGCCCGATCCACAGCTCCGGCAACGGCATTGCGCGCGCCCTCTCGAACAGCGGCGGCAGTATTTTGCGCGAACATCTGCATTTCGGCACCCTTTCGCGCCGGCAGCGGACGCACCGCTGGAACGTCGCTCGTTGCCGATGACAAGGCCGTCGCCATAGCCGCAACGCCGGGAATAATTTGTCCGCCAAGATGAGCACCATTATCGTCAATGGCGTCCAACGTCAGTGCAGTGCCAACATCGACAACCAGGCACGCGTCCTGAATTTCGGCCCAGGCACCAACCATCGCTACCCAGCGATCCACGCCCATGCGTCGTGGCTGCGTGTAGCTGTTGCTCAGGCCCCAGCCCCGCTTTTTGACGCGTGCAAAACGCACGTCGCAGTCACAGTGCATGCCAACAACACCCGATAGCCGTGTTGCAAATCGTGTACCGGCGACATTGCTCACAAAAACCTCGTCGACGCGTCGAGGCAGCCTGGTCGTCAACACCTGCAGGCCTTTGTCCCGGATCCTGGCTTGCGAAATATGCCCGGTTCGACGGATCTCGCCATCGTCAAGAACACCCCACTTAATCCGGGAGTTGCCGACGTCGAGAAGCAGCGCTTTCATGAGCCAGCTTCCCGCTCGCCCGTTATCAAAACCGAACCCGAAGTCACGCGCTGCCTTCCCCCAGACAGAGTGTCGAGCAGCAGCGCACCATCGTCACCAATGCCGGCCCCGGTCCCCGTGATCTGTCGCCCCGATGCATCCACTGTTACTTCGCGACCAAACAGCCAGTCATGCTCAGACCATCGGCCCCTGAATGAGGCAAATCCGCCGGCTTCGTAATCGACAATCGCTTTGCTCAGTCCGCTGATGAGGCCCGCCGCAATCCGGTTCCAGCCTGGCAGCTCGGCCACCTGGCTTTTCAGGTCGGTTGCGCGCCGTCCCGCGACCGTTTCCAAGAAAGCATCCTGCTGTTCCTTGAGGTCAATATTCAGGCCGATACCAGTGACGATCGTCATGGTCCCACCGCCGTGGGTCTGCGCCTCGGTAAGGATGCCACCGAGCTTGCCATCCATGGCAATCAGATCGTTCGGCCACTTCAGCTGCACGGTCGAAACGTTCAGATCCTTGAGCGCCGCGATGGCACCGAGCCCAATCGCGAGCGTCAGCGCGGGCAGGTTCGACGGAGGCGAAACGAAAGTGTGAGCCATCGACAGGCAAAGGCCCGACCCGGGTGGGGATTGCCAGCTGCGGCCATAGCGGCCGCGACCCGCTGTCTGGTTATCGCTCAGGGCGACATGCACTTCCCCTGGCGCCGGCGCCGGCTGCTGCATGAGATAGCTGTTTGTTGAATCGATTTCCGCGAAGATCTCAAGCCGACCAAGCGTCGCCGCAGTCGCCTCGCCCAGGTTGCTGCGAATAACATCTGCGTCGAAATTATTCATCGGCCGAATTTGCGTGCTTCCTTCTGAACAGCATCAATTTCGTGCTGCGGTTCTCTGTTCCCTCTCGCATACGCCGGATGTTGGCGCGGTGCCAGTAGATAATGAATCCTGCCATCACGACACTGTAAATAAACAAGGGCTGGTCTTCGGGCAGTCGGGTGACGCCCAGCCAGATGGCTAGCGATGTCACGGCCGTCATCGAGGCGAGCCCGACGTACCCGGTTAGCACCACAACCATCGCCCAAACGAGCAGAACAATGACGATCAGGACGGGGCCGAGAATGACGAGGGTGCCGACGAAGGTCGCAGCGCCTTTGCCACCCTGGAACCCATGATAGATCGGCCACACATGGCCAATCACGGCTGCCGTTGCGCAGCACATCGTGAGCCAGCTACGGGATATTTCGGGGTCGGTGGCAACGAATGGCAATTCCAGGCCCGGTACCACACCGGCGCCGATAACGCCTTTGCCAACATCAATGATGACCACGGCCAGCGCGAAAATCAGGCCCTGAGTTCTGAGCGCGTTGGTGCCACCCGCGTTGCCGCTGCCCATCGTGCGAATATCAACGCCACCACGAATCCTGCCCACTATCATGGCCCCCATCAATGAGCCGATGAAGTAGCTGATCAGGAACTTGACGCCGAGCTCCAACATGTATGATTCCCTAGCACGCAAAAAGTCGCGACAACAGTCGCGCGCATTGTAGCATCGGTATTCGACATCCAGTTCGGGCCATTATGAGCGCAGACACGATTCGGCTTTTCCTGAACCCCACCGCGGGACGCGGTCGTGCGGGCCGCCGCCAGGCAAAAATCGTAGAGCTGCTGCAAAGCGCCGACCTGCCGTTCGAGCTGCAGCAGAGCGACGCCGTCGGTCACCTGGAGGAACAGGTCAGGCAGCACGTTGACGATGGCGCCAGGCGGATTATTGTCGCCGGCGGTGACGGCAGTGTTTACGAGGCCGTGAACGGCATCATGCGGTCGGGGAAGGAGGCTGCGCTGGGCCTTGTCCCGACCGGTACGGGAAATGACTTTGCCAAAGCCTGCGGCATACCGCTCAACTGGGAACATGCCACCCGACTTCTGGCGGACCGCCTAACCGCCGGGCAATACGCGAAGACCATCGATATCGGCACCATGAACGATCGCTTTTTCGCCAACGGCGCCGGCATCGGTCTTGATGCGAAGGTCACTCGAATCGCGCGTTCCTACCGATTGCCCATCGGCGACCTCGTTTACCTGCTCGCGATCTTTCGCGCGATGGTGGATGGAATCGCAACACCGCGACTGGAAATATCATCGGCGGATTTTTCCTGGACCGGTCCGGCAACGCTCGCCAGCATCAGTAACGGGCCGTGGATTGGCGGTATGTTCCATATTGCACCAATGGCCAGGAATGACGATGGCAAGCTCGAGCTGATGATCGCCGACCCGGTGTCGCGTCGGCGAATAATGTCGCTGTTACCCAAGCTGATGTCGGGTACTCACGTAGACGAACCCGAGATTCGGCATCACGGCCTGACAAAACTATCGGTGATCTCGTCTGAACCGCTGGCATCACACCTCGATGGTGAAGTGCAGCCGCTGCAACAGCGCTTCGATTTCGCCCTGTTACCGGGCGCGCTGCGCCTGCTTTGAGGCCGGCCTTGATCCCAGGTAGATCGCGACCAGCGCGATGCTGGCACCGGCTAGTTCAGTCGACGTCATCGACCGGGCAAAGAACAGCACGTCCCACACGAAGCTCAACGTCGGTTGCAGCAATAATGCGATGCCAGCTTCTGTCGTCGATACGTTAGGCAAACTGCTCGCAATGAACATCCAGCCGATGCAGTGCGAGAGAATTCCGTAACAGACCAGCCACGTCGCATCATTCAGCGTGGGTATTGCCAGGGATTCGCCTTCCACCAGCGCAGCAATACCCAGGATCGCCGCCGTAACCAGCGAAATAATGGCGACCTCTCGCGTTGGCAACTTGTGCTGCGAGCCCTGCCGTGAACGGCGCAGGCTGAGCAGGTAGCCCGCATACGATACGGCGGTCAATAAACCAAAAATAACGCCCAGGCGGTAATCATCCGGCAGCTTGCCCCAATCCAGTCCAACGATCAGTGCGAGACCGAGCAACGCGAGCGGAATAGCGAGCAGCTGCAGCGGGCGCGGCGACTCTCGCAGCAACACGATACCCGCTGCCGTCATGATGAATACCTGGAAATTCGCCAGCAGCGTCGAGAGGCCGGGACCGACGTAATAGATACTCCGGTGCCAGAACCACAGGTCGAGGGCGAAAAAAACGGCGGCAAGCAAAAGTATTTGCCAGGTGCGCCTGGATAGCTGAAGCCGCTGGCCAGAGACAACGAGATACGCTGCCAGCGCGAGACCGCCAATCAGCACCCGGTAGAAGCCGCTTGTTGTCGGCGAGACGCTGACCAGTTTTACCCATACCGGCGACAGGCTGATCAGCGCTGCACCAATAAACAGCCGCAACGTTGGACTGCCCAGGATACGCATTACTGTCCCAGCCAATCACCACGTCGTGATTTCACGGCGTCTTCGACTTCATCCACCAGCAGCAGGTAGCAGGTATCGGCCGGGGCCTCGGCCCACTTCAGCCGCATCGACACCAGTTCGTCGCCGCGGAATACCGTGATTTCGGAAACATCATTCGGGCGGTAACGACGCGTCCGCGCCTCACAGCCCGCAAGGTCCATTCGCAGGCCATCGAGCGCGACCAGCTCATCGCCAGGCGATATGCCGGCCTGCTCTGCGGGCCCGCCATTGCTGACCGAGAGAAACACGGGCTTCCCGGCACGATCTCCAAGGGTTGCGCCCAGCCAGACGGTGGGCGGATTTACGTCACCGGACGGCTTGCCGCCTTTGTCTTTGGCACCCGTTGAGCACCGCAGGCAGTAGTCCACACCATGGCTCTTCAACAAGGAATCCAGCGGTAACTCGCCGGTACCGCGAACAGTCGCGTCGAAGAAATCTCCGAGATCCGCAGCAGAGACTTCCATGCACAGCTGCTCGAATCCGCCTTCAGGCATGCCCGTGCCGCTCTCGCCCCAGCGACTCCACGCTTCTTTCATCACGTCGTCGAGCGATATGCGCCCTGCGGTTTCGTTGCGCAGCTTTAGATCGAGACACAGGGCAATCAGCGAGCCTTTGGCGTAGTAGCTGACAACAGCGTTGCTGGCATTGGCATCCTGTTTGTAGAACTTGGTCCATGCGTCAAAACTGGACTCCTCGACGCTTTGCCTGCGTCGGCCGCCGCCACGAAGAACGCGCGTAATCGTCTGCCCGAGTAGATCAAGGTAACTCTCGATCGTGATCATGCCGGAGCGCAGCAACGCCAGATCGTCGTAATAGGACGTGATGCCCTCGTACACCCAGAGCAGCCCGGTATGCGTTTCTTTTGAAAGGTCATACGGAGTAAATGCCGCCGGCTTCATCCGCTTGACGTTCCACAGGTGAAAATATTCGTGGCTTACAAGGCCCAGGAACGTCCGATACTCGTCGGACACACCTTCGTCACCGCGCGCGGGCAGGTTGTCGCGGCCGCAAATGAGGCTCGACGACCAGCGGTGTTCGAGTCCGCCATAGCCGCTGCCGGGCGCATTCAGGAGAAACAGGTAGCGGTCGAGATCCAACGGCGCACCAAGAAACGAAATCTGATGCGCGCACAGCTTTTGCAGGTCTCGACAGAGCCGTGCCATATCGACACGTGTTTTGCCGCGAATGGCAATCGCATGTGGAATACCGCAGACATCGAATTCCCCTATCGAGAGCTGCGCAATCTCGACCGGGTGATCGATAAGCTCAGCATAGTCGTTTGCCGTGTAGCCACCGAACTCATATTCACCAGCCGTGCTTCGCCGCATGGATGTTGCGACGCGCCATCCTTTGCCAAATGGCGCCTCCGGTGCCACGATTTCGACAGTGCAGGAAAGCTCTTCCTGCCCCGCAACCGCTGGAAAAACGCAGGTTCCATTGAAGAACGCATGGCTCGCATCGAGGTGAGCACCGCGCACGCTTTCGTCGTGTGCAAAGATCTCGAGAATGAGGGTCAGCTCGCGGCTCGTTTTCGCGGACTGCCAACGGCTCTTGTCGAGCTTCTTGACGGCAACGTCGCGGCCGTCGGCTTCGGCTCGGACCGCAACCACGTGCTTGGCGTAGTCGCGAATCATGTAACTTCCCGGTATCCATGCCGGCATTGCAAAAACCTGGCCGTCAGGGTCCGGGTTCCGGACCACCACGCGAACTTCAAACAGATGCGCCGCAGGATCTTTGGGCCAGATTCGATAGGCGTGGGCTGTCTTGCTAGTCATAGTCTATTGACGTCTTGGCTCGTTCAATTTGAGTGTCAGGCATTTCGCGGAACCACCCGCTTTGAGGAACTCGCTCAGCTCAACTTCATGTACTTTAAAACCGGCCAGCATCAGTCTCGCTTTCAGCGGATCCGACGCTTTGTTGAGGATTACCCTGTCGCCGATATTGACCGCATTGCACGCGAAGTTACCGGCATCCATCGTATCCACGACAATACGTTTGTGAGGCGGGATACGGCTTTCGATCGCCATCCGCGATTCGTAGTCGAAGGCCGGCGGATGGTACATCAGAAAGCCGTCCGTTAACGGGCAGAAACAGGTATCGATATGGTAGAAGCGAGCGTCGGTCAGGCGGATGGACACGACCTCGATGTCGAAAAACCTGCGAATCTCCGCGTGGGCCTCGATTTCGGTTCGAAATCCGTAGCCGGTCCAAAGCCATGCGCCATGACGATCCAGCAAACAATCGCCGGCACCTTCGAATCCGATTTTGTCATCAAGGTCCAGCAGCTCGAAACCGTTCTCCCGGAACCACTTCTTGAAGAAATGCTCTTCGGGTCGTCGCTCATGCGGCATGAAGTGGCTCGCAATTGCCTTGTCGCCGTAAACGACGCCCGCATTGGCCGTGAACACCATGTCTGGAAGTTCGGGCTGCGGTTTGATGGTCACGATGTCCGCGAATTCTCCTATCTGCTCGCGCAGTCTTTCCCACTGCTGCTTTGCGCGCTCGAGACTCAGCGATTCTTCCTGCCCAGCCATCCATGGATTGATTACGTAGTCCACGGTGAAAAAATCGGGCGGACACATGAGGATCTTGTCGTTACTCATTATTATTATTCATTCCAATCCTTTTCACGAAAACAAAACGGGAGCCGGTCACTCGGCTCCCGTAATTTTCGATCGTAATTCGAGATCGAGGCTATTGCTTTGCATCGCCCAGGTGCATCAACGGCAGCGGGCTCGGGCTCGAACCATCCAGGAAATACACTTTGCTTGCGGGATCCTTGGAGATGGCTTTCAGCGCTTCAAGTGACTGCAACTGAATATACGCCTGATTGCGACCGATCGCATTGTTGATCTGGGCTATTTCGTAGGCCTGCGCATCAGCGAGTATCCTTTTCCTCGCGGCTTCCTGCTCGGCAGCTTCCCGCCCGGCTTCTGCCCTGGCAACTTGCTGCTGCAACTCGGTTCGCACGCGTTCGAGTTCTGCGCGCTCTCGCTCAACGGCCTGCTCACGCTCTTTCTTTTGCTCAATGGCCTCAACGATGAACGGCGGCAAAGTAATGTCGCGGATCAGCACGGCCGAGACAATGATGCCCTTGGGCTCCAGGTATTCCTTGAGGCCATCGGTCAGCGCGAGCTGCAGCGTTTCCTGGGTCGCTTCCTGAAAGAAGTCCTCTGCACGCTTGATGCTCTTGCCCTGCTCGCGCAGCAGCGAGCGCAGTTTGGGAATCAGGTGTACGCGAACCGCAGCCAATTCGTCACCGGTTTGCTCGAGAATATCCGGCGCCATTGCCCCGTCAATTCGGTATTGCACGCTGACATCGAGCTTGGTCTGCAGCTGGTCCTGGCTCGGCACGTTCGCGGTTTCCAGGTGGGTCTTCTGCCGTGCGTCATACATGGTCCAGCGATACAGGGGATTGACCGGAATATGGATGCCCTGCGTGTAGCCGTCGGGCCGAACGTTACCGAACAGGGTTGCGACGCCAATTCGACCGGGTGGCACAGTTTTGACGAACTGCGCGCCGATAAGAACGACCAATACGGCGCCGACGATAATTACAACCAGGTTTCTTTGCTGACTAACTCGAGCCATGCGGACTCTCCTGTTGTTCCGGATCCAGTACGAGTCGGGGATTTATGGGCAAACTCGCGCATTTAAAGCGCGCGCCCCTACTTTATTGCTAAGCATGCGGTAAGTGAATCTCGGCAAGCATGCAGCGCACGCTACCACCGGCCGACATTTCAATCGTGTCAATCGGCACGCTGACAATTCTGCCGTTTGCCCGCAGCTTGCCGAGCTGTTCATCGTTCAGAGAATCATAAGCTTGTTGTGACATGGCGACCACGCGTTCGCCATGATCATTTCGCAGCTCGAGCATATTGCCTGCGAACGCCTCCAGCTGCTTATAGCTCAGGCGAATAACGTCGTGCCCCGTATCGCGCAGCTGCGCAAGAACGGCCGCGCGTTGATCCTCGCGCGGGATTGCGGCATCGCATATGACGGCCAGCTTCTCGCCGACGTTCATCAATACATTCGTATGATAGATAGGCACGCCATCGCCGTCGACCGCGTCAAAGGTAACGACTTCATAGTTCATCCGCTGTGCAAAATCACCCAGCGGATCCAGGTGGGTTCGCGACGACAGACAGGCGTAAGCAATCCGGTTGGCGCGGTCGAGCACCATGCTGCCCGTGCCTTCCAGGTAGTGGTCCGAGTCTTCATGCGTTGTCAGGTCGACGATTTCCGTTACCGACAGGCCCAAATCGTCATGCAGGTGTTCGATGATGTCGCTGCGGCGTTCGGTACGACGATTCACGGCCTCCATCGGGTACAGGACCAGTCTCCCATCTGCGTGCAGGCTGATCCAGTTGTTGGGGAATATCGAGTCCGGCGTATGCGGCTCGGGCGTGTCGTCAACAACCACGACGTCTATGCCAGAGTCGCGCAATGCATCGGCCAGCCTGTCGAACTCTTGGAGCGCGGCGGCCTGCTGCTCCTCTGGCGGCAAATCGGTCTTGCCCTGAAAAAGATTTGACTGTGCTGTGAGCGGATTGCTCTCAAAGCGCGCCGGGCGAATCATCAGTACTCGCGATGCCAGTTGTGGTTCTTTCTCAGTCTTCATCGGTGTCATTCGCAGATCGGTAGTGCATTATATGACGGTGGCCGTCCGAATTCGCAACGCAATACTGAGCCCCGCCTGGGTCTGTTTCCTGTGGGTCGGCATGACGGTTGGCGTATCGATGATCGCGACGCCGGTTCGATTTACGGCGGCCTCGATCACACGCCCGGTCGCGCTGGACGTCGGCCGCGTGGTTTTCGCGGCGCTGCACAAGGCCGAACTCGTGGCGCTCGTGTTGTTACTCCTGATTGTGAGAATTGCCGGACTCACTCGAAAATGGTGGGCTTTTTGCGCGATTCTGGCGCTGATCGTTATGGCGCAGGGCGTCTGGCTGATTCCGGAGCTCGCGACACGAACCGGCATAATCCTGGCCGGCGGTGAGCCTCCTCCGTCCCATGCGCATGCCATTTACTCCTCGCTCGAGTTGATCAAGATCGGGCTGCTGCTATTTCTCGGGTTTTCCGCGCTGGCGGAACAACGCTGAAATCACGCGGATGCGCCTGGCCGCTTTGAGACCTGAGCGTACCAGCGAACGAGGCTGTTGGCGTCGTCCGGCAAGGCTATCTTGATCCAGGCTGCGAAATCGACTGTGACCATTGCGGAGATGTCCGCAATGGAGAAGAAGTCACCGGCGACGTATTCGTTCTCGGCGAGCTGGCCGTCCAGTCTTTGCATGAACTTCACGACGCGCGTGCGGCCTCGGTCAGCAAGCTCGGGGATCTGCACATAGTGGTCCGGCCCTGGCAGCGCGTTATTTGTCAGCGCTTTTGAGGAATTACGAAATGCGTCCGCCATAGCCCACAGCCCCTGCTGCTCGACTTTGGCGTTCCACATCAAGGCGCGGGCACGTTCCTCGGCCGTCTTGCCGAACAAAGCCGGTTCAGGGTACAGCTCTTCGAGATAGCTGCAGATCGCCAGTACTTCGCTGAGGCAACGGCCGTCATCCAGTTCCAGCACGGGCACAACGCAGTCCGGGTTAATCTTGCGAAACGCTTCACTGAATTGCTCCCCGCTACCGAGATCGACCTGCACGGTTTCGAGGTCGATACCCTTTTCTACGAGAAAAAACCTGACTCGCCTTGGGCTCGGCGCGGTCCTGCAATCATAGAACTTCAAGCTATTTCTCCAGCGCTTTGGCTGCAGCGAAAACGGTTTCGGAATCCTGGTCAAATATCATGGCACGGGCATCTTCGTCTCGTGCCTCGTCACGCCGCCAGTCTTTGCCGAGATCAATCCCGCGCTGCACGGCGGGCCGGACTTTGAGCGTGTCAAACCAACGTCTCAGATTGGAAAACTTGTCTAGGTCTTTGCCAAGGCGGCGATACGGAACGACCCACGGGAAGCTGGCAATATCGGCTATGGAATACTCGCCCGCAAGAAACTCCCGATCCCTGAGGCGCACGTCCATGACAGCCAGCAGGCGATCGTATTCATTCGCATAACGCCGCTCTGCGTACGGCACTGCTTCCTTTACGTAGTTCACGAAATGACTGAGCTGCCCCGCCATCGGCCCCAGTCCGGCTGCCTGCCAAAACAGCCATTGCAGCACCTCGAAGCGTGCGGCCTGCTGTTCCGGCAGCAACATCCCGGCCTTTTCGGCCAGGTAAACGAGAATGGCGCCGCCCTCAAAAACCGAAATCCCGGTATTGGTATCGACGATGGCCGGCATCCGGTTATTCGGACTGATACGCAGGAAATCAGGATCAAACTGATCGCCGCCGCCAATATTCACGGGCTTCACTTCGTAGTCCAGCCCGCACTCCTCGAGCATGATCGAGATCTTGTGCCCGTTCGGCGTCGGCCAGTAGTAAAGTTCTATCATGAGATCCAGTATATGATGTTTTCCCCGCAACCTCTAAGCGCTGCTCCATGAAAAACATCACGCCCAATACTCATTCAATAAAAGCCGATGGGAAGCACAGCATTCAGGTTTTCCTCTGGGAGCCGGGGGAGACCCCGACCGCGGTCATCCAGGTCTTTCACGGCCTCGGCGAGCACTCTGCACGTTACGATCGTTTTGCCCGGGCCGCCGTGAAAAACGGCTATGCCGTATGTGCCCACGATCACCGTGGCCATGGCCCAGCCACGCAAAATATCGGCTTTTTTGCGGCGGAAAACGGTTGGGACCTGCTGGTTTCGGACGGCCACCTGGTAACCAATTTCCTGCAGCAGCGATTCGCGGAAAAGCCAGTTGTGCTGCTCGGACACAGCATGGGCTCGTACATTGCCCAGAGCTATGCCATGCGCTTCGGACACGACCTCGACGCATTGGTTCTTTCCGGGTCTACCTGGCCTGCCCGATCGCAGCTTTTTATCTTACGTTTGCTTGCAGTATTCGAATCCTGGCGCCATGGAAAGAGCGGCGTCAGCTCGCTGCTAGACAAGCTGGGTTTCGGCGCCTTCAACAAGCAGTTCGAACCGGCGCGTACGGAGCTCGACTGGCTTTCCCGCGAGAACAGCGAAGTTGATGCGTATATTAACGACCCGCTGTGTGGAGGACCTTATACGACAGGGCTGTGGCTCGATCTACTCGGTGGTCTGCTGCAGATTTCCACGAACAGGGCGGTGCAACAAATACCGGGGAACCTGCCTATACTTATAACGGGCGGCGCCGATGACCCGGTCGGCGGCGAACACGGTATGAAAAAACTCGCCGCCCGCTATGAAGCCACGGGCCACGTTCATCTGAGCACGAAAATCTATGCCGGCGGACGTCACGAGATGTTGAACGAAACCAACCGTGACGAGTTTACCGATGACCTCCTGGGCTGGGTTGCAAACAAGCTGTCGCACTAGCAGGCGTAACCATTACTATCAAGTTCCTCAATCGTAATCCGCCGACTCATGATGTCGCGGAGGTTTGCGAGGTCGCCGCAAGCCACTACCGGCTCAGCGGCAGGTTCGAACCGTTGCGCAGTGAGCGCGACCAGAACTTTCGAATTGAAACAGCCGATGGTTCCGGCTTCATTTTCAAGGTCGCGAACGCCGACGAAAGCAGCGACGTCATCGACTTCCAGCTCGGGGCGCTGCAGCACATTGCCCGCATGGCGCCGGCACTCCCGGTACCACGTGTCGTGCAAAGCGATCGTGGGCGCAATTTTCACACCGTTCGCTTCTCGAATGGCTTTAATCACGACGTCTACCTATTAACCTGCCTCGAAGGCATGCTGTTGTCAGATACCAGTGTTTGCGATGACAGCGACACCCGCCGGAACATTGGCCAATTGCTGGCTAACGTCGACCTGGCATTGCGCGGTTATTTTCATCCTGCCGCCATGCAAGAGCATCCCTGGAATTTCGAGACCTGCACGCGATTACGACACCTCACACAACATATTGAGAGTGCCGAAGCCAGGGCGGAAGTCGACGAGGTTTTCGAACGCATGTCGGATATCGTCATCCCGCGCCTGCAATCGCTGCGCCACCAGGTCATTCATCAGGATGCTCATACTGACAACATACTTGTCGATCCGGATGACCCAACGAGGATTACCGGGCTGATTGATTTCGGCGACCTTCTGTATGGCACCGTGGTTGCTGAAATCGCGGTCGCCTGCGACAGCATTCCCTATGGCAGTTCGAACATGGCGGCTGCCGCCGCTGAAATTGCTGCGAGTTTCGATTCAGTCCTGGCATTGGAAGAGGAAGAAGTTGAACTGATTTTCGATCTTATTTGTGCACGCAACGCATTGACGACAACGATTGCGGCGGCACGCAAGGCCCTAACGCCGGAGCAACCTGTGCACATCCAATCGCCGCTGGCATTTGTCGACAATCTGCGTGCACTGCAGCGCGTCGGGCAAACGGATTTTACACAGCGCCTGAGAACGGCCTGCCGGTTTCCGGCCTATTGCCCAAAAACTGCGCGTGAATCGCCTTCCGAGGATGAAGAGGCCAGGCTCGTTGACGCGCGGCGATCGTTGATGGGTCATAACACGACCCATTTCTATGAGCGCCCCATGCACTTCGAGCGTGCTCGCGGACCCTGGTTGTATTCAACCGACGGGCATCGATACCTCGATTGTTACAACAATGTTCCGCAGGTCGGGCATTGTCATCCGCACGTTGTCCGGGCAATTGCTCGTCAAGCGGCCGCGCTGAATACCAACACGCGTTATTTGTATCACAGCGCGCTCGAGTATGCCGATCGGCTGACCTCGAAACTGGCGCCGCACCTTTCCGCCTGTATCTTTGTGAACTCCGGCAGCGAGGCCAACGATGTCGCCTGGCAAATGGCGAAACTGATCACCGGCAACAGCGGCGCCGTGATTATGGAGGATGCCTATCACGGCGTTACGGACGTCATCCGCCAGTTTTCACCAGGCCGACCGGAAACCAAGCTGCCCTCGTTCCTGAAGGGTCTCATCGTTCCCGACCCTTATCGTGGCCCGTTCCGCGAAGATGATCCAGAATTGGTGCACAAGTACGCCGCCGATGCCGATCGGGCAATCGCCGAGCTTGAGGCGTCCGGTCATGGTGTCGCAGCATTCATGATCGACTCCGCCCTGTGTTCGAGCGGTGTACCGGATGTGCCTGACGGCTACATGCGGGCAATCGAAAAGAAGATCCGGGCGGCTGGCGGACTCATGATTTGCGACGAAGTGCAGTCGGGTTTTGGCCGAATGGGCCAGTGGTGGGGCCACGAGCATCATGGCGTGCGCGCAGACATTGTTACCATGGGCAAGCCGGTCGGCAATGGTCATCCACTGGGCGTCGTCGTGACCACGCAGGAGTACCTGAATCAGTTCATGGATAAGACGCGCCTCTTCAGCACATTTGGAGGCAACACGGTAGCCTGCGCCGCGGGTAACGCCGTGCTTGATGTCATCGAGCAGGAAAACCTTGTAGAACGAAGCAGAAGTGTTGGCGATTACCTGCGCAGCGAAATTATGAAGCTCGCGGCGAAGCACATGCTGATTGGCAGTGTTCGTGGACACGGTATGGTCACGGGCCTGGAGTTCGTCACGGACCGCGCCGAGCGTTCGCCGGCAACGGCTGCAACCGCTCGCCTCGTTGAACTGATGAGACAGGAACACGTGCTGGTCGGCAGCGAGGGAAGAGATGTGAACGTACTCAAGCTCCGGCCGTCGCTGGTATTTGAAAGAGAACACGTCGATGTTTTTGTTGAAGCGCTTGATTTAAGCCTGGATGCCCTGTGAATATGAAATCCGAGATTGAAACGGCACGAAAATTTCTTGCGGATAATCCCGACATTGAGGTGATTGAAGCTCTGCTTGTCGATCTGAATGGTGTTCATCGCGGCAAGTGGCTTCCCCGTCACAAGCTCGAGTCGGTATTCGCAGGCGGTCTCCGGATGGCTTTGACCGGCGTCACGCCCGATATCTGGGGCCGCGACGTGCCGGCCCTTTGCTCAAAAACAGGAGACGGCGATGGCATATGTGTACCGACTGTTCGAACCCTGAAGCGCCTGCCCTGGCTGTCACGACCTACAGCACAGATCTACCTGCACCTGACTCACGAAGGCCAGCCGTGGGGATATGACCCACGCGTCGTACTCCGCAACCTCCAACGGCGATTTTCTGAGCGTGGTTTGACCCCTGTAGTCGCGCCGGAACTCGAGTTCATGTTGTTGTCGTCCGAGCGTGACGCGGAAGGTATCCCACAGGTACCGAATACGCGCATCAATGGTCGCAGCAAGGTCGGCGGCCAGCTGTATGGCACCGATATCATGCACGAGTTTTCGGCGGTGCTGCACGAGATGCGTGAGGCCTGCGACTCGATGGACCTGAAGCTGGAGACGCTCGTCAAGGAACTTGGGCCGGGTCAATACGAGCTTAACCAGCACCATCTTGGGGATGCTCTGCAGGCCGCTGACAATGCGCAAATGCTGAAACGAGTAATCAAGGGTGTCGCACAGAAACACGCTTATGTCGCCACGTTCATGCCAAAACCCTTTGCTCATGCAGACGGTAACGGGTTTCACACACACATCAGCGTTCTTGATGAGCGCGGCCAGAATATTTTTGATGACGGTACCGAAAAGGGCAGCGAATCACTTCGCCAGGCCGTTGCCGGGCTAGCCGCAACCATGTCCGACCTGATGCTCGTTTTCGCGCCGCATCGAAATTCATACAGACGATTTTCGGCGGGCACGCATACACCCATAGCGCCGACCTGGGGCTATGAGAATCGCGATGTCGCGCTGCGCATTCCGGTTGGCGAACCCGAGGCACGAAGAATCGAACATCGCGTGGCCGGAGCCGATGCCAATCCGTACCTTGTGCTGTCGGCCATTCTTGCCGGCGTTCTGTACGGCCTGGAAAATGAACTGGAAGCGGCCGAACCCGCAGTTGCCGGTTCAGAAGATCAGGGTCGCGAACTCGCGGGTGACTGGGTGACCGCTTTACGCGATTTCGAGAAGTCCGTGTTCGTGCGCGAGTACCTGGGGGCCCCGTTTCACGAGGCAATGTGCGCCATCAAGCATTTTGAGCAGGATGAATTCAACCGGACGATCTCGCCGTTCGAATACGACGCTTATCTGATCATATCCTGACCGGTGAAAACCGGGGTCGAACCGAGGTTTTCTGTCGGTAAGCTCGCTTCGACCCCAAATAATTCGCAAAAAAAAGGCCGCACCCTGTCGGGTGCGGCCTTTTTCAAAATAAATCCTGGCGGTGTCCTACTCTCACATGGGGAGACCCCACACTACCATCGGCGCTGAGCGTTTTCACTTCCGAGTTCGAAA